>CALOFD010000014.1:0-142150 GCA_942492505.1 Thermoanaerobaculia bacterium
GGCGCTGACGACGCCATCGGCGTGGCGCTGCAGCAACAGAACTCCAACTCAGCGCTAAATGCCAGAGCTTGCTCGCCCTGAGATGCGTGGTGGCTGGGGCGAGGGAACGGGCCTGCCTGTCGAGTTCTCCGCGCCCGTCACCGACCATGCCGCCAGCGACGACTGTGGCGTAGCCATCCTCGGCGAGGAAGCCGAGGGGTTCTGGAAGGACCACAAGGGCGCCAAGGTGAATGCGATCCGCACCCGCACCCTGCTGGCGGCCGCCGATGTCGTCGTGGTCCGCTTCGGCGACCAGTACAAGCAATGGAACGCTGCCTTCGACGCCGGCTACGCGGCCGCCCTCGGCAAACCGCTCGTCGTGCTGCACCTCCCTGAGCACACCCATGCGCTCAAGGAAGTGAACGCCGCTGCCCTGGCGAGCGCCGAGTCGCCGGAGCAGGTGGTCGCCATCCTCACCTACGTCATCGAAGGCAAGCTCGATCGCTGACTCCAGGGCCGCCGAACTCTCGCCTCCCCACCCAGGGCGGAACCAAGTTCGCGGTCCAACTCACCGCGGTGAACTCAGTCGGTCGCGGCGCCAACCTGGCCGAGAAGAAAGGCGAACTCCGCCGCACGATCCTCGACGGACTGCGACGTCGGTACTCCACGACCCGCCGCGTGGCCGGCGGTCTCCGAGTAGCGCAGGATCACCGGCCATGGCGACGAGGTTGCATGCTGCAGGGCGGCCGTCATCTTGCGGGCCTGCAGCGGCGGCACGCGCGTGTCGTTGTCGCCGGAGGTCAGCATCACGGCAGGGTAGTCGGTGTCGTCGGTCACGGCCTGGTAGGGCGAGTACAGCCGCAGGAACTCGAACTGCTCGGGGAGCGAAGCATCTCCGTACTCGAGCAGCGCCGGCATGTTGTTGGTTTCGGTGAACTGATCGAAGACCGCACCATGTCGAGATCGGGGAACCCGCACAGCACGGCACGGAAGAGTTCGGGGCGCTGCGTGAAGGCGCTGGCCACCAGCAGTCCGCCATTGCTGGCGCCAGAGATCGCCAGCCGATCGGTCTGTGTGAGTCCCTCGTCGACGAGCCATTCGGCGGCCGCGATGAAGTCGTCGAACACGTTCTGCTTGTTCTCGAGCATGCCGTCGCGATGCCAACGCTCTCCGTACTCGCTTCCCCCGCGCAGGTTGGCCTGGGCAAAGACACCACCCTGCTCGACCCACACGACCACCCGCGCGTTGAAGCGCGGGGTCAGGGCGACATTGAAGCCGCCGTAGCCGGTCAGCAGCGCCGGTGCCGCTTCCTTCACGGGGCTGCCGGTGCGCACGACGACGATCGGCACCTCGGTCCCATCCCGGGAGCGGAAGCGCTCCTGCTCGAGAACCCAGGCCCCGGCGTCGAAGGGCACCTCGGAGTCCCGGAAGATCTCCCGCTCACCGCTCTCGAGGTCGAGCAGATAGGACACCTCGGGCTGCAGGAACGACTCGAGGGTCAACAGGGCCTTGCCCGGTCCGGCGGCGGCGATCGACACGCTGTGCAGATCGGGCACGGCGACCTCGGAGACGAACGTGCCGTCGAGGTCGAAGACACGAATGCGCTCGCTCAGGTCGACCAGGTAGGTGACGTACAACCGCTCCTCGATCAGCGAGTAGTCCTGGAGCACGTGTTCGCCCTCCGGAATCACTTCACGCCAGTTCGCCGGTTCGGGCGTCGCCGGATCGATGACGACGAGACGGTTGTTCGGGGCATCGACGCTCGTGTGGACCCAGAGTTCGTCTTCGACGAAGCGACCGTAGGACCGTCCTTCGAACCCTCTGACGATCGGCGTGACCTCGCCGCCCTCGAGACTGCCGAGATGCAACTCTGTGCTGCTCCAACCGTGCTGAACGGTGTAGAGCAGTCGGCCCTGGTCGTCGATCTCGGTCACGTTGAGGAAACTGCGGGGACCGTAGCCCGTGCCGAAGAGTTCGCGATCCATCTCGCTCGAGGTGCCCAGTTCACGAAAGCGGACGCGGGGACCCTGCGAGCGCGACCGATGGGCGTACAGGAAGCCTCGTCCGTCGCGCGTGAAGGCGGCGCTCGAGTAGAGGCCCCAGGGCAGGGAATCGGGCAGATCGCTGCCGGCGGCCACGTCGCGCAATCGCAGTTCGACCTCGTCCTGCCCTCCCCTTCGAACGCTGTAGAGAACCCGATTGCCGTCGGGATGGACGGCGGCGAGTTCGACCCTGAGCGAGTGGTCCGGACTCATCGAAGTGCGGGTCGAGGACGACCTCGTACTCTGCCGCCGGGTCGATCTTCACCGGGTTTTCCCCCTCCGGCTTGGGGCGACGGTAGATCACCGGCAACTCCTCGCCGGCACGACGCAGGGTGAAGTACTCGAAGTCACCACCCGTCATCGCAGGGCCGAACTCGTCGACGTCGATCAGTTCCCGAAAACGCGTCCGCAGCTCCTCGCGCAGCTCCCCCTCGCCGATCACGGCCTCGGCGTGCTCGTTCTGGAGAGCGATCCAGTCGCGGGTCGCGGGATCGTCCTGGTCCTCCAACCAGCGGTAGGGGTCGGCGATCTCGACGCCGTGGATCGAGTCGACGTGGTCGCCTCGAACGGTTTGCGGCGGCCTGGGCCCAGGGGGCGTACAGGCGGCGAAGGCCAGAAGCAACCCACCGATCGAAACCGCTCTCGTCATTCTCATCACCGCCCCCTCATGGTGTCGCCAAACGGTCGCCGTCGGCGACCGCCCGAACCCGATGCCGGGCCCGGTCAGCGTCCGGCGCCGCTCGAAGCGACTCCCGCGTCGGCCTCCAGCATACGCGCACCCCTCATGATGTTGCCGAGAGCGTAGTTGCCCTCATGGCACGCATACTCGTACATCCGCGTCGGGGTCCGCGGCCAGCGATACTCTCCACTCCACGAGGTCGTCCATACGTTCGGATCCTCGATGGTGAACGAATAGAGCAGGTCGCCGCCCTCGAGCGGAGTGAAGCGCTCGACGGCATGCAGGGTGCCAGAGGCTCCATACATGGACGGGTTGTCGTCGAAGTTCGTGGTGTCGACCACCAGGGTATCGCCCTCCCACCAGCCGATCGAATCGCCCAGCGCCCGCCGCACTCCTGGCGGCGCGTGCTCGGAATCGAGTCGCACCACCCGCGCATCGTGCACCATCTCGTTGAGGATGATCACGTGGTCCTCGGCCTGCACGATCGTCTTGAGGTTGTTGTAGAGCACCGGCAACATCGGCGGTCCCGCCGTTGAGCCGAAACCCATCAGGCAGCGCTCGGCGCGCGGTCGCAGTTCCATGTCGTCGTAGGGACCCGACCCGTCCCCCTGCTCGAGCCACCAGGCGGTGCCGGTATTGCGGCCGCGCGGCGGCCGGTCGGCCGACCGAGCCGCTGCCTCTTCGGTCTGCGGCGGCAAACGGCCGTTCGGCGGGTCGTAGAGGATCGAGGTGCGGAACTTGCCGTCGATGGCGAAGACCTCACTGCCACGGTCGGTCCAGTAGCTGTTGTAGCCGCCGACATTGCCCTCAGCGCCCACCGAGCCATCGCCGCCGACGGGCGGCGCTCCACGATCCGCCCCGCCGCCTTCGTTGGCGGGATTGAGCGACCGCAGCCGCTCTGCCTCCTCGATCGCCTCGGCCTCAGCCGAAGTGAGATAGAGGTTGTCGCCGAAGCGTTCCGGGCGTTGCAGCGGAGTCAGCATCGCGACGTCGTAGTTGCCCGACAGATCCGGGCGGCCCGAGGGGGTGCGTGGAACTTCGGCGGCCAGGTTCGGCGCCGTCAGTATCGCGAGCAGGAGAATCGACGAGAGGCGCTTCAAGTGACGCATGGGACTTTCTCCATCGGGCTGTCGAGGGCAGCATGGCTCCGACCGATCGCTGCCGGCGATCGGTCGACTCGAATCTGGACTCGACAGGAGTTTCCGTGATCGTCGCACTCCTCGCATCGCCAGTCAAAGACGCTGTTGCCGAGTCCGAGGCAAATCGACCCCCGTCGATAGGCTTGATCCATCCCCATCGACTCTCCTAGAGTTCTGGAACACATCTCTTCATCGTCCGCCGATCGAAGCAGCACCTTCGACGTGCACACGACCGACTCGCGACACATCGTCACCTTGTCGTCAACCTTGACGATTCCTGCCCTGGGAGGGGAAGCATGACCAAGAAGCCTGAAGAACTCGAACCCGTCTCCACCGAACCAACGGAGAACGAACGCAACGCCCGACGCGACTTCCTCAAGAAGGCCCTGATCGGCACCGCGGCGGTCGGAGCCTCGGCCGCGGTCCCGACCCGCTGGGACAGCCCCAGGGTCTCGATGGCCGGCCTGCCGGTGCACGCCGAGGGGACGCTGATCTCATGTACGCCCGTCCAGGAGACCTGGTCGATCGCGGGCGAATACGAGTACGAGCTGCCCGAGGACGTCACCGAGGTCACCGTGACCGTCACCGGCGGCGCCGGTGGCGGTGGTGGTGGCGGCACGGGAATCAACGCGCTTGCCCAGGCAGGAATCGGAACCGGCGGCGCAGGCGGCGCGGGGGCCGCGGGCGAGACCGTCGGGCCCACGCTCGTCGCGGCTACGGGAACGATCATGTTGACGGTCGGTGACGGCGGAGCCGGCGGCGAAGCCGGCAACTTCGAGGCCGCCGTCGAGAACGCCGCCGGAGGTGCCGGTGGAGCCGGCGATACCACCGGCGAGACGGGTGACGACGCGACGGGCCTCGCTTCCGGCGCCGGCGGTGGAGCCGGCGGCAGCAGCGCCTGGGACACCGGTGGCACCCCGACGACGGCCGCCGGCGGCGCCGGCGGCGGCGGTGGCGGCTTCGGAAGTGCGATCGGCTCGGCCAGCAACTTCACCGGTGGAGCCGGCGGTACCGGCACCGAGAACGCCGGCGACGGGGGCTCTGGTGGAACCTCTTCGAGTCTCCTGGGTAGCCTCGGCGACAACGGCGGTCAGGGTGGCGGTGACTCCGCCAACGACACCGGCGTCGGCGGACCGGGCGGCCCGGGTGGCGTCGGATCGGGTGGAACCAACGGCACCGAAGGCAGCGACGGATCGATCACGATCGAATACTGCACCTTGTTCCCTCCGATGAACTGATCGAAAGAGCAGCGAAGCGGTAGCGGCGACGGGGCGGCCCGTCGCCGTTCTTCGTTTCAATAGCCTTCGAGGCCATCGAAGGATCAGGTTTCCCCTCAGTCCGGAGAAACCCGAAACGCCACCGACGCAACCCGTCGATCCCACAGCATCGCCAGCCTCCCACCGTCGGCACTCATGTCGAAGAACTGCCACGACAGCTGGTCGACCGACCAGGGGAGTTCCTCGACAGCTCCATTTCGGCACCCGTACCAGATCGCGATCGGGCGTGTAGTCGTAGGCGCCGAAGAGCGCCTCGCGCTTCTGGTAGTCGTAGCGCTTCTGGGCCGGCCAGGTCGACAGCACGAACGTCCAGGGGTCGGTGCCAAGGTCGATGAACACCGTGTACTCGCCCGGCCCGACCCGTACGCCGCCGATCACCAGCGCGATCTCGGTCTCGAGTACCGTCGTGTAGTTCGCGCCGGCGCGCCACACCTCGGCGCCGTCGTTGAGGAACTCGACGAAGTCGTCGGCGTCGAAGATCTCGCGACCACGCTTCAGCGGCCGGCCGTAGCGGATCTCGATCCAGTCACCGTTCACCCAACCGGAGCGGGCATCCCAGATGCCACCGACCTGGGTCGCCGAGCGCCCCGACGGACTGAGCGGTCGCTCGGACCGCCCACTCTGAGCGCCGAGGTCAGACGCCGAAGCGAGGAGCCCGGCCAGCAGGAGAATCTGAATGCACGGCTTCATGGGCTCGAAGAGGCTAGCAAAGATGTTCGAACCTACTGAGCCATGGGAAGGCGGCACTCGAACACGGCCCCCCCACCGACCGCGTTGCGAGCCACGACACTGCCGCCGTAGGCCTCGACGATCGAGCGCACGATCGACAGACCGAGACCGGTGTGCGCGCCCGAGAGCGGTGAACCGGACGTCGCCGCTCCCGATGCTGGGCGGTAGCTGTAGAAACGCTGAAAGACGGTCTCGAGATCGCGCTCCGGAATCCCCGGGCCGCGGTCGATCACTCGCAGGACAGCGGCCGAGGGATCTTCTTCGTCGTCGGCTTCGATCGTCACCCTCACCACTTCGTCCTCCGGAGAGAAGCCGATCGCGTTGTCGACCAGATTGGCGACCACCTGCTCGAGCCGTTCCGGCCGACCCCGCACTCTCACGGCGTCGACGCGGGTCTCCAGTGCGACCCCCTGCCCTGCCGAAGCCCGGCTGTCGACGAAGTTGGCGACCAGCTGCACCAGTTCGCAACTCGAGAGCGCCGCAACGACCCCGAGTTCGGAGAGTTCGTGTTCCTCCTCCAGGCCGGCCTCGATCGCCGCCAGCTCGCGCAGGCTCGACAACAGGTCCTCCGCCCGCACCGTGCTGCCCTCGATCAACTCCACCAGCCGACGGCGCTGCGCCTCGTCGGTCACCGCGCCCAGCATCTCGGCAGAACTGCGGATGGTGGTCAGCGGCCCCTTGATCTCGTGGGCGACATCGGCGGCGAAGGATTCGGCGGTCTTCTGTTGGCGACGCAGCCGACCGGCGAGGGCGACCAGCGAGTCGCGCAGTTCGCCGATCTCGTCATGCCGTCTCGAGGGTTCGAACTCCCCCACCATGCGGCCGCCGGCGTCGAGCAGGCCCTCGGCTTCACGGCGCAGCCGACGCAGCGGCCGCACGATGGTCATCGCCAGCGCCAGGTTGAGCAACACCGCCACGACCAGCGAGGCCAGCACCACCCTGACGACCTCCGAACGGGCCTGGTCGAGAGAGGCCAGAACGCGGGCCGTCGACTGCGAAACCAGCACCGCGCCGAGGATCTCGCCCGCAGTGACGCTCCCCAGGGCCGGCGAATCCGCAGCGGCCATCCGGAAGGGAGCGACGGCGCGAACCGGAAGCGCGCTGTGGAGAACCACGGCACGGGCGCCGGGGTTGCGCAGGGAGGTCGCACCGTAGCGACCCTGCAGGGCCTCCCGGACGACGGGGTAGCAGTTCGTCAGGCGCCGACGCTCCGGGCACGGTCGGGCCCGGGTCGGCCGCCGTGACGCTCTTCCCGACGACCTCGCCGGCGCGTGCCTCGGCAGCTCCAGCGCCGGAACGGATTCGTTGCAACCAGCGGAACGGCGCGGCGCCAAGTCGGAAAGCCCAGTCGGAACGGGGATCGACGGTCGACTCACCGGAACCGGGCTCCGGCGTGCCCGCCCCAGCGTCACCCTCCCGCTTCGGGCCGAAGGAGGCCGTATCGGCCAGCACCCGACCGGCGCGGTCGAGGATGCGGATTCGCGCCTGGGTCTCGAGCTGCAGGCGCCAGAGCAGGGAGAAGGCCTGCTCCCGTCGGATTCCAGTCACCGGATCCGAGGCGGCGGGATCCGACAGCGCAGCTGCCACCAGGCGACCCTGTTGGACCATCGCCTGCTCCTGAGACTCGAGCAGTCGACGTTCGAGGCGGTCGAGGGTCAGGAACGCGCCGAGCGGCAGGAAGACGAGCAGCAGATTGACGGTCAGCAGTCGTACGCCGATGCCCGAGATCGATCGACGGAGCCGGCTCAGGACTCGATCTCCGCGTCACCCTCGCGGCCGGGATCGTCGGACCGCAAGCGGCCGGGATCGTCGCAGCGCCAGCGATACCCGACGCCGGGCACGGCTTCGACCGGATCGACCTCGGGATCGACCGCGTGAAGAGCCTGCCGGATCCGCTTGATGTGGGTATCGATGGTCTTCTCGCTCTTGTAGTGGTCGTGCGGGTAGCCGGCTTCGACCAGGCGCGCCCGGCTCTGCACGAAGCCCGGTCGCTGGGCGAGGCAGCCGACGATGCGGAACTGCGTGAGGGACAGCTTGATCGGCCGGCCGCTCCAGGTCGCTTCGTGACGCTGGAAGTCGAGTCGTAGGGGCCCTGCCACGACAGGAGACTCGCCGGCACCCTCCATGCCCGGAGCCGATGCCTCCTTGGTCGTCGATTGGAAGAGGCCCGCGCGGCGCGACAAGACCCCGACCCTGGCGATCAGTTCCAGTGCCGAGAACGGTTTGCCGAGGTAGTCATCAGCACCCGCTGACAGACCCGAGACCTTGTCGAGTTCCTCGTCCCTGGCGGTCAGGAACAGGATCTGCGCCGTCTGCGAGAGCCCTCGCAACCGGCGACAGAGCTCCAGACCGTCGAGCCGCGGCATCATCACGTCGAGCACCCAGACCTGCGCGGGCAGACTCGCCGCCGACTCACAGGCGCTCCAGGCGGCCTGGCCGTCTTCGAACGCCACCACCTCGAAGTCCTGGAACTCGAGCGCGATCGTCAGGCTCTCGCGGATCGCAGCATCGTCGTCGACGATGGCCACGCGCTTGCGGGTCGATGAAGGGGCGGTCGTCACCAGGGGCTCCTCGGCCGAAGCCTAATGGAAGCTCGCGCGCAACGGCCGCAGGAGGCCCACGTGCCACCGAAGTGCCACCCGCTTGCCTCCATCTCGCCACCGCCGCGACACCACGAAGCCACGAGCGTCCTTCAGGGTCGATCCATCGATCAACCCAGGAGGATCTCTTGAAGAACTCACTCGTCCAACGCCTCCCGTTCATCCATTCGAGCATTGTGGTCCTGGTCTTCTTGTCGGCGCCGGCCCTGTTCGCCCAGGGCGGTTCTCAACCGCTTCCGATCGGCGAACTGCTGAGGAGCCACACGGTTCGGGGCCTCGAAGCCCTCGGCCCTCCCACCACGCCGCGCCAGGCCACCACCGGCACGCTGATGTTCGCCACCGACGTCGACGGCGTCTATCGCTCCGCCCCGACCCTGGAGCAGAGCGTCGGCATCGAGGTCTTCGGGCTGATCGCCCGCACCACGGTGACGCAGCGTTTCGAGAATCCGACCGACCTCTGGGTCGAGGGGATCTACGTCTTTCCGCTCCCCGACCGCTCGGCCGTCGACGAACTCCGCATGAGGGTCGGCGAGCGCGAGATCGTCGGCGAGATCCAGGAACGGACTGAAGCCGAGAAGACCTACCAGAAGGCGAAGGAGAACGGCCAGAAGGCGTCGCTCGTCTCCCAGGAACGGCCCAACATCTTCACCAACGCCGTCGCCAACATCGGCCCGGGCGAGACGATCGTGGTGACGATCGAGTACCAGGAGGACCTGCGCTACGACAGCGGTCGCATCTCGCTGCGCTTCCCGATGGTGGTGGCACCTCGCTTCATCCCCGGCACCGAGACCGTCCACGGCTTCGAGGGCTCCGGCTGGGCCGCCAACACGAACCAGGTACCCGACGCCCGGCGCATCACTCCCCAGGTCATTCTCACGGCCGCCGAACTCGGCACGGCTCCCACGGACGTCGGCTCCAGGGACATCGGCTTCGCCGACCTTCCCGGTCCGTCCCGTTCCAAGGAAGGGCCCAATCCCGTCCGGCTGCGGGTGTCCATCGACCGCGCTCTGACTCTCGAGGACATCGCCAGTCCCTCCCACTCGATCCGGGTCGACGAAACCGACACGGCCTACGAAGTGAGCCTGGCGGCGGGGCAGGTCGCCGCCAACCGCGACTTCGTCCTCGAATGGCGGCCGCAGGGCGACGACGCCCCCCAGGCAGCGCTCTACACCCACGACTTCCGCGACAATACCTACGCCCACCTGATGGTGGTGCCGCCTCAGGGCGAGCCGGCTCGGGGAGGGATCCGCGCACCTCGTGAAGTCGTGTTCGTGATCGACACCTCGGGCTCGATGGGAGGAACGTCGATCGTCCAGGCGAAGAAGGCGCTCGACCTGGCCCTCGAACGGCTGCACCCCTCCGACACGTTCGACGTCGTCGAGTTCGACGACGACGCCCGGGCGGCGTTCGGCAGTCCGTCTCCCGGCATCCCTGAGAACGTCCTCGCGGCCCGGCGCTTCGTCCACGGCCTCGCAGCCGACGGCGGCACCAACATCCTCGCCGCGCTCGATCTCGCGCTATCCCTCCCCGACAGAAACGGCGGCAGGGCCGTTCGCGAAGGGATGCTGAGGCAGATCGTCTTCATCACCGACGGCAGCGTCGGCAACGAAGAAGAGATCTTCCGGTCGATCCAGACCCGACTCGGAGAGCGACGACTGTTCACGGTCGGGATCGGCAGCGCGCCGAATCACTACTTCATGAGCCGCAGCGCCGAGTTCGGCCGCGGCACCTTCACCACGATCTCGGACCTCTCCGAGGTCGAGACCCGGATGGCAGAGTTGTTCGTGAAGATCGAGAGTCCTGCGTTGGTCGACATCGAGGCCCGCTGGATCGGCTGGTCGGAATCCCAGATCGCCGAGTTCGACGTCACGCCGAGCACCCTCCCCGACCTTTTCGCGGGCGAGCCCATCGTCCTCAATGCCCGACTCCCCCAGGTCGTCGAAGGAGGCGGCGAACTGCTCCTGACCGGCCGACGCGGAACGGAATCCTGGAGCACCCGACTGGCGATCGTTCGAGGCGCCCGGCGCGACGGCGTCGATCGACTCTGGGCGCGCCAGAAGATCGCCGACCTCATGGGTGAACTCTCACGAGGGCGCTCCGAGGCCGACATCCGACCCGCCGTAGTGGAACTCGGCCTGAACCACCACCTGGTCACCCGCTACACCAGTCTGGTCGCGGTCGATCCACTGCCGACACGGCCGCCCGAGGCCGGGCTCCAGACCCGGGCCATCCCCGCCCGACTGCCGGCGGGGTGGCAGGCCGAGAAGGTCTTCGGAACCCTGCCGAAGGGCGGTACCGGGTCACCCTTCCTCCTGGTCATGGGGTTGGTCAGCCTGCTGCTCGCCGCACGCCTGATGCGGCGCGAGACCTGAGGAGGGTGCCACGATGAAGACTCCTTCCCTGCGCGCAGCCCTGGTGGTCGTCCTGGCGCTCGCCGGCCTGACAGCCGTCGCCGAGGCCACCTGGATCCCCGCCAAGGCCTTCCTGGCACAGCGCCTCCTCGACAAGGCCTGGCGTCGCACGGTCGACGCCGCTTCGCCCACCCCCGGCGAAGGATCCTCAGCGACGGGGTACCGCCCCTGGCGCAGCGCCGACACCTGGCCGGTGGCACGCCTCGAGATTCCAGGACCCGAGGGACGACGGCGATCCCTCGTAGTCCTCGACGGCGCCAGCGGCCAGTCACTGGCCTTCGGCCCGGGGCTCTTCCATCGGACGGCAAGAACGATCGCCATCGCCGGTCACCGCGACACTCACTTCGGGGTGCTGCGCGACACTGCGATCGGCGATCTCGTCCACCTCGAACTCGCCGGCGAACCGATTCGGACCTACCAGATCGAGAGCACTTCGGTGGTCGACCATCGGGAGACGTGGACGCTGGAAGACCCCCTGGTTGGTGAGCGACTGACCCTGGTCACCTGCTACCCGTTCGACACCCTGGTCCCCGGTGGGCCGCTTCGCTTCGTCGTTCGCGCCGAACGCATCTCGACCCCGTCCCCGTCCCGCATCCCCAACACGCCCCATCCCAAGGAGCCCACGACATGAACCACCTCGGACCCGAAGGCTATGACCTCGCCATCGAGGAATTGCACGAGGCCACCGACGCCATCGACGGCGTCTTCGGCTACCTCGACGACACCGACGACGCTCCGGATCCGGAACGCCTCCACATCGAGAGGCGCCTGCTCGACGCCCGATCGATCGTCGAGCGCCAGATGATCCACCTCGAGCATCTGCGCAGGAGGCAATCGAGCTTCCCGAAGCAGGCTGGACGCCGGGGCCCCGCTTTCCATGACGATCGAACCCGATGACGATGGTTCGCCGACCCGATCGTTGGCACCGATCCGACCGATCCTCGCGAGGGTTCACCCGGACCTGCCGGACACTCCCGAGGGTGCCGAGAGTCCTCGATCCTGGACGCAGAGTGCCCAGGGAATCGCAGTCGCTGGACGACAGCCTCCCCGAAGCCCTGACGGCGCGCCAGTCGGGCTGCCGCCAAAGGCATCGGCGAGCGACGACGGCAGGGATCCAGGAGCTCCGACACCAGGCTCGACCCGTGCCACTCGGGTCGGCGGGACTCCGTCTCGCTTGTCTCACCGTCGCCGCCGTCGTAGGGTGCCGCCGACATCGAACCGACGTCATCTACTCACAGGCACACCACAGGAACACGTCATGACCAATCCGATCGCCACGTTCGAAACCTCCGCCGGCACCTTCGAGGCCGAACTGTTCGAAGACAAGATGCCCACCACCGTCGAGCACATCGTCGGGCTGTGCGAGTCGGGCTTCTACGACGGACTGCACTTCCACCGCGTGATCAACAACTTCATGCTGCAGTTCGGCTGCCCCCACAGCAAGGACCCGAACAGCCGACTGGCGGGAACCGGCGGACCTCCGGGCGGCAACATCGCAGACGAGCATCCCGAGGAGCACAAGCTTTCCAACGAACCGGGAACACTCTCGATGGCCAACACCGGGCGCCCCAACAGCGGTGGCTCGCAGTTCTTCATCAACACGGTCCACAACGCCTACCTCGACTGGTTCGGGCCGGGCGCCTCGGCCCACCCCGTCTTCGGCAGGATCACCGAAGGCATGGACGTGATCAAGGCCATCGAGTCGGCACCCACCGACGCCGGCGACCGACCGGTCACGCCGGTGAAGGTCGTCAAGGTCACGATCCGGCGGTAGCCACGATCCGGCTCTAGCCACGATCCGGCGCCAGGCACGATCCGCCGCCAGGACTCGATCGGTCGAGGCGGCGGGCCCTTGCGCAGCCGCCTAGAGCTTCACGAGGCGATCGAAATCACCACGATCGAGCCGCCGGCTCTGGACTCCGGCGTCGGCGACCCGCAGCTCGATGCGGACGTCACCGCGCAGCGGCGTCCGAAACGAGTGACGCCATAGGTGCAGGCCCCCCGCAGGGGAAGCCTGCGTCGACCTTGCGGGATGGCTCGCTGCTGTCAGATCGGACGGCGCCCTCCCGGGGGTCGCTCCTTCGGCTGTCACGGCTTCCGACACGGTCGTCCAGGAGGCGTCGCCGGCTCCCCGAGCTTCGCGGGTGGAGACCAGTCGAACCTCGAGCCCGCCCTGCGAGCCGCGCCCGCCCCAGCGCACCCCCAGCATCTCGTAGGTTCCGGAGGAGTCCGGTCCACTGACTCGAACCGGCAGCGCCGAGAGATCGATCTCGGGAGCGGCGAAGTCGGCGACCGGACGATCGCCGGCCGGCTCCTGGAAGGTCGCCTCGGCAAAGCGCTCCATGAACGGGGTCGAGCGCTGCCAGCTCGGCGCGATCTCGACTCCCTGAACCCACTTGATCCAGCTGCAGCCGTACCAGCCGGGAACCACGAGTCGAACCGGGGCACCGAGATCGGGGGTCAGACGACGTCCACCGATTCCCGTTGCCAGGAACGCGCCGGTCGCTCGCACCTGGGCGACGGTGGTGATCCAGGTGGCCTCGACGCCGCGGATCGAAACCAGCTGGGCGCCGGTCAGGTTGCTCATCGTCTCCTCGAAGAGTTCCTGCAGGGGCACCCCGGACCAGCGGGCGGCAGCCAGTCGGCCGAAGCCGACCGAGCGGTCGTTGTCGACGCACTCGCAGACCTCGACGCCGAGATCGCGCGAACGATCGGCGAGCTCTCCCGCCGAGATGTCGCGTTCGGGAATCCCGAAGTCACGGAAATGACCCGAGGCGTCCGCACCGGGGTCGAAGCGAACCGGCCAGCTGCGCGCTTCTTCCTCGCTGAGCGACAGGACTTGCGCCGGCGCCGGCGTCTTGACGAAGAAGTCTTCCGCAGCGGTTTCCAGAGCACCCTCCCGAAAGCTCGCCGGGTCGGAAAGCCTGCCCCTCTCGATCGGGAGGGGAACCTCGACGAACGACAGCCGGGGTTCGCGGGCCGGCTCGGCCGCCTGTTGGAGCGCCAATCGGGCGCCGGCCGGCAGGGAGGCGAGGACCGGAAGGAGCTGCAGCAGACGCCTTCGCCCCAGAACGATCCCTCCGACCTCGATCCCCATGGGCCACGATCATAGCGGGCCGACTCGCGAGTCCGAGCCCGCAGCTCGCTCGCTCCTAGGGTGGGTCTCGAAACCACCCCGCAGAGGGGCGCATCTCGGGGGACGCCGAGTCTAGCCTTCACACATCGACTTGAAAGTGGGCCCACGACAGGTGTCGACAGACGCGTGGAGGCCGGAAGGGAAGACCGCTCATGAATGAACTCTTCTTGTGGATCGAGAACAGCATGCTCGGCGTCTTCGTGCGCGAGTCGGTCTCGCTGTGGGCCTATCCCGGCATGCTGGCCCTCCATACGATCGGCCTCGGTTTCGTCGTCGGAGCCAGCGCCGCGGTCGCCCTGAGACTCCTGGGCGCCGCCAAGGAGCTTCCCCTCTCCTCGTTGGAGAAGTTCTATCCGGTGATCTACATCGGTTTCTGGGTCAACACCCTGTCGGGCATCGCTCTGACCACCGTGTCGGCGTCGACCATGCTGACCAACCCTCTCTTCATCACGAAGCTGGCGCTGATCGCCGCCGCCGTCGTCTGCATGAGGGTCATCAAGGTGAAGGTCCTCGACGACCCCGCCGTTGTCGAGAGCGGCATCGTCTCCACGGTGGGAACACGCCTGGCAGCCCTGTCGCTGGTCTGCTGGCTGGGCGCCATCATCTTCGGACGCGCCATCGCCTACGTTCTGCTGCTGGCCGAGACCTTCGGGATCTAGGGAGGAAACCATCATGTTGCAGGCACTCTCCGACTTCCTCTACATCGGCTGGCTCGCCGACTTCGTGATCGAGTACTCGTGGTTCTGGCCGATCTGCGAGATGGTCCACTTCGTCGGCCTGGCGCTGCTGGTGGGCGTGACCGGAGTCTTCGACCTGAGGCTGCTCGGCTTCATGAAGAGCGTGCCGGTCGGCCCCCTGCACAAACTCATCCCGTGGGGAATCTTCGGCTTCGTGCTCTGCCTGCTGACCGGCATCGTCTTCGTCTGCGGCAACTCCTTCAAGGCGCCGCTGGTCCTGCTCACCAACCTGCCCTTCCAGATGAAGATGCTCTTCATGCTGATCGCCGGGATCAATGTCGGCGTCTTCTACCTGACCGACCTGTCGAAGAAGGTCGAGGCGCTGGGTCCCGGCGACGATGCTCCGACCGCCGCCAAGGTGATCGCCGGCGTGTCGCTGTTCAGCTGGATCGTGGTGATGTACTTCGGCCGCATGATCCCCTGGGAAGACGCCATCCTCTGGGCGCTCGGAATCTGAACTACGCCCGACCCGACATCGGGACTCACTGAAGCGGAGAGACAGTAGAGTCGGCCCCAGGCCGTGAACCTCCTCCTGCTCACCGACGACGACCTCGACGACCCACCGCGACCGCCCGAGGCGGCAGGCGAAGCCGTCGCTCGTATCGCGAGGATCGACGACGAGCGGGTGCGCCACGTTCGACGGGTGCTCGGCAAGGAGGAAGGCGACGAACTGGTCGTCGGCCTGCTGCGCGGCAGACGCGGTCGCGGACGGATCCTGCAGCTGTCGACCGACCGACTCGAGATGAGCGTCGTCCTGGACCAGACTCCGCCTGCGATCCTCGACCTCGACCTGGTGCTCGCCCTGCCCCGCCCGAAGTTCCTCGGGCGCATCCTGCAGTCTGCCACCACGTTCGGCGTCCGTCGACTCACCCTCATGCACTCCCACCGGGTCGAGAAGAGCTACTGGAGCAGTTCCCTGATGGCGCCGGCAGCCCTCCAACGCCACCTCCATCTCGGACTCGAGCAGGCCGGGTCGACGACGCCGCCCGAACTCGAGCTTCGCCACCACTTCGGGGACTTCGTCTCGCGTGAACTGGCGGTCAGGGTGCAGGAACGACCGGCCATCCTGGCGGAGTCCTCGGCTCCCGAACCCTTCCCCCGCAGGGTACCTCTCCCGGCAACGCTGGTGGTCGGCCCGGAAGGCGGATTCCTGAACGATGAGATCGAAGCGCTCGAGGCGGTCGGGGTGCGGACGGCCAGCCTCGGGGAGCGGATCCTCAAGGTCGAGGTCGCCGTCGCCGCCTGCCTTTCACGCTGCCTGCCAGACCCTCTGCCCCATGATTGAATCCATCTCGTCGGAACCGAACCCACCGTCCCTGCCGAACCCGAGGTGAAGATGAGATCCGAGACGAATCAGACCTGCTGCCGGCGAATCGCCGGCCTTCGAGTCCTCGCCGTGCTGCTCTTCACCGGCCTTCCCGCATGGCTGCCCCTCTGGGGCCAGATGCCGCCGTCGTGGACGGCTGCGATCGAACCGTTCCAGATCGGCGACAACCTCTACTACGTCGGATCGGAAGACCTGGCCGCCTACCTGATCGCGACCTCGGAAGGCCACATCCTGATCGACGTTCCGATGGAGGAGAACGTCGACCTGGTGCGCGGCAACATCGTCGAACTCGGCTTCGACCCGGCCGACATCGAGATCCAGCTCGCCAGCCACGGTCATTTCGACCACACCGGCGGCCTGGCGTCGATGCAGGCCGTCACGGGCGCCCGCCTCCTGCTCAGCTCGGCCGACGCCGCACTGATCGCCAACGGCGGCAAGGGGGACTTCTTCTTCGGCGATCGACTCGCCTACCCGCCGGCGGCACCCGACGGCACGCTCGAACACCTCGACGAGGTCACTCTGGGAGAGGTCACCCTCACGGCTCATCTCACACCGGGGCACACGCGCGGCTGTACTTCGTGGAGCGGAACCACGACGATCGAAGGCGTTGCCTATGAGTGGGTTTCGATCTGCAGTCTCACGGCCCTCGAGGGCTACCAACTCGTCGGGCCGGACGCCTCCTACCCGGGCATCGCCAGAGATTTCTGTGCGAGCGTCGCACACCTCCGTTCCCTCGAACCCGACATCTTCCTCGCCTCGCACGGCCAGTTCATCGATCTGCCTGCCAAGGCCAAGGCGCTGCGCAGCGGTAGGGCCGACGCCTTCGTCGATCCGGAGGGTTACTCGGCCTACCTCGACCGGTCGCTTCGCAACATCGAGAAGACTCTCGGCGAACAGGGACAGCCCGGTGGATGTAGGGCCGTTCTCGAACCCTGAGCGGGTCCTGCGAACCATCGACGAGCGACTGCCGGTCGAGCTAGCCAGGCTCGATCTTCACCAGCAGTCCGGTGCGCGGTTCGATCTCTTCGCGGGTGGGATTCGTGAGTACGTACACCAGCCCGTCGGGGCCGACGGCGACATCCCGAAAGCGACCGAAGAACTCGTCGCCACCGCCGAGCAGCACGTCCTCGGCCCCCGGTTCCCCCTTCTCGTCGAGGGGGATGCGAACCAGACGGCGACCCCGGAGGTAGGTGATCAGGAGGTCGCCCCGCCACTGCGGGAAGGCGTCTCCCTCATAGACCACGAGGTCCGAGATCCCGACCGTGTCGGTCTCCGTCAGCGCATTCTCGGCGGGCCGGTACAGTTTGGACTTGAGCCCGCACTCCTTCGTACGACCCTCGCCCGAGTCGGAGCCTTCGTCTTCCCGCGACTCAGGAAGAAGACCTCTCCGGGGCCGGCGATGCCGCGGCAGCGCGGCCACCCGTAGTCCATTCCCGCTTCGATCCGATTGAGCTCGTCATTGGTCTGGCCGCCGTGCTCGGTTTCCCACAGGTCGCCGGTCTCGGGGTGGAATCCGAGCCCCTGTGGATTGCGATGACCGAACGAGTAGATGGGAGAGCCCGGAAACGGGTTGTCGGACGGCACACTCCCGTCGAGATTCAGGCGCAGGATCCTGCCGGCGAGGGAGCCTCAATCCCTCGCCAACCACATCTTGTTGCCGTCGCCCGTCGAGAAGTACAGCCGCCGGTCCGGCCCGACCACGACCCTGCAGCCGTTGTGGGAATCACCGCCCGGAGCCCCGTCGATCAAGACCCTCTCTCCCTCCAACCGATCTCCGTCGAGACCGAAGCGAGCCAGCCGATTCTCGAACGAGACTCCTTCCTCCGTCTCGACCCGCCGGTGATAGCAGAGGAAGATCGCGGGCTCGGACTCGAAGTCGGGGTGCAGCGCGAAGCCCAGGGCTCCACCGTTGACGCCCTCCAGTGTCGGCCACATGGAAGGAACGTTTCAGGCATCCCTCCGATCACGGTTCGCCGGCCCGACGTGAGAGTCGAGTCGACTGGAGGTTCGCCGATATCTGTCCGCCGTCTTCGATCCGTCCGCGCTCGAGAATAAAGAGCGTTCCGTCCGGAGCGAAGCGGAGTTCGGAAGGTACGAACAGGCCGGAAAGCAGAACTGTCGATCGCAGTTCAGGGGAAGGCTGGGGGACATCGATCTTCGCGGGACCCAAAGCGTCCGGCGAGGAACTCGCCGCGTCCACCTGCCTCCCCGCTCGATCGCCTGGACCGCAGCCCGACAGACCCGCCAGCCAGGCGAGCCCGACCAGGATGACCCCAACGACACCGGCGAAGGCCGGGGCGTCGCTCGAGTCGGCGATGCGCCTGGATCTCAACTGCCTGCCCGCCACCTTCTCTGGAAGGTCCGAATCATGCGACCTTCTCCATTCCCAGCGCCATCACGGCAGAGCGCAGATGGCGGGTCAGCGCCTCGCGGCCCTCGATCGACGACAGGCTCTCGTACGAGAGGGGCTCTCCGATTCGCACGATGATCTCTGAATCGCGCCGCCGGCTGACTTCCCGCATCAGCAGCGCCAGTCGAAGAGTCATGCTGAGCTGGCTGGCGAGGTGGAACAGGCGGGCGTTCTGACCTTCGAAGAAGACCGGGACGACGGTCGCCCGAGAGGAGCGGACGAGCTTGGCAACGAAGGTCTTCCATTCTCCATCCTCGGCCCGACCGAGGCCGGACGGAGCGGTCGAAACGGCTCCGGCCGGAAACATCACGATCGCTCCCCCTCCAGCCAGAGTGGTCAGTGCCTGTCTTCGTGTCTCGATATTCGTTTGCATCGCCTCTCGTGTTTCCGAGAAGTCGACCGGCAGGAGGTTGTCGCTCACCCGATCGTCCTGACAGAGGATGCTGTGAGCCAGGGCCCGGAAGTCCGGTCGGACACGGGCAGCGATCGAACACAGGGCGAGTCCGTCAACGATCCCGAAGGGGTGATTCGCGAGGAGCACCATCGGACCCTCTCGCGGTAGCGCCCCGAGATCGACCCCCACGGTTCGCACCCGGATCGCCAGCAGATCGAGCGCCGCTGCCCAGAGTTCATGGGCGGGCAGGTCCGGCAGGTCGTCGTAGACCTGCTGGATCCTCTCCGAACCGGTCAGGCGCTCGATCGTCCTCACCACCAGGCGACGCGGCGTCGGGTCATCGTCACTGGCGTAGCTCAATCGCATCTCGACGCAGGGAGTCTACGACGGACGGATCGAGCCGTTCGAATCGACCTACAATTCCTCCGATGTCCGCTTCAGACGTCCCAACCGCCGGGAGTGCCCTCAGACGCGGGCTCCGAAAACGGTGCCCGCGCTGCGGCGAAGGCCGACTCTTCGAGGGCTTCTACCGCCTTCGCTCCCGGTGTGCGACATGCGATCTCTCCATCCCCGACTCGACGTCGGACCACGCCGGAGTCATGTACCTGACAACCGCCGTGCAGACTGCCGCCTTCGCCTTCCTCGTTCTGATGACGCATCCGCCCCAGCCCTGGTTGGCGCGCGGCGTCCTGGCACTGGTCGCCATCGGCGTCATGTTCGCCGACATGCCGAATCGCAAGGGCCTGGCGATCGCCCTCGACTACCTCTCCGACCGCTCCCAGGCCGTCAACTCGGGAGCGTCGCAGACCCCGCCGAGCCCCGCCCAGCCAAACGTCAGCGTCGACAGCCCCAGCAATAGCCGAGATTGACCGTCCAGCCCTCGAGATCGACGGGCGTGAAGCCGCGGGTCGCGTCGGTACCGTCGATCGTGCCGTCGACATCGCGCCAGAGGGTCTCGACGAAGAGACCGTTCTTGAGCTGGAAGCCGAAGGTCAGGTAGTAGCCATACTCGTCGTCGAGACTGCCGATCTTCGAATCGAGCAGGTAGTAGGAGACTCCGAAGCCGCTATAGAGCGGACCCTGGCCGAGATTGAAGCGGACTCCGACATCGATCGGTAGAGCTTCGACCATCACGGTCGGACTCGACCTCTCGAACGTGTCGTAGTACGTGCCGGTAGCCTGGAACTGGATCCGGTTTCCGAGCGAGAAGCGGACGCCACCTCCATAGTTCGAGTCGAAGGACTCGCTGCCGATGTAGCTCCCGAAGATGCTGAAGTCGGCAGCAGCCAGACCCGGAACGAGGATCAGGATGACGAGACCGAGGGCGATTCTTGTTGTACGCATGGGTGACCTTCCTTCGCTTCAACTCAAGGGGCGGAGTTCGATGAAACCAGCCTTCAGCTGATTCTCTCTCGTCCAACTCGCTTTGGCCAGTCGTGGCAACGGATGCGAGCGGGAACGAGCCGGTAGCCTTCGGGAGAAAGAGGGTCGCAAAAGGAAAGCGCCGGCCCCTTCTGCAAGGGATCCGGCGCTCCTGATGATTCGAGCGATCGACGAGCTAGCTCTTGCCGCCGCCGAATCGGAAGCCGATGTTGGCCCCGAAGCCACTCAGGTCGACGGGAACCATGTCACCGAACTCAGTATCGCCGATGCCGCTGGTCTGGACCGTACCGTCGACATCGCGATAGGTCACCTCGATGAAGAGCCCGTTCTGGAACTGACCTCCCAGGGTCACGTAGAAGCCGTACTCGTCGTCGAGATTTCCGAAGACGCCGTGATCGAGGAAGTAGTAGGTCGCTCCGCCGGCCACGTAGAACGTGCCCTTGCCAGGGTTGAAGCGCACACCGAGATCGACCGGGATCACGTCGAGTTCGGAGTCGATATCAATGCCCAGGATGTCCTGATCGAACGAGGTGAAGTAGGTGCCCGTGGCCTCGAACTGGACCTTGCCACCGAAGGCGAATCGAGCGCCGATACCGTAGCCGGCGTCGTAGTCCTCGGGTTCCATGTACGCACCGAAGATGGAGAACTCGGCTGCTGCGAGCCCCGGCACCAACAAGATGGCCAGGAAGAGAAGAATGGACCTGTACGATTTCATGAAATTTCTCCTGTTTGGGATTCCGTTGTTCCAGGGTAGCGGCACGGTGGCCGATCCCCGTGGGCGGCCCCCCCCACGAGGGCCGCTCCTATGAGAATCATACGCTTGGTGCGGCAGTTCGGCTGGTATTTTCAACGACTTCAGACATCCCTCGCCGACTCCCCCCGCTGGCCGACGCGGACGGATAAGATGCGACTTCGAACTGTCCGATCGAACCAGCAGGAGCAGAGCCGATGGAGATCTACCCCCACGAGACCGCCAGCGATGTGCTGATCCTCGCCGCCGACGGTGGCCTCACGCGCAACACCTCCGAGGCCTTCGTCACAGAACTCGAGGAGTTCGTCACTGCCGGCTCTCGCAAACTGGTGATCGACTGCTCTCGCCTGACCTACATCTCTTCGTGGGGCATCGCCATCCTCCTGCGCTTGCGCTCGGTCCTCGAGAAGGCCGGTGGCCAGGTCAAGATGGCCAATGTGAAGGGAGCCTTCTTCCGGATCCTGGCGCTCAGCAAGCTCGACACGGTCTTCGAGATCTACGACGACATCCCATCCGCTCTGGCGGCCGTTCGCAGAAGAGTCGACTCCCTCATGAAGACACGAATCCTTCTCGCGCTCGCCTCCGTGTTCCTGTTCATCGGCCCGGCCGACGCCCAGAAGAAGGGCGCCCCCAGGATCACCTGGGACGAAAAGACCGACCTGGGGGCGTTCCGCACCTTCGGTTTCGCCGAACAGAAGAACATCAACAAGCAGGACGACCTCTACCTCGAGATCGCCGCCCGTCTCAAGGTGCTTCTGCGCGAGGAACTCGACGCCCTCGGCTACCGCTACACCTCGAAGGACCCCGACTTCCTGATCACCTGGGACGGCGCCGTCAACGACACCTACGACATCTGGGGCGGCTTCAGCGCCGGTTCCACCGACAAGGTGGTGTGGGTCACCTACGTTCCCTACAAGGGCAGCCGATCGCAGGACCACGGGGTCGTCATCCTGATGATGAAGCAGCCCGGATCCGACGACATCTTCTGGGGTGGCGGCCAGACCTTTCTCGCCGGCGGCAACGAGAAGGGATCGAAGGTCTGGAAGAAGATCGAAAAGGCCGTCACCTCCGTGGTGAGAGCCTACCCTCCGGTCTCCACTCCCTAGGTAGCTCCTCGATCGACCCGACCTTCGACCTTGAGGTCGGAGTTCAGCCTCTGTTCTCCGACCGAAGCCTCTCCCGCTCGCCTTCCTGGTCCAGGATCAACCGGTACGACACGTAGTACTTGAAGATCTGGCGCACATAGTCGACAGGCTCGCGGCCGACGGCATCGGCCGTCGCGATCTCGACGTTGCCGAACCACACGTTGGGATCGAGCCCCATGTCCGAGGCCCTCACGCGCATTTGGCGGATTCGGGTCGGTCCGGCGTTGTAGCCCGCGAAGGAGAACAGCACTCGATCTTCGTCGCTGATCTCGGCTTCGTTGAAGTAGGTATCCGCCAGATGCCGAAGGTACCTCACCCCGGCGTGGATGTTGTTCTCGATCCGATCGATGTCCTCGATCCCGACCGCCGGATCGCGGGCCGTCGATGGCAGCAACTGCATGATGCCGATGGCACCGGCACGACTCTTCAGACTCTGATCCAGGCGCGACTCCTGATAGCCCTGGGCGGTCACCATCAGATAGTCGAAGCCGTAGCGGCCGGCGTACTCACGAAAGATCGGGAGCACCGAATCGAATCGCTTCCTCGATTCGGTCTCCTGAATGTCGGACAGGTATTCCGCGTCCTTCAGGTATCGATTGATCAGCACGTTTCCGAACAGGGTGCCCTGGCCATGGCCCGCCACGAATCGATCGACGACCTCCTTCAAGCCGGTTGCCGTAGGCCGGATGGCCCAGGCGACGTCACCACCTACGGCCACCGGATAGTCCGAGTGCACGATCAGATCGTCGAGGACCTGGGTCCACAATTCAGCCTGGAAGTCGTCGACGACGGTGATCGGAATCAGACCGGCTTCGACCATGTGCAGCAGGTCCTCGTCCTCCAGGATCTCGCTCACCGGCTCGAGATCGATCGGCTCGAGGCCTCTTTCCACCAGCCGATCGCTGACATCCTGCAAGCTCTCCCAGTAGCTGCTCGAGCGCCGGACCATCACCGACTGACCGGCGAGATCGGCGAGGCCGGTGATCCGAGGCGATCTTGGTCCCGTCACGACGACCTCCTTCACGTCCCTGGCCGCGGCTTCCGAGAAGTCCACCTGCTCGAGTCGCTCCGGCGTGATGGTGAGGGAAGCGGCCGCCAGATCGGCCCGCCCTTCGACCAGCGAGGAAATCAGTCGATCGCGAGAAACCGGTACCGCCAGGACCGACAGCGGACGACTCCGAGGCAGCTTCAACTCCTTGTTCAGGAACTTCTCGAACTCCTGCAAGGCTTCAGCGACCATGCCTCGCTGCCTGCCGCCATCGATGAAGAACATCGTCCGGCTGGCGGTCACGGCCACCCGCACCACCCTGCGTTCGACCATGTCGTCGAAGCCGTCCTGCCAGACCTGGCGACGATCGACAAAACCCTCTTCGCCGATGGAAGCGAGCAGGTCGATCTCGGCCGCCCCTTCTACCCGGCCCGCTCCGGGTCCACCGGCGGTGGAGCCGTTCGATCTTCCTGCCTCTTCCGGTGAAGGCGTCGAACAGGCGAGCAGGAGCAACAGCAACGCCGCACCCACACTCGCACCGAGATCCTTCATGAGATCCGAGTGTAACTCCCGATGAGGGGAACTCCGAACCCGCCGGGTGACGACCCGGCACCGCCCGCTCGAAGTCAGTTCACGTACCCGTGCGTCTCGAGAAGCCGACGTCGGACCTCGAGTTCCTCGTCGTCGACGGCATCCCCGTCGCCGTCCTCGGCAGAGTCCGCATCGCCGTCGCCCTCCGACCCTTCCTCCTCGATCTCACCGGAAACGAAGGGGCTCGCCCACATCGCCCACGACTCGGTGTCCGTCAGTCGCCGATCGCCGTCGCGAACCTCCACGCAGACGTCGATGCGGCGGGTCGCGAACTCATCCAGATCGACCTCGGCGACGTTCCAGGACGAGCTCGTGGTGGAAACGCTGCGATCGAAGAGCACGTTCGCCGCGGAGCCCTCCGTAGCCGAGAGAACGAACCGCGCCTGCTGCGGGGCCTGCGCTCGTTCAGCCGCCTGCCCATCGATGCCGAACTCGAGCCGCGCCGTTGCGGCGATCGGCAGCATCATCTCCACACAGCGATCGTTGCGCCGCAGGAGTCGACGCTGCTGCCCGGCCACCGGCCGGCGGCGGATTCCGCCACGGTAGACGAAGCGGTAGAGATCGCGATCGACGTAGCGTTCCCCTGCCGGCATCTGCACCCGAGTCGGGGGCAGGAGTTCGAGAGCCGCCAGCTGTGGACAGTGGTCGCGCGCCAGTCTCGCCGGACGGGTCGGCTCGAAGGGCGGCGTCCACTGCCAGACGATCTCGCCGCCGTGGTCGACCTCGAAGATCCGCCCACCGACACTCGACGCGATCATCACGTTGCCGTTGGGAAGGGGCTGCTGAACGCCTCCGGTCTGGGAGAAGAAATCGTCACTCGAGTAGCTCCACACGATCTCGGCGCTCTGCGGATCGATCTCGATGACCCGGGACCGTCGCCAGGTGCGCCGGCTTCGCTTGCCGTTGTCGAATACCAGGATGTTGCCCGGCCGGGGAAGATCGGCGCCCTTCATCAGCGCCTCATGCTGGAGATCGAGTTCTCCCCGGTAGCTCCACACCACCTTGGAGGAAACGCGATCGATCACGAAGATCAGATCGAGATTGCGGGCACTGACGAGGAGGTTGCCGGGCGCAAAACGCGAATCGCCGCCTTCGAAGAGAGGGTTCGGGGGCAACTCCTGGAAGGAGTTGATGTGAGTGATGTCGCCCTCGGTCACGGTGAACGCACTGTCGACGAACTCCTGCAGGTGCTCTCCGGAGCGCCATTCCCAGATCGTGTTGCCCCGCCCGTCGAGCTCTCGCAGGACATCCATCGGCTGATCGTCGGGCAGGACCACCACCAGGGTATTGCCGTTCGCCAGCCGCAGCACGTCGTGGTGGGGGACCTCGCGTTCGAAGTCGTGACGCCACACCTCCCTGCCCTCCCAGTCGTACTCCACCACGCTGCGCCCGAGGGCGATGCCCAGAAGGTTGCCGTTCTCCAGCAGGCGAACCCTCGACTTGACCCGGGCCTCGGGCCACGAATGAACGATCCGGCCGTTCATGTCGATCAGGGTCGGAACCCGATGATGGAACAGGGTCAGCGTGTAGCCGGTCCACGCCCGGTCGGGATCGTGGATGCGAACCCAGTCGAGGGGGGTGGACTCCTGCGGCTCGCGATCGGCCTCTTCACCGGAGCAGGCCAGCAGGCCCACTCCCAGGGAAAGGACCCCGGCAAGGACACACGACATCCTGCGGAGCCGATCCAACAACGCCTCTGGAAGCACCCGGTTCACACCGCGACTATTCCTGCGCGAGCGCTCCGGGTCAACCCGATTCCCGGGTGGACCGGGCTGCAACGGCCAAGCCGACGATCCGGCTCACCGACGGTCGGCCGATGCTAGACTGGCGACCCTCATCGCCTGAATGCGGATGCGATCACATCACCCCATGACCCCGCGTCTCGGCAAGCGGCCGGCACGGGTCATCTTCTTCGCCGGGCTGGTTGCCACGATCGCCTCGGGATGCGGCTCATCACCCTCCGGGCCCTCCAACTCCCCGACGACGAGACGACTCGTTCACAGGTCCCGGGCATCGAGGAACTCCGAACGGCCCGACTCATCGGCTTCGACCAGGAGGTCGAACTCGTCGACGGTGCGTGGGAGGGGCCACCCTACGTCGAGGGCGGCGCCTCACGGCCTGCCTTGAACCTCCTCGACCTCGACCCCCTTTCCGGCGATCTCGACGGCGACGGCCTGCAGGAGGCCGTCTCCATCGTTTCGCAGACCTCCGGAGGAACCGGCAACAACCTCCACCTCGTCGCCTTCGTCCATGCGTGCCGGATCGGCGATCGAGAAGGCGAGCACCCTGGTGGGTGACCGTGTCCAGATCCGCTCCTTCGAGCTCGACGCAAGCACCGTCGTGCTGCGACTGGTCCAGGCCGGTCCCGAGGACGCTGCGTGCTGCCCCGGCGAGAAGATCACCCGGCGATGGAACCTGACCGGAGCGGGATGGGCCGAGATCGAACCGACGCCGGAGGGACGACTCTCGACGGCTGACCTCGCGGGGATTTCCTGGCAGCTCACCCACTTCAGCTGGGACGAAACAGCTTCCAACGAACCGGCGATCACCCTCCACGTCCAGGACGGACAGATCTCCGGCAGCAGCGGTTGCAACCGCTATACCGGCTCGATCCGCGACGGAGAGAGCCCCGGAGACATGGAGATCGGCCCCATCGCGGCGACTCGGCGAGCCTGCCCGCCACCGATCATGGACGCCGAACAGCTCTACCTCGAGGCTCTGGCCGCAGCCAACAGGTTCACGTTCCTCGCTGGAGACCTGGCCCTGACCTACGTCATCGACCAGCAGTGGCGAACCCTGCGCTTCACAGCCGAACCGAGCCCGTCGCCGGCCGACTGACCGGGGGTCGTGGCGACGGTTGAAGGTCCGTCGGGCAGGCGGTCCGGTGCTATCCTCAGCGACGTGAGCAGGCTCCTTCTCGGGGTTCTTCTTCTCCTCCCCTCGACGACGGGCCTCGACGCCCAGAAGAGAGACACGGAGGAGCCGAAGTATCCACCCGTCTCGTACTACGCGACGCTCAAGATCGGGCCGAGGCTGGAGCCCATCGGCGTCACTTCGACGGCCACGGGTCCCCTCTTCGCGCTTCCAGCCCTGGTCGACACCTTCGGCGGGCGCCTCTACGTCGGGCCTCTCGAGGAGAGTCACCGATTCCTGCTCGCGAACCACGAAGTGGTGGCCGGAACCACATCCTCGGTGATCACCCTGGACCGCAGGATCGTCCCCCTCTCTCGACGTCCGGTGAACTCCCTCGACGGACTCATGGTGCCGCTCGACTTCCTGCAGAAGACGTGGGGAGAGAGCCTGGGGGTGGCCTTCGCATGGGACGACGAAAGGCGACTGCTCTTCGCCGAGCGCCGGGCGACTCCAGACATCTCCCTGGCGGTCGAAGCCGTCGACATCCAGGGGACCTCGACCGTGGTGCTGGACTTCTCCACTCGCCCCACCTACTCCGTCGACACCGAGGGCAACACCGTCGATGTCCTCCTCAGGGGCCATCACCCCCGACTGATCGAGCGGCCTCGCAAGGACCGCCGCTCACTGGTCCGCGACATCCTGGTCCGCACCGACCGCGTCCGCCTGGTTCTCGAACCCGGAGCCGTGGCTGCCGAGCCCTACGAGTTGCGACGCGGCCGTTTCGGTGAAGACGGCCTGCGCCTGGTCTTCGACGTTTCACTCGCGTCGCGGACCCTGCCGACCAACAGCGGACTCTCGCGCGCTCGCGAACCGCAGTCCAGGATCATCGTTCTCGACCCCGGCCACGGCGGCGGCGAGAGCGGAGCGATCGGAGCGGCGGGAACCCAGGAAAAGACCCTGACCCTGGAACTGGCGCGCGAACTGGCGCGACGCATCGAACTGGCGCTTCCCGTCGAGGTCGTCCTGACCCGAGACGAGGACGTGGAGCTGCCGCTCGAGAGCCGAACCGCGCTGGCCAATCAGCAGAAAGCGGAACTCTTCATCTCGCTCCATCTCAACTCTTCACGCGGCAGTCGAGCCAACGGCGCGGAGACCTACTTTCTCAGCCTGCAGGCCAGCGACGACCGCGCCGAGGCTCTGGCCAGCCACGAGAACCTCCCCATCGAAGCAGCCGGCGAGACGTCGGCATCCTCCGACCCGAACGAGGCCAGCGAAGAAGAGGATCTCGGCCTCCAGCTCCTCCTGTGGGACCTGGCACAGTCCTCACACCTGGCTGCCAGTCAGCGTCTCGCGGGTCTGATCCAACAGGAACTCAATGAGGCCCTCGACCTGCGCGATCGCGGCGTTCGTCAGGCGCCGTTCACGGTCTTGATGGGCGCAACCATGCCGGCGGTCCTGCTGGAGCTCGGCTTCATCAGCAACCCGGATGAAGAAAAGCGACTCCTCGACCCCGCCTATCGAATCCAACTCCTGGATTCGGTCGTTCGCGCGCTGCAACGCTTCTACGCCGAGGTCGACGCCCGATCCGAAGGCCGCGGATGAGACGGTCGATCGACCTCTCGATCGGCCGCTACGCGGTCGTCCTCGGCCTCCTGCTCGTTCTGCTGGCGTGCGGAGGAACAGAGGAGGCAACGTCGAGCCCGGATGAAGTCGTCGTCGAACCCGACGCGATCCCGATCACCGGTCCAATGCAACAGATCGAGATCTTCTTCCCGAGAACCTCGGGTGTCCTGGGCGCTGAGATCCGGGACGTTCCCGTGACCGACGACTCCACGGAACTGGCTCGCTCGGTCCTCCGGCAGCTGATCCAGGGGCCGACGTCCGAAAGGCACTATTCGGGGCTGCCCGTCGACCTCGAGGTCGGCAATGTCGTGATCGAGGCAGGCGGCCGCATCTACATCGACTTCGTGTCCTCGAGCCACCCCACTCCACCCCCCTCGGGTTCTCACGACGAGTACCTCGCGGTCTACAGCATCGTCAACTCGCTGACCCGCAACGTGAGTTCGGTGGACAGCGTGGTCATCCTGTGGAACGGCCGCCAACCCCAGACCTTCGGCGGCCACGTCGATACCGCGCACCCCCTCCTCCCCCTGTCCGACCCGACTCGCTGAACTCGCCGGAGATCCTCCATGAACGAAACCGCAACCCGCCACGACGGTCGCGCCGCCGACCGAATGCGCTCCGTCAACATCCAGACCGGCATTCTCAAGTTCGCCGAGGGCTCGGCCCTGATCGAGATGGGAGACACCCGCGTTCTCGTCGCAGCGTCGGCGGAGAACCGGGTACCTCGGTTCCTCGAGCGCTCCAACAAGGGGTGGCTGACTGCCGAGTACTCGATGCTGCCGCGCGCCACCCACACGCGCTCACAGCGGGAGGTATCGAGGGGCCGGCCTTCGGGCAGAACGTCGGAGATCCAGCGGCTCATCGGCCGCTCCCTGCGCTCGGTCGTCGACCTCACGGCGATGACGGGGGTCACGATCACCCTCGACTGCGACGTCCTGCAGGCTGACGGAGGAACGCGAACGGCATCGATCACCGGCGCCTACGTTGCGGCCGTACAGGCCTTCTCGAAGCTGCTGCTGACCGGGGACATCAAGCGCTTCCCGATGCAGGACTCGGTGGCTGCGATCTCGATGGGCATCGTCGACGGTCTGCCGTGTCTCGATCTCGACTACGTCGAAGACTCGGGCGCCGAGGTCGACATCAACCTGGTGGCGACGGGCGCCGGCAAGATCGTCGAAGTCCAGGGGACCGGCGAGGAACGGAGCTTCGATCGCCGCGAACTCGACCACCTGCTCGACCTCGGACTCGCCGGGATCGAAGAACTCGGCCGCGTCCAGCGCGACGTTCTGGCCTCGATTCTCGACGACATCCGTGAACTGGAGTCGAAGTCCGATCGCCAGCCGGCCCAGCCGAAGGACGAAGGGGCGCTGTGGGGCAGGCCGGGCGGCGAGCCGAGCTAGCGAACGCTGCCGCGAACGGCAACTTCGAGTACGGGACGACGTTCGCTGGTGCTGTGAATTCGCACCATCCCTTCGATCAGCCCCTTGCGCATATCGGGTGCGAAGCCGACCACGATGTACCACCGGAAGCCTTCCTCCCCCGACTCCCGGTCGATCTCCAACTCGAGTCCCGGCACCGTCGACTCGACCGAAACGAGCTGAACCGGATCCGCGCCGGTGTTGTCGACCCTGAAGCTTCCCCGTAGACCCTCTTCGATCGACACTTCGCCGAGTTCCAGGATCTCGGGCACCGAGATCAGGACCGGCTGAACGGCGCCGAAGACGGGCAGCTTCGAGGTCTTCCTGCGCGGATGATCGAACTCGAGGACGATCTCGCCGTTCATGGTTCCGAGCGGCGCCGAAGGAAGCAGGGCGACCTCCAGGATCCACTGGGCATCGGGCCCGCTCGGCAAGCGTTCGTCGCCGACCGCGTCGCGAACCGTCGCGCTCACGAACGGGTACGACGAGACCGCGCGGATCGTTCGCAGGGGATTGCCGTCGGCGGCGTAGATTCTCTGCTTCGAAACCATCGGCTCACGGAACCCCTCCGAAGCGATGAACCGCACGTAACCCGGTTCGATTCGGATTCGATCGGCGAGATCGGCCTTCAGGGTCAGGTTGATGCGAGGGTTGGATGGGTCGTTGGTCAGGAGACCGACGTTGACCGCGAACGCCCCGGCCTGCTCCTCGGTCTCCACCGCGATCTTCACGACACCCGACTGCCCCGGTGCGATCTCCTCATCGAAGTCGATCACCGTGCAGCCACACGAGGATCGAGCATCGAAGAGTTCCAGTGTTGCCTCGCCGGTGTTGGCTACGACGAACTCGTGCGTCGGTCGGTCGCCCCGCTCGAGGACTCCGAAATCATGGATCGGCCGGCCGACGACCGCCCGGGGTCCCTTGTCTTCCGACTCGGGTTGTGCCATCAATGCGGCGGCCGAGAGTACGGCAACCACGAACAGCAGCACGACCAACGGAACCAGGCGTCGAGACGAGATGGGTGAGAAGACGACCATTCACTGCATTGCCATCGGCGGAACGGGAGTCGCGCCCCTGGCCTGCCTCCTGAAGCGCGAAGGCTACCAGGTGAGAGGATCGGATGGACCGCTTTATCCACCGATGAGCACCCTCCTGGAGAGAGAGGGCATCGAACCCCTGGTGGGCTTCGAGGCGGGCCACCTCGACCCTGAGCCCGACCTGGTGATCGTCGGCAACGCGGTGCCGAGACAGAATCCCGAAGCCGTCGAAACGGAGAGGCGGGGCCTCGAACGGATCTCGATGCCGCAGGCGCTGTGGCGCTTCTTCCTCCACGACCGAAAGCCTCTGGTCGTCACCGGGACCCACGGCAAGACCACGACGACGGCGATCGCGGCCTTCGTCTACCAGCGATGCGGTCTCGACCCCGGCTATCTGGTCGGAGGCCTGCCGCTGGACTTCGAGACCAGCTTCGAACGCGGTCGAGGGGAGCGCTTCATCCTCGAGGGCGACGAGTACAACGCCGCCTACTTCGACCGCGGACCGAAGTTCCTGCACTACCGTCCCCAGACCCTGATCGTCACGGGCGTGGAACACGACCACGTCGACCTCTACCCCGACGCCGAATCGTTCCGGGAGGCCTTCAGAAAGCTGATCGCCGCGATGCCGGCAGACGGATTGTTGATCGCCGACGGCGACACAGCAGAGGTCCGGGCCCTGGCCTCCGAAGCACCCTGCGACGTGGTCCTCTACGGTTTCTCGAGCTTCAACGACCTTCGGCCCACCGAGGTCCGGGCCGACGAGCGAGGCACGCGGTTCACCGTTGCCGACCGATCCGGCCGGCCGACCGAAGTCACTCTCCAGGTTCCGGGAGAGCACAACCTGCGCAACGCTCTTGCCGTCTGGGCGGCGAGCCAGGCCGACGGTATCGACCCTCAACGTGTCGCGGAGGCTCTCGGCGCCTTTCGCGGAGTGGCCCGGCGGCTGCAGGTGGTCGGCGAATCCGGCGGGGTGACGATCGTCGACGACTTCGCCCATCATCCAAGCGAGATCGACGCCGGCCTCAAGGCGCTCAGGGAACGCTACGGGGCCCGGCGCCTGATCGCGGTCTTCGAGCCGCGCTCCCTGACGGCCGGCAGGCGCGCTTTTCGCAAGGCCTACCTCGAGGTCCTGCCGACCGCCGACCGCGTCTTCATCGCGCCGATCTTTCACGCCGGACGACTCAGCGACGAGGAGCGACTCGATCTCCCGGAACTCGCCGAGACCCTCCGGAACTGCGGGACTTCCGTCGATCTCCCAGCCGATACCGATGAGTTGCTCACCAGGTTGATCGCGGAGCAGCGACCCGGTGACGTGATCGTCACCATGTCGTCGGGAAGTTTCGACGGCCTCCCCCATCGGCTGGCCGCCGCGATCGACGCCGCACGAGGCTCCGCACCCCCCGACGACGACTGAAGTGTCCTGACGGGCGTTCGCTAGGCCCCGCCCGGCAGGAAGTTCTCGATCAGCCAGGCGGGATCGATCCTGGAGACTCCGATCTCCTCGGCACGGAGGCCGGCTACGGCCGCACGGGGCATCATCCCGACGATCTCGCCTTCGAGAACTCGGCACCCGAGGCTTTCCGCTGCGAGCGCGATCTCGGCGAAGACTTCGGCCAGGCCGGTCGTCTCGAAGTCGAGCAGGTTGCAACTCACCTGGACCCGCCCCCTCGAAGGAAGCTCGAATCCCAGCGCCTGGACGGCCGCCAAGCCGCCGCCCGAAGCCCGGACTCGTCCGGCGATCGTCGTCGCGACTTCCAGCCGGTCGGTGTCGAGAACGACGTTGTAGGCGATCAGGGCCGGTCTCGCTCCAATCATGATCACCCCTCTCGAGGGATCGACCTCAGGGCCTCCGAGATCGGCCGCCAGGTCACCTCTTCGAAGTCGCTCCGAGAGTCCCGCCAGGCCGAAACGCCGCAGATCGGCGGGAACCGAAGCAGAGCCCGGAAGAGCCGCCCGGCCGTAGAAGAAGATCGGTATGCCCCATCTCTGGACCAACTTCTCACCGAGGCTCCAGGCGGCCTCGATCGCATCCTGCATGTCGGCGCCGGCGAGCGGCACGAAGGGCACCACGTCCACGGATCCGAGCCGGGGATGGACGCCGTCGTGGTGCCGCAGATCGACAAGCTCGAAGGCGGTTCGGCAGAGACCCGTCATCGCCCCGACCAGGGCCTCGGACGTCCCGATCAGCGTCAGTACCGATCGGTGATGGTCGGGATCGCTCGAAGCATCGAGCAGCCTCGTTCCGGCCGCCGTCGAAAGAGACCTGCGCAAGGTGCGAAGGACCTCTGCATCGCGACCCTCGCTGACGTTGGGAACACACTCGAGCCATCGCACGACGGACACTCTAACGCCGTCTCCACGGATCGAACCTCCCGGGGACAAAGGACTTCCGGTCGATATATAGACCTTCTTCCATATACCACCTTCTGCTACGATCGTTCGCAGACTGAGCGGGCACAGAAGCGATGAGCTATCCCGGCGACGTGTCCCTGAATCGCGAGATCCAGGACCGTATCCTCACTACATTCGACCAGACTCTCGAGCTGGCAGCCTCCGGCAAGCGTACGGAGGCCCTTCTCGGCTGCGACTTCATGCTCAGCCTGGATCCGCTCTTCGAGCCCGCCCGCCTGCTCAAGCAGCGAGTCGAGGGGGCCTCGGGACCGATCGCCGTCGCCGACCTCGATCTCTCCAACGGATCGGGATCAGCAGACTCTCTCGATCTCCCCGCGCTCGAACTGCCGGCCAGCGCCCTCGTCGACGCACCACCCGATCTGCCCGACCTGGGAACCGTCGCCGGTGAGGTGCCCTCGGCGGCTTCGGCCAACGACGAACGAGTCCAGAAACTGCTCGACGAGGGCCAGCGGGAACTGGAGCAGCAGCACTACCAGGCAGCCATCGATTCCTGGTCGAGGATCTTCCTCATCGACATCGAGCACGCCGAGGCGAATCGGAGAATCGAGGACGCCCAGCGACTGAAGGCCGAACGCGAGCGTGAGATCGAGGAGCTCTACAACGAGGGGGCCAGGCACCTCGACCAGGGTGACAACGAGCAGGCCGAGGAAGTTCTCGGTCGGGTCCTGCGAATGCAACCAGACCATCAGGCAGCGCTGCAGGCCCTGGAAGGCATTCTCAATCCCAAACCGAAGCCCGGCGGGATCCCGACGGCCGAGTTTCTCGACGAGGCCGCGATCGAGCGCAACGAAGATCCTCCCGCCCCCTGGACGCCCCCGGCCGATGTTCCGGAGTTGTACGACCCCGAAGCGACCATTCGACAGGCCGTCGATTTCGAGGCAGCCGGATTCCCCGGCCTCGACTCCGCCGAGCCGCCTCCCCTGGGGGCCGGGCTCGGCTCGCGAGCCGGCTCGAAGGCGTCGTCCCAGAAGGGCGGCAACCGCCGCTTCCTGGTCATCGGATCGGCGGTCCTGGTACTCGTTCTCCTGGCTGCGGCCATGGTGTGGAGCAACTGGGGTCGCCTGTTCCCGAACTCGGCCGAAGAACCCGTGGCGAGAGAGACGCCACAACGACGCGACAGAATCACCGGAATCCACGCCCTCTATCAGGACGGCAGGCAGGACGACGCGATCGCAGCCCTGGAGGCGATCGGCCAGAACGAGCCCGACTACGATCGCGCTCAGTTGTTGCTCGAGGAATGGAAGGCGCCGGCGACTCCAGCCGCCGCCAGCGTCGACAACGATCCGGTCCAGGAATCGCAACGCCAGCAACTGATCGAGCTGGCCCGCGAGGCCTACGCCGAGACCGAGTATCTGCCCGCTGCACGACTGTTTGCTCGAGCCTCCGCCGTGGCCCCTCTCGACGCTTCCGACGCGGATCTCTTCACCGACGCCAAGCGACAGCTCGAACCGTTGGCGCAGATGATCGACCTCTACACCCAGAAGGAGTATGAACTCGTCCTGCCCAGTCTGTGGCGCTATCACGAGGAGAACCCTTCGAACCGGGACGTGCGGCGACTCCTGGTCAACGTCCACTACAACCAGGCGGTTCGCGACCTGCGCCGCAACCGCGCGCCTCAAGCCAAGGCCCTGCTCGACGAGGCCCTGCGTCTCGATCCGCAGGACGCCTTCGCCCAGCGCCTCCTGCTGTTCGCCAAGACCTACAGCCAGACCCCTCGAGACCTCCTCTACCAGATCTTCGTCGACAACCTGGAAACCCGACCGTGAGCGATCCTCGCGACCGCGCCTCCCAGACAGACCTCTTCGACCTTCCCCTCGATCCCCCCTCCAGCTCCGACGGGCTGCCGGACGACGCCGACCCCGACTCGGGGCCGGCGCGCAGCGAGGGAACCGCGGCACCGAACGCAGCGCAGTACCGGCAGGCGGCCTTCGAGATCGATGACGAGGCCGAGATTGACTCCGACAACGCCGCTGACCCGGCCGACCCAGCCGACGAGAGGGTCCTCGTGGAGCAGGGACCGCCGGTGCCCGCGACCCTCGGACGGCGCCTTCTCAGCGGTGCAGCCGACATTCTGGTCCATGCCGGTGCACTGGCGACGGCTGTTCTGGGACTCGACCTGATGGGCGTGGAACAGGACACGGCCTACGCCGTTCCGCTGCTGCTCCTCGTCCTGTCGTTCTCCTTCCTCTACACCGTCATTTCACTCGCTTTCTGGGGTCAGACCGCCGGCATGGCCTGGCTCGGCATCGCGGCCCGCCAGAGCCCCCAGTTCCCCCTCAGTTTCAACCAGGCGACGATGCGCTGGCTCGGTGGTCTGCTGACTTTCTCGCTCGCCGGTCTGCCGCTCCTGCTGACGCTCGGCGGCGGCTCGCTGAGCGACCGGATCAGTCGTTCGACCAGCTACCAGGGCTTCTTCGAAATGCCCTGAGAACGGCCGTCCGGTGTCCGGCGGAAGCCCTCTTCGACGGACCCGGCCACCGCCCCGGGAGGCGGTGCGAGAGAGCGCTCCTGGTTGCTTGACCCCCCCCTGACCCCGTGGTAGATTCCGCCCGGTCTTCGGACGACCCCTGTCGATCAAATTCCGGGCCGAATCTCCTCCGAAAACAAGGATCTCTCGCAGTGAGTTTCAACGCCAGTCTCCTGGTGATGATGGGGATCTTCTGGGCGGTCTACTGGATCCTCAGAGTCTCCTTCTTCACGCCAGTGATGAACCTGCTCGAGAAGCGGCAGGAGACGATCTCCAATGCCCAGGGCAGCTACGACACCGCCGTGGCGGCCACCGACGAAAAGCTCCGCGACGAGCACGAACGTCTGACCGAGGCGCGACGCCAGGCACTGGCCAGTCGCGACCAGGAGCGACGCGAGGCCCAGGCCAGGCGCCAGGCGCAGCTCGACGCTGCCAAGGCAGAGATCCAGGAGAAGCTCGCCGCCGCCGCCAAGGAGCTCGAGCAACAGGTCGGGCGCGAGAAGCAGTCGCTGGAAAGCCAGGCCGACCAGATCGCCAGCACCATGGTCGACCGCCTGATGGGAAAGACGGCATGAAGCGCCCAGCCGTCGCGACGAAATGGATGGCGGTCGCGGTCCTCGTCGGATCGACCCTCCCAACCTTCGCCTCCGAAGCGGGTGAAGGCTCCAACACCTTCCTCGGCCTGAACACGAACATCTGGCTGACTGCCAACCTGCTCCTCTTCCTGGGCATCCTCGCCAGGTTCCTCGGACCGGGGATTCTCGGGTTCCTCAACAGCCGCGGCGAGCAGATCCAGCAGAACCTCGCGCTCGCCCAGAAGCAGCAGCAGGAGGTCGCCGACATGAAGGCGGTTCTCGAGAAGAAGGTCGCCGACCTCGAGGCCGAGATGAGCCAGGTTCTCGAACGGGCGCGCACCGACGGCGAACGCGAAAGGCAGGAGATCCTGGCCCAGGCTCAGGCCGAAAGCGAGCGCCTGTTGCAGCTGGCCGACGACGAGATCCACTACCGCTTCAGCCGCGCTCGCCAGGAACTGACCCGGCACACCGCCGAGCTGGCTTCTGAGCTCGCCCGCAAGAAGCTCGAGAGTCAGATCGGCGAGCCTGAACACCGCAAGCTCTTCGACGACAACCTGCGACGACTGGGAGGCGATGTCTCATGAGCCGTCGTTTCACCCGACCGTACGCCAAGGCGCTCCTCCAGACGCTGCCCAACGATCGAGACGCGAAGCGCGTTCGCGACGAACTGGCGAGCTACAACGAGGCCCAGATCGCGATTCCGGAACTCCGCGCGATGGCCTCGAACCCGGCCGTTCCGCTGGAAGTCAAGCAACGACTCGTGACCGAGGTCGCCACGCTCCTCGGTCTCGGCCGTGAGGCACAGGTCTTCATCGGGCTGCTGCTCAAGAACTTCCGACTCGCCCATCTCGATGCCGTCATCGAAACCCTCGACACCGTCCTGAACCGACGGCTGGGAGTCATGACCGCCGACGTGGCCAGTGCCACAGCGCTCGACGACGAACAGACCCGGCACCTCCAGGAGGTGCTCAACCGTGTCCTCGACTCCAAGGTCGAGGTCACTCTGAAGACCGATCCGAAGCTGCTCGGCGGCTTCGTTGCACGCATCGGTAGCTACCGCTACGACGCCAGCGTCCAGGGTCAACTGGACCGGATGGCGGATGCCCTGATGCAGGAACAGTAGGAGTCCCAGTCAAATGGACCAGATCAGAGCTGACGAAATCACCGCCCTGCTGCAGCGCCAGCTCGCAGAATTCGAGGCGGACGTCGATGTTTCCGAGGTCGGTACCGTCCTCAGCATCGGTGACGGCATCGCGCGTGTCTACGGTCTTGAAAAGGCCATGTCCGGCGAGCTCCTCGAGTTCCCGAACGGGGTCTTCGGTCTGGCGCTGAACCTCGAAGAGGATCAGATCGGCGCCGTTCTCATGGGCGAGTCGCGGCTCGTCCAGGAAGGCGACGAAGTCAAGCGGACCGGACGCATCATGGAGGTCCCCGTCGGACCCGGAATGATCGGCCGCGTCGTCAACCCGCTCGGCATCCCGGTCGACGGCAAGGGTCCGATCGAGGCCGTCGAGAACTACCCGATGGAGCGGATCGCTCCCGGCGTCATCGATCGCCAGCCCGTCAAGGAGCCGCTGCAGACCGGCATCAAGGCGATCGACTCGATGATCCCGGTCGGCCGCGGTCAGCGTGAGCTGATCATCGGCGATCGCCAGGTCGGCAAGACCGCCGTCGCGATCGACACGATCATCAACCAGAAGGACTCCGGCGTCATCTGTGTCTACGTCGCCATCGGCCAGAAGCGTTCGACGGTGGCCCAGGTCGTCCAGACCCTCGAAGACGAGGGCGCCATGGATCACACCATCGTGGTGATCGCCTCGGCGTCCGATCCGGCGCCGATGCAGTACATCGCTCCCTACGGTGGCTGCGCGATGGCCGAATACTTCCTGTACAACGGTCAGCACGCCCTGGTGATCTACGACGATCTCTCCAAGCAGGCTGCCGCCTACCGCGAGATCTCGCTGCTGCTCCGTCGTCCGCCGGGCCGTGAGGCCTATCCCGGCGACGTCTTCTACCTCCATTCCCGGTTGCTCGAGCGGGCTGCAAAGCTCTCCGACGATCTCGGTGGCGGTTCGCTGACGGCGCTGCCGATCATCGAGACCCAGGCCGGCGACGTCTCGGCCTACATTCCGACCAACGTGATCTCGATCACCGACGGTCAGATCTTCCTCGAGGGCGATCTGTTCTTCTCCGGCATCCGACCCGCCATCAACGTCGGCATCTCGGTCTCTCGAGTCGGTGGTTCGGCCCAGATCGGCGCCATGCGCAAGATCTCGGGTACCCTGCGTCTCGATCTCGCTCAGCACCGCGAACTCGCGGCCTTCGCGCAGTTCGGTTCCGATCTGGACAAGGTCACCCAGCAGCAGCTGGCGCGCGGCGACAGGCTCGTCGAGATCCTCAAGCAGGGACAGTACGTTCCGCTGCCGATCGACGAGCAGGTGTTGTCGCTGATCGCGGGAACCGGCGGACATCTCGACACCCTGAAGGTCAGCCACGTCCTCGCCTTCGAGATCGCGATGCACACCTACTTCAAGGACCAGAAGCCGGAGATCCTGGCGACCATCCGGGAAGAGAAGAAGGTTTCCGACGAACTGCGCGAGCAGATCAACCAGGCGATGAAGGAGGTGCTCGAGGCCTTCCACGCCGAGAACCCCGAAGCCAAGGTTGCCTGAGCAGGTCTGAGCCATGGCTTCTCTCATCGATCTCCGGCGGCGCATCCGCTCCGTCAAGAACACGCAGCAGATCACCCGCGCCATGAAGATGGTCGCGGCGGCCCGGCTGCGCAAGGCCCAGGACCAGGCGCTGGCAGCGCGGCCCTACGCCGAAGCGCTTCGCGAGGTGGTGGCCAACCTTGCCGGCCAGACCGGTGAGCTGAGTCATCCCCTGCTCGAGCAGCGTGAGGAGAGGAAGGTCCTGCTGGCGGTCGTCACCGGTGACAAGGGGCTCTGCGGCTCCTTCAACACCAACGTGCTGCGACAGGCGGGGATCGAGATCGCCAGGCGCAAGGACGTCGAACTCGACCTGCTGCTGCTCGGCAAGCGCGGTCGCGAGTTCTTCAAGAAGCGCTCCACTCCCATTCGCGCAGCCCATGTCTCCCTCTTCTCCGGCATCACCTTCGAGGCCGCGGCCGAGATCGCAGCCGACATCGCCGACGCCTTCAGCAGCCACGAGTACGATGCGGTCTACGTGGTCTACAACAAGTTCGTCTCGGTCATGACCCAGGAACTGACCGTCGAGCGTCTGTTGCCGGTCGGAGTGGAGTCCGCCGACGGCGCCGGCACCGAGGCCCCGTCGGCCGGCGGCGACTATCTCTACGAACCGTCGGCCTTCGACATCCTGCAAGAGGTCGTCGGTTCCTACGTCGGTTCCCAGGTCTTTCGCGTTCTTCTCGAGTCCCAGGCTGCCGAGCACGCTGCTCGCATGACGGCCATGGACTCGGCGACCAAGAACGCCGGCGACCTCATCGGGAGCCTGACCCTGACCTACAACCGGTCGCGCCAGGCGGCCATCACCAAAGAGCTCATCGAGGTCGTCTCGGGAGCGCAGGCCCTGGAAGGCTAGGGCGGGAAAGGATTCGTACAGTGAGCGAAGCACGCACCGGCAAAGTAGTTCAGGTCATCGGACCGGTTCTCGACATCGAGTTCCCGAACGCAGACGAACTTCCCCAGATCCTCAACGCAGTGACGGTCGATCACGCTGCCGCGGAAGGCAGCGTCGAGATCCACGTCGTCGCCGAAGTCGCCCAGCACCTCGGCGAGAGCGTCGTTCGCGCCATTGCCATGTCGCCGACCGAAGGTGTGGTTCGCGGCATGACCGCCGTCGATACCGGCGCCCCGATCTCCGTGCCGGTAGGCCCCGAGACTCTCGGCCGCGTCCTCAACGTGCTCGGCGAACCGGTCGACAACATGGGCAAGATCACCACCGGCGAGCGCTGGGCGATCCACCGTGACGCTCCGGCCTTCGACGAGCAGTCGACCTCGACCGAGATGTTCGAGACCGGCATCAAGGTCATCGACCTGATCCATCCCTACACCCGCGGCGGCAAGACCGGCCTGTTCGGCGGCGCCGGCGTCGGCAAGACCGTTCTGATCCAGGAGCTGATCAACAACGTCGCCATCCAGGGCGGCGGCTTCTCGGTGTTCGCCGGGGTCGGAGAGCGCACCCGTGAGGGCAACGATCTGCTCCGCGAGATGGTCGAGTCGAAGGTCATCGACTTCGGCGAGGCCTTCTACGAGCACTGGGAGAAGACCGGCGAGTTCGACCTCACCAAGGTCGACGAGGAGGCCCGCTCCAATTCGAAGGCCGCGCTGATCTACGGCCAGATGACCGAGCCGCCCGGAGCCCGCCTGCGCGTCGGCCTGGCCGGTCTCACCGTCGCCGAGTACTTCCGCGACGTCGAAGGTCGCGACGTGCTTCTCTTCGTCGACAACATCTTCCGCTTCACCCAGGCTGGTTCCGAGGTCTCGGCGCTGCTCGGTCGCATGCCTTCCGCCGTCGGCTACCAGCCGAACCTGGCCACCGAGATGGGTGCTCTGCAGGAGCGCATCACCACGACCAAGAAGGGCTCGATCACCTCCATCCAGGCGATCTACGTCCCGGCCGACGATCTCACCGATCCGGCGCCGGCCACGGCCTTCGCCCATCTCGATGCCACCACGACCCTGAGTCGTGCGATCGTCGATCAGGGTATCTACCCGGCCATCGACCCGCTCGATTCGAACTCCAAGATTCTCGATCCCCGCATCGTCGGCGACGAGCACTACAACGTCGCCCGCCAGGTGCAGGGAATCCTGCAACGCTACAAGGATCTCCAGGACATCATCGCCATCCTCGGTCTCGACGAGCTGTCCGAAGACGACAAGCTCACCGTCAGCCGCGCCCGCAAGTTGCAGCGCTTCTTCTCTCAGCCCTTCTTCGTGGCCACGCAGTTCACCGGCCTCGAGGGTCGCTACGTGAAGATCGAGGACTCGATCGAGGGCTTCAAGAAGATCGCCGACGGCGAGATGGACGACTACCCCGAGCAGGCCTTCCTGATGGTCGGTACCCTCGACGAAGCCGTCGACAAGGCCAAGAAGCTGCGCGACGAGGCAGCCTAGGACGATGGCGGAAGCCACACCCAGCGGTTCCCTTCGCCTCGTGGTCGTCACCCACGAGAGCCGGCTGCTCGACGAGACCTGTTCGTCGATCTCGCTGCCGGCTCGTCGTGGCTACGTCACGATCCTGCCGGGCCACACCTCGCTCATCAGCCTGATGGGGATCGGTGAGCTGAGCTTCGTGGCCGGCGCCAAGACCCGTTCACTGGCGTTGGCCGGCGGCTTCTTCGAGATCTCGGACAACGTGGTCACCGTCCTCGCCGACTCCGCGGAACTTCCGAATCAGATCGACGTCGCAAAGGCTCGGACGGAACTCGAAGAGGCTCGCAACTCGTTGGGCAGCGTGGCAGGTCTCGAACTGACCCGGGTGCGCCACCGGATCGAGCACGCCGAAGCCCGCCTGCGGGTCGCCGCCTCCTGAGGCGCAGCGAAGCCCGATCGACCCCGCCTCGACTTCGGGCGGCTAGTAGCCGATCCGCAGCAGGGTTCCGCCCTCTTCGCTGACCACCTGCACCCGAATCGATCGACCGGCCTTCGCATAGGTCACGAGATCGGAGCCGAGGTCAGGGCCCGACCAGCCGTCGCTTCGCAGTCGGCGAGCGTAGGTCTCGGCGACCTCGGACGCCGGGCGGCGGATCCGCAGTCGGATGAAGCGATTACCCGGATCGTTGCCATAGTCGAAGAGGATCGAGGGCTCGTAGACGTAGACGTCACGCGGGAAGTCTCCCGGCAGGACTCCGACGAAGCCCTCGCGGCGCTGGGCCGCCTTCGCATCGCTGCCGAGATCGATCTGCGAATCGATCGACGTGCCGACGTCCACGGTCTCGATCGGATCCGGCTCCGGGGCGGCGGCGCCTGGAGCCACTTCTCTCAAGACCTTCAGGGTGTCTGAGGGCGACTCTCCCTTCGACGCCCTCCAGACGACGAATGCCGCAGCCAGCACGAGCAGGACCACCGCGGTCCGAAGCAGCCGCTGGGGTCCGGTCACCGATCTTCGACCACCGGCAGCGAACGCTGACCGAGAGGCAGGTCATGCGGAATCTCGATATCGCAACGGATGATCTCCGCCTGGCGGTCAGCCAACTGCTGCAGGGTGGTGCTCCGAAGAATGCCTTCGACGGCGCCCTTGACCTTCAGGAAGGCCTCGCGAATGACGCAGTACCGCGTGCCGATATCGATCGTGCAGGGTTGGGCCAACACCTGATCGATCGACGTGACCTGCCCCTCCAGTGAGAACAGGATGTCTCGCAGGGAGATCTCGGCGGCAGGCCGCGCCAGCACGTGACCGCCCTGGGGTCCGCGGCTGGACTGGATCAACCTGTCCTTGGCCAGCGACGCCAGGATCTGGCGCAGATAGGGTTCCGGGATTCCCTGGCGAACCGCGATCTCGTGGCTGGTGCAAGGGCCGTCATCGCTGTTCATGGCGATGAAGAGCATGGCGCGGATACCGTACTCGCCCTTGGTGGAGATTTTCATGGGATCTCTCCACTGTATCAACCCCCCGGGGCGCCGTCGTGGCTTTTCAACAGGCCGGGCAGGGGTGACAGATCGGCGAGATCACCGTCCCTGCCGCTGCGATCGACGAGCAGGGCCGACATGCCGGCACCCATTGCGCCCTCGACATCCTCGAGGCGGGAGTCCCCGACATGGAGAGCGTTCCTGGGCGGCGTGCCGAGCAGCACCAGCGTGCGGGCGAAGATTCCCGACGAGGGTTTGGCGATACCGATCGACGACGAGTGGACGACGACGTCGAAGAGGTCGAGTTCCAGATCGATGAGGAGATCCGGCAGCCTCTCGTCCCAGTTGCTGACCACCCCGAGGCGCAGGCCCCGCTTGCGCAGGTTCTCGAGAACGTCAGCCACCTCCGGATAGACCTCCCAGGCCTCTGCGCGGGCGAAACGATTCCACAGCTCCGCCGCCAGGAATCGATCGGGTTGCTGAGCCTCGAGCAGTTCCACCATCCGGTCGACGAATCGCTTCCACCACTTGCGCGCACCGCCAGGATGGGAGTCGAATCGGCACCGCCCCGGAGCCGTCGCGCAATCGAGCTCCTTCCACACCACCGGGAAGAGACGAGCGATCTCTGCCGGACTCGCTTCGACGCCATGCCGTTCGAAGGCCTCCGAGTAGATCTCGGCCAACCTCGGGCTGTGAATCAGCGTGCCGGTGACGTCGAAGGTCACGGCGTGGATGGGTCCGTCGATGGCCAGACTTCAATCCTCCATCAGGCCCAGAAGGTGGAAGGCGCAGATCACCAGGGAGTGACAGATCTCGCCCTTCGCAATGCGCTCGGGGACCGAGTCGAGCGCAATCCAGACCAGCTCGATCTCCTCCTCGCCGTCTCCCTCGGGCACTCCGACCCGATCGAGTCCCCGCGCCAACCAGCTGCTGCATCGGTTCGACTGGATGGCGGGATTCGGTTCAACGGTGCCAAGCCGGATCCACTCCGAAGCCCGATAGCCCGTTTCCTCGAGCAACTCCCGCCGCGCCGCGGTTCCATGGTCTTCTCCCTCGTCGACCATGCCGCCGGGAATCTCGAGGCTCGCCTGCCCCGTGCCGAAGCGCCACTGACGCACCATCGGGATCCTGCCGGCGGCATCGAGCGGAATCACGTTGATCCAGTCCGTCGGATGCAGAACGACCGCACTGCGGCTGTCGCCGTTCTCGGCGACCAGGTCCTGCTCCTCGAGGTGGAACAGCGGATGCCGGTACACCTCCCGCGTGCCGCTCCTTCGCCAGGGGCGAACGATCCGTTTCATCGGGTCATCCGTCGGGCGTTTCGGATCTCGATCGCCGGCACCAGCCGCTGCTCCTGCTTCGCCGATCGATGAATGGCCCGCACGACGTCCATGCCGGTGACGACCCGGCCGAAGGCCGCGAATCCGAAACCATCCGGATTGCGTCGACCCCCACGATCCAGTTCCGGCTGATCGCCGATACAGATGAAGAACTCGCTCGATGCCGAGTCGGGGTCGTCGCGCGCCATCGAGAGGGTGCCGTCGAGGTGCAGCAACCCGGTCTCCAGCGTCGACTCCATCGCGATCGGCTCGAAGGCTCGCTCGTCGTCGTCGGGACCGAGTCCACCCTGGATGACCTCGATGAGTACGTCGTTGTCCGGTTGGTTGTCGAGAGTGACGGTGCGATAGAACGTCGCGCCGTCGTAGAGCCCGGCCTCGACGTAGCGCAGGAAGTTCGCGGTCGTCCCTGGCGCCCGCTGCGAGTCGAGAGCCACCACGATCGTTCCGAAACGGGTCTCCATCGCCACCCGCGGCGCGGACACTTCAGACCCTCGAGGCGAACCCTGTTCCTCCTGAGCCTCTCCGCGGAAGGTCCCTACGGCCATCAGGCAGCAGGAGACCCACAACACCAGGAATCGGACGCGAAGATCACCGAAGGTTCTTGGCAACGTGGGCATGGTCTCTCCGGGGAGTCGTCTGCCGCTCCGGCACGGTGCCCGGTGCGGTCGAGCGAAGAGGCGGGGCGAACCCCGATCCCGTGACCCTACCCCAATCCTAGCGACGGAAGATCCTCCTCAGGCGTTCACTGGCCTGAACGGTCGAGTAGCCCAGGACGGCGACCGAGAGTCCGCTGACGATCGCCAGACGCAGGGGGAACTCGCGCCAGTAGTACGTGAGGGCGAAAGTGAGCCCGCCGATCGCCAATGCCACGAACAGCCTGCGACCGACGGGATTCATTCCCGCTCAGTTGTCGTTGGCGATCGGCTCGCCGAACACGCCGCCGCCGCCGCCACGACGGGCCGCAGCATCACCACTGCCGTAGACAGCGCCTCCCAGCGGCGGCGTCGTCTGGTTGATGAAGCCGATCGGGATGCCGCCACCCGTGTTCGGCTCAGAGACCGTCGGCATCGAGTAGTCGATGGCACGAGGGTTGAGGAGAGCATCGGCTGCCGCCTCGAGCCTCATCTCCTCTTCCTCTTCGGGAGATGGCTTGTCGTTGGGTGACAGGCCGACCATCAGGGTGACGTCGTCGATCTGGATTCCGTAGCCTGCGGCTTCCACCTCGGCGACGATCTTCTCGATGCTCGCCTTGGGGAGCACCATCCAGTTGCCGACGCCGGTCAGGAACTGCACCATGTCGGCATCGAACGGGGCATCGACCGGCCGGTAGCGGGTCTTGAGCACGTTGCCGTTGGTCATGTGGATCTCGTAGGTCGTGGCGAGCGACGCAGTCGCGAACAGGCACAGGGCGGCTGCGACGAGAAACACACGGGAGCAGGGAATGCGCGACATCATCGTGGGCCTCCAACTTCCAGGACTCGGAATCCGTCCTCCCAGACACGACTCCCGACCTTCATGAAGTATAGACAGTTGTCTATTCTAACACCGCCGCAGCGGCTGTCCAGCTTCAATCCTTGCGGGACTCGAGAGCCGAGCGGATCGCATCTCGCATGACGACGGTCTCGCGGCGGGTCGCTTCGGCCCAGTTCCCGGCTCCGAGGTCCGAATAGGTCGGGTTGCGATAGGCAAAGATCAGGCTGCGCGACGCATTGACGACGGCCCCGCGGCCTACCGCATCGAAACTCGCGGCCACATCCTCGGCTCCCGCTCCCTGCGCTCCGTACCCCGGTACGAGGAAGAGGAGGTCCGGGAATCGACTGCGGAGAGCGGCTGCCTGCTCGGGGCTGGTCGCACCCACCACGATCCCGAGAGGAGAGAAGCCCCTGCGGCCGCGCTCCGCCGTCAGTCCGCGCACCATCTCGGCGACCCGCACGTGGATCGGATCGCCGTCGACGACCAGATCCTGCAGATCCGAGGAGGCCGGATTCGAGGTCTTCGCCAGGACGAACAGACCCTTGCCTCGAGAAACCGCGTCGACGAAGGGCTTCAGGGAATCCGATCCCAGGTAGGGGCTCACCGTCAGGGCGTCGCTGTCGAGCCCCCCGAGGCCCTCCGACGAGCCGAGCAGATACTGGGAATAGGCCGACGCTGTCGAACCGATATCGCCGCGCTTCGCGTCGAGGATCACCAGCAGACCGAGCTCCCGAGCTCGAGCGACCACCGACTCGAGGGCCGCCCAACCGGGCGGCCCGAGTCGCTCGAAGAAGGCCACCTGCGGCTTGACGGCCGGCACCAGTCCGGCCGCCACCTCGACGAGTTGCAGGCAGAACGCCTGCACGGCAGCGGCCACCCGGGTTCGATCGCCACTCTCTGCGTCGAGCCTGAACTCGGGCGGCAGCAGTCCGAGATGCGGGTCGAGCCCCATCACCACCGGACAGCGCAGATCGTCGATCGCGTCGACGAGGCGGTCGCTGAAGGGCGCCTCACTCACTGTTTGTAGACCACGCCATCCTTCATGACGAACGACACCTGCTCCATCAGGTGGATGTCGCTCAACGGATCTCCCTCCACCGCCACCAGGTCGGCGAACTTCCCAGGCTCGACCGTTCCGAGGACGTCGGAGACCCCCAGCAGATCGGCCGCCGCGACCGTTGCCGAGAGAATGGCCTCGATCGGCGGCATCCCCTGCTCGACCATGAAGCCGAACTCCCGGCCGTTCGTGCCGTGTTCGCAGACGCCACAGTCGGTCCCGAAGGCGATCGGTACGCCGGCAGCGTAGGCGCGCTTGAACATGTTCTTGATCTCCGGGCCGATCTCGAGCGCCTTCGGCTGGACGATGTCCGGGAAATAGCCTTCGATCTGGGCCTTCTCGTAAACGAAGTTGCCGGCACTGATCGTCGGCACCAGGTAGGTGCCGCGCTCGATCATCATCTGCATGCCCTCGTCATCGAGCAGCGTGCCGTGCTCCACCGACGCCACGCCGCCGAGGATGGCTCGCTTGATGCCTTCCGTGCCGTGGGCGTGAGCCGCGACCTTCATCCCATAGTCCCGTGCCGTCTCCACGATGGCCGCCACCTCGGCGACCGTGAACTGGGGATTCTGGCTGTTCTTCGCCGGGCTGAGCACGCCTCCCGTGGCCGTGATCTTGATGAGGTCCGAACCCTCCTTGTAACGCTGGCGAACGGCCTTGGCCCCGTCCTCAACGCTGTTGACGACCCCTTCTCTCGGCCCTGGATCGCCCTGCAGGGAGCGCTTACGCCCGTTCGAGCGATCGGCATGGCCGCCGGTCGTCGCCAGGGATGTACCAGCAGCGAAGATTCGAGGGCCGATCACCCAGCCGCGTGCGATCGCGTTGCGCAGCGAGATCGAGGTGCCCGCCCCGCGCTCGCCGAGATCTCGCACCGTCGTGAATCCGGCGAGCAGGGTGGTGCGGGCGAAGACTGTCGATCGCAACGCGTAGTCGGCGTCCTCGAACTGGAAGGGCTCGACGTAGGAGTCCGCTCCACTCTGCTGTGACGTCAGGTGGACGTGCATGTCCATCAGGCCGGGCATCACGGTCGCCGACCCGAGATCGATCACTTCGTCTCCCTCGCCGGCGGCCCGGAAGCCCTCCTCCACAGCGACGAAGCGCCCGTCTTCGATCACGATCGTGACCCGTTCACGGGGGCCCTGCGAAACACCGTCGATCAGCCGGCCCGCATGAACGAGCGTGGCGGCGAACGAGGTTCCGCAGGCGAGCAGACCGAGAGTGAAGGCGAGAGTGGATCCGAGTTTGCGCACGGCGATGGACTCCTTGAATGCGAGGAAGATCGAAGAAAGGCGGAAAGGGGGCGGTGTCGGAACCGGAACTACTTCTTCTCCGACGGCAGGGCAGCGGCGGCTTCCTCACGGTAGTCGGCGAGCAACTCACGCAGATTCGCCACCGTCTCGAAGAGACCGTCACTCACCCGTTCGGCGCTCTCCCGGACCTGCTCGTTGCGCTGCTCGGCCTGGGTCCGCTGCAGTTGCTCGAGTCGACCGGCAGCGCTGGAGAGTGCCACGACGTCGTCATCGAAGCCGTCGGGCGCCATCACCGTCACTTCACCCGTCCAGCGATCCAGCCGGTAGACGAGTTCGCCAGCGTCGACCTGCGTCGATCGAAGGTCGTAGCGCAGCATGACGGCCACGAAAAGCCCCAGAAGGATGACGAGCAGGAGGGTCAGTAGCGTGGCGAGGCGTCTCATGACGATGACTCGCCCGCCATCATAGAACAGCCTCGCCCGCCGATCTGCGCCTCTGCGGGAACCCGTCGGCCCCTCCGGCGTTGGTTCCATTGGAGACCGAAACAACCTCGACCGTCGGAGACCGCAGAATGAACCATCGCATCAAACTGGCCCTCGGAACGACCATGATCGTCATCGGACTGACCGCATCGCTCAGCGCCATGGCGCAGGAAGAAAAGCAGATCTCGATCGAGATCCGCAACCAGCACGAGATCAGCACGGACTGTGAGGACGGCGAAGACTGCCACCGCCGGATCTTCGTGCACCGGATCGGCGACGACGACGGCGGCGGAGAGGACCGCACCTTCGCCTTCGGATCCGGAGACCACCACGGATGGTCGGTGACGACCGGCGGCACCTTTCTCGGAATCGAACTCACTGCCCTGACCCCTGAGTTGCGAAGCCACTTCGGCGTGCCGGGAGAGGTGGGCGTGATGGTGTCGAGAGTCACCGAAGACGGTCCCGCCGAGGCGGCCGGCATCGAAGTCGGCGACATCGTCACTGCCGTCGACGACGTCGAGGTCTCCTCCTCCCGTTCCCTGGCCCGTGCCATCCGCTCCAGGGAGGCCGGCGACACCGTCGTGGTCGAGATCTGGCGCGACGGCGGCCTCCTGCACCGAACCGCCGCGCTCGCCGAACGCAAGGCCACCGGCCACAACGTCTTCTCCTGGCGCTCAGCCTGCGAAGACGGCGACGACGACTGCGACTTCGACTTCGGCACCCTGCTCGGGAAGCACGGCGCCACCCTCGAGCGCCTGAAGGCCCTCCCCCTCGGCGGCGACTTCCACGCCACCGACTTCGGCTGCGAAGGCAGGGACTGCACCATCATCATCAAGAAAGTCGACGGCGAGTTCCAATGCACCATCAACGGCGAACCCCAGGACTGCGGCAACCCCTGAAGGGGTTGCCTGGGAGTTCGCTCCGCGAACTCCTGGCAACGATGATTCCACCGGCAGGCCCTTCGGTTGGCGAGGGGAGGGGACTGGAACGCAAACTCCCCGATCGGCCGAGAAACTCCTCCCCAGGATCAGGTCGCGACCCCGCCAAGGACCAGGGAATCCAGGCCCCGCGATCTGGACCCACGGGTCCAGTTCCAACCGGTAGCAGTTCGCAAGTGAACTCCTCGAGCAGAAACAAGCACCCACAGAGGCGGAGCGGAGCGTGAAGCTCGCGTACAGCGAGCTTCCAAGCAACCGGAACGGTTGCCGCAATCCGAAGGGTTGCCCACATAGGGACGAGTGAGGACTCGGCGAGATTGGGTGCCAGCAGTTCGCAAAGCGAACTGCCAAGCAACCCGCAGGGTTGCCGATCCCCGGCCGGCCCTACGGATACACATAGGTGGAGGCTAGGCCCAGCGGAACCCCAACCATCCAATAGATCAACAGGAACACCGTCCACGTCACCAGCAGGGCGAGCGAGTACGGCAGCATCAGCGACGTGACCGTGCCGATTCCCGTCGACTTCACCCACCGCCGGGAGAAGGTCACGACCAGGGGAAAGTAGGGCATCAGGGGGGTGATGATGTTGGTGGTCGAGTCACCGACTCGATACGCCGCCTGGGTCAGCTCGGGTGACAGTCCGACCTGCATCAGGATCGGCACGAAGATCGGCGCCAGCAGCGCCCACTTTCCGGAAGCCGAACCCACCAGCAGATTGACCACGGCCGACAGGAAGATGATCCCGACGATGGTCACCATGCCAGGCAACCCGAGGAACTTCAGGAAGTCGGCCCCCTTCACGGCCAGCAGCGCACCGAGATTCGAACGCCCGAAGGCGGCGGTGAACTGGGCGCAGAAGAAGATCATCACCAGGTAGTAGGACATGGTGCCCATCGAGTTGCTCATCCCCTGCACCAGATCGCGATGGCTCGACACCGTTCCGGCGACATAGCCGTAGACGGCTCCGGGAATCAGGAACAACAGGAAGATGAGGGGAACGATCGACTGCATGAGCGGCGCGGAGAAGGCCGTGATCTCGCCCGTCGGGGCGCGCAGCGGCGAGGTTTCCGGACGAACCGCCAGGATCAGGATCACGATTCCCACGACCATCGTGAGGAGACCTGCCATCAGGCCTCGACGCTCCCGGGCGGTCAGCGCCTCCATGGCCTCGGACTCGGCATCGTCACCGTCGAGCTTGGTGCCGCTGAGCCGCGGCTCGATGATCTTGTCGGTGATGAACCAGCCCACCAGGATGACGAGTACGCTCGAGGCACTGGTGAAACCCCAGTTCGAGAGCGGATTGACCTCCCGAGAAGGATCGAGGATCTGGGCTGCCGACTGGGTGAAGCCCTGCAGCAGGGGATCGATCCCCGACGGGATGAAGTTGGCCGAGAAGCCTCCCGAAACACCTGCGAAGGCGCACGCGATTCCCGCCAGCGGATGCCGACCGGCGGCATGGAAGATCACCCCGCCGAGGGGAATCACGAGGACGTAGCCGGCATCGGCAGCGGTATGGCTGACGATGGCGACCAGCAGCAGCATCGGGGTCAACAGGCTCTTCGGAGTGAAGCCGAGCAGCGACTTGAGGCCCGCATTGATGAAGCCCGTATGCTCGGCGACCCCGACGCCGAGGAGCGCCACCAGCACCACCCCGAGCGGCGCAAATCCCGTGAAGGTGGTCACCATCGACGACAGAAAGGCCGCCAGGGCGCTACCGGTCATCTGGTTCTGGACGGCGAGGACGCGCTCGCCATCGGTGGCGGGAACGGAGAACTCGAGGCCGGAGAGAACAACCGAAAGTCCCCAGACGATGAACATCGCGAGCAGGAAGAGCATCGCGGGGTCGGGTAGCTTGTTGCCGACCCTCTCGACCCATCCCAGGAATCGAAAGACCAGGCCGCCGGAGGGCGCCGCACCGCCCGGAACGGCACTGCCGCCTTGAATTGAATCCGACATCCGCGCTTCCTCCTCTGGAACCGTTGCTCGAACCGATCTCTGTCGTCGTCTGTCGCGCCAGCATACAAGACGGGGAAGCCCCGCCCCGGTGGTAGCCTCTACGATCCTGCGGACTCCGACTCGATGCTGAAACCAGCCCAGACGGCGCTTCTCCTGGTGACGATGATCGCTGCCCTCGGTGGACGTGCATCCGCCCAGGGAACGCCGCAACAACAAGCCCGGCTCGACGCGGCACGACGAGAACTCGAGGCTGCAGCGACGGCCGATCCAGCCGATCTGCAGCCGCTGCTCGAACGCGTTCGGCTCGAACTCACGGTCGGCGACGCGGCGGCGGCCCTCAACGCGGCGGCGCGGGCAGAAGCCCTGGACCCCGATGACCCGCGGGCACTGCTCGCCGTCGCCAGCGCGCTGGCCGCGAGCGGCGCTGTACCCCAGGCCATCGCGAAAATCGACCGCGCGCTCGAAGTCGATCCCCGAGGCGAGGCCACGCGCCTGCTGTCGGCCGTCCTGCTGCGCGACCTGAATCGCGTCGACGATGCCGCCGCGCTGCTCGTCGAACTGAACTCCGAGCGACCCGACGATCCGGAAGTCGCTACACTCCTCGGATTCGTCCGGCTTCGCCAGGGCGACCCGACAGCGGCGCTCGATCTCGCCGAGAGTCTGGTGATCGCCGGTATCGACGACGTTCGGGTCGACCAGGTCCTCGGACTCGCCCTGGCCGCTCTCCCCGACCGCCGCGAGCATGCCGTGGCGCCTCTCGAGCGAGCCATCGCCGCCGGTCCGGTCGGACGACAGCGACTGCGGGTCGAACTCATCGACGTCCTGATCGGACTGGGCAGGCTCGAAGAAGCCCTGGCCGCGATCGAAGAGGGACTCGCCGCGTCTCCTGAAGCCGCTCCGCTCTACTACCGCAAGGCCACCGTCCTGCGCTCCCAGGGCGACCTCGAGGGCGCTAGCGCCAGCCTGAATCGCCACCAGGAACTGCAGGCCGAGGCCACGGCGGACGAGGATCGGCAGCGTGCGCGTCAGACCGCTCTCGACGAGGCCCAGCGACTCGCGCTCGAGAACCGACTGCCTGAGGCGCTCGCCCGGATCGAGGGCATCGACGGACCGGCGTTCTCGATTCTGAGGGCCAAGGTCCTGTACTCGATGCAGCAGCCGAACCAGGCCCTCGAAGAGGTTTCCAAGGCGCGCCAGGCCCGACCGGGCTGGGCGGAGGCCAACTATCTCGAGGGCCTCTTCCTCTCGCAGACAGGTCGGTTGAAGCAGGCCGAGGTGTCTCTGCAGCGCGCCGCGGTCCTGGATCCGAGTTCGGGCGACATCGCAGGTCTGCTGGCCATCACCCTGAATCGTCTGGGCCGGCCCGCTGAGGCGATCCCCTGGTTCGAGAAGGCGATCGCAGCGGGCGTCGACGCTCCGGGGCTCCGGCTCGCCTTCGCCGATGCGCTCGAACAGGAGGGGCGCAGCGACGAGGCCGCCGACCAGCTGGCGATCTGGCGTCAGACCTCACCGTAGTCGTCGAGGCCCGGAAGGATCCACCGTGCGAGCCCTGCGAACGATTCCCATCGCCCTCCTCCTGCTGATGCTCGGGGCGGTCAGCCCCGCAACCGGCGCCGACGAGCCGGCGCTGTTCCGCGATGCCACGGCGGAGCTCGGAGTCGACTTCCGCCACCGACACTTCGGAGTCGGTGAGAAGCGGATGCGCGAGAACATGGGGGCCGGCGTCGCGATCGTCGATCTCGACGGCGACGACCGGCTCGACCTCTACTTCGTGCAGGGCGCCGACGCCGACCACGGCGACGTCGGAAACGCTCTCTTCCTCCAGACCCCGACCGGACATTTCATCCGCGCTGAGAACAGCGGCAGCGAGGACCGCGGCTACGGCATGGGAGTAGCCTGGGGCGACTACGACGGCGACGGCGATCCCGACCTCTACGTCAGCAACGTCGGCCGCAACACCCTGTTGCGCAATCGCGGCGACGCGACGTTCGAGGACGTGACCGAAGCGGCCGGAGTCGGCGACCGGGCCTGGGGGGCCTCGACCGGCTTCTTCGATGCCGACGGCGACGGCGATCTCGATCTCTATGTCGTCAACTATCTGACGGTGGAAGAAGAAGTCTGGTGCGGGAACTCCCAGACCCGGGTGCGTTCCTACTGTCATCCCGCGCTCTACGACGGCGCCCCCGACGTTCTCTATCGCAACAACGGCGACGGTACCTTCACCGATGTGAGCGTCGAGGCTGGGACTCGACCGCGGCACCGAAGGCAAGGGCCTGGGACTGGCCTTCTCGAACCTCGACGGCGACCCGAACCACACTCTCGACATCCTGGTCGCCAACGACTCGACCGCCAATCACCTCTACCTGTCGAGCGGCGAGTGGCGCTTCTCCGAAGGAGGTCTGCTGGCGGGCGTTGCCCTCAACGCCGGCGGCAAACCCGAGTCGAGCATGGGCATCGCGCTCGACGACTTCGACCTCGACGGCCTTCCAGACGTCTTCTTCACCCATCTCGACGAGGAAACCAACACCCTCTACACCGCGCAGCCGGAAGGTTTCTTCGTCGATACGACGGACGCCTCCGGCCTCGGCCCTCCCAGCCGGCCGTGGGTGGGCTTCGGCACGGTCGCGATCGACGCGGACCTCGACGGCGATCTCGATCTCCTCGTTGCGAACGGCCACATCATCGACAACATCGACCTCTTCGATGCCCGTCGGCGCCACGCGCAGCCTCTCCAGTTGTTCGAGAACGACGGCCGTGGGCGCTTCTCGGAGATCTCGAACCGCCTGCCGCCGCTCGGTGATCTCGTCGGGCGCGGCATGGCACGTGGCGACCTCGATCGCGACGGCGACGACGACGTCGTCATCACCCAGAACGACGGCAGCGCGATCGTCCTGCTGGGCGAGCCCCCGACCGGATCGAGGAACCTCGTCGTGAAGCTGCGGGGACCCTCGGGCAACCCGACCGCGTTCGGTTCGAGCGTCACTCTTCGGGAAGCCGACGGCGCTGCCTGGAGTCGCAACCTCCATTCGGCGTCGAGCTACCTGTCGCAGGGCTCGGCCGACCTGATCTTCGGCCTGCCGGCGGAGACCGGGCCGCTGACGATCGAGGTCCACTGGCCCGACGGCACCAGCGAGGCCTGGAGCGACCTCCAACCCGCCGGCCTCCTCACGCTGACCCAGGGGTCAGGGCAACGAGGCGCCGATCGCAGCCCCTAGCCGCCCAGATCCGAAGAGAGAAAGGGCCCCCGAAAGAGTCCCTCCTCATCCACACCGCGCTGTCAGCGTGCCGAGCGTGCGTCGAATCGTCGCAGCGCAGGAGCAAGGCGCACAGGCGTCCCATCGGACGCCGCACAAGCCGCGTGACGAGCACGCGGCGAGGCGACGTACTCCCGCGACGTACTCCCGATGGAGAACCCCCAGAAAAGAGAAAGGGACCCCCGAAGGAGTCCCTCTCAATCGACCCCGCGCTGTCAGCGTGCCGAGCGTGCGTCGAATCGTCGCAGCGCAGGAGCAAGGCGCACAGGCGTCCCATCGGACGCCGCACAAGCCGCGTGACGAGCACGCGGCGAGGCGGCGTACGATCGGTGCGCTGAAACCTAGAAGCGGAAACGCGCGCCCAACTGGATCGAACGCGGGTTCGTCACCAGGTTGTCGGCGATCCCGAACTCCGGGTTCGCCACACCGTTGATGGTCGGGAACTGCTGGTTCTCGGCATCGAACGGGTCGTTGGACAGGTTGAAGGTGTTGTCGACACTGAAGCTGTTCTGATTGAACAGGTTGAAGACCTCGACGAAGACCTCGATCAACCGTGCTTCGGCGAGTTCATAGCCCCAGGACGCCCGCAGGTTCAGACGAGTGATGGACTCGTTCTGGAACGTGTTGCGACCGACCAGCCGACCGTCGATGATGGCGCGAGGCGCCGGACATACACGGGTCGGACAGTTCGGCATCAGGACGTTGGAGTCCACCGCAGTCCAGGGACTCCCGTCCTGCCAGGTGAAGGTACCGCCGATCAGGAAGCCGAGCGGCAGATCGACCGTACCGAGAGCCACGAAACGGTTCTCGACGTTGCGATCCGAGTAGCCCCAGTCGTAATCCGGGTCCTCGAAGTTCGACACCGTCAGGTCGGTGGCTTCACGCTCGTTGGAATCGTGATCCTTGTCCTTGGACCACGTGTAGTGGGCCTGGAAGGAGTAGATCCCGGCGAAGCGCCGGTTGGCCTTCAGGGTGATCGCCTGGTACTTCGACTCGCCGTCGGAGGTCCGCAGGAAGAGGGTGTTGTAGCGAGGATCGCGCACCATTCCCGTGTAGATCGGACGACCGAAGGAATCGAGACCCTGCAACTCGGCGTTGGCGTCGATGTTCCGCGCCAGGTTGTCACCCTCGGCGTAGAGACCATCGATCGACGCAGCCCAGTTCCGTCCGAGCTGACGCTCGTAGCCGATGTTCAGGCGGGTGTTCTTCGCATCCTTGAAGTTCGGATCGAAGTAGGTCACCTGCGGAGCCGTGTCGGCGGGCGGGTTCAGGTTCTGGATCGGGTCACCGAACTGGGTGAAGCCCGGGTCGCCGGGGCTGACCGTGAGCTGCCCGTAGTTCGGGAACAGACCGTTCGCCGTCACGGCGCTGGCCATCAACAGGGTCGGAGTGCGACCGTAGAAGACGCCGATGCCGCCGCGAAGCACGTCGGTACGACCTTCGACCAGCTGATAGGCGAAGCCGATCCGCGGGGCGATGTGATCGTCGTCGGGGATCTCGCGACCCTCGACGAAGGCATGCTCCAGGTTGCCCGGGTTGTCGGTCTTTCCGTAGCGCAGACCGTAGTTCAGCGTCAGGCGGCCGTTACCCGGCTTCCAGGTGTCCTGGGCGAAGATCGCGAAGACCTTCTGGGTCTCGTCGTAGTTCGGGAACTCGACCGAGCCGTACCAGAAGCGCGCGGCACTGGCGGTATTGGCAAGGAAGTCGTCCAACGAGGTGTAGTCGTAGCGACCGTCTGCCGAACCGGCGAAGAGCTGCTTCATCCGATCCTCGGAGTAGTCGAAACCGACCTTCACATCGTGCTCGCCGAACAGGTAGGAGAACGAATCCTTGATCTGCAACGACTGGGTGTCGGCGATGATCGGCAGGAAGTCGAACTTGCCCACGGAGTCGGAAACCCGGACGCAGTTGACCATGCATCGCGAGGAGGTCTGGAACCGGAACTGAGCCTCGACGTCGCTGCCGACGCGAAGGTTGCCGCGATTCAGGTCGTCGGTGTTGTACTGGAAGCGGAAGTCGTTGACTCCGCGACTGTTGACCACCGACACCAGGCTGCCCTGAAGGGTGTTCACTTCCTCCTGCTTCAGCGACTCCTCGTCGAGGAAGGTGCTGGTGCGCTCGTAGTCGACGTAGTTGTACCGCAGCGATACCTGATGCAACTGCGAGGCACTCCAGTCGATGCGACCGAAGAGGATGTCGTTCGAGACGTTGCGGTCGAAGATGCCGCTGGCCGTCCGACCGTTCACCGCGTCCGGGGCGGCGACGCCGTCGTTGTTCGGCGTGTAGCCGATCAACAGTGAGTCGAAGCCTCGCGCCATCAAGGCGTCGTAGGCGCCCGGCGTCCGCAGGTCATCGCGCGTCGGGCTGTTCCGATCGGCATGATCCCACGAGAAGAAGAAATGCAGCTTGTCGCGCCGGATCGGACCGCCGATGGTCAGACCGTAGTTGTCACGATCGAAGGTGTCGGCCGGCGTCGAACCGTCGACTCCACGGAAGTTGTCGAGCGGCGACGAGGGAGAGTCCTCGGTCAGGCTGTCGTCGGTCTTGAAGTAGAAGGCACTGCCGTGGAACTGGTTGGTGCCGTTCTTGGTCAGGACGTTGACGAAACCGCCGCCGTCGAGGCCGAACTCGGGAGAGAAGCCGTTCTGGATGACCTGGAACTCCTTGACGGACTCCTGGGCGATCGTCAGACCGTCGTTCTCGGTGGCCTCACCGCCGTTGGCGTAGCCGAAGAAGGCGTTCTTCGAAGAGGAGCCATCGACGCGCATACCCGAGTAGATGCCGCGCTGACCGGAGATGGTCACGAAGCCGCGCGACGGATCGTCCTGCACGGCAGGCTGGAGGAGCGTGAACTGCTTGAAGTCACGGCCCGGGACGGGAAGTTCCTCGATCTGCTTCTGGCTGAGGTAGCTGGCCACGTCGGAGCGGCTGACCTCGACCAGGGGCGCCTCGTCGGTGACGATGATCGATTCGGAAACGGTCGAATCGCCGGCCGCGGGATCGACTCCGAACTGCGGGTTGATGTCGAGGATCTGGCCGACGTAGAGCTTGATGTTGCGGCGCTCGGCGCTGCCGATGCCCTCCATCTCGGCGGTGATCGTGTAGGTGTCACTCTCGAGCGAACCACCACGGTAGAACCCACGGTCGTCGGCGATGAGAGTTCTGATGTAGCCCGTGTCCTGGCCCTTGATGATGACGGTGGCACCCGGAATCGGGTCTCCGTTCTCGGCCCGGACCTGGCCCTGGATGGTGCCTCGCGACTGAGCCACGGCGATCGGCGCAAGGAGCACCGAGAGCGCGACGGCGATCGCAAGGACGGTTGTGAACTTCAAGCTGGATCGCATTTCATTCCTCCGTCGAATTTCGTTGTTGTCCCACCAAAAAAAGTTGGGATTCAGATGGACTCCTCTCACGAAGAGAAGAGGAAGCAAACATTGGAAGGGAAGAGAGGGAAGTGAAACGTGCACGGGGGAAGGATCCCCCCACCCACAGGGCGACCGTACTGGGGCCTCGCAGGCTCGTCAAGACCCATCGGACGGGTCTTTCGAGAAATTTGCGAAGCCTTTTCATGGCGAGCGTCATTTGCACATGAAGCAGTGCAAATCGACCCCTGAAATCACCCGCAGGCCCTTCCTCGGAACCTTCCGGGCGTCTGCAGGATCGGGCCGGGATTCGCACCACGAACCTCTAGAAACGGTGCACGGCCACTTCACGCTGGAGCTGAAGAACCCGGGCATCCGGATCGACGAGGATCCGTTCGGGTTCGAAGTCGGCCAGGATCTCGACCATGCGGCCCTCGCCGGCCGCCAGGGTCACCTCGGAGCGCGCCTCGGAGTAGTCCGGGGAGGGATCGCCGTCCTCGGTGAAACGCTCGCCTCGGCTCACGGCCACCTCGACCGGCATGCGACCCTCTCCGACGTTCTCCACATAGGCTCGGACACGCCAACCCCCGGGGCCGGCGAGCACCTGATCCAGGTCGACGTCGCGCAGCCGATACTCGGGAACCACGACGTCGAACACCCACTGCTCGACGAACTCGTCGAAGGCGACGACGTCGGGAGCGTGGCGTCGCAGGGTGATGAACAGGTCCTCGAGCAGCGGGTGGTCGGGGCCGGGCATGAACTCGGCCAGGAACTCGTGCAGACCGTCGAGCATCGCTTCCCGGCCCATGAGGTCCATCAACATCCAGGCGACCCAGCCGCCCTTGTCGTACATGACCGTGGTATCACCGGCACGGGTACCGTCGATCTTCACCATCGGCCGCTCGGAGTCGACCTGGCGATTGTCGCCGTAGCGTTCCTCGAGGCGACGGAGCAGTTCGATCAGATCGCGCTGGCCGAGCATCTGTTCGGTGAGCATCAGGGTCGCGAAATGGGACATCCCCTCCGACAGGATGTTGCCGCCCGGACCCCTTCCCGGGGTCAACATGTTCCCCCACCACTGATGAGCGGCTTCGTGAGCGGTCACCATGAACGCGATGTTCGATCGCGGGTCGGACTTGGCCAGGAATCCGATCCCCTCCGAGAAGGTGATGTTGGTCGGAAAGCCCTGAGCGTAGGAAGCCTGGTTCGGGAACTCGCTGATCTTGAGCTCGTTCCAGGGGAAGGGATGGAACCACTCGGAGTAGTAGCGACGCGCTCCTTCGAGCGCTCGCGTGATCTCTTCGATGTTGTAGTCGTGGGCGGGATGGTAGAAGACCTTCGTGCCCTCGCCTTCGGCGACCTCCCACTTGCCGGCGACGACGTTGAAGAGCTTGACCGGATGATCGCTCTCCCACACGACTGTGCGACGGCCGTCGGCAACGCTCTCGTGGCGTAGCGTGCCGACCGAGTTGACCCGGTACTCCTCGGGGATCTCGACCTGGATCCGGGTCGTGAAGGGCGTCGGGCTACCGAACCCCGACTCCACCAGACCCTTGTAGTGGTCCTCCGGATACACCCTCGAGTCGTAGGCATTGTCCTCGTCGATACCGATCCCTTCCTGGAAGCCCGGCAGCGGCACGAACGTGGGGTCGAAAGCATGCAGAACCACCCCGGACTCGAGGATGAACTGCGACATGCCACCGCCGTTCCTGGTGATTCCCTGCGGGTGATTCCCCTCATGCCGGAAACCGACCTCCACCGTATCTCCCGGGGCCAGTGCGGGTTCCGGCCGCACGACGAACAGGCCTGCTCGATCCTCGGGCTCGTACTTCTCTCCGTCGACCGTCCAGGACAGATCCCGCCAGGTGGGAGAACCGGTCAGGACGATCTCCCGCATCGGCTCTTCCAGATGGTTGCGGAAGACGTAGCTGCCGTCGACCCGGAACCAGCCGTCGGCGGGCTCGAGGTCGAGGTCGAGGTCGAAGTGCTCGATGGCCGGGAACACGGCGTCCCGATAGGTGGCGATGTTCTTGCGCCAGTAGTCCTTCTGGGCCTTCTCCGCCAGCGCTCCCTGGAAACCGTGGCGCACCTGGTAGCCGAGCACCGAACCGGTCACCAGGGGAAGCAGAGCGAAGGGCAGCAGGCGCAACCCGCCACGTGCCAGCCGCGCCGGCTGCAGCCGGTGAAGGATCCCCGAGGCATCGCGCTCACGCCGACCGAAGCCGCGCACGGCGATGGCCGTGAACAAGAGCGAGAGCGACACCACCAGCACCCGATTCAGGATCAGCGCCGTCCGGTTCAGCTCGAGCGGTCCCATGTCGCTCCAACGCACGGTCGACCAGAGATTCCAGTTGAAGACCCAGTTCATCTCGCCGCGCAGCTGGAACCAGCCGGTCGCGATCAACGCCGCCAGCGCCAGGCCGTAGGTCGAGTAGCGCGATCGGGTCATCGCCAGCAGGGCGCCGACGAAGGCGCTCCAGGCCAGGAACGTCGGCACCAGCAGCAGACCCCACAGCAGAACGAAGGGACTCAGTTCGAGCGGGGTGCGGCCCTGGACCGCCACCGCGATCGCCGACCCGACGAACGCGGCCGTCAGGATGACCGCGCCGACCACGCTGTTGGCGATCGCCTTGCCGAACAGGATCGCGGCCGTCCGCACGGGCGTCGCATAGTAGATCGAGTCGAATCCCGTCGCGCGCTCGCGCTCCAGGGACTCGACCGTGTAGAACAGCAGGAGCAGGCAGACCAGCAGGCTGAGCGTGTTCATCGCTCCCTGGGCGATGGTGCCGGAGGTGAGGAGCAGCGGAGTCTGGAACGGGCCGATCGCCGACAGTGAGGTCCCCAGCACCTGCAGCAGGATCAAGGGAGCGAAGAGATAGATCCCCGGTTGACTGCGCAGCTCCCGCAGCTCGACTCGAGCCACGTCGACGAGGCTGCGCACCATTCCAGGAATGGCGACCTTCATCCCCAGGACCCCCAGGGGTCGGATCTCGAACGAGTCCCCGAACGTGGTCTCCGGTCGGCCGGCGACTTTCTCGTCGCCACCGGTGAAGAAGTCGCGGACCCGGCCGGGAAGCCAGCGGCGAAAGGCGCGAGAGAACCGGGAAGGTCCGGCATCGCCCTGCAGTGTGGCCGCGTAGTGACGGTGCGCCGCCACCACGGCGAGAAGACCGATGCCGACGAAGAGCAGTCGGTTCAGATAGAAGACCGAATCGAACCCGATCGGCTGGGTGTTGTAGAACTCGACCCCCCGATCGACCTTCAACCAGGTCTCGGTGATCCAACGAAATCCGGCCGGATCGAGCACCATCAGGAGCTTGTTGACGGCGGGCGACAGCCAACTCGGCGACCAGCTCCACAGGAAGAAACCCGACCCCAGAAGCAGGGCCACCGGCAGGGCGAAGACGACGATCGGACGCCGACTCCGCTCCCCCACCGCCAGCGCCGTACCCAGGAAGAAGACGATGGTCGGCAGGGCGAGGAAGAAAGCCGGCCGCAGATAGGCACGCAGCAGGAAGGGACCCCGGATCTCGGCCGCGTTGGCGATCGGAAAGAACTGGAAGAAGAAGACGGTGCACAGCACCTGGAAGAGCAGAATGCAGCAGAACACCGTCAGGTGAGCCAGGAACTTGCCCCAGATCAACTCGCCGGGCCGCAACGGTGTCGAGTGCAGCACTTCACCGATCTGCAGTTCGTCGTCGCGGATGATCGTCATGCCAGACGACACCGCGATGAAGAAGGTGTAGAGCAGGAAGACGAGGAACGTGAAGGTGGTCCCGACCGCGAACTCCGAGTTGACCCACGCCTTCGTGCCACCGACCTGGGTATCGCCGCTGGAAATGCTGAGATTGCCGTTCGACAGCCCGAAGGAAACCAGCACCAGGACCACCAGCAGGACCCACAGCATGGGCCTGCGAAGGAGACTCGAGGCTTCGCCCCGGTAGACCGTCAACAGCCGTGTACGAGCCGCGCTCATACCGTCAGCGCCTGGTCCCGCTGGGCGTCGCCGAGAGGACCTGCTTCGCTCTTCCTGCCGTCTCGAGCGCCCTGTTGCATCAGGACCAGATAGGCGTCCTCGAGAGTCGGCTGCACCGACTCGAAGCCCACCGGCACGTCTCCGTCCGGGGCGTGCAGCCGGACCAGATTGCGGCCCTCCACCAGAACGGCCGAGGTGAGCTTGCCGGAATCGCGCAACGCCCCGAGATCGGAGGTCTCCACCATGCCCTCGAAAACTGCCCCCGAAAGAGCCGAGCGCGCCTCGCTGGGAGTGGTGTTGGCGAGCAGCTTGCCGCTGCGAATGACGGCGAAGCGCGGACAAAGGACGGCGACGTCCTCGACGATATGGGTGGAGAGCAGCACCGTTCGATCCTGCGCGAGCTCGGCCAGAAGTCGATAGAAGCGCAGGCGTTCCTCGGGGTCGAGTCCCGCCGTCGGCTCGTCGACGATGATCAATCGCGGATTGCCGGCGATCGCCTGCGCGATGCCCAGCCGCTGACGCATGCCGCCGGAGTATCCCTTCACCTTGCGCTTGGCGGCGAAGGTCAGATTGACCCGCTCGAGCAGTTCCTCGACCAGCCGGTCGAGTCCCTCCGGTCCGTCGATCCCCTTCAGGCGCAGGAGGTAGGCCAGCATCTTCTCTCCGGTCAGATGCGGGTAGAAGCCGAAGGATTGCGGCAGATAGCCGAGACGCGACCACATCCGATCCGGCTGAGCCAGGATGTCCTCGCCGTCGAGGTTGACCGAACCCGAGGTCGGCTCGAGCAGACCCGCGAGGATCTTCATGAAGGTGCTCTTGCCGGCCCCGTTCGGACCCAAAAGGCCGAACATCCCCAGTGGGACCTCGAGATCGACGCCCTGCAGTGCTGCTACCGGACCGGGATAGACCTTGACGAGACTTCTGATCTCCAGCATTGCTCTCTCCGCGTCGTTCCCTCACCCATACGGAGGATCGAGCGGCGAAGTTGCGGCGACCAGCGTCGGGGGCCGCGCACACGGCGATAGGATGAGGGTTCAACCGTAGGAGATCCCCACCATGTTCCCGAAGATCCTCGTCGCCTCCGCCATCCTGATCGCCTCCGCCGTGCCGGCGACCGCCGCCGTGCCGGCCGCCGAGGATCAGATCGCAGCAGCCATCCTCGCTGCCCCCGAAGACCGCCGGGCCGGAGCCGCGGTCATCGGCTGGACCGAGGACGGCGCCAACGTGGTGCTTCGTGAAGGCAGCAACGATCTCGTCTGCCTCTACGACGATCCGACCGACGATCGCTTCAGCGTCGCCTGCTACCACGAGTCGCTGGCCGCCTTCATGGCCCGGGGCCGTGACCTGGCTCGAGAGGGCGTCAGCGCTCCCGACCGCCAGCGTATCCGGTTCGAGGAAGTCGAAGCCGGCACCCTCGACCTCCCCATGGAACCCCGAATGCTCTACGTCCTGCACGGCAGCGGTTTCGACGCCGCGGCCGGCGAGGTCGCCGAGCCCTTCCTGCGCTGGGTGATCTACGTCCCCAACGCCAGCGCAGAGGACCTCGGCCTGCCCGACACTCCGGTGGCCGGCGCTCCCTGGTTGATGGGATCCGGCACCCTCGGCGCTCACATCATGATCACGCCGCCGCGACCCGAGTAGTCGGTCTCCTCGCCCCATGGCGAGACGCCGGAGCGGGCTGACGTTCGATTCCGGCTCTCGGGGACCACAATCGCCATTCACGAGCCGCGAACCGTCGTCCGACTTCTCGCTTCGATCGAACCGCCACGCAATGCCTGAGGAAAGCCCCTTCGAATGGGATCTCCCGGATCCCTTCACTCACGAGATCGAAGTCGTCGCCGAAGACATCGACAGCTACGGCCATACCAACAACTCGGTCTATCTCCAGTGGATCGACCGCATCGTCTGGGAACACTGCAAGGCAGTCGGAGCCAGCCAGGACGATCACACCCGGCTGCGTCGCGGCATGGCCGCCTGGAAGACCGAGCTCCACTACGCCGCCGCCACCTTCGAAGGTGACCGACTCCTCGGAGCCAACTGGATCGTCCACTCGGACGGGCGCCTGAGAGCCTGGCGGCGCTATCAGATCGTCCGCGCGAGCGACGGAGTCACGGTCCTGCGTGCGCTTTGCAAGTACGTCTGCATCGACCTCGACTCGGGCCGACCCAGCCGCATGCCGCCAGAGTACAAGGAGCGCTACGTCGTGCTGCCGTCGGTGCGAGAAGCACTCGAAGCGACAGACTCGCCGTTCGCCATCGGTTGAGGCCGGGGCTCAGGCGGAGGCCGAGGCGGGGCCCTTCGTTCGCATCACCCGGCCCACCTTCTCAGGCCTGCCGAGTTTCGAGTGTTGCGCGAGGATCTCGGTCAATCGGTCGACGATCTGCGGCGGGAAAACCGCACTGCGTCGGCTCGACATGTCGATATGCATCGTCAGGAGCTCATGCGATGAGGCGACCATCCCGTCGCCTTCGCGCACGAGTCGCATGAACGTGTGGAACTTCTTGTCGTCGAAGTCGAGCAGCTGGGCCTCGACGCGAATCGCATCCCCGACGCTGAGTTCGCGCTCCCAGGTGATGTGACCCTCGATCGAGAACGTCGAGTAGCGACCGTCCCGACGGTAGTCCTCGTCGATTCCACAGTAGGCGGTCCACGGGCCGGTCGATTCGTCGAACACCACCATGTAGTAGCCGGAGTTCATGTGTCCGTTGTGGTCGATCCACTCGGGCCGGACCGTTGCTCGCCAGATCGTCGGCAGATCACTCATCCGACGATGATAGCTCCGCGGCTGCGACGGACTGCCCGCCGGGTCCTGGGGAAACACCGATCGCCGCCACGACGTGAGTTGCACGGCTGCATCGGACGTTGCAGTGCTGCAACGCCGGAGCGTCGGCATTCCCCCTCGAGCCGCCAGCCAGCGGGGCCTCAGAGGCTGGCATCCCCCTTGCTCCTCTCCCTGGTGTCCGTCCATCACGACCCCACTCAAGGAGACCCTCATGAACTGGAAAAGAATTCTTCCCGCCACGGTCCTGCTGATCTTCAGCATCGACACCGCCATCATCCTCGCCGAGCACGGACTCGTCGGCTTCGTCGAGAAGGTGTTCGCCAACACCGCCACCCTGCAGGTCTTCGCAGACCTGGTGATCGCCCTCGTCATGGTCACCCTCTGGATGATCGCCGACGCTCGCAAGCTGGGTAGAAACGTCTGGCCGTTCGTGGCATTGACCCTCGGCCTGGGATCGATCGGGCCGCTGGCCTACCTGGCCACCCGATCCACCGAGACGGCGGCGGACTCGACGAGCGTTCGAAGCGCTCAACCGCGGGCCGCCCTCTGAAGCACGCTTCGATGCCGCAACGCGCGTCGGGACCCTCGCCCGGCGCCGTTGCTCTCGAACCCCCGATCTCGCAACCTGCGCGATTCTCGTGAGTAAATAGCATGAGCATGCCTTCCCAGCCTTCGACCGACCGACCCTTCTACCGGCGCGAGCGCTGGATCTATGCCTTCGCGGCGTTCCTGGTCGGCGTGTTCGACACGACGGTCGCCAGCCTCCTCGGGGTCGAGTTCACCCTCGGCGGTCGCGATGTGTCGATGCTGGTCGGCATCTACGTTGAACTGTCGTTCGCGGCTTTCGGATACCTGATCGGTCTTCTCGTCGAAATGCGCCGCGCCGAGAAGCTGACGGCACAGGCATCTGCCGATGCCGCCGCCGAGCTCGAAGCCATGCGTTCACGCCTCGCGCAGACCGAGAAGCTCGCCAGTCTCGGGCAGTTGGCGGGGACCCTGGCGCATGAAGTCCGCAACCCTCTCGCCATCGTCCGATCGTCGGTCCAGAACCTCGCCGAAGCCATCGACCGCGCTGACGACCAGAACCAGCAGACCTGTCGCTTCATCCTGGAGGAGATCGATCGCCTTTCCCACGTCGTCACTTCCCTGGTCGGATTCGCCAGGCCGCTGCAGCTCGAACGTTCGTCGGTGAACGCCGCACAGCTCGTTCAGCGAACCGGTCAACTCGCCGCTCCGCTCCTGCGCGAGCATCGGGTAGAGCTCCAAGTGGACTCAGAAGACGATTCCGCGGTGATCGAAGTCGACTCCGACCTGCTCTGCCAGGTGCTCCTCGGTCTGCTGACCAACGCCGCCCAGGCCAGCCCCCACCAGGGTCTCGTCGCTCTCGGAGCCCACCGTGACGACGGCGCCGTGGAGCTGACCGTCACCGATCAGGGCCCCGGCATCCCCGCCGAACTCCGCGACAAGATCTTCGACCCCTTCTTCACCACCCGCAAGGACGGCAGCGGGCTGGGCCTGGCGGTGGCGCGTCAGATCGTCGAAGCCCACGGCGGCACACTGACCGTTGCCGAATACGACCGACCGGGCGCGCGCTTCACGATTCGCCTCGAGACCGTGAGACTGGCGGCATGACCGCTGCCCGCATCCTGATCGTCGACGACGAGCCTCGCATGGCCCACGCCATCGCGACGGCACTCGAACGCAACGGCTACGACTGTAGAACCTGCGCCAACGGAGTCGAGGCACTCGAGGTCTTTCGCCAGACCGGTGCGGACCTGGTGGTCACGGATCGAAAGATGCCCGAGATGTCGGGCGACGACCTGCTGCGCGAGCTCCGACTCATCGACGAGGAGCTTCCCGTCATCCTGGTCACCGCACACGCCGACGTCCACTCGGCCGTCGAGGCGATGCGCAACGGCGCCTTCGACTACGTGGCGAAGCCGTTCGACAACGACGAGCTGCGCGGACGAGTCTCACGCGCCCTCGAGCTGAGACGCCTCCGCCGTGAGAATCAGAACTTCCGCGACGAACTCGGCGCCCGATGGTCCGACAGCGTGGTCGCCGAGAGCGCCAGCATGCGGGCCGCACTGGATCTCGCCGACCGCGTCGCGAGCAGCCACGCCACCATCCTGATCGAAGGCGAGACCGGAACCGGCAAGGAGGTCATCGCTCGCCGACTGCACTTCTCGAGTCCGAGGGTCGGTGGGCCGTTCGTGGCCGTCAACTGCAGCGCGCTCGCCGAGTCGGTCCTCGAGAGTGAACTCTTCGGCCATGAGAAGGGGGCGTTCACCGGCGCCGTCGCCGAACGCAAGGGGTGCTTCGAGCGTGCCGACGGAGGCACGCTGCTGCTCGACGAGATCGGTGAGATCGACAGCGCCTTCCAGGCCAAGCTGCTGCGCGTCCTGCAGGAGGGCGAGGTCCAACGGGTCGGCGGCGACCGACCCCGTCCGGTTGACGTCCGCCTGGTCGTCGCCACCCACCGCGATCTGGCAACCGAGGTGCGAGAGGGTCGATTCCGCGAAGACCTGTTCTTCCGACTCAACGTCATCCCGATCGCTCTCGCGCCGCTTCGCGAGCGCCGAGACGACATCCTGCCGCTGGTCCGCTTCTTCCTGGATCGCCAGGCCTCCGCGAGCGGTCGCAGAGTCACCTTGTCGAAGTCGGCCGAGGAACTCCTTCTCGAGCATTCCTGGCCCGGCAACGTCCGCGAGCTCGAGAACTCCATCGAACGCGCCGTGATCCTCTCCGCCGCGGACGAACTGCATGCCGACGACTTCGCCCTCATGCGCTCGACCGTCGATGCGGGAAGCCCGGGAGACACCCTGCAGGAGGCGCTCGACGCAGCCACCCGCCGGCACGTCTCCCGGATTCTCGAAGAGTGTGGCAATCACCGCGCTGCGGCCGCTCGACGGCTCGGCATCGACCGCACAACGCTCTACCGACTGGTGCAGCGACTGGGGATCTGACTGCCGCCCCAGGGCCGCGCTGGGAGCTAGGGCAGACGCTTGACGATGACCGCGGTGCGATCGTCGCTGTAGGGAGCGCCGTGGGTGAACTCCTCGACCGCGGCCTTGATCCGATCGAGAATCGCTGCCGGTCGCTCGTCGTGATGGCGGCGCAAGATGTCGGCGACCCGCTCCTCCTCGAACTCCTCCCTGGAGGGGTCCATCGCCTCGTAGAAACCGTCGGAGAGCACTACGAAGAGGTCTCCCGGTTCGAGCTGGATCGGCGGCGGAACCACCATCGGAACGCTTGTGAACAGACCCAGCGGAGGTGCATCCGAGCTCAGCGAATCGACGCTCCCGCTGGCGGCGCGATAGTGCAGCAGCGGAGCCTGGCCGCCGCTGAAGCTCGTCAACATCGCGGTCCGAACGTCGAGCACTCCCAGCCATGCGGTGATGAAACGGTTCTGCGGCAGATCGGCGCACAACTGCTCGTTGAGATGACGCACCAGGGTCGCAAGGGTCTCTCCGGAGCGCAGGGCCATGCGCAACATCGCCCGAACCTGGGTCACCGACAGCGCCGGGCCGATGCCGTGACCGGTCGCGTCGGCCAGCATCATCACGACCACTTCGACCTCGGCGGGATCGATCACCACCTCTCCGTCGACGACCGCACAACCGATCACGTCGTAGCTGTCCCCGCCGGTCTCGTCCGCCGGCCGACTCCAGCCCTCGAGTTCGAATCCCGCCGCTGCCGGCAGGGCTTCCGGGAAGGTCCGCTGCTGGATCTGTCGGGCCACCTGGAGATCGCTCTCGAGCTTCATCAGCGAGCGTAGACCCTGACGCATGCGGTCCTGGGCTTCGGCCAGGTTCTGGACTTCCGACAGGGCGCTTTCGATCGGCGGAGGGTCGTCGAGATCGCCGGCCCGGATCAGCTCGCTGCGACGAACCAGCTCCTCCACCGGGCTGGTCAGGGATCGGGTCTGGACGACGATCCTCACGACTGCCAGCAACAATGCGATCGCGATCACGCCGAGGATCCACTGTCGAATCCGGTTGCGATCGCCCAGCAGGTCCGACGTCGGCACGAGGACCGAGATCCACAACCGCCGTTCCCCAGCGAGATCGAATGGACGCAGTTGCCCCCACCATTCGCGCCCTTCGCTGACGAAGCGAACCGGCGGACCGTTCTCCAAGTCGCGGTCGCCTCCGAGAGCCTCGGAGGCGGCGTCGACCAGCGGCAGACCGAGATCGAGAGGGCGACGCAGGAGCACCTCGTCGAGGTCGATGCCGGAAAGCTCCGGGACCGCCGATCCGGCGAGCAGGAGACCGTCGCCCGTCAAGACCACCATGCGACCTTCCGATGAGACCTCGACCGTTTCGGTGAAACGATTGAGATCGTCCAGACTGACGTCGAAGGCCACGACCCGCCGAGCGTCGGGCGAATCCACCTCCAGCGAAGCGGTGATCCCCGGGCCACCGTCCTGCTCGAATCGGTAGGGCTCGGTCCAGTGCACTCCGGGGGACTCCGTCGCGCCTCCGAACCAGGGTCGCTCCCGGGGAACCCAACCGAGATCCAGGGGCAGCACTTCGGGGACTGAATCGGCATCGGCAAAGACCAGCCGGGCGCCCGGCAGCCCACTGTCCTCGGAAGGCAGCGCGTCGAGGATCCAGCCCTCCCCCTCACCCCGCTCCAGGCGTAGGAATCGACCGGTATCGTCGGCGATCATCGCCGCCGAGAATTGCGGATTCTGGAGCAGGAACGGACCCAGGACCCGGCGCAGCAACTGGGGTTGGTTGATGTCGAACCACTCGGCGTCGGCCCAGGCCTGGACCATGACGAGACCGCGCTCGGCGGGAGCGAAGAACTGATGCAGTTCATCCGAGGTGCCTTCGACGGCGAGGTCGAGAATGTTCGACGACAACCGCTCGATCGCACGGTTCGCCCCCATGAAGGTCGATCCGAGCAGGGCGGCCCCCACCAGCACGATCAGGGCGATCTGGTCGCGAAGCAGTCGGTTTCGCAGCGTGGTCGTGGATCGCATCGTGGAGCGAGGACCGAAAGTCAGAAGGACCACCCGAGTGACGTGGTGAAGCCGTAGTCGGTCGACGACTCGCCGGTGTCTCCGGCCTGGTTGCTGTCGAAGCTGTAGTACGCGGTGATGTCGAGGAAGAAGTCCCTGATCAGTTCACGCCGCAGGCTGAGATCGTACTCTGCGCGAACGCGACCCCAGTTAGAGAGGCTCGGCAGCAGGGTCAACGAAGTGTCGACGTCGATCTGGGGGCTGTCGAAGGAGAACTTCTCGAACTCGAGGCCCAGGCTCGCTTCCACGTTGGTCGAGGACTCGTTCTGCGTCGAGTATCGCTCCTGGTTGAAGGAGATCCCGGTCACCGTCGCGAACAGCATCGAGTTGGTCTGGATGTTCTGGCGCCGGACCCCGACAGCCACCGAGGCACGAAGGTCGAGGTCCAGTTCCTCGTTCTTCTCCGCCTGAGCCAGAGTGGCGACGCTCCACGGCGGCGCCAGGAAGCGCGAGAACTCGAAGTTGATGATGTTCCTTTCGATCCGGTCGACCGCGGCCTGGTCGGTGATGATCGACGAGGCCGACATCTTTCGCAGGTACTTCCTGGATCTCAGGGACGCATTGAAGGCGAAGTTGAAGTTGGTGGCGTTGTTGGCCTGCGCGAACGAGAGTCCCAACGACAGCGAACCGTCGATCCGGCCGAGGAAGGTCTTGCGAATCGGCGTCAGACGAACGATCTCACCCAGTTCGAACGTGTACACCTCGGCAAGGTCGGTGAGAACGACCGTTCTGGGTTCGGGACCCACCGACAGGAAACCGTAGTGGCGATCTCCGGAACTGTTCTCCACTTCGTAGGTGAAGACCGACTCCACTGAATCGACGTGCTGCCACTCGATGTCGACGGTGCCGGCGTTCGCGGTCTTGACCCTGAGCTTGCCGCGCTCGAGTTGCTTGATCTCGCAGAGCAGCGTGCTGCCGCCGTCGAAGGTGACCAGATCGGTCTTCGGGCGCGAAGTGGCGGCCGACGCCGGAAGACCGAGCGTCAACGAGGCGAGCCCCAGCAGGAGCACTGTCGAGTACTGCGAAAGAGCGCCGGTTCGGAATCGTCGATCGAACACGGTTCTCGCTGGCCCCGGCCTCAGATGGATACGCGAATCATCACCAGGACTCCGTCACGCTCCATGCGGAGCTGGGCGATCGCCGCATCGTTCAAGATGTTCTTGTCGACATCGATGACGCTGGCATAGAACGCGGCGCCGAAACCGAGGTGCTTGAAGGTTCGATGCTCGAGCGACAGTTCGACGTCGGTGAAGTAACCCTCGTAGCCGGCGATCTCGGCCTTCAGGGCCCTCAGATAGCCGGAGAAGATGAGCTTGCGGGTGAGCCAGGCGCGGCCGTTGAAGCCGACCACGGGAAGCGGCAACTCCGCCTCCTCGAAGGTCTCACCGGCGAAATCGACCGGCTTGCCGTTGGGCAGGCTCGTGTCCACCTGGCCGCTGATCTTGAAGCTCGCACCGATTCCGTGCACTCCCAGGTTGAAGGCCAACTCGCCGCGTTTCGACTGGTAGAAGTAGTAGGCGTAGGCGATCTCGGCGTCGATCGTCTTGAACTCGGTTCGGACGTTCAGGCCGACGTCGAAGACGATATCGCCGACCTCGATCGTCTTGCCGAGCGTCGTGGTGCGATCGCGGCTCGCCGACCAGAGGGAGAACGTCACCTCGTTGCGTCGGTTGAAGCGGTAACCGCCACGAAGCCGATACTGGTCCAGGGTGTTCTCGAGGTCGAGAATCTCTTCGAGATCGATCTCCGGTCTTCCCGGAAGGCCCACGGCATCGACCGAGAGGACGGTGGAAAGGTCCAGCGGCAGGAAGCCCTGCAGATTCAGATAGAACTTGCCGAACTCCTGGGAGGAATCGGCCTGGGCGGCGGGCGCCAAAGACAGGGTCAGCAGGCAGGCCAGACCCAGCCGGACCGCCAGTGCGAGAGAGCGATGCTTCATTCGAATCTCCTGGTGCGCGGTCCGCTCTCCCCCCCGGTCGATGGGAACCGCAGTCCCCAACTGCATTGGGATAGGGTAAGGATACAGTGCGACGGAGTCGGAGCGAAACGATGAGGCCCAGTTCCACAGCTCTGCGCCGGGTCGCGATCGCCTCGTCGGTGCTGCTGATCTCGGGACTCCTGGTGCAGCCCCTGCTCGCCCAGAAGGTCCAACCGACGGTCTCGGTCCAGTTCTACGGCCACGCTGACTGGGAGCTCTACACCACCTACGCCTGGCGCGAAGGCGTGGCCGCCCGAGATCCAGCGCTCGAACGACAGATGCGGGATGGCGTCGACGCGGTGATGAAGAAGAAGGGGTGGACGCTGGTGGCCGACGCCCCCGATATCTGGATCCTGAGTGAGTCCAAGGCCTTCGGTGCGGCCCTCGGCATGGGGGCGATCCAGCTCAGCGTCGTCGATGCTCCAACCGACCAACTCGCCTGGCGGGCCCTGGTCGCCAACATGGCCCCGGAGACCCGCCAGAGCCTCGAGAAGATGGTCGACAAGGTGATCAAGCTGGCGTTCAAGGACTTCCCCAGAGCCGCCGCGAGGCGGTAGCGGGATCCGCGGTCATGCAGCCCTGGTCGGCGCGACTCGCAGCAGCCATCTACTTCAGCTGCGGAGCCATCGCCTTCGGTGCGCTGGTCTGGGGGCCGCCCAGCGCCGCGGCATCGCTCAGCTTTCTCGTTCTCTCACTACCGTGGAGTCTGATGCTGAACATGCTGATGGCGATCGCCGGCGTCGACTCCCCGATCCTTCTGCGCACGGTCCTGGCCCTGGGCATCGTGTTCAACGCTGCCCTGATCGCCTCGTTGGGTCGCAGAGCCGATCCTGCCTCCTCGACCGACACCGGCTAGACGGGAACAGGCCTACCCTCTGGGTAGAGGCCTACCCCCTGGGTAGGCGAAGTCTGGCTTCCAGGCCGGGCCTTCCATCGCCGAGCATCAGGCTGCCGCGGTGCAGTTCGGCGATCGCCGATACGAGACTCAGCCCCAGACCCGAACCCGGAGTCTTCCGGCTAGCATCGAGCCGGAAGAATCGCTGCTTGACCTGCTCGCGACGGTCTGCCGGGATTCCCGCGCCGGCGTCGCGAACGACCACGTCGACCGTCTCTCCCGGTCCCTTTTCGATCGCCAACCGGACGGCGCTTCCGGGGGCGTGCCGGAGCGCGTTCTCCAACAGATTGACGACAGCCTGAAAGAGCAGGTCACGGTCTCCGTGAACGCGCGGGTCTTCGATCTCGCGAACCACCTCGAGTTCCGTCCCACGATCCTGGAACACCGGCTCGTAGAGCTCGGCGATGTCGTCGAACAGAGGGGCGAGCCGGACCTCGCTGAACCCCGAACGCTGCCCCGACTCCACCCTGGCGATGCGCAGCAGGGCGGAGAACGTCGTCAACAGTCGATCGGCCTCTTCGATCGCCCGCTCCACCTCCTCGTCTTCGCGATCCGCCTGACGGGTTCGGCGGATCGATTCGAGCCGGTTCTTGAGCCGCGTCAGCGGGGTCCTCAGGTCGTGGGCGATGTCGTCCGAGACCCGCCGCACGCCGTCGAAGAGACGCTCGAGTTCTGCCAGCATGGTGTTGAGCTTCGCGGCCAGCCTGCCGACGTCGTCGTCGACGTCGTCTTCGGGAACCCGCTGCGCCAGGTCGCCGGCCATCACCCGACCCAGCACTCCATCGATCGCCTGCAGCCGCCTCAGCCGACCGCGCGCGATCATCGCCCCGCCGACCAGCGCCAGCGTGACCGTCACGGCAAGCCCCCAGACCATCGTTCGCGCCACCGAAGTGCGGAACTGCTGCAACTCGTGCATGTCTCGGCCGACGAGGAGGAGATAGCCACCTCGGAGCCGAAACGACCGCGCCCGCGCGGGACGCACCGAACCGTCTCGGAGCGCTTCGAGAGTGAACTCGAGCCATCCCTCGCGGTCGGGCTCGGCCGCCGGCCAGGCCGTCAGGTTGCCGCGCATGGGACGTCGGCCCGCGTCGGCCAGCAGATAGATCGACGGCCCGGGTGGCTGCCTCGACAGACGTTCGTCGATCACCGCGGTGAGACCGTTCAGACCCGCGATGCGGTAGCGCTCCTCGAGGACTTCGATTTCCGTGACGATCGTCTCGTCGGCCTGCCGCCACAACAACCCGGTCGTCGACCAGTAGACGAAGCCCAGCAGCACCAGCGCCGAGACCGTGAACAACACGCTGTAGGCCAGCGCATGGCGGAACGAGCTGCTCGTCAGCAGACGCCGACCTCCCGGCAGCCGCACCCGCCCTGCCGCTTCAGGCGTCACTCTCGGCCGCCTCCCCCGACGGTGGGTTCTCGGGCGGCCGCAGGATGTAGCCGACGCCGCGAACCGTATGGATCAGGGGCTTCTCGAAACCGCGATCGATCTTGCGACGCAGCCGGCTCACGTGGACGTCGATGACGTTGGTCTGCGGGTCGAAGTGATAGTCCCAGACCTTCTCCAGCAGCATCGTTCGCGTGACGACCTGGCCGCTGTGGCGCATCAGGACCTCGAGCAGTTGGAACTCCCGCGGCTGCAGCGACAGCAGGTTGCCCCGGCGGCGCACTTCCCGCGACAGCAGGTCCATCTCGAGATCCGCCACCTGCAATGTCGTCTGGGCTGCTTCCGGACGGGTCCGTCGATGGAGCGCTTCGAGCCGGGCCAGCAACTCGGAGAAGGCGAACGGCTTGATGAGATAGTCGTCGCCGCCGCGGCGCAGCCCTTCGACTCGGTCACCGACCTCGCCGAGTGCACTCAACACCAGGATCGGCGTCTCCCTTCCGGAAGATCGCACCGTCTCGATCACGCTCAACCCATCCAGTCCGGGCAGCATGCGATCGACGACCAGAGCGTCGTAGTCGTTCTCGAGCGCCAGGAAGAGTCCGTCGGGACCCTCGCACGCAGTGTCGACCCCGTGGCCGCTCTCCTCGAGACCGCGGCGGACGAACTCACGGGCTTCGTCGTCGTCTTCGATCAGCAGGATTCGCATCATGAGGAAAGGGAGGGCCTCGCGGACCCTCCCTAGATTGTCAAAGTCGCACCGTCGGCTCCAGCGGAGCCGACCCCTCGACCAGCCGCCTACTCGCCGACCTCGAGCGCGACGAAGCGTGCTGCACCGCCGCGCACGATCTGGAGGACGACCTTCGTCGTGCCTTCGGGCAGGCCTCGAACCGCGTCGATCGCCGACTGCGCGTCGGAAACCGACACACGACCGACTCGGGCGACGACGTCTCCCGGCCGCAGGCCCTGACGAGCGGCCGGGCTCCCCGGTTCGACCGCGGTCACCAGGGCCCCTTCGACCTCGCGGCCGAGGCCGAGTCGAGAGCGCGTCTCACCATCGAGATCACTCAGGCGCAGTCCCAGTCGTGGGCCGCTGGAGTCGACGGCGGGCGCGGCCGCGTGAACCTTCGCATCCGGCGAGTCCCCCAGGCGAACCTTCATCGTCTGACGGTCGCCGTTGCGCAGCACTTCCATGGCGACCTTCGAATCGGGATCCTGCTCGGCAACCACCCGTGAAAGGTCCTTGGCCTCGGCGATCTGCCGATCGGCGAACCGCACGATCACGTCGCCGGCCTGCAGCCCCGCTTGCGACGCCGGACTGTCGGCGACGACTTCTGCCACGAGCGCGCCTTCATCGGTTTCGAGACCGAGTCCTTCGGCGATCGACTCGTCGATCGACTGGATCGAAACACCCAGCCAGCCGCGTTCGACGCGCCCGTCGGCGCGCAGGTCGTCGATCACCGGGCCGGCCTGGGAGGCGGGAATGGCAAAGCCGATTCCAACGCTGCCACCGTTGGGCGAGTAGATGGCGGTGTTGACTCCAATCACCCGGCCCCGCAGGTCGAAGAGGGGGCCACCCGAGTTGCCCCGGTTGATCGGGGCGTCGATCTGCAGGAAGTCGTCGTAGGGGCCGGCGTTGATGTCACGACCGCGCGCCGAGACCACTCCCGTGGTGGCGGTGCCGCCGAGGCCGAAGGGATTGCCGATCGCGATCACCCAGTCTCCGACCCGGGTGTCGTCGGAGTCGCCGAAAGCCGCATGTGGAAGATCCTCGGCCTCGATCTTGAGCAGGGCCAGATCGGTCTTCTCGTCGATGCCCCTCAGGGTGGCGTCGAACTGTCGGCCGTCGTGCAGGGTCACGGTGATCGAATCGGCCGTATCGACCACATGGTTGTTGGTGACCACCCAGCCGTCCGGGGAGACGATGAAACCCGAACCCATGGCCTGCATTTCGGGCTGAGGGGGAACTCGACCGTTGGGGTCGCCGTTGAAGGGGCCCTGCCGGCGCTCGAAGAAGCGACGCAACTGCTCGTCGAATGGCGAACCTTCGAAGCCGGGGAAGGGACCCGCCGCCACCACTGTGCGACGCGTCGAGATATTGACGACCGAGGGCTTCACGGCCTCGATGACATCGGCGAAACTGGCTGGAACCCACTGCGTTTCGACGGCCACCGAGTCGGCCACGAGGGTGCCACCGGGAACGCCGGCATCGACCGAGGTGCCGGGCACCGAGTAGACGAGGCCGGCGACCACGGCCGCCGCCACGCCGAATGCGAACCAACGCGTGCGGACTGATTTCAATCGATCAAGAACTCGAAACATGGTCTCAACCTCCATCCAGGTTTCCATCGGGAGCCGATGGAGCGCTCCGGATCACCCGGAGACAGAACGAAGGTACGCCGCCGCGCCTTTCCAGACGATGGACGAAACCTGAATCTCTTGTCAGGTTCGAAGGCCAGGGGCGGGCTGAACCGCCTGCATCAACGCAGAAGCCAGGCTCTCGCGGCAGCGGTGTCGCCGTCGAAGTACTTCAAGCTGGCGCCGGTGAAGGGCTTGCAGAAAGTCGCCATCCCGTGCTGCCAGGCAGTCTCGCCGACCATGGCGATCCTCTCGATGTCCTTGAAGTGGTGCATCCCGAACTTCGTGTCTTCCCAGGCCGCGGCCAGCGACCAGCCGTGGAAGTCATGCAGCTCCACCAGCATGCGAACTGAGCCCTGGTCGAATCGGCCCTCGAGAGTCGGCGCCAACCGCTCGTAGTCTTCGCGACTGAGCTTGCCACTCATTCGAACCGTCAGGATGTCTTCGCTGTCGTCGATTTCTATCGCCATGACTGTCGATCTCCCAGTGCTCGCGTTGCAACGGCTATTGTACCCAGCGACCTGGAAGGGTCATGAAGTCTTGTGCTATTGATGGCCCATGAGCTTCGGCCCGCCGCGATCTCGCGAATGCTGCGCGAGCCACTCGTCCACTTCCTGCTCCTTGGCAGTCTGCTCTTCGGAGTGTGGGCGGCTCTCGGCCCGGAGCCGCCGATCGAGCGCCGAATCGTCGTCGACAACGCCGACGTCGCCCGCATGGTCTCGGTCTGGCAGCGCCAGTGGCGCCGCCCTCCGACCGCGCGCGAACTCGAGGGGCTCATCGAGAGCCACATCCGGGAGGAGATCCTCTACCGGGAAGCGCTCTCTCTCGGCCTCGATCGCGACGACAGCATCGTTCGGCGACGACTGAACCAGAAGATGGAGTTCCTCGCCGAGGACCTGGCCACCCAGTCCGAGCCGACGACCGCCGAGCTGCAGGCCTTCCTGGAGTCCCACCCGGAGCGTTTTCGGACCCCGCCGCGGATCAGCCTCGAGCACCTGTTCTTCAGCAACGACGGCGGCGATGCCGAGGCTCGGGCCGCAGCCGTGCTGGCCGCCGGTCCGACGGCCGAGAAGGGCGACCGCTTCATCCTCGGGGCCCGTCATGCCGAAAAGACCCCCGACCAGCTCACCCAGATCTTCGGAACCATCTTCTCGAGGGCGGTCACCGACCTGCCTCCGGGTTCCTGGCAGGGGCCTGTCCTGTCGGGCTACGGCGCCCACCTGGTGCGAGTCCTCGAACGCACCGACAGTCGCGACCCCGTACTCGACGAGGTCGCCGAACAGGTGCGGGCCGAGCTCCTGAGAGATCGACGACGCACCGCGAACGCCGAACTGTACGAGGCGATGAAGGCCCGCTACGACATCCAACTGGAGTTCGATGCTGCTGACGATCGCGCTTCACCGGACCGTCTTCGAGACCCGCAATCCGACTAGGGGCGGTCGCCGGCACCCCGCCGGGCGTCGCGCCGATTTGATCGTTTCTTTAACCTTCTTTGGCATCCCGTTGTAACTGCGATTGCTAGCTTTCGCACGTCATCGAAGTACAGGGGGTCCGGTACGTCATCTCGAAGTTACCGGTCCGCCCAGGGTCCCAGTGGCCTGATTACTTCCAACCCATAAGGAACAGGAAATGACTAGCATCCTCAAAACGGCCCTCGCCATGGTCCTCCTTCTGGCCGTCCCCACCTGGGCCGAGGACAAGGACGAGCCCACCTGGAAGGCCTACTGGAAGAACGGCACCCGCGTCGAGTCTTCGGACGGCAAGTTCAAGCTCAAGTTCGGCGGCCGACTCCAGGCTGACTTCACCTTCATCACCAAGCAGGACGACGTCTTCGAGGACGGTTTCCAGGACGGATCCGAGTTCCGGCGCGCCCGCCTGTTCTTCTCCGGCACCGTCTACGACAACGTCAGCTTCAAGGTCCAGTACGACTTCGCCGGTGGCGACGCCGACTTCAAGGACGTCTGGCTGTCGTTCGACGACACGGTCGTCGGTGACGTCAAGATCGGCCACTTCAAGGAGCCCTTCTCGCTGGAGGTGCTGACCTCGTCGAAGTACGTGACCTTCATCGAGCGCTCGCTGCCCGTGATCTTCGCTCCCGAGCGCAACATGGGCATCGGCATCGGCAAGAGCAGCGACCGCATCACCTGGGGCGCCGGCATCTTCCGCGAATCGGATGACTTCGGAACCAGCATCGGCGACGATCGCCGCAACCTCACGGGCCGCTTTGTCTTCCGACCGATCGTCAACGAAGACGTCGATCGCGTTCTCCATGTCGGCATCAACTACACCAAGAAGGAGTCGGCCGGTCTGAACAACGACTTCCGCTTGCGTTCACGGCCGGAGTTCCACTTCGGACCGCGGCCGATCGATACCGGCAACGTTCCCTTCGGCGGCATGGAGGTCTTCGACTTCGAGGTAGCCGGTGTCTTCGGTCCCTTCTGGTTCGCCGGCGAGTACATCGAGGCCGACGTCGAGACCGCCTTCCCCGTACAGCCGATCGAACCGCCACCGCCGCTGATGCCGGTCAACGTGACACTGCCGGGCTACTACGCCCAGGCAGGCTTCTTCCTCACCGGCGAAACGCGCACCTACAAGACCAACGGCGCGGTCTGGGACCGGGTGAAGCCTTCGAACAACATGGGTAGCGGCGAGGGTTCCGGCGCCTGGGAGATCGCATTGAGGATCTCCGAGACCGACCTGAGCGAAGGTCCCCTGACCGGCGGCGAGCTCAGCTCGATCAGCGCCGCCCTCAACTGGTACCCGAACCCGGCGACACGCATGATGCTCAACTACATCATGAGCGACGTCAAGGACGTCGGAAAGGTCGACGCCGCGGTCGTCCGCGCCCAGATCGACTTCTAGCCTCTGTGGGGAGAGGCTCTAAGGGCCGGCGCCTTCGGGCGTCGGCCCTTTCTCTTTCTGGGCAGTGCCGCTGACCAGGTTCCACAGAGCCTCGCCGTGAGCGATCACCGACGGCAGGTCGGCGGCCAGCAGGAAGCCCTCCTCGACCAGCGCGAGAGCCCGCTCGAGGTACTGACTCAGGTAGTCGGCCCGACCTGAATAGCGTTCGAGGAGCGGACGGCGCGGATCGCCGGCCCGTTGCGCGGCGGCCCGATCGTTGGCAAACGGGAAGAAGCCGCCCCTGAAGTCGGCGATCTCGCCCGCGGCTCCGATCTCTTCGGCACGAAGGTTCCAGGGCGTGTAGGTCGCCACCGGAACCGCGATCTCGGGCATCCTCAGGCCGCCGACCGGGTTGCCGTCCTCATCGACTCGAGGCACCAGCACGGGAAACGCCTTGCCCAGCCGCGGTGGCTCGATGTCGATGATGCCCCGATCGAAACGCGGTCCATAGTCGACGCGGTAGGCCTCGTGGGCCTTCTTCGGCAGGGCCACGCCCGGAATGGGCGGGAACACCAGATCGTCGGCCGGAACCAGTTCTCCGTCGTCGATCCTCGGATATCGACTCGCCGGCGGCTCCTCGCCCTCGCCCACCCACGCTGCGACTGCGACCAGCAGGGCTCTCATGCCCCACCGGATCACGCTCGGGTTCGCCGGGTAGCGGGTCCCTGCGGCCTGCGGCGGAAACGCATCGGTGAAGTGCTGCATGCCGGTGAACGACCACGACCTCGAAAAGCCCGGCTCTTCGAGATCCTGAATTCCATCGATCGAGCTGTGGATCAGGCCCGCCGCTCTCCCCCAGTACTCGTAGCCGGAGTTGGTCTGGACCACTCGTGGCGGATCCTCGGGATCGAGGCGATCGAAGAGGCCCTCGATGATCCCGGTTTCGGGATCGGTCTGCGGCACGCCGCTGAAGGGAAAGAGATCGGTTGGATAGAAGAACGCCGAGTAGCCGTGCGCGTCGCGCGAGGCCTGCGCGAAGCGGTGATTGAAACTGCCGCGACCGCCGCCCGCCACATGAGCCCAGACCGCGTCGAACACCTTGCGGCCCCGTTCGTCGCGGTTGAACCCCTGGTAGAGGAAATGGCGCAGGAAGCGCCCGCTCTGCGAGATCCCGAAGCCGATCGCTCGATCGATCCGTCTTTCTCCGTCGTACTTCAAATGAGCCACCAGGTCGCGAACGGCGGCCAGGCCGAGACCGGCGATCGCTGGATCCCGAGCCACGTAGACGGCCTCGTAGATCGCTCCCGCAACGAACTCCTCGTCGAAGAGAATCGCCCGCCGATCGAGGACGGTCTCGCCGTCGTCACCCAGGCGGGCAAAACGCCACCGATCGCGGTCGATCACACGGCGCTCTCCCAGGCGGGAGTCGCGCACCGTCAGCACATTGCGCGAATCGTCGGGGTTCGAGACCGGAAAGGCCAGATGGTCCCGGTTGCCGAGTTCCAGCACACGGGCCGGTCGATCGAAGACATGGTCGGAACGCACCAGGCCCTCGACCCCCGTCGCCCGCGCCGGGAAGAGGCGGACGAGGCCCTCTCGTTCGGGCACGTCCCACTGCCAGCCGACCCAGACCAGGGTGAAGCCCTGTTCGAGCAGGAAGCCGTCACCGAGGTCGGCTTCACTCACCGGGTCCAGACTGCTCATGGCTCCCTCGTCGAAAAAGCGCACCATCGCCTTGCCGCCACGATTCGGTACCTCGAGAAGCACGATCCCGTTGCCTCGCTCGGCCAACACCGGCCGGAGAACGACGACATCGGCGGCGAACCGCACCCAGCCGCGATCGGCGGTTGCCCGATCGAGATCGACGATCGCCGCGTTGGCAGGATTGTCGACCTCGACTGCGAACCAGGCCTTGCCGCGAACCCGCTCGTAGGCGCCGGCCAGACCGAAGGACCGTCCGCCGGCGACGAGCACGCGATCACGAACGTCGAGACGCTCGACCACCGCCCCCGACGGCAACGCCACGGTCGCCAACAGCAGGGCCAGGGCCGCGGCTTTCAGCAGGCTGATCTTCACGCGATGACTCCGCTTTCCATGCTCACTCTCGACGCCGGACTACTCGGGCAGCGCGAAGGCCACCACCTCACCCGGAACCTCGCGACCGCCGCCGGCCACCACGATGTACTGCCGGCCTCGATGCAGATAGCTCATCGGCGATCCGTGCAGCGGCACGTCGGTTTCGACTTCCGCGACGATCCTGCCGCTCGCCTTATCGATCGCCACCAGCCTGGCGCCGGTGGCGATCCGGTCGCCGAGTTCGTCGAGAACCGGCAGGAAGGAGACGAGCAACGTCTTCGTCACGAGAATGCCGCCCTCCGACAGGACACGGTTCGGGAACGCCGTTCCCAGGTCCGGCAGGCTGTCGCGCACGCTCGCCAGCGCCGGATGATCCTTGGGGCCCTCGCCGAAGGGAACCTGCCAGGCGATCTCGCCGCGGGTGAGGTCGATGGCGGTCAGCCGGCGCCAGGGTGGCTTGACCAGCGGCAAGCCCTGGACGTCGGGAATCGGCTGGAAGGCGATCGTGTAGCGAAAGTCGGAACGCGCAGGGTCGGGCTCGGTGAGGGCCATGCCCGAGGGTCGCGCCTGCGACTGCACGAACAGCATGCCGCTCTCCGGATCGACCGACGCTCCGGGCCAGTTCGCTCCGCCGGCCGCCCCGGGACTGACGATCGTGGCCTTCTTGCCGTTGGTGTTCTCGACGATGGTCGGCGTGAACAGCGGCCCGACCTCGAAGTCGGCCATGATCTTCTTCGCCTCTTCGAAGAGTTCGGGAGTCAGGTCGATCAGGCGATCTTCGCCGAAGCCCTGGGGCTCGAACGGCGGCGGCCGGGTGGGAAACGGCTGGGTCGGCGACAGCCGTTCTCCCGGCACTGTCGACTTGTCGTTGACAGGACGTTCCTCGATCGGCCACACCGGCTCCCCGGTCACGCGGTCGAAAACGTAGGTGAAGCCCTGCTTCGACACCTGCGCCACGGCCTTGATCGTCCTGCCGTCGACGGTGACGTCGATCAGGTTCGGCGCCGCCGGGAAGTCGTAGTCCCAGATGCCGTGGTGGACGGCCTGGAAATGCCAGACGTACTCGCCGGTATCGGCCTTCAGGCACACCAGGCTCTCGGCATAGACGTTGTCGCCGAGGCGATGGCCGCCGTAGTAGTCGCTGGTCGGGGTTCCGAACGGCAGGTAGACGTAGCCGAGTTCATCGTCGCCCGACATCATCGACCACACGTTCGTGTTGCCGGCCACCTTCCAGGATTCGTCCTCCCAGGTCTCGGTATAGGGCTCGCCCTCCTGGGGGATCGAGTGGAAGCGCCACTTGAACTCACCCGTTCGTACGTCGTAGGCGCGGATGTGGCCGGGAGGATTGTTGTTGCGGGTCGGGAAGTCCATGATGATCGATCCGACCACCACGGTGTCGCCCACCACGATCACCGGCGCCGAGTTCGAGATGTTGCGGATGTTGGCCTCACGGCCGAGGTCCTTCATCAGATCGACATGACCCCCGTTGCCGAAGTGGGGATCGGGTTTGCCCGTCTTCGCATCCACCGACACGAGCTCACGAGCCGCGGTCGCGATCAGCAGGCGCTCGATCTTGCCGTCGGTCCAGTACTCCAGCCCGCGGTGCTGGAACATGCCATGAGTGGTGACTCCGCGCGAGTAGCCGCGAGCGTCGTAGACCCACAGTTCCTCCCCGGTGGCGGCATCGAGCGCGGCGACCTGACTCAGCCCGGTCGGCAGGAACACCCTGCCACCGATCATCAGGGGGGTCGCCCGCAGGTGCGAGGGCTCGAAAGTCGTCACCTCGGTCAGGGCGGCATCGGCCGACTGCCACCGCCAGGCGACCTGCAGCTCACCGAAGTTCGAGGCGTCGATCTGGTCGAGCCCGATGTACTTGCTCGACCCATGGTCCTGGCCGTAGTGGCGCCACTCACCGCTCTGCTGGGCGAACAGGGGGCCCACACACAACCATCCGGCAACCAGGACTGCTGCGCTCTTGCGTCGATCCATCGAGATTCCGCCTTTCTGCGTGCCTCCGGCGCCCGAGTGTAGAGCGGCCGACGGGGACCCTGCTGGTACTGGAACGAAGTTCGGAGTTTGCCACAGGCCGGCGAACGGTAACCAGAAGGACCGTTGCCGGGACGGGCAACCCCACGACCCGACGAGCGACCCCGACCAGCAAGCTAGAATGACCCTCACTCCAGGAGAATTCGATGCGATCTGCAAGACGGCTGGCGATGTTGACCTTGATCCTGTTGCCGTCCTCGGCGATCCAGGCCCAGGAAGGATTGACGGTGGCCCGAGTCAGCGGCCCGATCGACGTCATGTCTTCGAAGATCCGACCCACGGGACTCCCCCTGATCGAGCGGGCCGGGCTCGGCCTCAGTACCCGCCTGCGACTCGGCTACACCGCCGACCACCTGTCGATCAGCTTCGAATGCGAGGACACCGAACTGACTTCGTCGATCATGGAGGACGGAGCCGATCTCCGCGGTGAAGACGTCCTGTTGGCACGCATCCAGGTGCCCGGCCTCGACCGCCGGCTGCTGGTCAGCGCATCACCGATCGGGCGCAAGACGATCGCATGGCAATCCGAGGACGGCACCCTGACCCCCCTGACCTTCGAGGAACTCTCCTCGGTCGTCGTCAAGTCGGCAGTCTTCGGGGAAGCCGCCTTCGGAACTCCGGGGACGCCGAATCAGCAGAACATCGAAGGCCTGTCGCTGAGCATCGACGTGCCCTTCTCGGTCTTCGGCCTTTCCACTCCCGGATCCGGCACCGAGTGGCTGGCCGACTTCGGCCGCATGGACTGGGACTCGGGGAGTGCGGATGTCTGGTCCTGGAAGGAAGGCGATCTGGGCACGATCGTCTTCGAGTGAACGGCTCCGAACTCCTTCCAGTGTCCGATTTCTCCGACGCCCTCGCGGGCCTCTGGCAGAAGCTCGGCGACCCGCGACTCACTCTCGCCCTGGCGCTGATCGTGGTCGTCCTCCTCTGGTGGGGCCGCGGCAGGGCCGCCAGGCTGCGGGCCCTTGAACGAGAACGTCACGGCCTTCGGGTACGCGGAGGTCACGTCGCCGAGGCTCTCGCTCCGCTCGCAAAGCCCTTCCCGGTCGACGTCGGCAAGCCTGGAACCACGACGGTCTTTCTGGGGCAACCGATCGACTACCTGCACTTCGACCCCGACGAAGGCATCTCCTTCATCGAGATCAAGAGCGGCGCGGCGCGACTGAACGACGTCCAACGGCGGCTGCGAGAGAGAGTCGACGAGGGCTCTGTTCGCTGGTACGAGATGCGAATGCCCGGATCGGACTCCGAGCAGCCGTGAACCCGCGGACGATCAGTTCAGATAGCCGAGGGCGCGCAACACGCGACGTTCAGCCTCGATCAGCGACTCCTCGACCTCCGCCTCACCGTCGGGCCGCTGCCAGATCGGGGTCGTAGTGATCCACTCGTCCAGCATCGCTCCGAGGCGTCGGGCTTCGACGTTGCGGGCGTCGCCATCGGTCGCCAGAAGGTCGATCTCCTCGTCGGGATCGTCCAAGAGGTCGTAGAACTTCCTCGTACCGGCTTCGCCGGCGATCAGCCGCCAGCGACCGTCACTGATCGATCGCTGACGCTCCAACAGGTAACGGGCTCGCACCGGGTCGAGTTCGACGATCCGTTCCGCGAGCAGCGCCGAGGGTCCCCCGAACTCGGCGACCGCAGGCACGGCGTCAGCCGACCCGTCGGTGTCGTCGACCTCCCCCGGCCCCGCGAGGTCGAGGAGGTTGCGGCCGCCGACCCGGACGGCCCCCGGGACGGCACCGTCGAGGATCGTCGAGTACAGGTCCGAGAGCTGGACCGGGCTCTGGACGCGCGAGCCCGCTCGGGGTCCGGGAGGACGCAGGATCAACGGCACCCGGGTCACCGCCCGATGCGGAAAGAAGATGTGAGACCAGAGATCGTGCTGGCCCAGGTACTCGCCGTGATCCGAAGTCACGATCACCAGCGTCGACTCCAGCAGCCCGCGTTGCTCGATCAGCCCGAACAGCTCCTCCACCCGACGGTCGAGGTAGCGCAGGGCGGCGTCGTACTGACGACGAAGGATCCAGCGATCGCCAGGATCGATCACGTCAGGCCCCTGGACGTCGTAGTAGCGCCCCATGACCGTCGGCAGATGGCCGTAGACGCTCAGTCGCAGGTCGAAGGAACGGTGGATCTCCGGTCCGCGCAGGAATCCTGCCCGAGCCTGGATCGGCACCACATAGGGCAGATGGGCCTCCATGTAGTTGACGAAGAGAAGGAACGGGCGATCGCCCTCCCGCTCCTCCATCCAGTCGGCGATCAGGTCGTTGGTCAGGGCGGCCCCCGAATCACTGTCCAGCCAGGAGAAGGGTGGTGTGATCCCGAAGTTCTCGAGCAGGACGTCCAACGACATGCGGGGCAGTTGGCGCAGATGGCCCACCACGTCGCTGCGCTCGAATCCCTGCACGAGATTGGTTCCCTTCGAGATCCAGGCGTTGTTCGAGAAGGAAACGGTCTCGTAGCCGCGCCCCGCCAACACCTCGGCGACGGTCTCGAAGCGATCGTCCAGGCGGACGTGATCGTGATCGGTGCCGTGCTCTCTCAACGACTTGCCGGTGAACATCGAGGCGTGCGACGGCACCGTCCAGATCGCGTTGGCCTCCGCGTTCTCGAACACCAACGCTTCGTTGGCCAGGTGTTCGACGAACGGCGTCGTCAGGCGGTCGTAGCCGTATACGCTCATCCGATCAGCTCGAACCGTGTCGAGAACGATCCAGACCACGTTCGGCCGTTGCTGGGTGGATTCGACCGTCGCCGCCGGCGTCCTCACCTGGAAACCGCCGGGGTCGAAGAAGGGAGAGCGCAGCAGGGCGGCGACTCCGATCGACAACGAAACCGCGCAGACGAGCAGGGCCTCGTTGCGCCATCGTCGCGGATTCCACACCGGAAGCCGTTCTCGCAGCAGGGGAACGGCAAACCACACGCCGATGCCGGCGGCGATGAACAGCATTCGAACCACGAACAGGCCGACTCTCGAATCGGAACCGATCAGGCCCAGCGCGGAGGGCACGATCAGCAGAGAGACGACGATCAGAAAGATCGGCGTCAGGATCCGCGAGGCCGAGTAGTCCGATCGTGAAGCACGCCTCGACCGCCGTCCGAGGGCCCACACGGCGCACGCCGCCAGCACCATGAGTGGATACCAGAGCAGCAGATGCGTCAGAGCGGTCCGACCGAAGGCGACCAGGGCGAGCGAGAAGGGAGGGGCCTCTCCGAGACGGAGGAAGGTCACCCAGGTCGAGGTCATCGTCTCGGCGAGCGCCAACAGCGTACTGCCGACGACGGCGACGCTGACCGCCGAAACCAGGGTCGGGCCGAGTCCGCGATAGGGCGGATCAACCAACATAACCGAGGGCCCGCAGAGCGTCGAGGTCGTCCTCGGAGAGCTCGCTCCTGTCGCGGTCTTCACTCGGTGTGTAGATCGGAGTCCGCTCCCTCCATTGCGCCAGATAGCCGGCGAGGCGCTCGGCGATCTCCGGTTCGGAGTCGATCAGATTGCGACTCTCCTGAGGGTCTGCGACGAGATCGTAGAGCTCGCGCAGACCGGCCTCGGACTCCAGGTAGAGGTAGCGACCATCGCGAACCGCCGTCTGCGGCACCGCATAGTGCTCGATTCCCTCCTGTCCGCGATTCGAGATCATCGTGACTGCGCGCTCATCCGGCGTTTCGAACTCGGTGACGACGAAACGTGACCGCGGAGCGTCGGCCCGCGCCAGTTCCAGGAGATCCTCCGAGAACGGACCCACCGGCACCTGCCCTTCCCCCAGGGTCGCATTGAGGACCGTCTCGAAGAGATCCGAGAGCTGGACCTGGGTCTCGACCCTCTTCGCAGGTGTACCGCCGGGGGGACGGATGATCAGCGGCACGTGGGCGACGCCGTCGTAGGCCAGGAAGTGGTGCGACCACATGCCGTGCGCGCCCACGTACTCGCCATGGTCCGCGGTGATCACCAACAGGGTGTCTTCGAGCAGGTCTCGCTCCTCGAACAGTTCGACCAGCTCCTCGATCCGGTCGTCGAGATGCGCGATCGAGGCATCGTAGAGGCGCGCCAGGATGTCGCGATCCTCCTCGACGACGACGTGCTCACCGAGGATGTCGTAGTCCATGAACAGGACCTCGGTCAGTGATCCATAGGTCCGCTTCGAGATCTCGTAGGAGCGGGCGACCTCGTCCTCCGTCATGAACCGTCGACGGTACTCGAGCGGCGCCTGGTAGACCAGGTGGGCGTCCATGTAGTTGACGAACAGAAAGAACGGATCGAAGCTCTGGGCTCGCGAATCGAGCCACCGCGCTACCTCGCGATTGGTGATCGCGGCCCGGCTGCCATAGTCCAGCCACGAGAAGGGCGGCACGCTCACTCGAGTGTCGAAGAGCTTCTGGGCGGCGGTCATGAACGAGGTATGCAGCTTGTAGATGTTGGTGTTCTGCTCGAAACCGCGGACGATGTCGGTGGTCCGAGAGAGCCAGGTGTTGCCGACCACGGCCCGCGTCTGCCAACCCTGATCGGCGAGGATCCCGGCCACGGTCGGGAACTCCGGCGCCAGCCAGCGATCGGGGTACCCGGCGCCGTGGGCCCGCAACGGCAGGCCGGTGAACATCGAAGAATGCGAGGGCACCGTCCACATGCCGTTCGACGCCGCTCGCTCGAAGACGATCGAGTCGGTTTCTGCCAGCCGTTCGAGGAACGGCGTGGTCTCTCGATCGTGGCCGTAGAGCGACATCCTCTGGGCCGAGGTCGTGTCGAGAACGACCCAGACCACGTTGGTTCGGCGAATCCGCTGAGCGCTCTCGGCCTGCCCGAGGGAGGAGTATCCGGCCGGATCGAAGTAGGGAGATCGCCAGAAGAGAACGAGGGGCACGAGCAGGACCGCTGCGCACGCCGCCGCCATGGCCCAGCGGGGTCGAGGGCGACCCTCCCCGGGTGGCAGGATCTTCCTGGCCGCAACGGAGACTCCGAGAGCGAGGATCAGCGCCGCCAGCCAACCAAGGGTCCGGGGCAACTCCCCCGACCAACCGAGTTGCGGCAGGGTGAAGGGCAGCAGGGTGAAGCCCGCCACCACCACCAGGGCCGGCAGGGTCAGCGCGTCGGTGGCGAGCAGCGGCCTTGGGTCTGCACGCCTCGATCGCCGCCTCTGAAGGGCCCTACGGAGCACCCAGACCAGCCCCCCGATCAGAACCCCGCAAGCGCCGAGAACGAACAGGTTGCCGAGAGCCGACTTGCCGACGCCCCACATCAACAGGTCCCAACGAAACCCGGTCTCGTCGAGGCTGCGGAGTTGCGAGCGGGCGAACGCCCAGGTTTCGATCGCCGTCATCACGAGCGTGACGAGGGCGGCCGAACAGACTCCTGCAGAAACGGCGTTCCAGAAAGTCCGCAATTGCGTCAGCGGACTGTCGTCGAAGGACTCCACCGCGATCGTCGAGGCGACTTCGCGGCGATCTTCCTCGTTCGACTCTTCCAGCGACATCTCGAGCTCGGTTGGGTTCCACGGTTCGTGTTGCCGAGGGCAGCGTAACCCAACCGGGAAGCCACGGGCAAAGAGATCCCCGGATGCGCGCCAGAGCCTCACACAGGGAAGAATCTACCCATGGTAGAGTAATCCGAATGTCCGAACCGGCGCTCAGCCCCAAACAGCAGGAGATTCGCCAGCGAGGCGGCAGGATTCTCGACATCGCCCGCCAGATCCTGGCAGAAGAGGGGATTCTCGCCCTCACCATGAATCGACTGGCCGGCGAGATCGGACGCTCCAAGCCCACCGTCTACGAGCACTTCCCTTCCAAGGAAGACGTCCTCATGGGTCTGGCGATCGAAGACGCCATCCAGCGCTGGGCCCTCTACGAGCGAGCCGCGGCCTTCGACGGCAGACCCCGCGAGCGACTCATGGCGCTCGGCTTGTTCGGCGCCCGCGTCTTCCCCGCCCACCTGCAGATCTACGAGTACCTCCAGCCTGCTGAGATGCGGGAGAAGGCCTCGACCGAACACCAGGCCCTGCTGTTCGAGAACGAGTGGCGCGCCCATCGCCTGATGAGCGCAGTCGTCGAGGACGCCCTGACGCTCGGCGATCTGATCCTGCCCGACCGGATGAAGGCAGAGAACGTCGCCTACTCGATCTACTGCCTTTCTCTCGGCGGCTACCTCAGCGAGATCCGGGGCGTGCCGGAAGACGGAGTGGGAATCGGCAACACGCTCGACACGGTCCAGTGGGCTCAGATCGCCTTCCTGGACGGCATCGGCTGGCAACCCCTTTCCATCGACTGGGACTACCGCGATACTGTTTCCAGAATTCGTTCCGCCATGGATGTCGATGGATTGATCGCCGAAAGCGAGATCCTCAAACGACGTCTTCGTCAGGAGCAGGAAGAAGTCCTGCGCTCGATCGTCGAAGAATGACGACTTTCCCTCTTGCACCGCCTTCCGAGCCAGGCAACGATTCGCTACCCGCAACCCGGAGAAACGCCATGACACCTCGAACCTCCAGCCGCGCCCAGATCTCGTTCCTGGCACTCGCGCTCCTCGCCTCCCCGCTCGTCGCCGCCGACGCCGATCCCACCTTCTACGGCGCCGTCGTCGGCATCCTCCAGGAACACTGCCAGGACTGCCATCGCGAAGCCGGCAAGAATTTCGGCGGCATGGTGGCGCCGATGTCGCTGACCTCCTACGAGGAGGTCCGGCCGTGGGCGAAGTCGATCGCCCGGCAGGTGGAATCGCGCGAGATGCCGCCCTGGGACGCCGATCCGGCCTTTCACGGCGTCTTCGCCAACGAGCGGACCCTGGACGAATCGGAGATCACCACGATTCTCGAGTGGACCCGGGCCGGCGCTCCGGCCGGCGACCCGGCGCTGGCGCCGCCACCCCGGCAGTTCGCATCCACCGGCGGCTGGCTGGAAGGCACTCCCGACCTGATCCTCGACATCCCGATGGCCTACGAGATCGACGATGAGACCGGCGACGTCTACACCGCCTTCACCGTCGACCTGACCCCTGAGATGCTGCCGGAAGACACCTACATCCGCGGTTTCCAGTGCAAGCCCGGGGTCAAGATCATCCATCACTTCAACGCCCATGTCCTCGCCCCTGACGAGAACGGCGAGCTGCCTCCTGCTCCCACCGAACCCGAGTCCTCGTCGATCTCGCCCCAGGGAGCCGGCATGTATCTCGGCGGCGTGGCGTCGGGGACCGACGCCAACATGTATCCAGAGGGCTACGGCCTGTTGCTCGCCAAGGGCACGCGGGTGACATTCGACATCCACTACCACAAGGAACCGGGCGAAGGCACCGCGGTGGTAGACGACTCTTCGCAGATCGGCTTCTACTTCTCGAAGGAGCCGCCGAAGAGTCGCCTGAGCGGCGTCAACCTCTTCGAGTTCGCCATCGACATCGCCCCGGGCGAGAGCGAGCACCAGATCGGACCCGTTCGGCGCCCGGTGCCGGTCGAGTCGGAGATCGTCGCCCTCATGCCGCACATGCACACGCGCGGCAAGCGCGCCCGCTTCGAGGCCTTCTACCCCGACGGCAGCAGCGAGATCCTGCTCGAGGTGCCGCGCTACGACTTCGCCTGGCAGACGGTCTACTACTTCAAGGACATGAAGCCCCTGCCCCCGGGCACCGAACTCGAGTTCACCGCCTGGTACGACAACTCGGAGGAGTACTCGGCCGAGCGTGGCTTCGACCCCGAACAGCGCGTCTCTTTCGGCCAGAAGTCGAGCGACGAGATGATGATGGGATTCGTCACCCTGGCGCCGACCGTCGACTAGGCCTGCTGGAGATCGCCTGATGAATTTCGACCTGCCGCCCGAACTGCTCGCCTACCTCGGCGAGCTCGACGAATTCATCGAGCGCGAGATCAAGCCGCTCGAGAACGCGAACGACAACATCCGCTTCTTCGATCATCGTCGCGAAGACGCCCGCACCGACTGGGATCGGGGCGGCCTGCCGAACGAGGAGTGGGAAGCGCTGCTGGCCGAGGCCAAGGACCTCGCCGACGCGGCCGGCCACTACCGTTACGCCCTGCCGAAGGAGTACGGCGGCCGCGACGGCACCAACCTCGGCATGGCGGTCATCCGCGAACATCTCGCCGTCAAGGGACTCGGCCTGCACAACGACCTGCAGAACGAACACTCGATCGTCGGCAACGCGGTCGGCGTCCTGTTGATGATCGCCTACGGCACCGAGCAACAGAAGGCCGAATGGCTCGAACCCCTGCTCGAGCGCAAGATCGGTTTCGCCTTCGGAATCACCGAGCCGAATCACGGCTCCGACGCCACCCACATGGAAACCAGTGCGGTCCGCGACGGTGACGGTTGGCGGATCACCGGCGAGAAGACGTGGAACACGGGAATCCACAAGGCCCCCTACGACCTGGTCTTCGCACGCACTTCCGGCAAGGCCGGCGACGGCCTCGGGATCACCGCGTTTCTGGTCCCCACCAAGGCCGACGGCTTCAAGGTCGAGGAGATGCTCTGGACCTTCAACATGCCGACCGACCACGGCCGCGTCTCGCTCGACCGGGTCTACGTGCCCGACGACGCGGTCTTCGGCGGCGAGGGGCGCGGCCTGCAGGTCGTCCAGCATTTCTTCAACGAGAACCGGATCCGCCAGGCGGCTTCGAGTCTCGGCGCCGCCCAGTTCTGCATCGACGAGGCCGTCGCCTACGCGCAGGAACGCAAACCCTTCGGCAAGGCGCTGGCGACCAATCAGGGCATCCAGTTCCCGCTGGTCGAACTCCAGACACAGTGCGAGATGCTGCGTGCCCTGATCCACAAGACCGCCTGGCAGATGGACACCATCGGCAACTTCGCGGTCTCCGACAAGGTCTCGATGTGCAACTACTGGTCGAACCGGCTGTGCTGCGACGCCGCCGACCGGGCCATGCAGGTCCACGGCGGCTGGGGCTACTCCCGCCACAAGCCGTTCGAGCACATCTACCGACACCACCGTCGCTACCGCATCACCGAGGGCGCCGAGGAGATCCAGATGCGACGAGTCGCCGGCTACATGTTCGGCTTCATGAAGCAGAAGGCTCCGAAGGGCGTCAGCGAGTAGCGCCTCGCCCCGGTAGGGAGCCGACCACTCGAATCGAGCGACCGCCGGCGGCGGACCGCAGGCCGTCCACCTCAGCGCGGCCGCAGGTAGGCCTGATCCAAACTGCGAAGCGTCGCGAAGAATCCGTCGACCGTCTGGTTGAGGATGTCGACCACCGACTCCACGGCCTCGATCCTGCCTGCCACCTGGCCGGTGAGCGCGATCGAGGCCTCCATGTCGCCGCCGAAGTAGAGCTCCTGCGAGTTGCCGAACTCGCTCATCGCCACGTGCTCTTCCTTCTCGAGGCGAGTGGTCCTCTCGGTGCGCAACGCGCGCAGTCCCGGACTCGAGAAACGATTCAGAAAGACCGTATCGGTCTCCGCCGCGTCGACGATCGAACGCTTCCAGTTGTCGTGAACCGGCGACTCGGCCGCCGACACCATCCGCGTCCCCATCTGAACGCCCTCTGCGCCCAGCGCGAAGGCGGCGGCCATCGATCGACCGTCGGTGATGCCGCCGGCTGCGATGATCGGAACATCGACCTTCGAACGGACCAGGGGCAACAGGACCATCGAGGCGACGTCGCGAGGGTTCTTGAAGCCGCCTCCCTCGCCACCCTCGACGACCAGACCGTCGACGCCGGCATCGACGGCCTTCAGCGCCCCCCTGAGAGTCGGCACGACGTGGAAGACGGTCAGTCCGGCGTCCTTCAATCGGGCCGTGTACTTGGTCGGGTCGCCCGCTGAGGTGGTGACGAAGCGCACCCCCTGATCGACCACGAAGTCCACGATGCCCGGATCGCGAACGAAGGCCTGGGCGATGTTGACTCCAAAGGGCTTGCTGGTGAGATCCCGCATGCGAAGGATTTCCTCGCGGATCTCATCCAACCGTCCAGACGAGGTTTCGATGATGCCCATTCCCCCCGCATTCGAAACCGCCGAAGCCAGTCGCGAGCGCGCGATCCACCCCATCGGCGCCTGGACGATCGGAACCTCGACCCCCAGCATCTCGGTGACTCGATTGCAGATTCTTCCCGACGCGGTCTGCGACATCCTCGATCCTCCCGTTTCCGGCTTCGCCGTTGAGTCGACGAGGTTATGTCATCACGGTTGGGAGATGAGAGCCCGGGATCGCCGTCGAGCCCGCCGAACTCGCTCGGAACGGCCATCCCGGTGGCCGCTCCGGACCTGCAAGACTGGCTCCGAAGCGGATAGGATGAGATCCCCCGCCGGCCCCAGTCACAGGCCGCCTGTCCTTTCCTGCCGGCGACGCCGTCATTCCCATGACCCCTCACACGAAGCCGGCCCCGGCCCCCGGCCTCCTGGCGGCGTTGGCGGCGATCGCCGTCGCCCTGCTGCTCGTCGGGCTCGGCGAGCGGGATCTGTGGAATCCGAACGAACCCGGCTACGGCCAGGCAGTCGTCGAGATGACGCAGGCCCAGACCTGGGCCTACCCGATCCTGCGCGGCGAACCCTTCCCGGACAAGCCGATTCTCTACTTCTGGACCGCGCGGCTGGCCTCCATGGCGACCGGTGGATTCTCGGAGTTCAGTCTGAGGCTGCCTTCCGTCCTGGCAGCCCTGGCGGCCCTGGTGCTGCTCTTCAGCTGGGTTCGAACCTTCGCCTCGCAGCGCCAGGCAGCCATCGCCGCAGGCGCTCTTCTCCTGCAGTACAGCTTCTGGTGGAACGGACGAGCGATCCAGATGGACATGCTCCTCACCGCCTGCACGCTCGGCGCCGTGATCGCCGGCCTGATGACGACCGAGAGGCGCCTTTCCTCGCTCGCTGGAGGCCTGCTGGCGGGCGCGGCGGCGGGACTCGGCTTTCTGGCCAAGGGACCGGTCGCATGGGCCCTCGCCGCGATCGTCATCGCCAGCTACTGGGCCGCCAACCGACGACTCCCGCAGCGTCCCCTCGTCTTCGTCGCGGCCTCCGTCGTCGCCGCTGTCGGGGTCGCCGCGCCGTGGTACCTGTGGCTGTGGAGCCTCGGAGAAACGGAGTTCATCCGCGCCAACCTGCTCCACGAGAGCTTCACGCGATTCACCGACGCCTGGGACCACCGCCAACCCTGGTGGTACTTCCTCGTCAACTTCTGGAGTGAGCTCGCTCCCACCGCACTCTTCATCCCGCTCGCCCTCGGACTGTCCTTCGACCGGCAGGACGAACATCGCGCCATGCGCGGCGCCTGGGTCTGGGTCGCCGTCGTGGTGCTGTTCTTCTCCTTCTCGGACAGCAAGCGTACGGTCTACATCCTGCCGGCGGCGCCCGCAGTCGCGGTGCTGGCTTCGGCGGTCTTCGAGCGCTGGCGGACGGGTACGTTGTCGATCTGGAAGACCCAGGTGGCGAAGGCGCTGAGCACCCTCTTCGTCGTGCTCATCGGAGCTGCCGGCGCAGCCTTGATCGCTGTCGGCGATCAGTACGTAGAGGACGCCCCCACCACCCTTGCGGGAGCCCTCCTCATCCTGACCGCGCTGGTTTCCCTCACTCTCCTCTTCGTTCGCCGCAATGTCCGGCGATCTCCCTTCGCCGCCGCCCTGGCGGTGTCGGCGCTCTACCTGCTTGCCGGCGCGATCCTGCTGCCGGCCGCCAACCCACTCAAGTCCGGCCGTGCCTTCGCGCAGGACCTGAACCGGTATCGCGACGCCGGCGTCGACCTGGTGTCGTTCAAGCTGTGGGTGTATCGGGCCGAGTACGCCTTCTACTCAGGAGAAGTGATCCCGAACCTCGACGACCCGGCGGAACTCCGGCAACGATGGGAGTCGGCTCCGACCGCCATCCTGATCAACGAGAGCGATCTCGAAGAGACCCTCGCGCTGCTTCCCGACGCCGAGATCGCCCTGAAGAGGGAGAGGAGCGATCCGGCCTTTCTACTGACGCGCAGAACACCGTGAACGACGTCCATGGCGTCACGGCGGCCCGAACGGGCTTCAGCCCGGACCCGGCAACCGAACTCGACGCCGTCGTAAGCGAAGCGAGGAGCGACCGCCGGGCCCTGATCGCCGCGATCGCACTCGCCCTCTTCCTGGGCCTCTTCCTGCAGGGCGCGCGGCCGCTCTTCGAGCCCGACGAGGGCGTCTATGCCGCCGCCGGTCGCATGATGGCGGAGAGCGGTGAATGGCTCATCCCCCAGCTCAACGGAGGTCCCTTCCTCGACAAGCCGCCGCTCATCTCCTGGGGAATCGCCGCCGGCGATGGAGGTCTTCGGAGCCAATGCCTACGGCGCTCGCTTCATGCACGCACTGTGGTTCGCGGCAACCGCCGTCCTGGTGGGCCTGATCTCGGCCGCGGTCTGGGGACGCGGAGCCGGGACCCGCGGGATCGTGGTCTACAGCACCATGCTCGGTCCGTTCATCGTGTCGGGCATTCTCACCCGGACACCCTTCTCGCCTTCTGGTCGACCGCCCTGCTCTACGCCTACTGGGGCTAGTCCACCAGCCCCGACCGAGCCGCGCAGCTGCGATGGTGCCTGGCTCTCGGCCTCGCCCTGGCGGGCGCCATCCTGTCCAAGGGACCAGCGGCGTTTCCTGTTTCTTCCAGCCCTCGCAGTCCACCGCCTGCGCTGGGACGGATGGCGCGCCACGCTGAAGCCCGAGCTGATCGCCACGGGCCTCCTGGGTATCGGAATCGGAATGCCGTCTGGTACCTGATGCGATCGAAGCCGCATGGTCCCGGGCACGTTGTCGTTCTGGTGGGACCTGCAGATCGCGGGCCGTCTGTGGGACGACCCCGATCAATACGACCGCAGCCCGGAGTGGGTGGAAGGCCTTCGAGATCTACCTACCCTTCCTGATCGCCGCCACCGCTGCCCTACACACCCGCCGTCTTTGGAAGGAACTGCGCGACGGGGCCAAGCTCCTCGAACTGGTGAACCGGGACGCCGTCGGTACGGTCGACGACAGCGCCGCCAGCCTGCTCGCTCTAGGCAACGTACTGGCGCCACTGACCATTCTCTTCGTGGCATCATCGAAGCTCCCGCTCTACGCCCTCCCACTCCCCCCTCGCGCTGCCGGCAACCAGGCGGTCGGCAGCCCGCGTCAGCCTCTTTCGCTCCGACACGCCTGGCGGTCGGCGTCGTCTTCCTGCTCGCGATCGAAGGGTTCGGGAGCCCTCATTCCATCGGTACGGGACGGTCAGCGCTTCGCCAATCACCTCCACGCCCTGGGAATCACGAGCCGACACACCGATCTTCTCGCTCGACGTCAAGTCCAACGTCCTGACCGCCTACGGTTTCGACAACGTCAGCCACATCGTTCCTGCCACTCCAAGCACGCACTCGGCTACTTCGCCGTCTTCTTCGTCACCTCCACCGACGCTCGAACTCCAACGACTCGAAGAAGAGATCGCAGAGCCGGGGCAGCGTCATCGTGGTTTGCTCACCTAAACGCTTCGACGTTGGGAATGCTCGCGCGCCCTTCCGGGGCAGCGACGTCGAGGCCGACGTCCTCCCGTCCTACGATCGTCGGGCCATCGTCATCCGTCTCAGTTCACGTAGCCCAGCGCTCGCAAGCGGTTGAGTTCCTCGGCGCTCAGGTTCGCCGTGTCGTCGGCCTCGACCTTCTCGGCCAGCGCCTGTTCGTGCCAGGCCGCCATGACCTTCGACAGGCGCTCGACGACCTCGGGATGCTCGGCGGCCACGTCGTTCAGGTTGAGGGGGTCCTCGACGTGATCGTAGAGCTCGTAGTCGTTGCGGGTGCCTTCCTCGAAGGTCAGGTTGTGAACCAGCTTCCACCCGTCTGAGACCATCGCCAACGCTTCGACCTGACCGATCGCATCCTCCTCGAAGGCAGCCGGCGCCGTTCGACGCTCGGTGAAGGCCGGCCGCGGTCTCCAGCCCAGGTCGGCGCGCTGGGCGGAATCGCCGAGCAGGGGCAGGAGGCTCTGGCCCTGCGCCTGCTCCCCGACCGGAACCCGGGAGAGTTCCAGCAGGGTCGGGTAGAGGTCGATCGTCTGAACGGTGTCGGCAACGCGAACGCCCGCCGGCAGCCCGGCCGGCCAGCGCAGCATCAACGGCACGTTGGCATGCTCGCCGTAGGGGTTGGCGCCATGGAAGCTGCGACCGTGCTCGAGGAACTCCTCCCCATGATCGCTCACGAAGGCGATCAGGACATCGTCGGCCAGGCCGAGCTCTTCGAGACGCTCGACCAGTCGCCCGATCTCGGCGTCCATCGCCAGGATCGACGCGTCGTACCAGATCTTCTCGCGCTCGATGTAGGTCTCCTGGTCGACCCCCGAAGCGTCCATCTCGATCTGGTTGGGCAGCGACTGCATCTTCATGAACGGACTCTCGACGTGCTCGGCCACGGTCTTCATGTCCTCGCGGAACTCCGCCAGTTCGTCCGGGTCCATCCACATGGAGGAATAGGGCTCGGCCGGTTCGAACGGGCTGTGCGGATCGAAGATGTGGAGGAAGGCGAAGAACGGCACTTCGTGATGGTCGTCGAGCCAGGCCAGCAGGCGGTCGACATAGGTCCTCGCCGTCTTCGCGGACTCCGGTCCGAGATCCTCGATCGACGGCCGCTCGTGCAGCACCTCGACGCCCTGATGGAGATTCGTGAGCTTGCCCGTGAACGGTACCGACGACGTCGCGAACGTCGTGTAGCCGGCCTGCCGGTACTTCTCGGCCAGCGTCGTCACCGAAGCCGGCAGGCGATCGGGCATGTCGAGCAGGCCGTGGCTGGCCGGGATACAGAGAGGTCAGGATGGCGGGTACCGAGATCTTCGTCCAGGTGCCCTGAGCGATCGCGTCCTCGAACAGCGCCCCCTCCGACGCCAGCTTCGCGAGATGCGGTGCGTTGGCACGCTCGTGACCGTAGAACTCCAGATGATCGCGGCGCAGCGTGTCGGCGAGGATCAGGATCACGCCCTTGGGGGCGGCCGGCGGAACGTCGAGCGCCTGGCGGGCGGGGCTCGGCTCGGACAACGCAGGCTGCGAGCCCCGATTGCGAATCGTGGCGCCTCCCCAGAGCCCGATCATGCCGTCCTCGCTACCGTTCAACGACAGGGCGATCGTCACCTCGCGGCCGGCGTAATCGGCCAACTCCACGGTCGTCTCCTGCCACTTGCGGGGCCGCGTCACGGTGCGTCGAAGGACGGTCTCGCCGTCCACTTCCACAACGAAGGTGAGCGGCGGATCGTCGACCGTACCGATGGCGAGATCGAGGAAGGGGTTCTCCGGCACCGAAACGTCGAAGACGATGCGCTCGGGTGAGCTGGCCACGTTGGTCTCGCGATAGATGTCTCCGAGCCCCTCCCAGCCGACGCCGGAAGCCTTCGACGCCAGGTTCTCCTGGTGGGAGATCAGTCGCACCGACTCGATCGCGAAGTCCGCGCCGGCGACGTCGCTGGGCCGGATGATCAGATGCTGGATCCTGGCGAGCGAATAGGACGGTTCGAAGCGAGCGTCGGCGCCCGTCAGGGTGTAGGTCTGAATTTCGTCGTCGTCGACCACCAGGTCGGTGTTGAGGTTCAGCAGCGGACTGCGCCCGGCAGCGTCGACCGCCTCTTCCAGACCGTCCTTCGGCCACCACGCCGACCCCGAACTGCGTCCCTTCGCTGACCCGCATGCGGATCTCGATCGAGTGCAGCGTGTCGTTCCGATCGAGCGGGGGAACGTCGGTGACGATCAGGGGCAGTTCGCCCGTCGTTCCCACCAGCAGGCCGTCGACAACCCGCAGACCTTCGATGTCGCTCAGGGACGTCCACCCGAACGTCGCCGGGGCGCCATCGTCGGCGAGATCCACCGATCCCTCGCCGTCGAATCGCCACTCGACCGGTTCTGCCGGTGCCGAAGGTGTGAACGCATCGTCGACCGTGGCTTCGGGAAAGGCTTCGACCAGGGAAACCGCGGTGGGCTCAGCCGTCGGTCCGCACCCCAGGGCAACAGCCAGAACAACAACCGCCAGACAACATGGAAGGGCACGATCGAATCGCATGGCTCACTCTCCAGTCCAGGCACTCGCAAGTGCGCCGACTCAGTTCTCGAGGGAAGGGACGACCGCCATCCTAGTCCAAGGCACCGCGCAGCTGCAGCGGGACCGCTCCAACGGAACCGTAGCGCAGGGTTCCTCGCAGGACCGGCGAGAAGGCGAGGACTCGCGGGCCAATCAGGAAGATGTCAGCCCGACGAGGATTCGGGCGGTCGTCGCGGCGGCGTCCTCGGGCCGGAGCGCCGTGTCCGCGATTCCCGATACGACCCGGGTGATGTCGTGGTCGACGACTCCCTGCTGCGACCAGGTCAGCGGTGGCGCCGCGGTGATGTAGGCCGAGAAGGCATGATGCCCAGAGCCCGGTCGCTCGCCGATCAAGTGAACGATCGCTCTCGGTTCGGCGATTCGGCCTTGTGTGCCGAAGAGCGTCTCGCCGATTCGGTAGCCCGCTCGGACTCGTCCGCCGCGAACCACCAGGGTCTCCTTCGCCACTTCCACTCCCCGCCGTGCGAGCTCCGACCCGAGGGCCTCGAGATACGGCAGGAGGTGTCCGTCGTCGGTCAGCGAGAGGGCGTTCAGGCCGTCCGAGACCACCAGTTGGACGGCCGGAGAATCAGTGCGCGAATCGCGCAGACCCTCCAGCGACTCCTGCGACGACGGCGACAGAAGCTCGCCGGTCGGCGGGTGAAGGATGTAGTCGCGGCGATCGGCCGACCGGGTCGAGAGCTCGAGAGCTCCGGCAAAGCCGAACGGAGAAGTCGGCCGGCAGCTCTTCCCAGATGCACCGTTTCGAGTCGGCGTAGAGATCCCGCACCTTGCGGTCGAGATCGGGTTCCGGGTCCGAAGGCCGGTCGCCGAACGACTCGGCGAGGAAGACTCCATGCCCTCGCACCCGCTCCATCGCCGCGGCGCCCTCGAAGAGGATCTCGCGATCGGGGCGTTGGTCGCCCTTGCGACGGCGGTACTGCAGGTAGACCCAGGTCGGTTCACCGAAGTGCTCGGTGGGACGGCCGTCCGCATCGATCACGCCGAGTTCCTGGAAGAACTGCCACATCCGGTCGTTGACCTTGAAGCCGAACTTCTCGCGCAGCCGAACGTGATCCTGGAAGGCGGTCGTGAGGTAGCTCAGCATCGGATCGTTCTTCGTCGGCAGGGCCATCAGGTAGGCGGGATTGGCCGGAGCGACCTGCTCGAGACACCAGTCGAGATCGTCGAGGTCGACGTCCATGTGGAGGGTCGAGCAGACATCGAGTCCGATCGTCAGGCCGTGCAGCTTGCCCATCACGATGTCTTCGAGACAGCAGCGCACCAGCTGCTCGCGACTCTGGAAGACCTCGGGACCGATGAAACCGGCCACGTCGTTGACGTGCACCCAGGCGCGGCCGTCGTCCCTGCCGGCGGCGGTTGCCACTTCCTGCTGAAGGGCGCGGGCGAAGCCGTACTTCCTGGCCTCGTGCAGCACCATGTCGAAGCCCTGACCGTGCCCGTTGGTGGCGTCGGCCCCCTGCCCGGTCTCGAAGTACAGCCCGTACGGTCCGGTCCGCGACTGTGCGTGGCGCCGCATCGACTCGACGCTGATCCCGAAGGTCTCGTTGGCGCTCTCGACGCCCGCCAGACTCTGGAACCACAGGGCCGTCGACCCCGGCCAGCGGCGCTCGACCTCGGCCTGCACATCGATGTGCGAGAGGACACAATGCGGCAAGGCGTCCTGCAACTCGAAGGTCGCGATCACGTCGGCCAACGTACTCTCGATCGAGGCCACGGAATCGACCTCGCTCGAAACCGGATTCGTGCCGAGAAGGGCGTCGCCGACCGCGTAGGACCAGCCGTCGAGCACCTGCCAGAAAATGTCCTCGGGGTCGTCGGTGGGCGAGTTGGGCTGCACCCTCGCACTCAGGTAGCCGGCCGAACCGATCTGGGTTCCAGGCAGCGGATGAAAGATCTTGCGGCTGACGGCGATCAGGTCGTCGTTGCTCATCAGCTTGACGCAGCAACCGATGACGTCGCTGGGCAGCCCCGGCAGGATCGCCCGGATCTCGGCCTCGGGATGCTCTTCCAGGAAGGCGACCAGTTCGCCGAGAGTCCAGTCGCCGATGGCGGCCCGGATGGCCGGATCGAGCGCCGCGTCGATGTACTCCGACACCTCGTCGACGAAGACGCTCTGTGTCATCAGGTCGTCGACACTGGTCCTCGAGATCAGCGCCCGTGCCACCGCTCGGCTGTCTTCGTCGGCCGCCGCGACCTCCTGCGCTTCGTCGCCCTCCTTGAACTCGTTGGCGGCGCCCAGGATGCGGCGGTAGGCGGTCAGGTCGAACCCGCCGTGAACGCGGTCGAGATAGCCGAAGACGTCTTCGCCCTCCGACGCTGGGGCCAACCGAACTCCCGGTCCACTCATCATCGATGTTCCCGTCTGTGGGCTGCGGCAGCCGACCAGCCAACCGGCACCGGCCGCGGCGCCAACGAGGAAATGTCGCCGGTCGAGGCTCATCGCGCTACCGTTCCTTCCAGGTCATCCATCCCGTCATGCCACGATCATAGCGACAGCGACCGCGCACGAGCCGGTAGGATGCCCTTCGTCTCGCTGCTGGCAGCCAGGTCGGCCGGCACCATCCCCCACCCGAGACGCTTGGAGAACCCCCCATGACCAGGAACCCGAACCCCCGGCTCACAGCGGTCTGGCTCGCTGCCTCGATCGCAACCTGTACCGCCATGGTTGCAGAATCCCCCATCGACACCGAATCCCTGCGGCGGACCATCGACCTGCGCTACGAACGACTCGGCCCGCTCTACGAAGACCTTCACCGCAGCCCCGAACTCTCGAACCAGGAGGCCCAGACCGCGCTCAGAGTCGCCGACGAGCTCGACCGGATCGGCTACGAGGTCACCACCGATGTCGGGGGACACGGGCTGGTGGCGGTGCTCGAGAACGGCGCGGGCCCGACCCTGATGATCCGAACCGACCTCGACGCACTTCCGGTGACCGAGGAAACCGGCCTGGCCTATGCGAGCGAGGTCCGGGTGACCGACGAGCAGGGACTTCAGGTCGGCGTCATGCACGCCTGCGGCCACGACGTCCACATGACCGGCCTGATCGGGACCGCCGAGATGCTCGTCTCGCTGCGAGACCGATGGAGCGGCACCCTGGTCCTGATCGGCCAGCCCGCCGAGGAGCTCGGCGCCGGCGCCCAGGCGATGCTCGACGACGGCCTCTTCTCCCGCTTTCCCACTCCCGACCATGCCCTCGCCTTCCACGTCGCCGCCGATCTCCCCGCCGGCACGCTCGGCTACACGCCGGGCTTCTCGATGGCCAACGTCGATTCGGTCGACATCGAAGTGCTGGGCATCGGAGGCCACGGGGCAATGCCCCACCAGGCCCTCGACCCGATCGTGATCGCGGCCCGCATCGTTCTCGGTCTGCAGACCATCGTGAGTCGCGAGATCGATCCCCTCGAGTCGGCTGTCGTCACCGTCGGCCACCTCACCGCCGGCACCAAGCGCAACATCATTCCCGAGCGGGCCCTGCTCCAGCTGACGGTGCGGACCTACACCGACGAGGTCCGCGCCCAGGTCCTCGAGGCGATCGAACGCACCGCCCACAACGAAGCCCGTGCGGCCGGCGTCGCCGAGGACCGTCTGCCGATCGTGACGATCACCAACGAGGGCACCCCCGCCCTCTACAACGACCCCGCTCTCACCGACCGCCTGCTGCCGGTCTGGCAGCAGACGCTCGGCAAGGACCGGGTCTCGATCCGCAGGGCCGAGATGATCGGCGAGGACTTCGCCCGCTACGGGCGCACGGAGCACGACGTTCCGATCCTGATGTTTCGGATCGGTACCGCCCGGGTGACAGAAGACGGGTTCCTCAGCCAGTCCCTCCACTCGGCCGAGTACGCACCCGACGCCGAGCCGGCGATCAAGACCGCCGTGCTCGCCATGACCGTGTCGGCTCTCGAACTGCTCGGCCCGCCAGACGATTAGAGGGCGTTCGGCGCGTCGGGAACAGGCGAGGCGTCGAGCTACCAGCCGCTCCAGAACATGCCGTCGGCGAAGTCCCATAGCAGGAAGGCGTGCATGCGGTAGGACCAGTCGGTTTCGGTCAGCGGCAACTCGGCGCCGAGCGCGAACGACACGTGACCTGACTTCGACAGTCCGATCAACATCTGCGGCAGGACCGAGGCGAACACGTCCTCGTCGCTGTCGAACGGCGTCGAGAGGATCAACTCGACGCCCGGGGTGACGCTGCGCGGCCATTGGCTGGTCGCGAAGTGGAAGACCCCCGAGACCTCGAGATCACCGCCGTCGGTCGATCCGCCGGGCAGATGGGAACGCAACGTGCCCTGGAAGGTGACCGCCTCCGACAGCCCCTTGGCGACGCTGTAGTACGGGATCCAGACCTCTTCGGCGTCGGAGTCCTCCGGAATCTCGGCCTCCAGCCCCGCCGCCATGAGCAGCATTCGGTCGAGGTCGTCGTAGAACGCCCACTTGACTCCCAGTTCGCCCTCGTAGTCGTCGTCGGGTGCACCGGTTTCGACACTTCGACTGCCCTTGACCTCGAACATCCAACGCTTCGCGAAGCGCTTGCCGAAGTAGAGGGTCTGACGGGCCTGGTTGGGGTCGAACTCGGTATCGCCGGAGACGTAGCGGGTGAGGATCAGGGCCTCGTCCTCGGGGAACGCCTTGATCGTGCGCACCGGACGCGGGAAGTTGAGATCGCCGGGCGGGTACTTCGAGGCATCCACCAGGCCCAGCTTGATGAAGTCGATCACCGCATGGATCTGGTCGTCGCTGAACGCCTCGCCATAGCCCGGCATCTGATCCGACAGCCCCAGACTCGGGCCGCCATGCTTCGTCACCAGGAACCAGTCGGCGCGTGGCTCACGCGAGTTGAAAAGCGGGTCGGTGAGGTCGCGGGGACGCGGGTCGAAGGCGTCGTAGTTCGGATGATCGGGCTGCAGACCGCTGCCATCGACACCGTGGCAGGCGGCACAGGCTACTGCGTACAGCTTGCCGCCTTCGAGCAGCGCCTCATCGGAGGGCGTCCCTGAGTCGGCTGCAACCGTCGCCGAGGCGCACAGGACGCCGGCCGCCAACCATGGGAGGAGATCTCGACTTCTCATGGCACCAGCCTACGAAGATCGAGCCGATTTCCCAACACGCATTCGGGTAGGCACCCTCTGGGAACCACCTCGGTCAGCCTGTGGGCGCACCCTCCTCCACCGCGGCAACGGAACCGAGACCGGCAGGGGAATCGTCGCCGGACTCGAGACTCCACGACCTCCAGATGAAGTAGATGGCGGGGAAGAACACCAGTTCCGCGAGGAACGACGTCACCACGCCGCCCACCATCGGCGCCGCCAGGCGCCTCATGACGTCCGATCCCGTGCCCGTCGCCCACAGGATGGGGACCAGCGAGAACAGCGTCGCGGCGACGGTCATCATTTTGGGGCGAATCCGTTGCACTGCGCCGTGATCGACGGCCGCCGCCAGATCGGCAACAGTTAGCATCCGACCGCGCTTCGTCCAGTCCTCGTAGGCGATGTCGAGGTACAGCAGCATCACCACCCCGGTCTCGGCCGCCAGGCCGGCGAGCGCGATCACGCCCACCCAGACCGCGATCGACCAGTTGTAGTCGAGCAGGTAGATCAACCACACCGAGCCGACCAGCGAGAACGGAATCGCCGACAGAACGATCGCGGTCTTGACGGCCGAGCGGAGGTGGAAGTAGAGGATCAGCAGAATGAGGACCAGCGTCAGCGGGACGATCACCATCAGACGACGTTCGGCCCGCTCCATGTACTCGTACTGGCCGGACCACAACATCGAGTACCCCGGCGGCAGTTCGACCCTGGCCGCCACTTCGTCCTGCGCCTTCTCGACCCACGAACCGACATCGATTCCTCGTAGATCGACGTACACCCAGGCATTGGGACGAGCGTTCTCCGACTTGATGCTCGGCGGTCCCTGACGCAGTTCGAGTCGCGCGAGCTGCCCGAGCGGCACCTGCGCCCCGTTCGGCGCCGCCACCAGGACCTCCCTCAGGGCCTCGGGACTGTCGCGCAGTTCGCGTGGATAGCGCAGGTTGATCGGGTATCGCTCCAGGCCCTCCACCGTCCACGAGACATTCATGCCACCCACCGCCGACTGCACGATGTCCTGCACGTCGCCCACCGTCATGCCGAACCGCGCCGCCAGTTCGCGGTCGATGTCGACGTCGAGGTAGCTGCCGCCCATCACGCGCTCTGCGTAGGCCGACAGCGTGCCGGGCATGGGCTTGACCACGGCTTCGACCTCACCGGCGAGGCGCTCGAGGACCTGGAGATCAGGACCGGCGATCTTGATGCCGACCGGGGTCTTGATGCCGGTCGACAGCATGTCGAGGCGCGTCTTGATCGGCATCGTCCAGGCATTGGTGACGCCGGGGAACTGGATCGCGCGGTCCATCTCTTCGATCAGCTGGTCCTTCGTCAGGCCGGGACGCCACTCGGACTGCGGCTTGAGCTGCACGGTGGTCTCGAGCATCGAGACGGGCGCCGGATCGGTCGCCGTCTCGGCCCGCCCGACCTTGCCGAAGACCGACTCCACCTCCGGGAAGGTCATCAGGATCTTGTCGGTCTGCTGTGCGATCTCGCGCGCCTTGGAGATCGACACGCCCGGGAAGGTCGAGGGCATGTAGAGCAGATCGCCCTCCCACAGCGGCGGCATGAATTCCGAGCCGATGTCCTGCAGCGGCACCAGGGTGACGGCGAGGACCCCGACCATCACCACCACCAGTGCCCAACGCCAGCGCAACGCGAGCCGCAGCACCGGCGTGTAGAGAAAGCGCAGCACCCGCGACACCGGATGGCGCTTCTCGCTGAGGATGCGACCGCGCACGAACCAGTACATCAACACCGGCACGACCGTCACGGCCAGGATCGCCGACATGCCCATGGCGTAGGTCTTGGTGAAGGCCAGCGGCTTGAACAGCCTTCCTTCCTGAGCCTGCAGGGTGAAGATCGGCATGAACGACACCGTGATCACGAGCAGGGTGAAGAAGAGCGTCGGGCCGACTTCCTGAGCGGCGGTCAGGATGATGTCGAAGTGGCTCTTCCTGCCGCGCCACTCCTCGTAGTGCTTGTGGGCGTTCTCCACCATGATCACCGCGGCATCGACCAACACGCCGATCGAAATCGCAATGCCACCCAGCGACATGATGTTCGCCCCGAGCCCCTGCCAGCGCATGACGATGAAGGCCATCAGGATCGACACCGGGATCGAGATGATCGCCACGAACGCCGAGCGGAAGTGGAAGAGGAACAGCAGACAGACGAGCGCCACCACGATCGACTCCTCGATCAGCGTTTCCGTCAGGGTGTCGACCGACTCCTCGATCAGCGTCGTGCGGTCGTAGGCCACCGAGATCTCGACGCCTTCCGGCAGGCCCGCCTTCAGTTCGGCGAGTCGGTCCTTGACGCTTTCGATCGTGCCCAGGGTGTCGGCTCCCGAGCGCACCACCACGATGCCGCCGACCGTCTCCCCTTCGCCGTTCCAGTCCGCCAGGCCACGACGGATCTCGGGGCCGATGCCGATGTTGGCGACCTCCTTGAGCAGGATCGGCACGCCACCGGGGCCACTCCCGAGCACCACCTGCTCGAGATCGGCGACCTTCTCGATGTAGCCGCGGCCGCGCACCATGTACTCGCGCTCCGACATCTCGATCAAGCGTCCGCCGACCTCGATGTTCGAACGCTGGATCGCGGTCTTCACGTCCTGCAGCCGCAGCGAGTAGGCGCGCAGACGAACCGGGTCGACCTCCACCTGGTACTGGCGCACGAAGCCGCCGATCGAGGCGACCTCCGAGACCCCTTCGACCGCCGATAGCGGGTACTTCAGGTACCAGTCCTGCAGACTGCGCAGTTCGGCCAGTGAGTGGCGCTCGGAGTTCAACACGTACATGAAGGCCCAGCCCACGCCGGTCGCGTCGGGACCCAGTTGCGGTCGGACTCCCTCCGGCAACTGCGAAGACAGACCCGAGAGGTACTCGAGCACCCGGGAGCGCGCCCAGTAGAGGTCGGTGCCGTCGTCGAAGATCACGTAGACGAACGAGTAGCCGAAGAACGAGTATCCGCGCACCACACGGGCGAAGGGAACCGCCAGCATCTTCGTTGTGATCGGGTAGGTCACCTGATCCTGAACGACCTGCGGCGCCTGACCCGAGAACTCGGTGAAGACGATCACCTGCACGTCGGAGAGGTCGGGAATCGCGTCGAGACGGGTCTCACTGATCGCCCAGACGCCCGCGCCCACCGCCAGCGCGAGGCCCACCAGGACCAGCAGCTGGTTGCGCAGCGAGGCCTCGATGATCCGGTTCAGCATGCGGGTGGCCCCGCGGGGTGGTCGTCGCCGTGAGACGCTTCATCCATTCCCGGCATGTTCATCGTGGCCGGCTCGGACCCTTCGTGGGCCTCGCCACCCTCCCCGTCGATGTCCATGTTCATCGTCGGCGCATCGCCCGACGGCGACGGGGATTTCGGCTTCCCGCCGGCGATCATCCTTCTCACCGCGGCCTGCAGATTGGCTTCGGAATCGAGCAGGAACTGCGACGACGTGACCACGCGATCCCCTTCTGAGAGCCCGTCGAGAACCTCCACGAAGCCGCCGCCCTGGTGGCCGAGGATCACCTCGCGAGGCAGGAAACGGCCGTCTCCCAGGTCCGTGACCACGACGCTGCGAAGACCGGTTCGTAGCACCGCCTGCGACGGCACCACCAGGGCGTCGCGCGCTGCGACCGGATTGAAGACCACCGTTGCGAACATCCCGGAACGCAACTTGCCGCCCCGATTCGGAACCGCCAGGCGAACCCGCATCGTGCGGGTCTGTTCGGAGAACTCGGGCTCGATCAGCTGCACCGTCCCGGTGAAGACCTCACCCGGAAGATAGCCGAACGTGACCGTCGCCTCGGTGCCTACCTCCACCCACTGCACCTGGTCCTCGAAGACCTCCACCGACAGCCACAGGGTCGAAAGATTGGCGATGTGGAACGTCGCCAGGCCCGGCCGTACGGCCATGCCGGCGAGTCCATCCAGGCGCTTCATCACGACGCCGTCGATCGGCGCCTTCACCTGCAGGGTCTTCAGGATCCGGCCGCTGCCTTCGATCTCCTCGATCTGTTCCGGCGACACGTCCCAGTAGCCGAGTCGTGTCCGTGCCGCCTCGACCAACAGATCGGCCCGCTCCCGCACCTCGGGCGTAGCCTCGCGGAATCGCTGGGCGTATTGCAGTGCCGAGAGGAGTTCCTGTTCGGTCTGCACGAGCTCCGGCGAATAGACCTCGAACAGCGGCTGACCCGCCTTCACCGGCTCACCGACGTAGTTGACGTAGACCTCCTCGATCCAGCCGGAGTACTTGGTGGTCACCGTCACCATCCGCTCCTGGTCGTACTCGAGGTAGCCCACCGTCCGGATGGTCGTGGCCAGGTCGCGACGCTCCACGGTCGTGGTCAAGACGTTCATGTTCTGCACCACCACGGGATCGATCCGGATCTCGGAACCCTCACCCCTCGTCAGGGAGGCGTCGTCGGCGTAGACGGGGATGTAGTCCATCCCCATCTCGTCCTGCATGAAGACGGTCGAAGTGATGGTGGGGTCCATGGGATTGCGATAGAAGAGGATCTCGCGCTCTTCGGATCGCGCCGGCGCTGGCGCACCGCCGTGGTCCATCGGTTGGGATTCGTGAGCCGGCGCCGGCCCCCAGGGAAGAACGTCCCACGGGTCGGCCACCAGGATTCCCACCACGATGCCCCCGAGCGCGAACCACGAGAGTCGCGAGAGAAGGCTCGCCCTGTTCGTTCGATCGCTCATTCCATTTCCTCCTTCAGCAACGATCCGAGCGGTTCTCCGACCGCCCCTTCGAGTTCCGCCCTGGAGATCAGGTGGTCGGCGCGGGCTCGCGCCGCCGCGATCCGAGCGTCGAAGAGGACGTGTTCGGCATGCAGCAGGTCGAGCGCGTTGAGCTGGCCGGTCACGTAGGCCGAGCGGGCCGAGTCCAGGGCCTCTTCGGCCTGCACCACGAGCAGGTCCTCGACCAGACGGTATTGGCGCCAGAGCAGTGGCAGACGAAGAGCGCGCTCCGCGACGCTCGAGCGGATCTCCGCCACCGCCGCCTCGCGCCTGCGCAACGCCGCCTGATTGCGCTGGCGCGCCTCGTCCCGGTGGCTCTCGTTGCTGGCCCGGCGGATCGGTAGCACCACCCTGGCCTTGAGGCCGAAGACATCGTTGCCGTTGTCGGCCGGCGGCAAGGCAACACCGGCAGGATCGTCACGCCGGTCGACCAGCGTATAGGTCGCGCCCACGCTCCAGTCGGGCTTGCCGATCTTTTCCGACAGGACGATCAGCGCCTCGCTGGCCCGGATCTCGGCGTCGGCGGCGGCGACTTCCGGCCGCGACAGCTCAGCCTGCCGGATCAGGGTTTCGACGGCGAGACTCTCCAGATCAGCCTGCGAGACTTCGGCATCGGCCAGATCGAACCTGGGCAGCGCTGCGTCCGGCTCGCGATCGCGCCAGCGGTTGAGCGACTGGCGCAACTGCACCCGGCGCAGCTCGAAGTCGAGCAGTTGGAAGTCGACGTCGGTGATCTCGGCCTGGATCTTGACCACACTCTGGGCGAGGCCGGCACCGGTTGCGTAGCGCTCCCGGGCGATGGCCTCGTGCTGCACCAGGTGGCCCCGGAGATGATGGAGCACCGAATGATGCTCTTCGAGGAAGGCCAGCTCGTGGCTGGCGGCGCGCATCCGCGTGACCAGCTTCAGCCGTTCGGCCTGCCATCGTGCCGTCGCCGCCCGTGCCCGTTCCTCCGACGCCGCCTCCGCGGCTCCGCGCTTGCCGCCCGCCGGCAGCGGCTGATCGAACGAAGCCATGAATCGGCTCGGTCCCACCCGCGTCTCGGGCGGCAGCAGATAGGCCGTCACGTCGATCGAGGGATTGGGCAGCGCCCGGCTCTGCGGCACTCGCAGTCGCGCCGCCTCGGCCTCGGCGGCGAGAGCCTCGAGCTCCGGATTGCGCTCGAGCGCTTCGGCGACGATCGGCCGCAGCCTGGGATCGAGCTCCCGAAGCAGACGATCGGCAGGGCCGATCGCGGAGCCGGCCTGGGACTCGTCACCCGATCCTGCCCTGGCCTCCTGCACGGAAGCCTCGACCGGCGGATCGGTTTCAGCGACGGCAACCGTCGCTACAAGGCAGGTGGCGGCGCACAGCGCCGCTCGAGAATGTCGTCTGAGCATCTGAACTCTCCCCGGGGTTGAACGTCCAACCCGCCTCCACCAGGAAGCGGGTTCGCGAAATCAACTCTCGGAGGAACTCAGATCAGCAGAGCAGCGTGAATTCGGTAGAGCGGCGGAGAGGGTGCGTCGAGCACCTCGTCCGACCCGACGGCGAGAACTGCGGTGGGGACCGCGACCCATCCGGCCGGCAGCGCGCCGGCGGCACTTGTGTCGCCCGCATCCGACCCCCTCGTGAGCAGCGCGGCCAGTTCTCCCTCGACCTGCGGATCGAGGCAGCACGACGAGATCGTCGGCAGCATCTCATCGCAATGGTGGGCCGCCATCGCCACCGTCTGTCCGCAGCTCTCACCGGCCCGGCAGGCCAGGGCAGCGTTCGCCGAGCCGAGTGAAATCAGCAGGACGAGGAGGCACAAAAGAGCGGAACGACGTTCGATCACGGCCCAAGAGCGTACGCCCGGTCTCTCGAAACTGTCAACCATGCGCCCATGCAGATGGGCGAAAGAGGGCACGGACTCGGGCAGGATATGCGATCCTTGCGCCGCCCGAGTCGCTGCAGCGCAGCTCGCGGCGACACGCAGGAGGATCTGTGGAATACGACGAAGTGGTACTCGGGCGACGCAGCATTCGCGGCTTCCAACAGAAGCCCGTGCCGCGAGAGCTGATCGAAGAGGTCCTCGAACTGGCGACCCGGGCGCCGTCGTCGATGAACACCCAGCCGTGGCACTTCTTCATCGTCTCCGGCGATCCCCTCGACCGCATCCGTGAAGGCAACACCGAGCGCAACCTGGCCGGCGTGCCCGACTCGCGCGAGTTCCGCGCCCACGGTCCCTACGCAGGCGTCCACCGCGAGCGCCAGATCGAGATCGCCGTTCAGCTCTTCCAGGCGATGGGAATCGAGCGTCACGACAAGGAGGCCCGCATGGACTGGGTGCTGCGCGGCTTCCGCCAGTTCGACGCCCCGGTCTCGGTGGTGGTGACCTACGACCGCGACCTGCACGGCGGCGACATCGCGCCCTTCGACGCCGGCGCCGTCACCAACGCACTGGTGAACGCGGCCTGGTCGAAGGGCCTCGGCTGCGTCGTCAACAGCCAGGGCATCATGCAGTCCCCTGTGGTCCGCGAGCACGCCCGCATCCCCGACGACAAGGTCATCATGATCTGCGTCGCCATGGGCTACCCCGACGACAGCTTCCCCGCCAACGCGGTGGTTTCGAAGCGACGTCCGGTCGCCGAAGTCGCGACCTTCGTCGGCTTCGAAGACGAGTGACGCGGCGGGCCCGGTCCGTCGGTCCGTCGAGGGAGTCCCCTATCGGTAGGCCTCGCGACGGTGACCGATCTTGAGCACGACCACGATCACCTTCGAATCCGAGACGCTATAGAGAACCCGAAACCGGCCCGCACGGATCCGGTAGACATCGTCGTAGCCCTGCAGCTTCCGACATCCCCTCGGGCGAGGATTCTCGGCCAGCGTCAGGATCTTCGAAGCCACTCGACGCTGATCCGCAGGCTCCAGTCGCCGTAGCTGCTTCTCTGCCGTTCGGCTGATCTCGATCTCAAACGTCGCCATCGAGTCGCAGGTCGGCGAGCACCTCCACGAACGGTTTCGTCGGCTCGTGGCGGATCCGTTTCAGGTCTCCGATGTCCTCGAACTCCTCCAGCCGATCGAGCAGGGCCTCCTGCACGAAGTGACTCACCGCGATCCCCTTCGACTTGCAGTAAGCGTCGATCGCGGCCTTGAGTTGCTCATCGATGCGCGTATTCAGTTGCACGGTGGCCATGCCTCCGATGATAGCAATTGCTATCAAGCTTCAGGATTCCGAGAGTTCGAAGTCGGCCGACGAGAAGGCACTGGGCAGCAGCGCGCCACACTCGCAGGACCCTCGCAAAGAGGCCAGGGCTCAGGAAGCAGGACGCAAAGTCGGCCGTCTTTCTCCCAACCGCTACGATCCTCGGCCACCGGCAGCACCTTCGCTGCCTTTCTGCGGGAGCGTCTCCTGGCCGGCCAGCGCCTGTGCAGCGCGCTGCAGGAAGTCCTCGGTCACCGCACGCCGCCGCGACTCGACCTCGGGCGCCAGGCCCCAATCGGCCATCGTGGCCAGCGCCGACGACGAGACGTAGACCTCCCAGACCGGCAGCTGCGTCCAATCGAGGTCGGTGGCCTCGCGGTAGTGATCGGTGAACGCTTCCATGGCGGCTACACCGTACTCGCAGAGCAGCTCGACCCGGGCGCAGGCCAGGTCCGACAGGGGGTCGCCGACCGTCGCGTCCTCCCAGTCGAGCACGGCGGCGATGCGACCGTCGCGCCACAGGATGTTGCCGGGCCAGAAGTCGCCGTGCAGAACTGCGGCGGCGTTGATCGGCTGCCAGGGCTCGAGTTCGAGCAGGACCGGGGCCACCGAATCCCTGACGGGCCCTTCCGCCAGGTAGCGGCGGATTCCCGCCACTGGGCTCTCGAGTTCGGGCAACCGGGGGAGGCCGCCGCCGTCCGGGCCGACGCAGTGCAGCCGCGCCAGGAACTCGGCCATCTGACGAAGCCCCGCGCCGAGAGCCGCGCCTTCCAGCACCGTCGACCCTTCGACGAAGTCCATGACGTAGTAGGGCCGGGCGAGGACTTCACCCGAAAGGTCGAGCCTTCGTGGCCGCGCAACCGGCAGGCCCTTCGACCGCAGGGCCCCGATCAGGGCGAACTCGTTCGCCAGCGCGTCGGCGGACGGCGACTTCAAGGTTCCCTGCTGCCGCACCACCACCCTGACCGTCTCCCCTGCCGGCTCCTCGATGTCGAGAGCATGAACGATCGCCGACACTCCCCCTTCGAGTCGCGCGGAGCCAAGGAGGCGCCCGCCCGGCACCACGAGACGGGCAACGGCTTCGAAGGCGTCGCGCTCAGACATCGCAGGAGGCTATCGGATCACCAGAGCAGTCTGACGATCACCCCCTCCGCCGCGACGACTCGAGCTCCGAGCGGAGCCGATCGCCATTCAGCTACCGGCACGCAAGCCACCGGAGTTAGACTGCCCACTCTCATGCCCCTCCAGCCCGGCACCCAGCTCGGCCGCTACTCGATCGTCTCGTCTCTCGGCGCAGGCGGAATGGGTGAGGTCTACCGCGCCACCGACCCCACCCTGGGGCGCGAAGTGGCGATCAAGGTGCTGCCCGAGGCCGTCACCGCCGACGCCGAGCGCCTGGCGCGGTTCGAACGCGAAGCGCGCGCGCTGGCAGCGCTCAACCACCCGAACATCGCAACGCTCTTCGGCATGGAACGGGCCGAACTCGACGGCACCGAGCAGCCCTTCCTGGTCATGGAGCTGGTCGAGGGACCGACCCTGGGGGACCGGATCGGCCGCGGCGCGATGCCGTGGCAGGAGGCCGCGCAGACTTTTCTCGAGATCGCCTCGGCGCTCGAGGCGGCCCACGAGAACGGCATCGTGCACCGCGACCTCAAGCCGGCCAACGTCAAGATCGGTCAGGCCGACGCCACCGGCGAAGCGCGCGTGAAGGTGCTCGACTTCGGACTCGCCAAGGCCATGGACACCCAGACGGCGAGCGGGTCGATGCCGGGGCTCAGCGAGTCGCCCACCCTCACCCTCGCAGCGACCATGCGGGGCGAAGTCCTCGGCACCGCCGGCTACATGGCGCCCGAGCAGGCGCGCGGCACGGCCGTCGACAAGCGCGCCGACGTGTGGGCCTTCGGCGTCTGCCTGTTCGAGGCGCTGACCGGCCAGGGCACGTTCGGCGGCGACACGATCTCCGACAAGCTCGCCTCGGTCCTCAAGGACGAGCCCGACTGGGACACCCTGCCCGAGGGCACGCCGCCGAGGCTCGAGCGGCTGATGCGACGCTGCCTGCAGAAGTCGGCGCGCAATCGGCTGCGAGACATCGGTGAGGCGCGGATCGTTCTGAGCGAACTGTTGGCCGATCCCGACGGGGCCGTAGAGAGGGCCGCGGCCATCGCCGACGACGACCACGGCGCCATCCGACCGACTCCCCGCCGCTGGTTGCTGCCGGTCGCCGCCGCAGCCGCGTTCACCCTGGGCATCCTTCTAACCGGCTTCTTCGGAGCTGCCGGTCCCGATTCCGCGGATCCAACGACGCCGTCCGAGCCCGTGCGCTTCTCGATCGGCGCCGCCGACGGCGGCGACCTCGGCATGGTCGGCGGAATCACCCTGTCGCCCGACGGGCGTTGGCTCGTCTATGCCGGCATCACCGCCGAGGGCGCCGGCCTGGTGCTGGTCGACGACTCCCCTCCACTGCGAGTACGAGCCCTCGACTCCTTCGACAGTGAAACCCGGATCCTCGCCGGCACCGAAGGCGCGATCACTCCCTTCTTCTCCGCCGACAGCCAGTGGGTGGGCTACCTGCACGGCTCGGGCGGCCAACGCACGGTCTACCGGGTGCACGTCGAAAGCGGTTCGATCGTCCAGGTGACGAACGGCGCCCACGTCGGCTACCACGGCGACTGGGGCGACGACGGGCGCATGGTGATCGGCGCCGCGCGCGGGGCCCTGGCCTGGGTCGACCAGGACTCCCGCAGCCTCGCCCCACCGTTCACCGAACTCGACATCGAGAACGGGGAGCTGGCCCACGTCAATCCGGAGATCCTGCCTGGCGGGCGCGGTGTGATCTTCACCAGCATCCGGGCCAACAGTGACGGATCGACGATCAAGGTCTGGGACGCCGAAACCGGCACCACCACGACCCTGGTGGAGCACGGCGGCGAGGCCCGCTACCTCGGGACCGGCCACCTGGTCTACGCCAATGAAGGCCAACTGGCGGTCGTCGACTTCGATCTCGACAACCTCGCCGTGGTCGGCGATCCCCGTATCGTCGGCGAGGGCCTGCGGACGCTGTCGCTCAACGATGCCGCCTTCTCCGTGGCCGACAACGGCACCCTGGTCTATCTCCCGGGCGAGGTCCTGCAACCGCAGGAGATGCGACTCCTCTGGGTCACCCCCGACAGCGAGGTCCAGGAAGAGGTTGCACGCGGCGACATCTTCTACCCGGCGATCTCCAGCGACGGCGGCCGCTGGGTGGCTCGAACCGGACGCAACGAACTGACTCTCTGGGAAGCCGACTCCCCTCTGCCGCTCAGCTTCACGACCACCCAGCCGATCCACTACCCCCCGTTCTTCCTCGAGGGTGGACGAGAAGTGGCGTTCGCGATCCAGCTGCCGCAGACCGTCGAAACGGGCCTCTACCGGATCGATCTCGGAACTGGCGAGAGCACGATCGAGACCTACCCCACGGGCAATCTGCGCCTGCCGATCGGCCTCGACCCGACGAGCGGTGACGCCATCGTCCAGCTCGCCAGGCCGCTCGACAACCGCAGTTTCAACTGGGACATCGGCTTCGGACCGCTCGACGGCAGTGAACCCGACCGTGTCCTCTTCAACACTCCTGCGACCGAGGGCTTCGCGAAGCTCTCCAGAGACGGCAGGATCATCGCCTGGGAGGAGTTCGATGGCGACGGCAGCTACGGAGGGAAGATCTTCGCGACCGACTTCCCGGCCATGTCGCGGCGAATCGCCATCGGCAATTCCGTCGGTTCGAAAGGCTACGCCTGGACTCACGACGGCCGTCTCATCTACACCGATATCGCCAACCAGCAGTTCTCAGAGGCCACGTTCGAACTCGAACCCGCGCTGCGGGTCACGGGTGTGCGCAAGGTGATCGGTGAACTCTTCCACTACTGGGCGCAGCGCTCGATCGACGTCGCCCCCGACGGCCGTCTTCTCGTGGTCCGCGGCTTCACCACGACCCTCGAAGCCGAAACCCGGCTCGTCAGCGAACGCTTCCACGTCGTCCTCGGCTGGACCCAGGCGGAAGGGCTGACTGCGGCCGCGGCTCGGTAGCCCCCTCTCGCCGGGTCACGAGACCTTCGTCGCCTCATCTCGCGTCAGATCCACAGCGGCAGTTCTCCCAGGACTCGGAGCGCCACCCCTGGATCGGCTTCGGCGGCATCCGAGAACGATCCGGGCGACCGGTCCTCAGGAGCTCGCAACGACGCCCTGAGCAGTCAGGGTCCAATCCAGCCGACCTTCGTCGCGATCCACTGCGACGTCGATGAACTGGCGATGTGAGGATACGGCGCCACACCACAGTTCCACCCAACAGTCGAGGAGGTTGTCCCGCTCCTCCTCCTCGAGGTCGCGGACGATCCGTAGATCGTGCTGGCGAATCGAGGCCGAACGCTCGTCGCCGGAGATCTCCACCTCGACCCGATCTCCCATGCCGCGGAGCATCGCTGCCAGAAACCTCGCGGCGTCGGGCAGTCCACCGTCGACGGCTCCAACAGCCTGCGCCATTCGTGGATAGTGCTGGAGACCCGTCAATCGAGCCGCCTTGGCGGCCAGCGCGACGGCTCGCTCCCTGCCGAGCACGGCGACCAGTTCCCGGACGCCGTTGCGGATGTATTCGACGGCGTAGTTGCGGTTCGCCTTCGCCAGTCGCTCCTCGGTCCATTCGGCGGTCGGGGGCTGTGGCTGGCGACTCGGGTCCCAGTCCGGCGGACGCTCGTTGCGAGCGAACACCAGACGCTCGTCTTCGTCGAGGTCGTGGTCGTACTCCAGGAAGTAGCCGCAGAGCCCGAACTCGCCCGTCATGTCTTCGGAGACGCAGACGAAGCCGAGACGCGGATTGCCCAGGGTGACGCCGTTGTGGGCGTACCAACCGCGCAGGAACCCACGACTGGCCTCGACCGGGACGCCGCAGATCGCCGCCCCGTCGTACATCCAACGCGGATAGCGGAAGCGCACCCAGGCCTTCTTGTCGGACTCCTCCATGTACTCGACGGCCACGCCGCCCATGCTGTTCGACAGCACGTGGTACTTCGCGCATGCCACCGCATGGGGCTGGCCCTCGAGACCCAGCTTGCGGAAGCTCGACAGGAACTTCTGCTCGTGCTGGCTGCGAAACAGCCGGAACATCCAGTCGCCCACCACCTCCGGCCCCTCGCGTGTCGCCACCATCAACTCGAGACCGAGCAGGTACTGGTGATGCAGCTCGGCCTGGGCTTCGACTGCGGGATCCATCCGCTCAGTGTATCGACGCGCAGCCATCGTGATCTCGCTGGACCGACGCCGGCAACTGCTCCCGGCAGCGTTACCTCGGGCCGACGCCGGACGAGCGCCCTGAGGGAGTTCGTCCTCTAGCGTTCGGCCAGCGCGTAGAGCAGGTCGACGTAGGCCTTCTCGATCTCGGCCAGCCCCGCAACCCCACCCTTCGACTTCACCAGGTAGGTCTCGTTGGGCGCGTGGGCACCCTGACCGAAGCCGAGGCCGACGGGAATCATCGGCAGACCGAGGCGCTCGGTGAACTGGTAGAAGGGCGCGCTGCCGGCGAGCCGCGGGTTGATGGTGGGCGCGGGACCGTACTTCTTGTAGACGGAGATGGTGGCCTGCACGAGGTCGCTGTGGACCGAGGTCTGCGACGCCGGGTAGCTCGACAGCACCCTCATCTCGACATCCTCGAAGCCCTGCGCGTCGAGGTGCCTGCGGATCCTGGCGAGCGCCTCGTCGGAATCGATCCCGACCGGCAGCCGCGAGTCCATCTTGGCGGTGGCGACGTGCGGCAGGATCGTCTTGACGCCCTCGCCGGTGTAGCCGGCCCAGATGCCGTCGACGTTCATCGACGGCGTGTAGATCAGGTCGTGGAGCACGTCGACGCCCGTCATGTCGTCGATCCAGCGCTCGACGCCGAGCAGCGCCCTGCGCTGTTGCTCGTCGTACTCCCCGAGGTAGCCGGCGATCAGCGACTGCTCCTCCTCGGTGGGTGGACGCACGTCGTCGTAGTAGCCGGGCACCAGAATGGTGTTGCCGTCGTCGCTCACCAGCGACTGGATCGCCTGCAGCAGGCGCAACACCGGCGAGTCGGTGATCGCCTTGTTCGAACCGTGGATCTCGGCGACCGTCGGTCCGCCCCACGCGCCACCGCGGGCCTCGAGTTCCCAGTAGATGATGCCCTTGACGCCCAGCGTCAGGCTCGCGCCGCCGTCCGGTCCCTGGCCCGACATCGGAAAGATCACGCCGTCGGCGGTCTTCAGGCGGTCCTCGTAGCGGTCGACGATCTGCGGGTAGTGCGGCGAACCGAGTTCCTCTTCACCCTCCGCGGTGACCATGAGGTTGACCGGCAACTCGCCGTGCACGGCGAGGATCGACTCGAGCGCGTTCAGGAACGCGCGCTGCGGCCCCTTCTGATTGGTCGCTCCTCGTGCCATCAGCGCCACACCTTGCGGCGTCTCGACGAGTTCCGCCGCGAAGGGAGGCGAGCGCCAGTCCTCGGGCTCGACTGGCTGGACGTCGTACATCATGTAGACCATCAAGGTCGTCTCGGCGCCGGCATCGTAGAACCCCCACACCCCGGGGTGCCCGTCGGTTTCGACCAGCTCCGCCTCCTGGAAACCCAGGCGCTCGAGGTCGGCACGCACCAGCTCCGCCATGTCGCGCACGCCGACGTTCTGGGCGCTGATCGACGGCTGGCGCATCCAGCGCTGCAGGTGACCGAGGTGCTCCTCGAGATTCGCGTCGACGTGGGCGTAGACCTCGGCGTGGTTGCCGGCGTAGGTCGGAACTGCTTCGGTCGAGTAGGGATTGTCGAGGTCGATCGGGTAGCGCGGCCGCTCGACCTGAGCGGTGGCCGCAGCCGTCGTCAGCGTGAGGATCAGGATGGCGAGTCGGTGCAAGGCGTCTCCTCCCGGGGAACAGTTGCGATCGCGGAACCTTCGTTCTGAGGGCGAGGCGGGAAACTCCCGATCCCGAGCCCCACGACGAAGCGAAGCGGGCCTACTCTACCCCTACGCTCGGGGACCGAAGGACTCCCCTGCACCGCCTCCCCGGCGAGCGACAGAGCGGGGTGCGAACCCTCCACGCGACCCGGGGCCGCAGGCGATAGGGTTCGTCTGCCGATGCCCCCTCTCGAACCCGATGCCTCGAAGCGCCGACCCGTTGCGGCTCTTCTATGGCTTCTGGCTCTCGGCGTTCTGCTCTTCCTGCCATTCTTCATCGGCATCGACGCGGTGCCGCGCCACGTCGACGAGTCGTACTGGATCGACAGCACGCGCTACTACCGCGTGATGGTCGAAGGAGAGCCCGCGGCCTCGAAGAACCGCCAACGATGGCTCGAGAGGTCCGCCCTCGACCAGCCCTCGGTCGCCAAGTACATCCTCGGCTTCGTGACCAGCCGCGTCCTCGACGAGGCCGACATGGACGAACTCAGGGAGACGAAACGCAGGAAGCTCCGGCATCAGCTGAAGAGGGGGACCGAGTCGCCCGACTCGGCCCAGGAACGCCTACTGCGAGTCGGCCGCCGGACGATGGCGACGTTCGGGTTCGCCACCTGCCTGCTCGTCTACGCGATCGGCGCCCGCGTCTTCGGTCGCGCCGACGGCGCAGCCGCCGCCCTGCTCCTCGCCTACAACCCCCTGATGCTCCAGGCGTCGAAGAGGGTGATGGCCGATCCGCCGCTGGTGTTCTTCCAGACCCTCAACCTGCTGCTGATCGTGGCTTTCTACCGAGCACTCCGCAGTCGTTCGTGGTCGACCCTCCCCATCGCCGTCGCCATCGGTCTCAGCATCGCGCTCGCCACCGGCACCAAACTCAACGGTGGCTCCACAGCCATCGTCTTCGCGCTCTTCGTCGTACTCGAGGCCGCTGTCGTGCTCCTCCGATCTCGCAACCCACCGACCACTCCGTCGGAAGGCCAAACGCGCCATCACCCTCCCGGAGACCCGAGACCGGCAACGTCCCAACGCTTGATCCTGCTCGCCGCATCGACCGTGCTGGCAGTCGCCACCGCCGCAGCCACCTTCGTCGCACTGAATCCCCACGTTCGCGACCAGCCGATCGAGAAGTCGCTGCAGATGCTTCGCTACCGGCAGGGAAAGTTCTCCGTCCAGCGAGGAGCAAGAGACATCGAAACCCCCTCCTTCGCAACCAGAACCGCCAAGGTGGTCGGCGAGACCCTGCTCACCGGCGACGGCGCCACCCTCGGCGGCCGCACCGGTATCCCCCTCGACATGTTCCTCTTCCTGACCGGCCTCCTCCTGGCCACCCGCCACCAGACCCGCCAATGGCGCCACCATCACTGCCTCTCCGAACCCTCCATCGCCCTCCTCTGGACCACGGTCAGCTTCACCGTCCTCCTCACCCTCCTCCCCCTAGACTGGCCCCGCTACTACCTCCCCGTAGTCCCCTGCGCAGCCCTCCTCTCCGGCCACGCCCTCGCCTCCATCCTCCACTACGCCACCCAGGCCTGGTCCAACCGAACGATTCGCTCCTGAGGCGCCGTCGCCAACCACGCGGGTCGCGTGCCCTCCCGCGCCTTGCGCCGTCCCAGTAGACACCCGGCCGCGCGAGGGTGCCGGGGATCGGCCCCTGGTCGGATTCGACGGCAGCCCTCACTCCGCCTCGTCGACGAACTCAACATCTTGAGTGAAATTACTCAATATGAAGAGCAGCGCGGCCGGAGGCTGCGCGATGGCGGCGTGCTGGTCGTCGACGAGGCAGAGGTGAGCAGGGCGGAGGGAAGGAGAGGAGAGAGGAGGGCGGTGGGCCGCCGGGTGAGAGCGGGGGCCAGGAGAAGCCGGGGGGGGGGGGGGGGGGGGGGGGGGGGGAGGGGGGGGGGAGGGGGGGGGGGGGGGGGGGGGGGGGGGGGGGAGGGGGGAGGGGGACAAGGGAAGGGGGGGAGGGGGAGAGGGGGGGGAAGGGGGGGGGGGGGGGGGGGGGGGGGGGGGAGGGGGGGGGGGGGGGAGGGGGGGGGGGGAGAGGGGGGGGGGGGGGGGGGGGGAGGGGGGGGGGGGGGGGGGGGGGGGGGGGGGGGGGGGGGGGGAGGGGGGGGGGGGGGGGGGGGGGGGGGGGGGGGGAATTCGGGACCCCGCGAGAGGTGCCGGACGCGTATTGCGTCCCAGCTCTTGCGCATTCCTTTGCCTCCTTTCGAAGGACCGGAATCGCACATTCCAAGTGCTGCGGTTTTCGGGGGTCAGGTCACTAGGATTCCCGTTCGAAACCCGTAGAGCTCTACGGGGAGGGCCTCGGGACTGTCGGCAAGACGTAGGACTCGTCTACACCCTCAAGGACTCCAGGCGTAAGCATGTAGCCCTGTTCCGGCGCCGAACTCTCCGAGAGCATACCGAGATCGATTCCTCCCTCGTCTCTATCCTTCTTCCTGAACATCTTTGAGACAAAGAACCCATCTGCTGGACAGAAGACCCAGAGCCACATCGCGACGTCACCGGTCCGGAGCCCGACGCCTACACGACGTGACTCAGACAAGGGCGCAGGCGGGTCGAAGATCAAGGGGAATACCCGGCCAGCAGTACCCAGCTGGCTGAAGGCTGAGAGCGGGGGGGGGGGGGGGGGGGGGGGGGGGGGGGGGGGGGGGGGGGCCCCGCGGGGGGCGGGGGGGGCGGCCCGGGGGCCCCGGGGCCGGCCGGGGGGGCGGCCGGGAGAGCGCCCCCGGTTCCACACTCTCTGGAAGTTCAGCGGACAGCGCGACCACGTAGTGATCAAAGAGATCTCGGTCCTGTTCGGATTCGTCTAGTGCTCCCCTACGCTTCCGCCCCCTCGGAGAGGGAGGGGGGGGGGGGGGGGGAGAGGAGGGGGGAGAGGGGGGGGGGGGGGGGGAAATCGTGAGCAGGCGGAAGCCAGCGCGATCGAAATCGCCAGTGAGGCCAGGGTCAAGTTGGAATGCTTAAGGCACCCCATGCCAGATTCCACCTCCGATCAGTTCGTTGGTACCTATGCTAACGCTCATCGCCACCTCGCCCCGACCACTCGGAGTCCCACCAACTCAGGGGTTTGTCGATCTGAAGCTCACCGCTGGGAAGCGGACCACGTGACCGCGAGCCAGACTAACTGCCAGCAGCCCATAGGTTGAGGGCGGCGAGGGCGCGGCGCCGTCCGGAGAGGGGACCCGGGGGGGGGGGGGGGGGGGGGGGGGGGGGGGGGGGGGGGGGGGGGGGGGGGGGGGGGGGGAGGGAGCGTAGAGCCTCGCGTCTAGTGCGTTTCCAAGCAACCCAGTACGGGTTGCCGCAATCCGAAGGGTTGCCACGATCCGCGGTCGGCGGTCGGCCCTCCTGCATCGTGAGGCCGTGAAGCCTGCCCGAGATCGTCGAGCCGCAGGAGAGACCCACGGAGAGGTAGCGTGAGTCACCGCAGAAGACGTCGGAAAGAAGGCAGGGATAGATGAAATACGGGGGGGAGAGGGGGGGGGGGAGGAGGGGGGGAGGAGCCCACGGGGGGGGGGGGGGGGGGGGGGGGGGGGGGGCCGGTCGCCGAGTCGTTGTCCGGAGGGGGGGAGGGGGGGGGGGGGGCGGGGTGCCCGTGGGGGGCGCCTGCAGGATAGATCAGGGGGGGGTTCGCGAAGCGAACTTGGGGGAGTAGGGGAGGGGGGGGGGCCAAGCAACCGGCGAAGGGTTGCCACGCACACGGGGCTTGACGAGGACTCGGCCGAGATCGAGATCGGAGGGGGGGGGGGGGGGGGAGGGGGGGGAGGCGGGGCGGAGGGGGGGGAGGGGGGGGGGGGGGGAGAAGGGGGGGGGAGGGGGGGGGGGGGGGGGGGGCCGGGCCGGAGGTCCCACCCTGGGACTGAGCGCGAGAGCCAGCCTGGCATTGTGAGGCGGTCAGAGGTGTTTGGTGAGGGGCGACGGCGAGAGCACCCGCCCTCACAACCGGCGGCCCGCCCGCCCGGAGGGAGGGGGGCGGCGAGTAGAGCCCAGTGAGTAGGGGCGGGGGGCAGGCCGGGGGTAGGGTGGAGGGCCCGGACCGGTGAGGGAGGTGCGCCGCAGATCCGAGCTGGGGGGCGCGGAAGAGGGAGGAGGAGGGGGGGGCGCGCGGGGGGGGGGGGGGAGAGGGATTGGGTACGATCCGCGGCCGACCCCCATTCGATTTACTCGCCTAGCTCTTCAGCCTCCCACGAAAGAAAAATCCCGCCCATCATCATCTCCTCCCACGTCTGCTCCCCCCAACGCACGGTCTCCGTCGGATCCGGGTTGTAGGGGTTGCCCGCGGAGTTGTCGAAGCGCGCCACCACCCGCACCTTCGTCCCGGCGGGCACCTTCAGGGGCTCGGCCAGGAAGTAGTCGAGCTGCCAGTTGAAGTCGTAGTCGGGGATCGAGCACGCCAGTTCTTCTTCCTCGCCCGGTCGGGTCAGGTAGAAGTCCATGGCCTTGCCGCGGTAGTGCATGTGCGGCGTGTAGGAATAGATCGTCGCGTCCTTCGGGATCGTCGTACTGGCCTCGACCCGGTGGTCGTCGGCGCTGGGCGGAATCTCGAAGTTGGTGTTGACGATCGTCGCCGTACGCATGAGGACGTCGGGCTTCTCGTCGGCGAGCACGATGCCGAAGCGCGAAACGTCGCGCTCTTCGTCACCCGTCGGGGTGTAGTGGATCTGCCACATCAGCTTCGAGCCGGCAGGAATCAGCCGAGCCACGCCGGGCGGATTGATGCCCGGTGGTGAGCCCGGCGCATAGACGTCGAGCATTGTGTTGGTGAAGCCGTCTCCCGACCTCGCGCCGTCACCCGGAGGTTGCAGGAACACGATCACGTGGTGCACGGCACGCCGATTGCCCGGCAGCACTTCGAGGGCCTGGACGTAGAGATCCTCTTCGACGTTCATCTCGGTGACGTGATGCTGGTAGGGCATGACGCCCTCGGCGGGAATCACGATCTCGCGCATCTCGAAGACCACGTCGGGCTCGCCGATGCTCCAGTCCTCGTAGAACTCGCGCGGCGGCGGCAGGTCGGCGGGATCGCCCTCGGGCATGCCGCTGTCGAGCCAGGTGAAGAGCGTCTCGCGCTCCTCGCTGCTGAAGGTCGGGTCGTTCGACCACTCACCCACCTCCGGGTCGAGTCCCCAGGGAGGCATGCGGCCGGCATGCACTTCCTTGCGAATCGACTTCGACCAGGCTCGCACCTGTTCGTAGCTCTCCAGATTGAAGGGCGCCAGCCCCTGGGTGCGATGGCACTCGACGCACTTCGCCTGGAAGAGCGGTGCGATATCGCGACTGTAGGTCGGGGCCGTCGAAGCGGCCGCCGAGGCGGCGTTCGGAAGGAGGAGGGCGAACGCCAGGGCGATCGTGGGGGGGCCTCCGACTGTTGGGATCCGACTCATCCGGGCACCTCCGAGGGCGTGTGTTCGGAACCTCCCCGAGAGGAGTGGTTCCGGTTGCCGATGCTACACCCTGGGATCTTCGCGACGTCCCCGCGATCCTCGCGACGTTCCCGCGATCCTCGCGACGTTCCCGCGATCCTCGCGACGTTCCCCCCTCCGCGGCGAAGGTCACGGCCCCTGTCGCGCGGTGCGACCGCTCATGGGAGCCCGTGGCCACCATCCTCGGGTAGCAGTCGGCCCCTACTCGAAGGCGACGCCGTCGTAGCCGCGACTCGCGACCTCGTCGATCGTCTCCTGGAACTTCGGCGCGCCGCCGTTGTAGACCACATAGCGCACCTTCCCTGCCTCATGACCGTCGACGTTCGAGTTGTAGCCGGTCAGCCAACCCTGGGCCTTGCGCACCAGGAGAGCGCTGTAGACCTCCTCGACGTGCGACGTCCAACGCCGCTCGGCCTCGGGCAACGCCTCGAGTCGGGTATGGCCGTGCTCGAACACGGAGGCGAGCAGGCCGCTGATCCAGTCGACGCTCGACTCGATGCCGCGCGGGAAGTTGGTGGCCGCCGAGCCCGACTGCGGGCCGGCCACCATCACCAGGTTCGGGAAGCCGTGGACCAGCACGCCGAGATAGGTCACCGGACCGTCGGCCCACTTCTCGCGCAGCTTCCTGCCGCCGACGCCGCGGATGTCGATGCGATCGTAGGCGCCGGTGATGGCGTCGAAACCGGTCGCGTAGACGATGATGTCGAAGTCGTAGTCGCGCTCCGAGGTGCGGATCCCCTGCGGGGTGATCCGTTCGATCGGCGCCTCCGAGACGTCCACCAGGTGCACGTTGTCGCGGTTGTAGGCCTCGTAGTAGTTCGTCTCGAGCGGAACCCGCTGCACGCCGAAGCCGTGGTCGCGCGGGATCAGCTTCTCGGCGACGACGGGGTCCTTGACCCGCTGGCGGATGCGGTCGGCGATGTACTCGGAGAACTCGGCGTTGGCCTGCTCGTCGATGAAGATCTCGACGAAGTTCCGCAGCCAGATGCCGAACCCCGGCTCGTCGTAGAGCTGGTCCCACAGCGCCACCCGCTCCTCGCGCGAGACGTTGTAGAAGCCGCGTCGATCGGGTTCGTGGACGAAACCACCCGGAGTGCGGGCGCAGGTCGCGAAGATCTCCTCGTAGCGGGCTCGGATGTCGGCCATCTCCTCCTCGGAGATCTCCGAGTTGTGCAGCGGTGCCGCCCAGTTGGGCCGACGCTGGAAGACCGTCAGGTCGCCCACCTTGTCGGCGATCTCGGCGATCACCTGGATGGCCGTCGCTCCCGTCCCGATCACGGCGACCCGTTTGCCTTCGAGTTCGATCTTTCCGTCGGGCCAGTGGAAGGTGTGGAACGATTCCCCTTCGAAGCTGTCGAGCCCCTCATAGCGCGGCAGCGTCGGCATCGACAGCGGTCCCACCGCGGTCACCACGAAGCGCGCCGTGATCTCGCGCCCGTCGACGAGTCCCAGCCGCCAGGCCCGCAGTTCCCCCTCCCAGGTCATCGACTCGACCTTGCAGCCGAACTGCATGTGATCGCGAAGCGCGAACTTGTCGGCGACGAAGTTGAGGTAGCGCAGGTTCTCGGGCTGGCTCGAGAAGCGCTCCTTCCAGTGCCACTCGTCGAGCAGTTCCTTCGAGAAGGAGTAACCGTAGGTGTAGCTCTCCGAGTCGAAGCGCGCGCCGGGATAGCGGTTCCAGAACCAGGTGCCGCCCAGACCCTCGCCGCTCTCCAGCACGGTCGCTCGGACGCCGAGGTCGATGAGCTTCTTGATCTGGTAGATGCCGCCGACGCCGGCGCCGATCACTACGACGTCGTAGTCGAGCGGTGCGAGCGCCCGCCCCGTACCTCGGTCTTCGTGCGTCGCTGTTTCAGTCATCGGGTTGCGTCCCGCTCCAACGGAACGATACTCCAACCCGAAGTACCAGGAGCCCGACGTGCTGCTGAGTCAGGACCGCGTTCGTCCCGCGTCCTCGCGCCAATCCAAGGGATCGAGGTGTCGGAGCAAGACTCGAGACTCTCACCTTCGACCGAGGCCTGCGCGAGTCCTGCGAACTCCCAGCTGCCGATCACCAGGACGACGGCTCCTCAGCTGATCGACAGAAGAATCTCGCAGATGCCGTCGTCGCCGGTCGCAAACTCGAGGAGCTGATACGAGCCGGAGGTCGACTCGAAACAAATCGAACCCGGCGTGCCCGTTGATTCGTCGCAACAGTAGGCCTCGCTGATCACGGCGATCTCGTTCTCGCTGTTCTGCTTGGTCCAGAAGACCGAGATCGGTTCCGACTGATTGGGCGGCTGGCTGCCGTTGAAGCCCACCAGATAGGTCGAAGACGACTGCGACCAGGTGGTCGAGTCGAGCGTGCCGCCGGTGCCCACCAGGGCGACGCCGAAGGAGCCATCGGCTCCCGAGGAACCCGACACCGTCATCGACACTCCGACGAAACAGCCGTTGATCGTCGCGATCGCATGCGCCGGCAATCCGCCGAAGCGCACCTTCGGCTGCTGCCACTCGAGCGACAACGGTAGCGCCAATGCGCCGAGCCCGACCGCCTTCAGCAGTCGACGCCGCGCGGCACCGGACGGGTTGAGCGCAGAGTCGTCGGCAGATCCCGACTCGAATCGATTCTTCTCAGTCATTGGATACCTCCCAGGATTGGAGTCCCGAATCTACCACTCGATCACCTCCAGCCCAGGCATCTGCGGGAAGCTCCTGAGATCCCGGGCGACCACGCTGAAGCCCCGCGACAGCGCCGTGGCCCCGATCACCAGATCGTGGGCCGGCAAGGGAAGACCTCGCAATCGCATTCCGGCGACCATCTCGGCGTGAGTTCGAGCCACGGCGAGGTCGAAGGGCAGGACTGGAAACAGTCGCAGCAACCGTTCGACCCAACCCTGTCGGGCCGCTCGACGGGCCCCATCGGCATGGTGAACACCCTGGAGGAGTTCGCTGGCCGTGACCGCAGAGATCGCGAGCTCCTGCTTCTCCCGTTCGAGGATCCGCGGCTCCACCTGCCCTCGTTCGATGCCGATCAGGACACTGGTGTCGACGATCAGTCCCAAGGCGAGTCACCGAGCGCGGGTTGATTGCGGCCGATCTCCTCGAGATCGTCCATGAACCCGGCGTCGACCTCGGGCAGCGACCGCATGAGAGCGAGCAGATCCGGCCCGGTGAACCGCGGCGGAGACACCGGCACCAACTCCGCGACAGGCTCACCACCGCGCTCGATCAGGAAGCGCTCTTCACGGTACTTCACGCGGTTCAGCAGATCCGACAGGTTCCTTGCAGCAGCCGTCGCCGACACCCTCTGCACGCCGAACTCGGCCACGGGCTCGCGAACCAGGCCCGACTCGGGAGTCTCTTTCCTGATCATGCGAGCAGATTATCAGAAAATCGGATTTCCTCGACCTGATCGACGGCTTCCGGCTGCATGCCGGGGAACCCGTTTCGTCACGGGCTGGAGACCGTCGCAGGCCGGTCCACCTCCCTGGTATCTTGCCTCCTCCATCATGAGTCGACGAGTCCCCACCCTCGACCCCTTCGTCTCGACTTTCGCAGGAACCGGCTCGACGTGAGCACACCGAGCTTCCTCGACCAACTGCGCATGTACAAGCGGTTCGCCACCGGGCTGCCGCGCTTCCTGAGAGAGCCGCTGACGTTGGAGTCGGCGCGCGCCATCGTGCTGCGCTGCGAGGAAGAACGGGTCGACAACTTCCTGCGAGTGGTCGAGCGCGGCGTCTTCGAGCAGCCGAAGAGCCCCTACCTGCCCCTCCTGAGACGCGCCGACTGCTCGTTCGAGGACATCCGCGACGGCGTTCGCCGTCAGGGTCTCGAGGAGACGCTGCTCGAACTCCGTCGGGCCGGCGTCTACGTGACGTTCGACGAGTTCAAGGGCCGGCGCCCGATCGTGCGTGGCGACTTCGTGATGGAAGTGGCGGCCAACGACTTCGACAACCCGCTCGCTGCCGCCGACTTCTACGTTCGAAGCGGCGGCTCCACCGGACCCGGATCGCGCGTACCCCACGATCTCGACCATCTCGCCGTCCAGGCAGCCTACGAACTGCTGACCTACGACGCCCACGACGCGGTCGACCTGCCCTGCGTCGTCTGGCGTGGCGTCCTGCCCGACAGCAGCGGCATCGACAACGTCCTGCGGCGCGCCAAGTACACACGCCCCCCCGAGCGCTGGTACTCACAGGCGCCGACCTGGAACCTGAGCCCGCGGCTGGCCAAGTACAGCCTCGCCACCCAGGCCGCGGTCCTGATCGCACGCGGCAGCGGCGTCCCGCTGCCGTTCCCGACCTACGTACCGCTCGACCGGGCGATCGACGTCGCCCGCTGGGTCGCCCGCACCCTGGAGGAACACGGCCGCTGCCTGGTGCTGGCCGCCGCCAGCCGCGGCCTGCGGATCTGCATCGCCGCGCAGGAAGCGGGGCTCGACCTGCAGGGCGCCGTCTTCCGACTGGGCGGCGAGCCGATGACGCCCGCCAAGATGGCCGGCATCGAGGCCGTCGGCGGCAAGGTCTTCACGACCTACGGCTTCTCGGAACTGGCGCGGATCGGCATGGACTGCAGTCACGGCCGTGAGATCAACGATCTGCATCTGTGTACCGGCATCACCGCTCTGGTGCAGGTCGAGACCGGCCTCGAGGGCACCGGCACCGAGGCTTCGGCAGTGCAGGTGCCCGCCTTCAACTTCACCTCGCTCCTGCCGACCTCGCCGAAGATCCTGCTGAACGCCGAAAGCGACGACGCCGGGCTGATCGACCGTCATGACTGCGGCTGCCCGCTGCACGACCTCGGCCTCCACACCCACCTGCGCCGGGTCGCCAGCTACCGCAAGTTGACCGGCGAGGGCGTCACCCTCGTCGGCAGCGAGATGATCGAGGTCCTCGAAACAGTGCTGCCGCGGCGCTTCGGCGGCAGCCCACTCGACTACCAACTGATCGAGGAGGAAGACGAGCACGGCTTCACCCGCCTGGTGCTGGCGATCGACCCCTCGATCGACATCGCCGACGAGTCGGCGGTCGTCGAAGTGGTCCTCGACCACCTCAGCCGGTCGAGCGTGATGGCCGACGGGGCGCGCCTGATCTGGCAGCAGGCCGAGACCTTCCGCGTCCGCCGGGAGTCGCCCCGCTGGACCGGCCGAGGCAAGCTGATGAGTCTGTACGTCGCCAAGCGCTACCAGGACTCGCAGCCCAATGCCTGAGGCCCTTCCCCGGCGACTGCCGCCGTCTTGGCTCGCGGGCTTCGTCCTGGTCGCCGCCGCAGGAGGCACGGCCAACCCTGCTCCGGCACAGTCGTGCGACGGCATGTCGGGAGCCAGGGTCCGCTGGATCGTGCCGCACGCTGCCGGCGGAGGCCACGACGCCTACGCCCGCCTGATCGTCCCGTTCTGGGAGCGCCAACTCGACGTCGAGGTGACGGTCGAGAACCATCCCGGCGCCGGCGGCCTGGTGGGCGTCTCCATGATCCGCGACGCGCGGCCCGACGGGCTCACCCTGGGCCTGGTCAGCGGCTCCGGACTGATCGTCGCTCGATTGGTGGGCACCGACCAGACTCCCGATCTGCTCGAGGACCTGTCGATCCTCGGCGAGGTCGCCCCGGTCCGAAACGTGTGGCTGAGCGGAACCGACGAGATCCGGTCTCTCGACGATCTCCTGCGAATCTCCCGCAGCCGCCCGATCCTGTTCTCGCTGCGCGACGTCGGTTCGCCGAGCCTTCTCGACAGTCTCGTCGTCTCGGACGTCTTCGGCATCGACGCCGAGATCGTCGCGGGCTACGGCGGCACCGCCAGCCGCCTGCTCGCCCTGCAGCGTGGCGAAGTCGATGTGATGACGGTGAGCATCGAGGCCGCGCTGCCGGCGCTCGAAAGCGGTCGGGTGCGCGCCATCCTGCAGATCGATCGCCAGCCGATCGAGGGCTACGAGGTATTGCGCGACGTGCCGTGGGTCGGCGGCGAGTCGGGGGTCGTGGACGCCGTCGTCGCCGGCCGTGGCGGCGACGTCGAGGCCGCCCGCTCGCAGGTCGACGCGCTGCTCGCCGTCATGGGCGCCGGCCGTCTGATCGTCGCGCCGCGCGCTCTGCCGCCGGCACTCGAGGCGTGCCTGGAGCGCGCCCTGGCCGAGGTCCTCGCCGACCCCGAACTCGTCCGCCAGGCCGAACGCGCTCAGCTCTCCTGGCAGCCGCGAACCGCCACCCAGATGGCCGCAGAACTCGAGGCCCTGGCCGAAGTCACAGCCCGCTTCCGGCCGCTGGTCGAAGCCGGCGTGGGCGAGATGAGGCGCTAGCATGGAGGTCTACGAGGCCGCCCTCGAAGGCGCGGCGCTGGTCTTCTCGTGGCCCAACATCGTCTACCCGATTCTCGGCACGGTTCTGGCGATGATGTTCTCGGCGATGCCGGGCCTGAGCGGCGTAACGCTGATGGCCATGGCCATTCCTCTCACCCTGCGCTGGGAACCCGTGCCCTTCCTGCTGCTCTTCGGCGCCTTCACCGGCGGCGCCACCTTCGCCGGCTCGATGACGGCGATCCTGTTCGGAGTACCAGGCCGCAACTCGAGCGCGGTGACCGCCATCGACGGTCATGCCCTGGCCCGCAAGGGCGAGGCGCGCACCGCCATTGCCTGTTCGGCCACCGCCTCGGCGCTCGGCTCGACCTTCGGCGTCGTGGTGCTGGTCGCCTCCATCCCGATCCTGACCCGTCTCACGCTGGCCTTCGGTCCGCTCGAGATCCTGATGGTGACGATCTGGGGACTGTCGACGATCGCCGTCCTCATCCAGGGCTCGATCCTCAAGGGCTGGGCGATGGCCGGCCTCGGACTGATGTTGTCGTTCGTCGGCTATGACCCGCGCACGGCAGAGCTGCGGTTCACCGGCGGCGCCTCCTACCTCCAGGACGGCCTCGGCGTGGTGCCGATCTTCCTCGGCATCTTCGCGGTGACGGCGGCGCTCGAGCTCCTCGCCTCGGGTCGTGATTCCCTCACCGTCGACGGCGCCGACCCGCGCGGCGGCAGTCTGCGGCGCGGCGTGTTGTCGGTGTTCGAGAACTTCCCCCTCTTCCTGCGCAGCTCGGCCGTCGGAACGCTGATCGGCGTCATCCCGGGAATCGGTGCGACGGTCGCCGGCCTGGTCGCCTACGGGCAGGCGGCCCGTTCGGCCGAACGCTCAGGCGGCCGACTCGGCGAGGGAGACCTGCGCGGCGTCCTGGCTCCCGAGGCCGCCAACGACGCCAAGGACGGCGGCTCGCTGGTGCCGACGCTCGCCTTCGGCATTCCCGGCGGCTCGGCCACCGCCCTGTTGCTCGGCGCCCTCGCCCTGCACGGCATCCGGCCGGGACCCGAGTTGCTCAACGACCACCTGCCGCTGGTCTTCGCGCTGATCTGGTCGCTGTTCTTCTCGAACTGGCTCACGTCGCTGTTGGGCCTGGCCGCGATCGGCCCCCTGACCCGTCTCACCCGCATCCCGACCCACTGGCTGGTGCCCTGGATCCTTTCGCTGGTCGCGGTCGGCGCCTGGGCGAATCGCAACCGCTTCGGCGACGTGGTGGTCGCGTTCGGCTTCGGCATCGTCGGCTTCTTCCTGGTGCGCCACGGCTGGCCACGGATCCCGCTGGTCATCGGAATCGTCCTCGGCCCGATCTTCGAGTCCAACTTCCACCTCGCCCTGCGGCTGCACGAACTCGGCCGCACCGTTCTCTGGCAGCGCCCGATCGCCATGGTCATCCTCGCTGCGACGCTGGTCGTGACGTTCGTGCCGCTTGTCCGGTCGCGCGAACCGCGGCCGGGGCCCGAGACCACCCCACCGGGGCTGCCATGAACCGCAGCAGCCGCCTCGCCGTCTCGTTCGGTCTCCTGCTTCTGGCCGCGCTCTTCGCCGTCGGCCTCACCGACCTCTCGCGTCAGTCGCGACTCGTGCCGCTGGCGGTCCTGGTTCCCACCCTGGCGCTGCTCGCCCTGCAGGCCGCCATCGACGCCTTCCCCACGCGAGCCCTCACCCTGCGTCGACACCTGGTCGGCCTGGCGCCGCGTCTGGAACGGTTCACGTTCACCGCCTCCGACGAAGCAGCCGACGCGTCAACCCCGAGCAACGTCGTCAACGCGCTCGCCCTGCCGATCGCCCTGGCGACGGCGACAGCGCTTCTCGGCCTGCGCTGGGGAATCCCCATCGCCTGCTGCCTGTGGCTCGGCGCCAGCGGCCGCGCCGCCTGGTCACGGGCCCTGCTCTTCTCCGCCCTGCTGGGCACGGCGATCTGGCTCGTCTTCGAGCGCGGCTTCGGCATCAGCGCGTTCTAGGGCGACTCATGGATCTCCTCGGGCGGCAGGAAGGGGTTGACCACCTCGACCGATCCGAACCGCTGGCCATGCTGAAGATCCTCGGAGAACAGAACCGAACAGGCGCTCTCCTGCGCCGCCGAGACGATCAGCGCATCCCAGAGGCTGATCTGAAAGCGCTGCGACAGCCCGATGGCACCCAGCACCAGGGCTGCATCGGTCGAAACGACCGGCAGTTCGGCCTGGGCACGGCACATCGCCTCTGCCTCGGCGGCCGGCATCGGCGGCTCGAGTCGTCGCGTCACGGCCGTGTAGAACTCCTGTAGAACCTGGGACGAAACCACCAGTTCGCCCTGCCATTCGCGCAACAGGCGGATCGCGGTCCGCCGTTTCTCGGGCTCGCCTCGATCGACCTGATAGACGAGAACGTTCGTGTCGACGAAGGCTCGGCTCATGACCCGCGGTCGTAGAGGTCGTCGCGCGTCCAGTCGCGGCCTCGACCGGTGCTTCCCGCCGTGCTGTTCTCTGCCAGGTCGAGAATCCGCTCGACCGTGTCGCGCTGACGGAACCGCGCATACGACTCGAGGTACTCGGCCAGCAGGCGGTTCACCGAAGTTCCCTGTTCGAGGGCACGGATTCGTGCCTGTTTGAGGGTTTCGTTGTCGACGGTGATCGTCAGGTTGGCCATGCGGAAGTCCCGTGGAATACGAGATCAGTGTAGCACGGGAACACAGATCCTTCAGACTGCGACGCTGCGCCAGTCGACCCGATTGCTCTCGACGCCGGAGGTGGACTCAGGGGGCGCTTACCGGGGTCTCGTCAACGAGCCCAGACCGGCCAGCCCTCGAGCGCCGCGACGATCCCCCGCCACCCCTCGAAGGCCTCCTCGGCCAGGCGCCCGCGAATGCCGTCCACCCACCGCCGCAAGAGCGCTCTCTCCAGGCGCCCCCGGTGAACGTCCCAGTTCAGGTAGAGCAGCAGGGTGAGGAGCACGTCCATCTTGCAGTACTCCCGTACCAGGTCCGCTTGGCCGGCGAAAAGGTGCTCGAACACCTCGCCCTCGACGAACGCCTTGCCCGGCAGTCCCACCAGCTCGCTCAACGTGTTCAGCCCTACCCGGTGCGAGGCCCCGTAGCCCGACAGCACATCCATCAGATCGACATGCATGTCGTGGAAGCGCGACTGGTAGTTGTTGAACCGGAAGTCTCCATCGGTTCGGTAGAAGTGCGGCGCGGAGAGGCCATGCAACATGGAGCGGTAGCGGATCACCGGCAGGTCGTAGCCCGAACCGTTCCACGAGATCAGGCGCGGTGGTGAAGGTGAGTCGCCAAGGAGATCGAAGAAGCCGGTGATGACGGAGGCTTCGTCGACCAGTTCGGGGATCGGGGCGGAACCGCCGCCGGCCTTCCCCGCTGGCGAAAGGGCGCCCGTCGTTCCCAGATCGAAGGCCCCCGACTCCGGATCGAGGCGGGCGTAGCCGACGGTGACGATCCGGTGGTGCGGAAGCTGTGGGTAGCCCGACTTGCCGTCGGTCTCGACCAGGCGGGCGTCGAACATCTGCCGGACGACCTCGGCGTCCGTGCCCTCGAAGCCCCGGCGCCGACCGACGGCCGGGTCGGGGATGGATTCGATGTCGAAGGCCAGGAGGGGAATTGACATCACAGCGTCGAGAGAGGTCTCCTGTCAGCGCACTCTTCGAAGGCTCACCCGCAGGCGACCGGCGCGCTGTCCCATCAACCTGTGGGGAACGTACAGCTACCGGCTTCCTGAGTCTCGACGAAGAAGTCGAAATCCGTTGAAGTACCGACGAGCGGGAAGCCTCCGCTGGCGAGGCTGTCAGTACAACAGGAGGCCGTGTAGCTGACGAAAATGCTGTTGATGGAGTCTTCAACGGTGTAGGCGACACCGAGCGTGCCCGAACTGTTCTCGGCGACACTGATGCTGCCGGTGAGAGTGTGAGGATCGCTGCCTTCTGCGGTGGTCGAGCCGAGTGTCGAAACGCCACCCCCGTCATCTGCCGTCACGACGTTGGTGTAGCTGACAGGGGCGGAGCCACTCTGGCCGTAGACGACCCACGTCAGGCTGAGAACGCAAGCATCGGCCGGAGTGCCCTGGGCATGGGCCGGCAGGGCACCCAGCCGTATGGCGGGCTTGCTCCAGTCCAGCGAGACCTGCGATGCGATGGCTCCGATGCCGAGAGCGCGGATGAGGCGACGACGGGAGGCACCACTCGCGTTGAGAGTCGAATTGTCCTTCAGCGGCATATCCTTCCTTCCTGGGACATGAGCGAAACGGAAGCCTGAACGGCAACGGGGGCCGGAGCCTAGCACTCTCGAGCGACCGACCCGGCCACTCGACTCGAATCGACCCCGAGAGAAGGGAGCCGACATCGGCGGCGGCGCCCGGTCAGGGCAGAGGAATCGGCATCACAGCTACGGGGAAGGAAGATGGACCCGTTCGATCCTGACCCTGTCGCACTCCAACCAGTTCTTCGAGGGCCGCTACATGGGCGGCGAACGCCCGCCTTCCCTTCCCCGTCAGCCTCGCCCAGGTTCGCTGGCGGCCCCGGTGAGCCCCTTTGCGAAGGCGGACGTAGTCGGCCTCGGTGAGGTAGGTGAGCTGCTTCGAGAGCACCGAGTCGCTCACCTGGAGCTCATCTCGCAGGATCTGGAACTCCGCTTCCTCGAGCGGCGTCAGGAAGGCACAGATGCGCAGGCGATGGGGCGGATGGATGACCGGGTCGAGACGGGGCGACGTCACGCCTGGGTTCCAACGTGCCGGCGTCGGACGGCGTGGCTGCGCTGGGACAGCAGGAAGAGGAAGCCCGCCAGCGCCGCGGCAACCGTGAAGCTCAGAGGAAGGTAGCCGGCCTCACGGAGGGCAGCTGCAACGAGCATCAGTCCGCCGGCGAGCAGCCCGAGGGGAAGAATGATGAGCCAGAACTGTCGCGGGCTCTCGACCTCCGAAACCCAGGCGCCCTGGCGGTTGCGGGCCCAGAACAGCCCGAGAACACCGGCAGTGAAGACGGGAATCCCCCAGGCGGTGCCGACGGTGACGGCAAGAGCCGCCGCCCACAGGGCGATGGCGGCGGCAACCCGGCGCGGGTAGAGGCCGCGACGCAGGCCGACGGCCTGCATCTCGCCGACCGTGTCGAGAGCGGATCTCGCGTCTTCGGGCGTGGGGACGTGGGCGACTTCCTGGCTCATCGCGACCTCTCTTTCCAAGATGGAAAGTGTAAGTGCCGACTTTCCATGTTGTCAAGAGAGGGGCAACGAGCCCCCGACGATCGCTACGAATCGATGCGGCGAGCACCGGCCTCGCCGTCGAGTCCAACCCGCCTTGAGTCACGACTTCAGCAAGACTCGGGGAGTCATCGAGCCTTGAAGTCGGAGGCGTTGATCGAAGTCATATGACCAGTCTACTGGCCAGTCTTCTTCGATTGGCTGGATCCCCGCCCCAGCTCCGCTCACCTTCTACAGTTCGGCCTCCATCAGCACGTCGACCAGGTCGCCGCCGACTCGCAGGGTGAGCTCGTTCATGCCCGGTCGCATCTGCTTGGTGAGCGGCTTCCACTCGACGGTGCCGAGCGCGGTGCCGGCGGCCTCGTCGTGCTCGGTGTACTGCAGCGGGATGGCCTCCTCCAGGCTGGAACCGTTGACGGCGATGATCTCGACCACCACGAAGGGACGGCTCGAGTGCACCGAGAACGGAATGAGGACCGGCTTGGTTTCGAAGTCGATGTCGTCGTAGAGGATCTCGGCAGTGACGTCCCTGGGCGGCACCGTGACCTGCGGCGCCAGCGCGGTGTCGACTTCGACCACCGAGCGAAGGTGGGCGTCGAAGAGCGTACCCGGAGGCAGCACGGCCTGCTTGCCCTTGATGAAGATGAGCGGCCACGCGACGACGGCGGCAAGCGAGATCGACAGTCCCATGCGACCCTTGCCGGAGCGGTCGTAGCCTCCCACCAACTCGACGGCATTGCCGGCCACGTCGGTGGTGGAGATGGCCTCGATCTCGAGCTTGCCCTTGATGCCCGCGAAGTTCGACTTCTTGATCCGCGCGATGCTGGCGAAGACCGGCGTGTCTCGCTCGATGACCACGTTCGTGCCCACCAGCACGTCCTGCCAGACGCGGGCCTCGACGACGTCTCCGAGGCCGAAGTCCTTCTTTCTCGAAGTGACCTCCTGGTCGAGGGCGATGTAGATGGGAGTGCCGGGGTTGGCAATGGCGGTCGTGGCTTCGGCCTCTGCCCTGGCGGCAGCCACCTTGGCCGTATCCGCCATCAGCACCACGGGGGTGGCAGAGGCAATGGCAGCGGCGAGCCCGAGGTGGACGGCACGGCTCAACGGCCGACGAATTCGGTTGGGATCGACTGATTTCATGATGACTCCTTGCAGTGCCCCTGTTTCCCTTCAACCATCGAGATACGTCTTCTCTTCCGGAGGGTTGCCGACGCCCGAGATGTGGGTCAACCTCCAGGCCAACCGGAATCTGTGGGAAGCCAGGAACACGGACATCCGAGCGGTCGAGAAGATCGTTGACGCCTGAGTGCGATCGTCGAACGACGAGGCTTCCCTGAGTCTGCCATCCGAGATGTCGGTCGCCCACCACCAACAGAACGCCATGGGGTCGACGGCCGACCTGTGGCTCGACGAGGGGTCCGACACGGCGTTCGGACTCTTCTTCGAGGGGATCGAGAGCGTCGAGGCCGACCTGAGTTCCTATCGCACCACCAGCGAGATCTCACGCATCAACCGGTCCGCATTCGCGAGCGCGGTCTCGACCGACCCTCAGACCTTCGAACTGCTGCGTTTCTGCCTCGATCTCAGCCGTTCGTTCGGGCGGCGCCTTCGACATCAGCGTCGGCCGGCTGGTCGAGGCCTGGGGCTTCCGCGGTGGCACGGGACGACGACCCGACGCCGAGACCCTCGAGCGGGCACGACGCGAGTCCGGCTACCGTTCGATCGTCCTCGACGCCGAGCAGCGCAGCGTCCGCTTCCTGGAGCCGTTGAAACTCGATCTCGGAGCCGTCGGCAAGGGATGGGCGCTCGACTGGGCGATGGCGGGACTGCTCGACTCGGGAATCCGACGCGCACTCGGCGGCCTGGGCAACAGCGCCTTCCTGGCTCTCGATGGCCCGAGCGGCTCTCCCGGCTGGCCGATCGAGTACCGGCCCGACGACACCTCGACCCATCTCTTCCTCGCCCACGGCGCCCTGGCCACCTCCGGCAGCCGCCAACGTTCCTTCGAGCACGACGGGATCGTCTACTCCCACCTGCTCGACCCTCGCAGCGGGCTCGCCCTCGAGGGACACCGCCAGGTCTCGGTGCGCTCCCCCTCGGCGACGCGCGCCGACGCCCTCTCGACGGCGCTCGCCGTGCTGGGACCGATCCCCGCCGCCCTCGGACTCCTCGACGAGGAGGAGGGAGCGATCTGGTTCCGGCAGGACGGTTCCGGTTGGACGACCGAAAGCCATCGCTGGCCTCGACTACAATCATCGGATCCATGAAACGCCGCGAGTTCCTCAAGACCGCCCTCGCCGGAAGCGGTGCCCTGCTGCTCCCCGGCTCGGTGGCGGCACGGTTCCAGCCACGGGGAGGCGATCCGCGGCCGATCCGGCTCGGGATCATCGGCACGGGCAGTCGAGGCCGCCACCTCATGAGTCGCTTCCTGCGCGTCCCGGGAGTGTCGATCGAGGTGCTCTGCGACATCTACCCGCCGTCGATCCAGCAGGCGCGCGAGGTCACCCGGGCCGAAACTCCCTCGTCCGACGACTACCGCAGACTGCTCGATCGCGACGATCTCGACGCCGTGGTCGTGGCGACTCCGCTCCATCTCCACCGCGAGCACATGGTGGCCTGCCTCGACGCCGCCCTGCCGGTCTACGGAGAGAAGGCGATGGGCTTCACGGTCGAGGACAATCTCGACATCGTGGCTGCCGTCGAGCGCTCGGGACAGATCTTCCAGGTCGGGCACCAGTACCGCTACGCCCCCTGGTACAACCAGGCGGTCGACCGCATTCGATCGGGTGAGATCGGACGCGTGACCCACATCTACGCCTACTGGCACCGCAACTACGACTGGCGCCGGCCGGTCCCGTCACCCGAGTTCGAGCGTCTCATCAACTGGCGCCTCTACCGCGAGTACTCCGGCGGGCTGCTCGCCGAGCTCGGCTCGCACCACATCGAGACGGCCAACTGGATCTTCGAGGCAACGCCCGAGGTCGTCACCGGCACGGGCGGGATCACCTTCTATGACGACGGACGCGACGTGAACGACAACGTCCAGGCGCTCTACACCTATCCGGGTGGGCGGCGGCTGTTCTTCTCGTCGATCATCGGCAACCACCGCATGGGCTTCCAGATCCAGGTCTTCGGCACCGGCGGCGGTGTGGAGCTGACGCTCAGCGACGGCCAGTTCTTCTACGAGCCCGCACGGCAGAACTCCGCGGTGCCCGAGGCCTTCTTCGAGAACGGCATCGAGACCTCGCCTTCGCTCAGCAGCTCGGGAGACATGCCCTACCGCGGCACGGGAGAGCCCATCGAAGTCGCCGACCCGATCGAACCCGATCTCGCCTCCTGTGCCGACTTCATCGCCTGCCTGCGCGAGGGCCGCCGACCCGTCGCCGACGAGCGCGTCGGCCGCGACTCCGGCATCGCCGTGGCTCTCGGCAACCAGGCGATCCGCACAGGTCAGCCCGTGACCTTTCCGACGACGACCACCGCCAGGAGAGTCACCGGAGCATGAGTCACCCTGTTCGCGAGGTCCTTCGCGGCCTCTTCCTGCTCGTTCCCATCCTGCTGATCGCCACCGTGGCCTGTCGCGAGGGCGCTGCGCCCGCGGTATCGAGCGGGTCGCCGACGACACCCGCTGTGGAGCCCTCCGAGGGTCCGCTCGGTGTCGAAACCACCAGCGAGGACATCCAACTCTTCGACGGCGAGTCCTTCGCCGGCTGGAGAGGGATCGGCAGCGAGGACCCACCTGCCGGCCACTGGGAGATCGTCGACGGGACCCTCCACAAGATCGCCAGCGGCGACATCCCCGTGGCCGCCGACGGACAGCCCCTCGAAGGCGGCGACCTCCTGTCGGTCGATACCTGGAAGGACTTCGACTTCCGCTTCGAGTGGAAGGTCGCCCCGGGCGCCAACTCCGGGATCAAGTACAACGTCTCGGAACATCTCTCGATCGCCAACTCGCCGGCGACCGCGGCCCTCGGTTTCGAATACCAGATCCTCGACGACGATCTCCATCCCGACGCCGCCAACGGAGAGAACCGACAGGCCGGCGCCCTCTACGACCTGATCGAGCCGAACGCGCAGAAACTCCTGCGACCGGTCGGAGAGTTCAACAGCGGACGAATCCTGCTGATCGGAAACCACGGCGAGCACTGGCTGAACGGAGTCAAGATCCTCGAGTACGATCTCGACTCCGAAGACTTCGCCCGACGCCTCGCCGCCAGCAAGTACGCCCCCTTCGAAGGTTTCGAAGACCGGCGCTCCGGCCACCTGGTCCTCCAGGACCACAACGACAGCGTCTGGTTCCGCAACCTCCGTTTGAGCGTGCCGGTCCACTGAGACCGGACCCGCTGACAACCAGGAAAGGATCCGACATGACAGGCATCAACCGTAGACAGGTCCTGGTCGGCGCCTCGGCGCTGGCCGTTGCAGGCTTCGCCCCGCTGCGCTCGCGGCGCGTCGAGGCTGCCGACCGCGTCCAGGTGGCAGTGATGGGCCTCAACGGTCGCGGTCACGAACTGGCGCGCTCGTTCGCGAAGAATCCGGCCTGCAACGTCAAGACCCTGTGCGACGTCGACCCGCGCGCCCTCGACAGGGTCGTCGAGGCCGTCGTGGCCGCGGGTGAGAAGCGGCCCGCGGCCGAAGCCGACATCCGACGCGTGCTCGAAGACAAGTCGATCGACGCCCTGGTGATCGCCGCACCCGACCACTGGCACGCCCCGGCCACCTGGATGGCGCTCGCCGCCGGCAAGCACGTCTACGTCGAGAAGCCCTGCGGCCACAACGCCCGCGAGGGCGAGATCCTGGTGGCGGCTGCGGCCGGCAGCGATCGCGTCGTGCAGATGGGCAACCAGCAGCGCTCGGCGCCGGAATCGATCGAAGCGATGCAGATGCTGCGCGACGGCTTCATCGGCAGGCCCTACCTCGGACGAAGCTGGTACGCCAACAACCGCCAATCGATCGGTCGCGGCCAGAACGTTCCGGTGCCCGACTGGCTCGACTGGGATCTCTGGCAGGGCCCCGCGCCGCGAAGGCACTACCTCGACAACATCGTGCACTACCACTGGCACTGGCGATGGCATTGGGGCACGGGCGAGATCTGCAACAACGGTACCCACGAGATCGACGTCTGCCGCTGGGCTCTGTCCGTCGACATCCCGACCCGGGTCTCGTCGGCAGGAGGTCGCTTCCACTTCGACGACGACTGGGAGGCCTTCGATACCCAGATCGTGACCTACGACTTCGAGGACGAGAAGACGATCGTCTGGGAGGGCAGGAGCTGCAACGGCCTGCCGGTCGAGGGACGCGGACGCGGCTCGGCGATCCACGGAACCGAGGGCACGCTGATCCTCGATCGTAGCGGCTACGTCTTCTACGACGCCGAGCACCAGGTGGCCGCCGAGCGCTCCGTGGCGTCGACCGACGATGCCCTCGACACGCGTGGTGGAGGCAGCATGACCGATCGCCACATCGACAACTTCCTGCAGTCGATCCGTGGCCTCGAGAAACCCAACGCGCCGATCTCCGACGCCGCCACCAGCGTCCTGCTCTGCCACCTCGGCAATGTCGCCCAGCGCGTCGGCCGCGGCTTGCAGTGCGACGCCGCCAGCGGGCGCCCGCTCGGCGATCCCGACGCCGCCTCCCTGTGGGGCCGGTCGTACGAACCCGGTTGGGAGCCGCCGGCATGAAAGGGCTCGATCGCCGCCGCCTGCTGGCACTCGGGGGGGCTGCCGCAATCGCCCCGTGGCTGCCGTCGGTCGGCACGGCATCGCCACAAGCGACACAGCCGGGGACCCGGGCCGTCCCGCGCCGCGGGTCCAGGGGCGACGGCCTGCCGTTCCGGCTCGGCGTGGCGTCCTATTCGCTCCGCAAGTTGCCACGGCCCGAAGCCATCGAGGCGGTGCTCGCCATCGGCACGCCCTGGATCAACGTCAAATCCTTCCACCTGCCCATGGAGGCGACGCCGACCGAACTCGCCGCGGGCCGGAGGGAGTTCGAGGACGCCGGTCTCACGCTGGTCGGAGGAGGCACCATCAACCTCGCCAAGGACGACGACGAGTCGATCGGCGCCGCCTTCGAGTACGCCCGGCAGTGCGGTTTCCCGCTCATGGTGATCGCTCCCCGGCCGGACAACCTGGCGCGAATCGAGAGCTTCGTGAAGCGCTACGACATCCAGGTGGCCATCCACA
>CALOFD010000015.1:0-16206 GCA_942492505.1 Thermoanaerobaculia bacterium
AAATAAGGTGATATCTATTTCTCGTCCAGAGGATCGATCGTCCTGAGGTCGAAGAGCAGTCGACCGCCCTGGATGTAGGCGACCACAGACGGCACTCCCAGGCGCAGTCGGTCCTTCAGCGAGTCGTCGGCCGGCAGCGCCACGGCTTCACCCTCGATGGCCGCCTCCGGCGCCGCTCCACCGCCTACGAACGCCTGCGAGGGAACGATCTCGCCACCGATCGCCGCGGCGACACGCTCGTTCCTGGAGCGCAGCACCTCGGCCGACTGCTGCCAGGACTCCTCGACCGGTGACGGCCGGCTGAAAGCCGCAGTCGCAGGACACCTTCGAGCGCAGCGAGGGCGGCGCGATCGGGGCGCAGCGCCCGGTAGAGAGGATGACGGTGGCAGGCCTCGATCAGATCGCCGCGACCGACCAGCAGTCCAGCCTGGGGTCCACCCAGCACCTTGTCGCCGCTGCCGCACGCCAACGGCACACCCATCTCCATCAGTTCCTGGAGGCTGGGGTGTTCGCTCAACTGAGGATGGGGGCTCGCCTGCAGCAGTCCACTCCCCTCATCGACCAGCAGGGGAACGCCCGAACTCTCCGAGAGAGCCACGAGAGCGGGGGTCTCCACCGACGAGACGAACCCCGACAGTCGATAGTTGCTGGGGAAGACCCGCAGCAGCAGTCCTGTCTCCGGCCCGATCGCCTCGGCGTAGTCATCCAGTCGGGTTCGGTTGGTCGAGCCGACTTCGGCCAGGGTCGCACCCGCTGCCTCGAGGATCGCGGGCACCCGGAACGAGCCACCGATCTCGACCAGTTCGCCTCGCGACACCACGACCTCTCGGCCGCGCGCCAGGGTCGCCAGCACCAGCACCAGGGCGGCGGCGTTGTTGTTGACCACCAGCGCCCTCTGCGCCCCGGTGAGGCTGCGCAGCAGGTCCTCACAACGCTGGTTCCGATCTCCGCGCCCGCCATCCGGACCGATCTCCAGGTCGCAGTAGGCGTCGAGCAGGTGGGGCAGTTCCGCAGCCACGCTGCGCGGCAGCGGGGAACGCCCGAGGTTCGTGTGAACGAAGACCCCGGTCGCGTTCAGGACCCTCCGCACCGGGCGACCGACGTACGATTCGAGGCGCTCGGCGAGGTCTGCGACCAGGCCCTCTGCTGCTTCGATCGCGCCCTCCTCGCTCGTTCGGCCCTCGAGACAATCACCTCTCAGCTCTTCCAGCAGTTCCCTCAGCACCGTCCGCACGAGGGACCTTCCGTATACTTCCGTCAGCTGCTGGACCTCGGGACGATCCAGAAGGACCGCCACGGAGGGGATCCGGCGCACGGCACCGTGGGAGGCTGATGTCATTTCGCCGTCGATTCTACGGGCTTCCGCTCCGGCCCTCACAACGATGACCCGCGAACCCTCTTCCCATCGCCTCGATCTACTCGAAAGGGACATTCAGGCGCTCAAGATCGAGTTCCGGCGATTTCTCAACGGCGCCACCGACGTCCCGCCGCACGAACTCTCGGACCACGTCAAGCAGAGGCTCGATCGCCTGCGGTCCGAAGTCCGTGGTTCCGCCGACCGCTTTCGACTCAACGGGCTCGAGTCGCAGTACACCTCCTACCGAGAGCTCTTCGGCAGAAGGATGCGTCAGCAGGAAGGCGGACGTCGACATACGCCTCAATCGCGAGCGCCCCGGCAGGCCGTCGTGATCGAGGGTGAAGTCCGTCAAGAACAGGCTGAGGCTCTGTTCAACGACCTCTACTCGAGTGCCTCGACCGTTCCGACCGTCGACCTGGCGACCTTCGCGAGTTTCCTCGAGACCCAACGTAGGAACATACTGGAGAGTCGGGGCGGCAAAGCGGTACAGTTCAGGGTCGCCGAGAAGAACGGCAAGCGGCAACTCAAGATCCGACCCGTCTTCGAGGAGAACTCGTGAAACGATTCCCCATCTTCCTCGCCCTGCTGGCCTTCGGTCTTGCGCTCCCCGGCTACGCCGCGGAAGCCTTCGACCGCGACCAGCTCAGGGCCGCGATCGAAGAGCAACAGAGCCTGATCTCCGACTCGCCGTCGGACTCGGGACTGTGGAACGACCTCGGCAACCTGTTGAGACTCGCGGACCGCCACGTCGAGGCGCGCGATGCCTACACGAAGGCCATCGATCTCGCACCCGAGAACGACGACGCCTACTTCAATCTCGGCCTCCTGCTGCAGGAAACAGGATTCTTCGAGGACGCCACCACGGCCTATCGCTCCGTCCTCGCGCTGGAACCCGACGACGCCTGGACCCACTATCAGCTCGGCGCCGTAGCCGAACAGACCCGCCGCCGGCAGGACGCCATCGCCCACTATGCCCGCGCCTTCGAACTCGACCCCTATCTCGCCTTCGCGGACGTCAACCCCCAGGTGGTACGCAGCAAGCTCGTCACCGAAGCGATGATGGCCAGGCGCAGAACCCAGAAGGCCGTTCGGGTTCCGCGGATCTACTCCGACGGCGCGAGGATCTCGGCGCTGCTGGTCCCCCCGGTCGAGGACCTTCGCTCTGCCGAAGCCGGACCGCCCGCCGACTCGGTCGACGATCCCGGTCAGGAAGGTATCGACGTCGAAGCCCTGCCCGCAAAAGCCCTCGAGCCGTTGCAGGGGAGGCCGCTCACCGAGCGCGGCGGTCGTCGGACCCCTTCCAAGAGAAGTGTGATCCGGGAGTAGGTCCGAAAGACCGTCTCCGACCGCTTCTCCTCACACCACTTCCAAGCCCTCGACGAGCAGGCTCGGTACGCCGACGAGCGCACCCCGGGGGTGGAAGCCCAGGTCTCGGGCAGATCCCCGGACGCAGTGCAGGAACTCGCGCAGGTCGCCCTGGAGTCGAGCATCGGCCAACGGCGACACCGGTCTGCCCGCCGAAACGTTGAAGCCGCAGACCGGCAGCGAGAACAAGCCGCTCGATCGATCGAAACTGCCTGCCCGGGGGGACTCGATCAGATAGTAGCCCTGGCGCACTTCCGACAGCAGCGCAGCCACGGAGACCGGCTCGGAGACTTCCAGAAACACCTGTGAAGCGTCGAGTCGTGGACGATCGCGCCACCCGGGCCTCGAACTGCCCCCCCGGTGCCGGCCCTCCGACCACCACGGCAGGATGCGTTCACCCACCGACCCGTGATCGACCAGCACCCGGCGACTGTAGGGCAGGCCCTCGCCATCGACCGGGGCCGCGATCGGCCCAGCGCGATGGGAGCCATCTTCGATCAGCACCACATCGTCCGCTCCGACCTTGCCGCCCCGGACCGCGAGGAATCCATTGCCGTCGCCGACGAAGGTCGATGCCAGGAATCCCAACAACCGGCTCCCGACCTCTGGAGAGAGCAGACACTGCGCACCCCCTTCCGGTGCAACACCCTCCGAACGGACGTGCAGCACGTCGGCAAGCCGTCGACCGAGGGCGGCCGCTCGAAAGTCACTCGCGCAGCGAGCCACCGTCGACAACCCACAACGAGACGAGGGTCGGCCAGGTAGCTCGACCTCGAGTCGAAGGGTCGAAAGGCGGCTGCGGTACGAAGCGGCTACCCCGAGGCTGCTGCGAATCGCCACTTCGCCGGCTCCGTCCTCGAGCAGGGCTCGGACCAGGCGACCTTCAGGATGATCATCCGCCAGCGCCTTCGAGATCGACCGCAGAAGCCGATGCCCCTCACCTTCGCCCAGCAGCGGAGTCTCGAGATCGGCAGGCGGACGCCAGTGTTGAAAGCCTCGCGACGGCGGCAGGCGAAGTCCTCCCGAACCGGCGGCCGGCAGCGAAGAGAGCCTTCGTGGCGGTCCCGACGAGGCCAGGAACAGCGACCTCTCGGAGCTGCCGGCCCGCGCCGCCCAACCCATTTCCTCACTGAGAACGGTCGACTCGTCCGTTCGCTCGATCCCGAACCGACGAACCCTCGATCGCTTCGAATAGACCTCCGCGAGCCCCCAACCGGCCTCGGTCAGCCCTTCGAGGGATTCGACGAGCGAGCGGCGACCGTGGACAGGCCCAGCGCGACGGATCGACGTCATGACGGCACCACATCGACGTCCGAGAGCAGGATCGCGGGGGTCGTGCTCCACACGGGCAGCTTCTGACCGCCCTTGGCGCACCAGCCAGCGCCGCCGAGGACAGCCCGATCGCCGAGCGCCACCACCGAGTCGAGCAGATCGGAAACGCGCCCACGCAGTTGAAACGCACCGACTCTCCCGACCAGCCTGCCCGACTCGAGAGATCGTCCATGCGGAAAGGCGATCAGGAACTCCCCGCTGGCAGGATCGAGCCGCCCCCACGCGGCTTCGCCCACATAGAGATCGCAGCCGGCGGCCAGATCCTCTTCGGACGCCCGGCCGGGCAGCAGTTCGAGGTGGAGACTGCGAGGAACGGGAGGCAGGTGACGACCCTGACGACGGGCGGCGCCTGGAATCAATCGACTCGAGGAACCCGTCCAGAAGCGGTCGGCCAGCGGCTGCTCGACCACGCCTCCGCGAAGCAACCAGCGCCGCAGCACCGAAGCGCCCTCATCGTCGGTCTTCCTTCGCAGGCCCCTCGGCCCCGACGTCGGATCATCGAGGAGATCGAGGGTCTCGGACCCCATGCGGAGTCCCAGTGCCGCCTCGGGCGAGCCCCCCTGCGAGAGCGTGTCGACCTCGAGTGCATGGGCGACCGCCTCATGGAGGAACACGGCTGCCGCGGACGGCCCGAGAAGCAGTCCCCGTTTGCCGGCGGCCGGCGGTTCGGCACCCCGGGACCTGAACCCGGCCGCCAGCCGCGCCGCCACCCAGTCCGCCGATCCCTCGGCCAGATCCGGCAGCAGGGTGCCCCAGGCCCCCCAGGAGGTCCAGACATCGCACGAGAAGAAGTGTTCGCTTTCACAGTCCGGAGCCAGCTCCCGATCGACCACCCGGGACCATCGTCGATGGCAGCGAAGTCGGACCTTCTTGTCGAACGCGAGGCGACGAGCCCGAAGCCGACGATCGAGTCGCCGCGCGAACTGGTCCAACTCGTTGCGACGCTCGAAGTCCGGCCAGGGGAGAGACTCGACGCGGGGAGGACGGACCACGCTGTGTCCCTGACTGCGGGTGACCCGCCGCAAGGCACGCAGGAAGGCGTCTGAGTCGAGGCGATCCTCGACGCCCAGCCAGGTCTTGCGAGCGTTCACCAGTCGTAGCGCCAGCCCCTCTTCGCGAACCACTCTCGCCTGGGGGGGACCGGCGTCGAAGAGCACCTCGACTTCTTCCCTGCGCTCGAAGAAGGCCTCAACGAGGTCGTTCGGATCCTCCGACAGCTGGGCCAGGGAACGGGCCACCGAGGTGCTGTCGAGATCGAGGAAATCCACAGCCGGATTCTACTCTTCGGATTCGACAAGTCGCCGCTTCGAAACGCCCGATCGCAGCCGGGCTCGAGGGCGCCCCGTCACATTCAGACCCACGCCGACTTCTCGCTTGCCTCGGGCCTGTGATATTCAACGCTCCGATCCTGGAGATTCTTGATGTCGAACCCGGAAAAGCGTTTCGAAGAGCTCAACCACCGCCTCGAGCAGTCACGTCTCGGAGGGGGCGCCGGAGCGCATTCAGCGCCAGCACGACGAGGGCAAGCTCACCGCCCACGAGCGTGTCGAGCTTCTCCTCGACCCGGGCTCGTTCGTCGAGGTCGACACCATGGTCGTCCATCGCTGCAACGACTTCGGGATGGACCAGCAGAGAATTCCAGGCGATGGAGTGACCTGCGGCTACGGCACGATCGGTGGTCGGCTGGTCTACGTCTTCGCCCAGGACTTCACGGTGTTCGGAGGGTCGCTGTCGGAAACCAACGCGAAGAAGATCTGCAAGGTCATGGACCTGGCCGTCGAGAACGGTGCTCCGTTGATCGGCCTGAACGACTCTGGGGGGGCCCGCATCCAGGAAGGCGTCGTGAGCCTCGGCGGCTACGCCGACATCTTCCTGCGAAACACCCTCGCCTCCGGAGTCATCCCCCAGATCAGCGCCATCATGGGGCCGTGCGCCGGCGGCGCGGTCTATTCACCGGCCATCACCGACTTCATCTTCATGGTCCAGAACACGAGCTACATGTTCGTCACCGGACCCGACGTCATCAAGACCGTCACCCACGAGGAAGTCACGAAGGAGACGCTCGGGGGAGCCAGCACGCACGCAGCGCAGAGCGGCGTCAGTCATTTCACCACCGCCGATGACGCCGCCTGCCTGGCGTCGGTTCGCGACCTGCTCTCCTACCTGCCGTCGAACAACCTCGAGGATCCACCTCGCCGCGACACGCAGGACGATCCGGAACGCGAGGACGAGTCTCTCGACGAACTCATCCCCGAGGATCCCAACAAGCCCTACGACATCAAGGAGCTGATCTCGACCATCGTCGACGATCACCGCTTCCTCGAGGTCCAGAGCGACTACGCGCGCAACATCGTCGTGGGCTTCGCCCGGCTGGATGGTCAGCCGGTCGGAATCATCGCCAACCAACCGGCCTTCCTCGCCGGCGTGTTGGACATCGCCGCTTCCCTGAAGGGAGCCCGTTTCGTCCGCTTCTGCGACTCGTTCAACATTCCGCTGGTGACGTTCGAAGACGTCCCGGGCTTCCTGCCGGGAACGCAGCAGGAGTTCGGCGGCATCATCAAGCACGGCGCCAAGCTGCTCTACGCCTACGCCGAAGCCACCGTCCCCAAGATCACCGTCATCACTCGCAAGGCCTACGGCGGCGCCTACTGCGTGATGGCTTCGAAGCACCTGCGTACCGACGTCAACCTCGCCTATCCTCATGCGGAGATCGCGGTGATGGGACCCGAGGGCGCGGTCAACATCCTCTACCGACGAGAACTGGCAGCCGCCGGCGACGACGCCGCCAGGGTCCGCGAGGAGAAGGTCAAGGACTATCGCGACAAGTTCTCGAATCCCTATGTCGCGGCGGAGCACGGTTTCGTCGACGCCGTGATCAAGCCGCGAACGACTCGCGGCCATCTGATTCGAGCGTTGCGCCAGCTATCCAGCAAGCGGGCGACCCTGCCACCGAAGAAACACGGCAACATCCCCCTCTAGGAGAGAAGAGACGATGGCGACTCGAGTAGCAATTCTGATGGGCAGCGATTCGGACTGGCCGGTCATGAAGAAGGCGGCTGAAGTCCTGGAACAGTTCGGGATCGAATGGGAGGCACGAGTCATGTCGGCCCACCGCACCCCGGCGACAGCCTGCGAGTACGCCTCCACGGCACGTGAACGCGGAACCGAGGTTCTCATTGCGGGCGCCGGCAGTGCGGCCCATCTCGCCGGCGTTCTCGCCGCCCATACGACCCTGCCGGTGATCGGCGTGCCGGTCGCCAACGGCCCCTTGAACGGCTTCGACGCCCTCCTCTCCACCGTTCAGATGCCGGGCGGCATTCCGGTTCCGACGGTCGGAATCGGCCGAGCCGACAACGCCGCCCTGACCGCCGTGCAGATCCTCGCCCGCGGCGACGAAGAACTCACCCAACGCCTCGAGGACTATCGTCAGGAGATGCGGACGAAAGTCGCAGCGAAGGACCAGAGACTGGTCGAACTTCGACTCGACGCCTGATTCGCTACTCCCGATTCCCGGGAGTAGGATACCGACGCCGGCAAACCATCCAGGGAGACAGCATGCGAGAGAAGGACAGGCAACTTCGCCGACGGCGACAACGCCGCGCGAAGAGACTGAAAGAAGCCCGACAACAGGAGTTGGCGAAGGCCAAGGCTCCTGCTTCGAGCACCCGCAAGGTGCGGGCGAAGGCAACCACGGCCGACAAGGCCGAAGCCACCGCGCCCGAGAAGAAGACCAGGAAGGCAGCCGTGAAGAAGGCCGCCACCAAGAAGACCGCCACCAAGAAGACCGCTGCCAAGAAGAAGGCGACCAAGAAAACCGCCACCAAGAAGAAGGCAGCCAAGAAGAGCGAATCCGGGTCGGACGAGTGAGACTCGTCATCGGAGCCGATCATGCGGGGGTCGATCTGAAGGATCGGCTCGCGCAGCGACTGGCCGAGGAGGGCCATGAGGTCGACGACGTCGGGACCCATGGCTCCGACAGTGTCGACTATCCGGATTTCGCCAGCGAGGTCGGTCGCAAGGTAGCCCAAGATCCCGAGGCGCTGGGAATCCTGATCTGCGGCACCGGTCAGGGAATGGCGATGGTCGCCAACAAGATCGACGGCGTGCGAGCGGCTGTCTGCAGCGACGTGTTCTCGGCTCGCATGGCGAGAGAACACAACGACGCGAACGTACTCACCCTCGGAGCGCGAGTGATCGGAGTGAGCACGGCCGACGAAGTCGTCGATGCCTTCCTCGGCGCCCGTTTCGCCGGCGGTCGCCACGCCGAACGGGTGGCCAAGTTCCCGCGCCGTTGAATTCGAGACTCAGGGACCGGTCGAGATCGCCGCAGCCGGCAAGGGCACTCCGAATCGGTCCCTGAGCGCAGCCCTCATCTCGCCCACCAGGTAGAGGGATCCGCAGACCACGATCTCCTCGAAGGGGCTCCCTTCGATCAGGGCGATGGCTTCGCCGACGGTCGAGGCCAGACCCCACGGCGCCTGCGGCAGGGCCTCGAGGAGCTGTTCGGCGCTCGCCGCCCGGTCGCTCGGCGGCGGCACCAGAAGAAGCTCGTCACCGATCGAAGCAGCTCGGTCGGCCATCTCCTCGACGGACTTGTCGGCAAGGGCGCCGAAGACGGTCAGTCGCCGACCCCGCCGGGGGGTTCCGAGGGCCGCGCCCAGCGCTTCGATCGCAGATACGTTGTGAGCCCCGTCGAGAACCCAGCGACGGCCGCCGGCCTCGACCGTCTCGAGCCGACCCGGCCACCGAGCCGCACTGACGCCTGCCTCGACGGCCCGTCGATCGACGGCGAATCCCTGCGAGGACGCCAGCCGTTCGGCCGAAACCACGGCCAGGGCCAGATTGTCGAACTGATGAGCGCCAACGAGCGGTGAACTCAGTTCGTAGAAACGTACGGCAGTCTCCAGGCGCCGCGACTCCTGGTTCGGCGAGTAAGGTCCCCAGGTCGCAAGCTGACGAGCATCGAGGAGCACGGCGTCGAGTTCTTCGGCTCGCCGCACGATGGCTCCACGGGCCGCCTCGGCATCGACCCACATCACCGCTTCGCCGCCGGCCCTGAGAATGCCGGCCTTCTCGCGAGCGATCTGCGCGAGGGTCTCACCGAGTACCTTCTGATGATCGAGGCCGATCGAGGTGATGACCGACAACACCGGAGTCGCGACATTCGTGGCATCGAGGCGGCCTCCGAGTCCGACTTCGAGGACCGCGATGTCGACTCGACGACGCTGGAACCACAGGAACGCGGCGGCGGTCAGCGACTCGAAGTAGGTCGGAGGTTCGCCGTTCAGGGCACGGCCCTCGGAAACGACCCGTTCGAGAAGTTCTGCGAGTTCCAAGCGGGGAATCGACTTCCCACCGATTCGCAGCCGCTCTTCCACCGACTCGAGATGCGGCGATGTGTAGAGGCCGACCTCGAGACCCGAGGCGCCGAGAATGGAGGCGAGCAGCGCCGACGTCGAACCCTTGCCGTTGGTACCCGCGACCAGGACGACCCTCAGACCCCGATGGGGGGCCGACAGGCTGTCCAGCAGCGCCTCGACCCGCTCCAGTCCCAACCGAACGCCGAAGATCTCGAGTTCGGAGAGAATCGCCTCCGGCTGGCGCATTCAGGCCAGGTGTCGAAGGCAGGTGCCGACCGTGGCCTTCATCTCACCACGAGCCACGATCAGATCCAGGAAGCCGTGCTCGAGAAGGAACTCGCTGCGCTGGAAGCCGTCCGGCAGCTTCTCGCGAATGGTCTGCTCGATGACTCGCGGACCCGTGAAGCCGATCAGGGCTCCCGGTTCGGCGATGTTGAGGTCTCCGAGCATCGCGAAGGACGCCGAGACCCCTCCCGTCGTCGGGTCGGTGAGGATCGAAATGTAGGGCAGACCGGCATCGCGGAAGCGCGACAGGGCAGCAGAGATCTTGGCCATCTGCATCAGCGAGAGCGCTCCCTCCTGCATTCGAGCCCCGCCCGAGGCCGAAACGATGATCAGGGGCAGACGCTCGCTGAGCGCCGACTCGACAGCGCGGGTGATCTTCTCGCCAACCACCGAACCCATCGACCCGCCCATGAACCGGTAGTCCATGACGGCCAGCATCACGCCCTTGCCCTCGAGTCGCCCTCGCACGACCTTCACCGCCTCGTCGATGCCGAAGCGCGACTGGTAGGCCTCGAGGCGCTCCTTGTAGCTTCGCGAGTCGACGAAGTGGAGGGGGTCGGCGGGCAGGACGTCACGGAACAGTTCCTTGCGACCCCCCTCGTCGAGCAGTTGATCGATGCGCTGGTCGGCGTCGATCCGGAAGTGGTGGCTGCACTTCGGACAGACGTGACCGTTCTGGTCGAGATCGCGCGAGTAGACGATCTCGCGACACTCCTCGCAACGCACCCACAGGCCCTCGGGCACCTGGGTTCGGGTGTCTCGGGGAGCCTTCGAGACCCCCTTCTTGCGTTTGAACCAAGCCATCGTCGCTCCTTCGCGTCCGACCAGACTATCGGTCTGCGACCGGCCCTGACAAGCGAGGAACCGGCCCCGACGGGACCAGAGCGAGGGTAGACGAACTGGTAGACTCGTCCGACGCCCTTCACGCGTCAGATCCACCTCAGCAGGAGCGCATCGCGATGGCCGGACACAGCAAATGGGCCAACACCAAACACCGAAAGGCGCGGGTCGACGCCCAGCGCGGCAAGCTCTTCACCAAGCTCATCCGGGAGATCACGGTCTCCGCCAGGCTGGGAGGCGGAGACCCGGATGCCAACCCGCGGCTGCGCTCTGCGCTGGCTGAGGCACGCAACAACAACGTTCCCGCCGACAACATCGATCGGGCCATCAAGAAGGGAACGGGCGAACTCGAAGGCGAGGTCGTCGAGGAGGTCGTCTACGAGGGCTACGCCCCCGGCGGTGTCGCGGTTCTCGTGGAGGCGTTCACCGACAACCGCAACCGAACGACCGGCGAGGTGCGCCACGTCTTCTCCCGTTTCGGCGGCAACCTCGGTGAGGCCGGCTGCGTCGGCTGGATGTTCGACCGACGGGGCTACTTCTCGATCGAACCCGCGAGCATGGGTGAGGAAGAGTTCATGGAGTTCGCCGTCGAACTCGACGCCGAGGATTTCTCGATCGAGGACGAGAGTTTCGAGCTCTACACCGATATCGAGAACTACAACAAGGCGCTGGCCGCGCTCGAGGCGCAGGAGATCAAGCCCGCGACAGCCCAGTTGATGATGGTGCCGCAGAGTTCGGTCGAGGTCGAAGAGTCGGGGCTGGCGACGCTGATCCGATTGCTCGAAGGACTCGAAGATCTCGATGACGTTCAGAACGTCTGGGCGAACTTCGACGCCGACCCCGAAGCCCTGGCGCGAGTGAGCGAAGAGCTCTGATCGTTTCGACAGGATCGACGAGCGCTTGCTGATTCTCGGCATCGATCCGGGAAGCCGATACACGGGGTTCGCCGTGATCGAGATGAAGGGCGGCGACCTGAAGCTCCTCGACGAGGGACGGGTCGCCCTGAAGACCCGCGACCCGCTGGCGGCCCGCCTCGCCGCTCTCGGCCGGGAGCTCGACGGTCTGGTCCAGAAGTGGCGGCCCGCCGCCGCCGGAGTCGAATCTCCGTTCCACGGCATGAACACCCGCTCACTGATCGTCCTCGCCCAGGCTCGCGGCGCCATCCTCCAGACCCTCGGAGCTCACGACGTCGAGGTGCTCGAGTACTCGCCGGCCGAGATCAAGATGGCGGTGGCGGGCAACGGTCGGGCCGCGAAGCAGGACGTGGCACGGATGGTGGGGTTGCTCCTGCGGCTCGACGACCGGCGCCGCCCCGACGACCAGACCGACGCCATCGCCATTGCGGTGTGTCTTGCTCGACGCTACCGAAGAGACACCTTGAAGAGTTCCTCGGAGCGTCATGAGTCGGCTTCGAGCCAGCGAGTTTCCGCGCATTCTCGTCCTTGACCCTGCGTTCGACCGCTGTGCTAATATCCGTGCTTCTTTCTCCGAGGGGATTCTGTCTCCGCAGATATTGTCGTTTGCTCAGAGGAAGCTTGGCGTTTGCCCCGAACCTGACCTTCTCTTAGGGTCGTGAGGCATCTCATAAATCCAAATATCGAAAGACTGGGGAACCAGTCACGCAAAATGCGGGTCTAAACCCCAGAGGAGGTCATTGTGGAGAATATTGGCGGAACTGTAGCACGGCTGGATGCAGCGGGGCGGACTTGTAATGTGGATCCCTGCGGTCTTTTCAGTCGTGGCTGTCGCAGTCATCGTCGAGCGCTTCGTCTCCCTGCGCAAGGCCAAGATCAACGTCAACGAGTTCCTCGCGAAGGTCCGAAAGGCGCTGATGGTCAATCGATCCATTCGCGAGGCCATCAAGGTCGCGTGAGCAGTATCGCGGACCGGTCGCCTCGATCATGAAGGCCGGCCTTCTCAAGTACGGGCAGCCCAAGGAAGACGTTGAGAAGACGATCGAGAACGCAGCCCTCTTCGAGATGGGCCGCTTCGAGCGTTTCCTGGTCGTCCTGGCGACGATCGCCAACGTTGCCCCCCTCCGCGGCTTCTTCGGCACCGTGACCGGCATGATCAAGTCCTTCGACGCCCTCGCTGCCGCCGGTCTCTCGAACCCTGGCCTGGTCGCCATCGGTATCAAAGAGGCTCTCTTCACCACCGCTGGTGGCCTCGGCGTCGCCATTCCGGTGCAGCTCATGTACAACTACTTCATGAGCCGCATCAACCGTTTCGTGCGCGACATCGAGACCTCGACCAACATGTTGCTCGAGACCTTCGGTGAGATGGAGCGTAGCGGCATCGAGCCGGAACTCCCCGCCGCTTCGCCCGCCGCCGTTGCCCAAGCCGAAGCAAAGGCTGCCGGAGCCAAGGGCAGAGATGCCTGAGCGAGACACTCAGTCGAACATCTGGAGGTGAAGAGATGAAGATCGGCGCACAAAGAACAGCATTCGAGCCGGCGATTCCGACGGCTTCGATGGCGGACATCGCCTTTCTTCTGATCATCTTCTTCATGCTCACGATCACCTTCGAGGTCGACAAGACCCAGGTGGCCCTGCCCCGGACCGAGATTCGTCTCGAGATTCCGAAGAAGGCCGCCTACGTTTCGATCGACGAGGCTGGTCAGCTCCGGGTCAGCAACGGCGAAGAGATCAGTGCCGTGGTTCCAGGCGTGGACGACGTTCTGTCCTTCGCTGCCGGGGTCATCGCGACGGATCCCTCCAAGGAGTTCGTCCTCAAGGCCGACGGCGAAGTCGACTATCGGTACGTCGATCAGGTGATCGACGCGCTGAAGCGAGCCAAGGTCAAGATGATCTACCTGCTCTCGGACCAGAAAACCATCGATGATGCTTAGCCTGAAGGTGGTACGTCATGAAGTTCAAAGTAGAGACCGGCCCAACGACGAGATTCCTGACTTCGTCGATGGCCGACATTGCGTTCCTGCTGATCATCTATTTCATGGTCACCACCACCTTCGCTGCCACGCGGGGTCTGGATTTCGCTCCTCCCGGAGGACGACGACAATCCACCGGTGATCGAGAAGGAAGAGTCGGTCCTGATCGAGATCCAGCCGAGCGGCGACCTGATCGTGGATCAGCGTCCGATGGTGCTCGAGGAGCTGATCGAGTACCTCAAGCCCAAGCTCGAGCGCAATCCGAAGAAGCCGGTGATCATCCGGCCCGACCCGGCGGCGCCCTATCGGGCGATGGTCGCAGTGATGGATGAGCTCCGGCAGGGCCCGGACAAGGGCCTCAAGGAAGAGGTCCGAATCTCTCTTCCGACCCAGCGTGAAATAGACAGCCTCTGGTTTTGAGTTGTAGAGGAGTGAGTCATGGCTAAAGAACAAGGAGCTGAACAAGGCAGACGAACGCTGCCCCGGTCGGCGCCCGAGGACGAGTTTCAGCATTTCGCGCTCGAGGAGGAAGACGACAACCGCCTGCTGAGTAACGTGCAAGGGCATCATCGCCGTGCTGGTCCACATGGTGATCTTCTTCGTGACCTTCCCGACGATCGCGCGGGACATCACCGTGGAGAAGAAGAAGCCCAAGGTCTTCGTCATCCAGCAGGTGCGGTTCAAGCCGCCACCGCCGAAGCAGGAACAGCAGATTCCGAAGCCGAAGGCGAAGAAGGTCCCGATCCCGGATCCGACTCCCGACGAGCCGGAACCGATCCGGATTCCTGAGCCGGAAGACGACATCGAGATTCCTGATATCGACGACCTGGTCATTGGAATTCCCGAAGCACCTCCGCCGAGCCTGAGCCAAGGGCCCGATCTTCGTGACCGGGGACGTCAGGAAGCCCGAGAAGGTCTCCCCACCGTCCACCGCAGTACTCCGAGATTGCTCAGAAAGGCGCGCATCCAGCGGGTGCGTCATCCTGCAGACCATCATCAACGAGCAGGGTCAGGTCGACAACGTCAAAGTGCTGAAAGGGCTGCCGATGCGGTCTCACCGAAGCCGCGGCAGCCGCAGTCAGGTACAGTGGAAGTTCAGCCCTGCGACCCTGAACGGGAAGCCGGTAGCGGTTTACTTCAACTTGACGGTCAACTTCCAGCTGCAGTGAGTACAGGGAGTAGCCGATGAAGGAAACTAGTCTTCTGTCTTTGCCTTGGAGCCTTGCCCCCGGCAATGGCACCTGCCGAGTACGCCGCTGGCGTCGATGCCTACAAGGCCGGGGACTGGGACCTCGCGATCCAGCACTTCACCGAGTCGGTTGATGAGCTGAAGATCGTCGGAGCCGAGGACGATCCGGCGTACGCTCCCTACTACATGATGCTGGGTCAGTCCTTTTCCAAAGCCGGCCAGATCGACAAGTCGATCGAACCGCTCAAGCAGGCTCTGAAGCTCAAGAGTGGCGATGTCGGGAACGCAGCTTGTTCTCGGCCAGGCCTACTACAAGCTGAAGGACTACAAGGCCGCTGCCAGCACTCTGAGCCGCGATCAACATGAACCAGCTTGCCGGCCAGCACCAAGGGTGCGGTCTCCAACATTGCTGTCGGTGTCCTATGAGGAAAGCGGCCAGGAAGGGCTTGCCCTCGCCGAAATGGAGAAGGCAACCAAGCTCAATCCCAACGACGCGGTAGCCCAGTACAACTACGGTACCCGGGCGCTGGCCAGCGACTACACCAAAGAAGCGGTCGATTCGCTGACCAAGGCAGTCTCGCTCGATGGCAGCAACGCCCAGTACCGCAAGGCCCTGGGGAGTGCCCTGATCCGCCAGGGCACGCGAGACCCAAGGCAACGGCAAGACCGCGGTCTACGCCAAGGCTGCCAGAGCAACGGCAAGGAGCTGGTCAAGCTCAATGGCTCCTACGACAACTATCTCCACCTCGCCGAAGCGGAGCTGGGTGCCAAGCAGTACCAGTGCTGCCGTGACCGCTCTCGACCAGGCGATTGGCAAGCAGGGGTCGAAGGAATGGCTCCCGTACTTCTACAAGAGCCAGGCCCTCACCTCGCTCACGAAGTACATCGACGCGATCGAACCTCTCGAGGCTGCTCTCACGAAGCCCCAGGCCGATCAGAAGAAGATCTACAGCCAGCTCCGGCTTCGTCTACGAGAAGGTGAAGGACTACCCGAAGTGGATCGCCGCCTACCAGAAGGCCGGCTACGCTGGTGGACTGGCCCGGGTCGAGGAGAACCAGCGCATCGCCCAGGAGAACAAGCAGGTCGATGCGCACAACGATGAGATCGAGAAGCTGGAGGCCGAGCGCAAGCGACTCGAAGAGAAGGAGCTGAAGGCCCTGCCCGGAGCCGGCGCTCCGCCGCCGCGCTAGAGGTTCCCGCTTCAAGGCGTCGACCAGGAAGGAGGCCCACGGGCTTCTTCTTTGGCTCAGAAACGCTGGATCATCCGGTGGACCTGCGCGCCGGCATTCACCGCCTCGATGCTGGTGTCGGGATGATCGGCCCGGAAGACACGGAAGATCTCATCGGCAAACGCCTGGCCGATCATCGGGACGCCCTCGGAGGAGTCCAATACGACGACCTCGAATCGATCGAACCTGGCCGGCAATCGCTTCGTCGGGGAACGAGACAGGAGCTCCTCTCGGCCGTAGGCAGGAAGGCTCTACTGGAATCGCCGTCCTGGAAGACTTTGAAGTCACCGCTCCCGGGTCGTGAACTCCTCGAAGGCCGACTGGAACCTTCGCTCAGTACTTCGTCTCGCAGGCCTTTCTC
>CALOFD010000016.1:0-2887 GCA_942492505.1 Thermoanaerobaculia bacterium
GGTAGAATTCGTCATCGGCGTTCCCGCCCCCGGGAGCACGAGTTCTGCTACCCGATCTACATGACCTACCTCGATCTCGGTGAACTGGACCGCGTGTTCCACGGTCGGTGGTTCTGGTCGACCCACCGGCCGTCGATCTCGTGGTTTCGCCGGGAAGATCACTTCGGGGACGTGCGGCGGCCGCTCGATCAGGAAGTTCGCGAGCTGGTCGCTCGCCAGGCCGGCTTCACGCCGACGGGCCCGGTGCGACTGCTCACCCACCTGCGAACGTTCGGCCACTGCTTCAACCCTGTCTCGTTCTTCTTCTGTTTCTCCGACGATGAGGAACGGGTAGAGGCTGTCGTGGCCGAGGTCAACAACACACCCTGGGGCGAGCGTCATTGCTACGTGATTCCGGTAGATGCCCGGGATGGCGCACGGGGACCGATCAAGGCCCGTCACGCGAAGGCACTCCACGTCTCGCCGTTCATGGAAATGGATGCGACCTACTCCTGGCGGATGACGGTACCCGGCGATCGGCTCGTCATCCACAACGATTACCTCGAACCGGAGGGCAAGAGCTTCGATGCGACGCTGATGCTCGAGCGAATCGAGATCGATGGCTGGAATCTGGCGAAGGCGCTGCTGCGATTCCCGCTGATCACCCTGCAGGTTCTCTGGCGGATCCACTGGCAGGCGGCCCAACTCTGGCTGCGTGGAGTGCCGTTTCATACCCACCCCGACAAGGCGGCAGCCGGACGGAGTACGCGATGACCGCCCTGGCCCCACGGAGCGCACTTCTCGCCTCGAACGCGACTATCGAAAGCTGGAGGACCCGCGCCGGGCGTCGTGTACTCGAGCGGCTCCTGGAAGAACTGAAAGATGGTTGCGTGGAGCTGATCGACGGCCCCGAGCGCAAGCTCTTCGGCGAGGCCGATCGCCCGGACGCGCCCCGCGCGGCGATCATCGTCGTCGACCGCCGATTCTACTCGAACGTGTTGCTGGGAGGATCGATCGGGGCCGGGGAATCCTACGCCCGCGGCGACTGGGCCACCGACGACCTGTCTACCCTCGTGAGAATCCTGATTCGCAACCTGGAACTGGCGGACCGGCTCGATTCCGGATGGTCTCGTCTGCGACGACCGCTGGACCGGCTCCGCCACTGGTCGAACCGGAACAACCGCAGCGGGAGTCGTCGGAATATCTCTGCGCACTACGACCTCGGAAACGATTTCTTCTCGTTGTTCCTCGACGAGACGATGAGCTACTCGTGTCTGCTGTTCGACGAACCGGACGAGGAGCTGAGTACAGCCGCACGACGCAAGAACGACCTGATCTGTCGCAAGCTCCAGCTGTCCGCCGGGGACGAAGTGCTGGAGATCGGCACCGGCTGGGGAGGCTTCGCGCTCCACGCGGCCGGCAGCTACGGATGCCGGGTGACAACGACGACGATCTCGCAAAGGCAGTTCGACCTGGCGACCGAACGTGTCGCCGCGGCGGGTCTTGACGATCGGGTCACGATCCTGCGGGAGGACTATCGCGAGCTGCCGGCCAAGCTTGGCCGTCGTTTCGACAAGCTCGTGTCGGTCGAGATGATCGAGGCGGTGGGCCACCGATTCCTGCCACGGTACTTCCGGACCTGTGGCGAGCTACTGAAACCGGAGGGAGCGATGCTGCTGCAGGCGATCACGATCGCCGATCAGCGCTACGACCAGTATCGCCGCTCGGTCGACTTCATCAATCGCTACATCTTTCCCGGTGGCTGCGTGCCGTCGGTGACGGCGATGACCCGGGCGATGACCGAGGCGAGCCCCCTCAGGCTGTTCCACATGCAGGACATCTCGTCCCACTACGCGACCACACTTCGCCGCTGGGCCGAGCGCCTGCGAGCCAACCGCGAGCGAGCCGGAAAGATAGGCTACGACGAGGAGCTGGTCCGTCTGTGGGATTTCTACTTCGGGTACTGCGAGGGCGCCTTCCGGGAGCGCTACACCGGCGACGTCCAGCTATTGCTTCACATGCCGGGGAACCGGCGAACCGAAGCGGTTCCGCAATTCTGAGAGGGGAGCGGCGATGATGAGCCTCGTCAAGATGGCCGAGACCGGCTGGATTCCCGAACCACTGGTTCGTAAGGGGATACGCCGGCTGATCCGGGAGCGTCTCCGTGAGGAATCGATCGGGAACGCCGGCAAGCGAAACGAGCGCATGGCCCGTACGATGGGCAGCTCGCCCCTGGCCATCGCCACCGACAAGGCGAACGACCAGCACTACGAGGTTCCGGCCTCCTTCTTCGAGTCGGTCCTCGGCCGGCACATGAAGTATAGCTGCGGCTGGTGGGACGAGACGACACGCGATCTGGACGAGGCCGAAGCGGCGATGCTCGGCCGGACCACGCGTTCGGCGGGCGTCGAGGACGGGATGCGAGTGCTCGACCTCGGTTGTGGATGGGGCTCTCTCTCGATCTGGATCGCCAGGAACTACCCTGGCTGCCGAGTCACCGGAGTCTCGAACTCCGCGTCGCAACGACGTCACATCGAACGGCGGGCGTCGCAGCTGGGACTGAGCAACCTCGAGATTGTCACGGCGGATATGAACGACTTTCAGCCTCGGGCAACGTTCAACCGAGTCGTATCGATCGAAATGTTCGAGCACATGCGCAACTACTCGGAGCTGCTCCGCCGGATCCGGCGCTGGCTGGAGCCCGACGGCCGGCTGTTCGTTCACGTCTTCTGTCATCGTGAGCGCGGCTACTTCTTCGAGGACCAGGGAAGCCGCGACTGGATGGCGCGGCACTTCTTCACCGGTGGGCTGATGCCCTCACGTGACCTGCTCGGCCGGTTCGACGAGGATCTGACCGTCGAGCAGGAATGGCAGATCGACGGCACGCACTACGAGAAGACCGCGCTGG
>CALOFD010000017.1:0-22067 GCA_942492505.1 Thermoanaerobaculia bacterium
GCCATCGGAACGCTCTGGTTGACGATCTTGATCAGACCGCCGCCGACGAGCTTCTTGTACTTGACCAGGGCGATATCCGGCTCGACCCCCGTGGTGTCGCAGTCCATCATGAAGGCGATCGTTCCGGTCGGCGCCAGAACGGAGATCTGGGCGTTTCGCAGGCCCTCGCCGTTGCCGAGTTCGATGACGTCGTCCCAGGCGGCTCGCGCTCCCTGGAGCAGGTCGAGAGGTACGTGAGCCGCATCGAGATCCTTGGTGGCATCGCGATGCTTCTTCATCACCCGCATCATCGGCTCGCGATTCAGCTCGAACTCCTGGAAGGGGCCGAGAGTCTGGGCGATCCGCCCCGACTGGGCGTAGGCCGACCCCGACATGAGGGCAGTGATCGCTCCAGCGTAGTCACGACCGGCGTCCGAGTCGTAGGGCAGGCCTCGAACCATCAACAGGGCGCCGAGGTTGGCGTAACCGATTCCGAGCGGACGGAAGAGGTGCGAATTCTCGGCGATCTTCGGCGTCGGGTAGCTGGCGTAGTCGACTACGATCTCCTGCGCCGTGATGATGACTTCGCAGGTATGCCGGAAGGCATCGACGTCGAAGCCGCTCTCCGGATCGTAGAACTTCATCAGGTTGAGTGACGCCAGGTTGCAGGCCGTGTCGTCGAGGAACATGTACTCGCTGCACGGGTTGCTGGCGTAGATGCGATCGGTGTTGGAGCTGGTGTGCCAGTCGTTGACCGTGGTGTCGAACTGAATGCCCGGATCGCCGCACAACCAGGCCGCTTCGGCCATCATCTTCATGAGGTCGCGGGCCTTGTGACTCTCGACCAGGGAGCCGTCGGTCCGTGCCGTCGTCTGGACCTCACCATCGTCGAGGAGGGCCTGCATGAACTCATCGGTCACTCGAACGGAGTGATTGGCGTTCTGGTAGAAGACGGAGTCGTAGGCGCCGCCGGGAACATTGAAGCCGCCCTCGTAGCCAGCCTCGATCAACGCCCAGGCCTTGCGTTCCTCCTGGTCCTTCGACTTGATGAACTCCACGATGTCGGGATGATCGGCGTCGAGAATCACCATCTTGGCGGCCCGTCGCGTCTTGCCACCGCTCTTGATCACGCCGGCAAAGGCATCGAAGCCCTTCATGAAGGAGACCGGTCCGGACGCCGTTCCACCTCCGGCCAGTTCCTCTCGTGAAGAACGGATCTTCGAGAGGTTGCTGCCCGCGCCCGAGCCGTACTTGAAGAGCATGCCCTCGGTCTTCGCCAACTCGAGAATCGACTGCATCGTGTCGCCGACATGATTGATGAAACAGGCCGATGCCTGCTGGCGCTCGCCTTCCACCCCGAGGTTGAACCAGACGGGCGAGTTGAAGGCCACGTACTGATGCAACAGCAGATGGGTCAGCTCGTCCGAGAAGACCTCGGCGGACTCGTCGCTGTCGAAGTAGCCGCCGTCGCTCCCCCACTGACAGATCGAATCGACCACCCGCCCGATCAACTGACGGACACTGGTTTCACGCTCGGGCGTGCCCATGGATCCTCGGAAGTACTTGCTGACGACGACGTTGGTCGCAGTCTGGGACCAGAAGTCGGGAATCTCGACGTCCTTCTGTTCGAAGACCGCTTCGCCACGTTCGTTGGCGATCAGGGCATCGCGGCGGCTCCACTGGATGGCATCGAAAGGCGCGGTCCCCTCGCTGCTGAAACGACGCTCGAACTTCAGCCCGGTGCGCTCGGTGGAGGTTGCCGCAGCCTTCGACACCCCTTTGGATTGATTGGAACGGTTGCTCGTCGCACCACTCTGTACAGTCGATTCGGCCATCGATTCTCCCTCGCCGTTGTTGAACGGCGTCTTGCGCTCTTGTGCCGTCTCCCTACCGATCTTTTCAGAGTCTCGGGTGATTCCTGTGGGGAGAGCCGAAACTACGAGATCGCAGTTTCGCCTGTCAAGCCCGATTGCACAACATATTGTGGCTTTATCGCAATTAGACCCCTACAGGTAGGGAGAAATGTCACTGCATGCAAATACGCAGATAGGTCACCCGAGAACCCCTTCCGTGACCCCCGGCGGCACTCGGCGGCCGCCTGTATACTTCGGATCCCATGTCGGACCACCTGCTCAAAAGGCCGCTCACCGACCCGCATTCGGGGCACCTCGAGCCCGGCGAGTTCCCCTTCACGCGCGGGCTCTACCGCGAGATGTACCAGGCGCGTCTGTGGACGATGCGGCAGTACGCGGGCTACTCCGACGCCGCCGAATCGAATCGCCGCTATCGCTATCTGCTCGACCACGGCACGACGGGCCTGTCCGTGGCCTTCGATCTCCCCACCCAGATCGGCTACGACTCCGACGCACCGGAGGCCCGAGGCGAAGTCGGACGCGTGGGCGTGGCCATCGACACCATCGACGACATGCGCACGCTCTTCGACGGCATCCCGCTCGACCGCGTGACGACGTCGATGACCATCAACTCCACGGCCGCCATCCTGCTGGCCTTCTACCTCAAGGTCGCCGACGAGCAGGGCGTCGATCGAAGCCGGCTCGGCGGCACGCTGCAGAACGACATCCTCAAGGAATACGCCGCACGAGGCACCTACATCTACCCGCCGGCGCCGTCTCTCCGACTGGTCACCGACCTGATCGAGTTCTGCGCCAGGGAAGTACCGCGCTGGAATCCGATCTCGATCTCGGGCTACCACATCCGCGAAGCCGGCTCGACGGCCGAACAGGAAGTGGCCTTCACCCTCGCCAACGGCCTGTGCTACGTCGAGGCGGCGATCGAACGCGGGCTGGCGATCGACGACTTCGCCCCTCGGCTGTCGTTCTTCTTCAACGCCCACAACGACTTCATCGAGGAGATCGCCAAGTTTCGTGCGGCTCGCCAGCTGTGGGCCGAACTGATCACCGAACGGTTCGCGCCCAGCAACCCGCGATCGGCATGGCTTCGATTCCACACCCAGACGGCCGGCTCGACGCTCACCGCCCAGCAACCGGAGAACAACGCGGTTCGCGTCGCCATCCAGGCTCTCGCCGCGGTCTGCGGTGGCACTCAGTCGTTGCACACCAACGCCCGTGACGAGGCGCTCGCACTGCCCACCGAGCGAATCCGCGGCCCTGCTGGCGCTGCGCACGCAGCAGGTGATCGCCTACGAGTGTGGGATCACCGACAGTCCTCGATCCCCTCGGCGGCGCCTGGGTGATCGAGGAAAAGACGGCAGCGATCGTCGAGGCGGCTCGCGCCTACATCGAACGCATCGAGGAGATGGGCGGCGCCCGGATCGCCATCGAACAGGGTTACCAGCAAGGTGAGATCGCCGACGCCGCCTACGAGGCCCAGAAGGCGATCGAAGGCGAAGAGAAGATCGTCGTCGGCGTCAATCGGTTCCGCCTCGAAGACCAACCCCTGCCGCCGATCCTGTCGATCGACCCGGCCTCCGAAGCCGCCCAGATCGCCCGACTGCAGGCGGTGAGAGAGCGTCGCGATCCGGCGAAGGCGGCGACCTCACTGGAAAGCCTCTGCGAGGCCGCCGGCGAAGACCGCAACCTCATGCCGACCATCCTCGACTGCGTCACGGCGGAAGTCAGCCTCGGCGAGATCTCGAACGCCCTGAGATCGGTGTGGGGTGAGTTCGACGACACCGGCGTCGCCTGAGCGGGCTGGGCTCTTCAGTCCGCGTCGAGTGACAGGACTCGCAGGATCGCCGGGCTGACGCCCGTCAGGTCGTCGACGTCGGCGAATCCGTCGACGGCAGGCCCGACGACGAGCAGGGGTACCGGATTTCGCGTGTGGTGCGTGTGGTCGGATTCCTCGAAATTGCCGTGGTCCGAGCACAGCACGACGGTCAGCGTCGGCGGTCGATTCTCGAAGATCCCCTCGAGCAGACCGTCGAGTCGGTCGGTCACGGTCCCTGGACCGATGTCGCTGCGCCGATGTCCGACGAGATCGGGAAGGAACGTCTCGAAGAGCGTCAGGCTGCGTTCGGCGGCGATCGCGCACAGGTGTCGACCCGCTTCCCGCGGCGAAATCTCCGGCAGACTCGTTCCCAGGGCCCGGTTGGCGAAGTCGCGACACAGATCCCAGCTCAGGGCGCGACCGGCCGCCAGTTCGTCCAGTCCGGGCAACTCGAGGCCCGCAGCCCAGGCCGCCAGGACCGAGACCGAAGCCCTCCGTCGGCGCTCCTCGAGGGCGCGATAGAAGCTCTCGGGAAGGCATTCGCGAACATCGACCGCCCGCCTCGCTCGGCCACCCGCTTGAGAACACTGTGCTCGTCGACAAGCGACTTGAGCCTCGGCCCGGGAAAGGCGGCGACATGTCGTTGCATGAAGGCGGCCGCGTTCGATCCCGTGAAGAGCGTGGTCTGGCCCGTCGCACTCTGCGGCAGTCCAGGGACCCCGAGGGTCGCGTCGACGGCGCGCAGCAGCCAGTCGTCGCCACGGCCCTGCGAGCCTTCGACCAGGCCTCGACCGATGCGCGACTCGAGCAGCGGCATCGCCCCCTCCGAGAGGGGATTGCCCGGCCCCGGAGGTGCCAGTCCGATGCCGTCGACGAACACCAGCAGGACTGCCGACGGAGCTGCAGGGACGGCGTCCGGTGGTAGGGTCTTCGGCATGATCGACCAGACCGACGAAGGACCGCAGCGGTGAAGTCGGCCTACGAACTGGCTCTCGAACGACTCGACGCCGGCGGCATCGAGCGTCCCGCGTGCCGAAGCGTACGACAGCGAGACCCTGACGGCCATGTCGGCGGTCCGCAGCCGTGCCGAGGCCGGGCTGGCGGAACTCGAGATCCTGCATCATCGCCAACTCGCCGGCGTCGCCGATGCGGCGGAGCGCGAGCGACTGGCAGCCGGGTACCGGGCCGAAAGACAGCGAGTGGAAGACCGACGTGAGCGCGAGCTCACCGAGCTTCGCGCCCGCTCCTGATTCCCGCGACCGCGACCTCCATGACGGTCCGCCTCGACAAATGGCTGCAGGTCGCGCGGGTCTTCAAGACCCGGTCGCAGGCCACCCGCGCATGCAATCTGAACCGCGTGCGAGTCAACGGTCAGCTCGCCAAACCCCGACGCCTCCTGCAACTCGAGGACCGGGTCGTCACTCAGCTGGGAGACTGGCAGCGGATCCTGGTCGTCAAGGAACTCGTCGATCGGCCGCTGCCGAAGAAGGAAGCCTCGAGGGTCTACGAAGACGAGAGCCCTCCGCGGCCGAAGCGAGATGCCTGGTACTCCCTGGCACGACGCCCGGCGGCCCGCCGCGAGCGCGGACTCGGGAGACCCACGAAACGCGACCGTCGAGTCCAGGAGCGCTTCCTGCAGGAGGACCCGCTGATCGGCGACGCGCTCGACTCCGACGACAACGACGAGACCCACGACGACTTCGGGGAGTGGGAGGAGGAGTGAGGCCGGCGGCCGGTCACGCCGCCTCATCTTGCCCGTTTCCACCCCAGCCCTTCAATCGCCGCTCCACAGGTCGAGTTGCGGATCCCGGTCGTCGTCCTCCTCGAAGCGCGACGTCGAGATTCCCAGCAGCCTCACGGTTCGCGCCACCGCCTCGGTCCGGGTCAGCAACTCGTGGCAGATCGCAGCCAACTCCTCCGCTTCGCCAACTGCTGCCGGCAGCGAGCGGCTGCGCGTGACCGTCTCGAAGTCGGCGTAGCGGACCTTCAGGGTCACGGTCCGCGGGCGCAACTCACGACGCGCCAGCGAGGCCGACACACGCTCGGCAAGCCGGACGATCTGCGCGTGCATGGCTTCGAGTTGCGCCAGGTCTTCCTGATAGGTGCGCTCAGCCCCGAGACTCTTTCGCCGTCGTCGATTCGACACCGGCCGCTCGTCGCGACCCCAGGCGTACTCCCACAGCATCGACCCCCACCGACCCATTCGGCGGACCAGTTCCTCGCGACCCACCCGACGCAGGTCCGCGATGGTCCGGACTCCGAAGGCCAGCAGTCGCCGCTCGGCGGCCGGTCCGACTCCCATCAGCTTGCGCACGCCGAGCGGGGCCAGGAACGCCTCGACTCTCGAGGGTGGAACCACGGTGAGCCCGTCCGGCTTGTCGAAGTCGGACGCGATCTTGGCGATCAGCTTGTTCGGTCCGACTCCGACGCTCACCGTGAGGCGTCGGTCCGCACGCACGCGCTCGCGGATCGCGACCGCGACGGCCGACGCCGAACCGTATTCGCCGAGGTGATCGCTCACGTCGAGGTAGGCCTCATCGAGCGACAGCGTCTGGATCAGCGGAGTGAATTCCCGATAGATCGCGAAGATCGCCTCGGACTCGGTTCTGTAGCGCTCGAACTCGGGCCGCAGGAAGACTGCGTCCGGGCAGAGTCGCAAGGCGCGTGAAGCCGGCATCGCCGAGTGGACTCCGAAGCGCCGCGCCTCGTAGTTGGCAGCTGCGACGACGCCACGACTCTGGGGGTCGCCCCCGACCACCACGGGACGCCCCTCGAGCGCCGGGTCGTCTCGCACGTGGACGGCCGCATAGAAGCAGTCCATGTCGCAGTGCAGGATGCGACGCTGCCGGTCGGGCGGCGGCGCGCTCTCAGCTCTCTGCGTCGGCGGACTCACGCGCCCAGAAGTCCTGCAGCGGACGCACCTCCAGGGGGCGTTGCCGGCGATCCTCGATTCCCTCGACCGCGGCCAGGGCGCCCGACAGGGTCGTGATGCAGGGAATTCCATGCTTCAGCGCCGTGGTGCGGATGTAGGTGTCGTCTTCGTGGGACTCGCGACCCAACGGAGTGTTGACGATCAGCGACAGCTTGCCGTTGATCATGTCGTCGACGACGTGAGGACGACCCTCGTAGACCTTGTTCACCACCCGGACTTCGAGCCCCTCCGCCTCGAGGTGGCGCGCCGTACCGGCCGTTGCGACGAGTTCGAAACCGAGAGCCGCCAGGCGGCGCGCCACGGGGACCAGCGAAGGCTTGTCGTGGTCGTGGACCGACAGGAAGGCGGCGCCGTCCTCGGGCAGGCGGCAGCCCGCGCCCAGGAGCGCCTTGGAGAACGCATTGCCGAAACTCGGGGAATGACCCATCACTTCGCCCGTCGACTTCATCTCGGGTCCCAGGACCGGATCGACGCCCTGGAATCGGCTGAACGGGAAGACCGGCGCCTTGACGAACACCGCCGGGACTTCGGGCTCGCGCTCGAACCCGATTTCCTGGAGCGTCTTTCCGGCCATCGCCTGCACGGCAACCGCCACCAGGGGGACTCCGACCGCCTTGGCGATGAATGGCACGGTTCGCGACGCTCGCGGGTTGACCTCGATGATGTAGACCGAGTCCCGGTGGACTGCGAACTGGACGTTCATCAGGCCCACGACCCCCAGTCGCAGGGCCAGCCGGCGTCCGATGTCGCGCATGGTCTCGAGGTGCTCTTGCGCGACGCTGAAGGGCGGCAGCACGGCCGCCGAGTCGCCGGAATGAATGCCGGCCTCCTCGATGTGCTGGAGAATTCCAGCCACCACCGCCGTCTTGCCGTCGCAGATCAGGTCGAGATCGACCTCGCAGGCGTCTTCGAGAAAGCGATCCAGCAGGACCGGCCGCCCGTTGGTGACGTCGGAGGCCTCGGCCATGTAGCCGGTCAGCGTCGACTCGTCGTGGCAGATCGCCATCGCCCGTCCGCCGAGCACGTAGCTCGGCCGCACGATCACCGGATAGCCGATCCGGGACGCCACTTCGCGGGCCTCCTCGATCGACGTCGCCGTGCCGTTCTCGGGCTGACGGATCGACTCCTCGGCCAGGAGCGCACCGAAGCGTTTGCGGTCCTCGGCCAGGTCGATGGCATCGGGAGGAGTTCCGAGGATGGGAACGCCGGCGGCCTCGAGCCCGCGTGCGAGTTTCAGCGGAGTCTGACCGCCGAGTTGGACGATCACTCCCAGCGGCTTCTCCTTGTCGACGATGCTGAGGACGTGTTCGAGCGTCAGCGGCTCGAAGTACAGCCGATCCGAGGTGTCGTAGTCGGTCGAGACCGTCTCCGGATTGCAGTTCACCATGATCGTCTCGAAACCCATCGCCCAGCGCGAAAGCCGCGTGAACGCAGCAGTAGTCGAACTCGATCCCCTGCCCGATCCGGTTCGGTCCCGAGCCCAGGATCATCACCTTCTGGCGATCGGTGGGTTCGCTCTCGTCTTCGAGGCCGTAGGTCGAATAGAGATACGGGGTCGTCGCCGGGAACTCGGCGGCACAGGTGTCGACCCGTTTGAAGACCGGCACGATCTGCAGGTCGAGACGAGCCCGCCGAACGTCGGTGCTGTCGCAATGCAGCAACTGAGCCAGCCGCTGATCGCCGATGCCGGTGCTCTTCGCCATCCTCAGCAGGTTGGGCGGCACCGACTCGAGATCCCAACAACCGAGTTCGTTCTCGAGTTCGACGATGTCCCGGATCTCGCGCAGGAACCAGGGGTCGATGAGGGTCGAAGCGGAAATCTCTTCGACCGTCCAGCCCTGCCGGAGGGCGGCGAAGATCGCGAACAGGCGCTCCCAGTTCGGTTCCGTGAGGCGCTTTCTCAGCTTCACCGGATCGGACATGCGACGCTCGCGACGCAGGGCACTGCCGTCGAGTTCGAGTGACGACATGGCCTTCATCATGGCCTCGGCGAAGGTCATTCCGATCGCCATGACCTCACCCACCGACTTCATCGACGTGCCCAGGGTCGTGGGTGTCTCCGGGAACTTCTCGAATCCCCAGCGCGGGATCTTGACCACGCAGTAGTCGAGGCTCGGTTCGAAGGCGGCGTAGGTCTTGCCGGTGATGTCGTTGGTGATCTCGTCGAGCGTGTAGCCCACCGCCAGCAGCGCCGCGATCTTGGCGATCGGGAATCCCGTCGCCTTGGAGGCCAGCGCCGACGATCGCGACACGCGGGGATTCATTTCGATCACTACCCGACGGCCGGTCTTCGGATCGACGCCGAACTGGATGTTCGACCCACCCGTCGCGACGCCGACCCGCCGAATCACCTTGAAGGCCTCGTCGCGCATCTCCTGGTACTCGCGATCGGACAACGTCTGCTGGGGAGCGACCGTGATCGAGTCTCCGGTGTGCACTCCCATGGCGTCGAAGTTCTCGACCGAGCACACCACGATGGCGTTGTCGGCAGTGTCGCGCATGACTTCGAGTTCGAATTCCTTCCAACCCAGAATCGACTGTTCGAGCAGGACCTGGGAAACCGGACTCGCCTTCAGCGCCTGCCCCACCACATCGTCGAGTTCCTCGCGGTTGTAGAGCACCCCGCCCCCTTCACCGCCGAGGGTGAAGCTGGGACGCACGATCAGCGGATAGCCGAGGCGGTCGACGATCTCGCGAGCTTCTTCGAGCGTCGACGCGATACCGCTCTGCGGGACGTCGAGACCGATCTCTTCCATCGCTGACTTGAAACGCAGCCGGTCTTCTCCGAGATCGAGAGCCTCGACCTTCGCACCGAGGATCTCGACGCCGTGACGCTCGAAGGCGCCCATTCGATCGAGCGCCATGGTCAGATTGATTCCGGTCTGCCCTCCGACCGTCGGCAGGAGAGCGTCGGGCTTCTCCTCGATGATGATCTTCTCGACCACCTCGGGGGTGAGCGGTTCGATGTAGGTGGCGTCGGCAAACTCCGGGTCCGTCATGATCGTCGCCGGATTCGAGTTGACCAGGATGACCCGGTAGCCCTCTCTTCTCAGGACTCGGCAGGCCTGGGTTCCCGAATAGTCGAATTCGCAAGCCTGGCCGATGACGATGGGACCGGAGCCGAGAACGAGGATCGAATGGATGTCGGTACGGCGCGGCATGGCGGGGCGAGTCTAAAGGAACGTCACCTCAAGGTGAACGCCCTCGGATAGAACACTTTGTCCACCAGCCCCGTATCTAGGTTGACGGCCCTTGCGGCCGCCTCTCGCCGGAAATTCCGGCTCCTGCCGGGCCCTCACCGGTCTTCAGTCAAGATCGGCCCGAGAGTCCACCCGCGGGGAATCCTTCCCGCACCTGCGACAACCCCTCCTCCTGCGGCTCCTCGTCGCTTCAGCCCCCGAGGGACCGGCCGACCGGCCGGTCCCTTCGGACCTCACAGCGATCTACTCGACCCGCAGCGCGTCGCTCGCCTGCATGGACGCCGCCCGATGAGCCGGAATCCAGCACGCCAGAAGCGTCGCGACCAGGGTGAAACCCAGCACCGCAGCGACGTCCAACGCCTGCACCCGGAACGGCACGGACGAGATGAAATAGATCTCGGCGACTCCGGGATCGTCGAACGTCACCAGCTCGAAGGCGGTGATCGTCCACGCCACCAGAGCCCCCAGGCCGGCGCCCAGCACTCCCCCGACGCCACCGAGAAAGGCCCCGCAGAGCAGGAAGACACGCCGAATTCGACGCGGTGACAGGCCGAGGGCCGACAACACCCCCACCTCTCGACTGCGTTCGCGGGTCAGGACGATCAGGTTCGACGCCACGTTGAAGGTCGAGACCACGACGATCAGGCCGAGAACGACGAAGAGCGCGAGCTTCTGGAGCCGCAACGCCGTGAACAGGGTTCGGTTGTAATCACGCCAATCGCTGATCAGGAACCGATCCTGGAGCACCTCGCGAACCGAAGCCACCGCCGCGTCCACCTCGGACGGATCGCGCAGACGGATCTCGCTGACCGGAGAACCGCCGATCGAGCGTTCCACCTCGCCGCGGCGAACGACCAGCCACGACCGATCGGCCTCCGAGAAGCCCGTCTGGAAGGTCTCCGCGAACCGCAGCCGGACGTAGCGGAACCGCACGCGTGCCGGATCGACCGCGACCAGGGTCAGTTCGTCACCGATCTCGACTCCCATCCGGTCGGCCAGTTGCCGACCGAGGAAGGCCTCGGCCGGACCTTCGAGCGCCGAGAGTTGCCGCCCCTGGAGCAGGGGATCGCCCTCGTCGACGCCGCGCACCATGACGTCGAAGTGCTCGCCGCCCGTCGCCGGTGCCAGGGCTCCCTGCGCGTAGGTGACCCGAGTGAGCGAGGAAACCTGCGCCAATGCCTCGATCTGGACGCGCTCTTCCTCCAGCAGACGCTGATCGCCGATCGGATAGGCCACGATCGCCGCAGTGCCGCCGATCAACTTCTCCTGCAGGTCCTCGGTGTAGCCGGTCATCAGCGCCATGGCGATGACCATGGCCGCCACTCCCAGGAGGATCGACAGCGTCGCGGCTCGCGTCGTGCCCTGCAGGAGCACCGAACGCCTGCCGCGCAGATAGCGCCAGGCCAGCGCGATCGTCAGCGGCGCCTCGAAACTCAACGGGTCGAGCCCGAAGCCTCGGCGGCGACCTCGTCGAGGAAGCGAGTGAACAGCGGCGACGCGTCGTGCGGACCGGGCGCCGCTTCGGGGTGGTACTGCACCGAGAAGATCGGCCGGCCGTCGACGGCGAAGCCTTCGACGGTGTCGTCGTTCAGATTCAGCTCGGTCACCCGGCAGCCTTCCGGGAGGCTCCCGGCTTCGACCGCGAAACCATGGTTCTGGCTCGTGATCGAGACCTTGCCTGCGTCGAGGTGCTTGACGGGTTGGTTGCCGCCGTGGTGGCCGAATTTCAGTTTGACGGTTCGGCCTCCCAACGCCAGTCCCAGCAACTGATGACCGAGACAGATGCCGAGGATCGGCTTGCCGGACGAGACCAGCCGACGGACGTTGTCGACGATCTCGGTGAGGGGCTCGGGGTCGCCCGGACCGTTCGACAGCACGACCCCATCGACGCCCAGAGCCAGGCACTCGTCGGCCGAGGTCCGGGCGGGCAGAACGTGGAGTTCGGCCCCGAGGGCGGTCAGGGAACGCAGGATGTTGGTCTTGACGCCGAAGTCGTAGACCGCCAGCTTGAAACGCCGCTCGCCGTCGGCGGGCAGCTGATAGGCGGATTCACAGGTGACTTCGTCGACCAGGGCTCGGCCCACCATGGATGGATAGTCGGCCAGCTCCTGACGCAGAGCCTGCAGGTCGTAGGGAGCGGTCGCCACCACTCCGCGCAGCGAACCCTCGGCGCGCAGGCGTCGTACCACCGAGCGGGTATCGATCCCGTGCAGCGCCGGGACCCCGTTCTCCTGGAGGTAGGCCACCAGGCCCTGGTCACCGCTGCCGGAGGGGCGCCGGGTGAACTGATGGGCGACGAAGCCCTCCACCCAGGGACGCGCCGACTCCGCGTCGGCGTCGCAGGTTCCGTAGTTCCCGATGTGGGGCTGCGTCATCACCACGATCTGGCCGCGGTACGAAGGGTCGGTGAGGATCTCCTGGTACCCCGTCATGGAGGTGTTGAAGACCACTTCCCCGAAGCGAACTCCGGGAGACACCATGGTGCCGCGAAAGACCGATCCGTCTTCGAGCAGCAGGACGCCTTCGGGATTCGAAGAGGGGAACATGGAATGGGCGCGATGTCTCGGTGGGTGAGATGCTCGGCGGAGCGATATACTAGCAGCGTTGCAGACGCCCGGGACGACCTCGATTCGGACCGGCGTCGAGTCTCGAAGCCGAACCCCATGAGCCACACCACCCTCCTCCGCAGGTCGATTCTCGCCGCGGCCCTGGCCATGGCCGGAATCGCGTCGGCTCCGCTCTTCGCCTACACCGTCGTATTCAGTGACGGCTCCTCGGTCGTTGCCCTCGAGCCGATGACGATCCAGGGCGAGTTGGCGGTGGTCACCCTGCCCAGCGGCACCCAGACGACCTACCCGCTCTCCGAGATCGACCTCGAGCGCACGGAGGAACTCAACGCGCTGGGTGTTCGATCGGGGATCGTCCTGAATCGCCCCGACGTGAAGGTCCTGACTCCGGTCGAGAGCGCTGAACCCAGGCCGCAGCCCGGCGACGCCTTCAAGGACTTCGTGCGCAGCAATCCCGGCATGGACCTCATGGCGGACCGCGACAGCCGGGGCGAGGAACTGAAGCGAACTGCGGCAGGCAACATCGACCTGTTCCGTATCGAGCGCAACGTGATGGGCGATCTCGACCTGCGTGACTTCATCACCGCCTCGCTCCGTCGGCGCGAACAGCGCCTCTTCAGGCTCTACGCCGGCACCCAACCCGACTCGGTACTGATCGACTTCACCGTCGGCACCGAAGGCGAGGTCTTCACGGCACTCAACGCCGCTGCCGAGTCGCTGCTCGAAGCCCTTCGCGAGCGCGGCGCGCCACAGCGGTTCGAGATCGTCATGGCCACCGCCAACCGATCCCGGGCGGGTCAGTTCCTGCTGACGGCGACCTCCGCCAGGACCCTGCTCGAGGATCCGTCGCGGACCGCCGACTTCTTCCTGCGCCACGTCCAGTTCTGATCGACGGGACTTCGAGTCCCCAACCGGGGCGGCCGCCGGCAGTGACCCTCAGGACGGGACTGAATCGTCGACGTCGTCACCCGCCAGGCCGAGGCCTTCGGCCTCTTCGACGCCGAGGAACACGCTGAGCGGAACGCCGACCCGGCGCTCGAATCGCTGCTTGTAGCTCGACACCTCACCGACCTGCTGGTCGAGGAACAGACGTTCGACCCGCAACAGCGGTACGAACATCGTCGACAGGCCCAGGGCTCCCGAAGACGCGGCAGCGGCCTGCGCCACCCAGTCCTCGAAACTCTCCAGGCCGAGCCCGCGCAGGGTCACTCCCGCAGGAGAGAGATCCTCCAGGACGCCCCAGAACTTCTCCGACGGATTGACCAGATGCAGCAGGACGATGCTGCCTGGTTCGATCGCACTCATGAGCCGTGGGAGCGACCGTCCTGCGGCCGCTGCGAGATCTCGACCAGAACTCCGCCGCTCGAAGACGGATGAACGAACTGGACGGTTGCGCCCTCCGCTCCCGCTGACGGCTGCTCGCGCAGCAGACGAACTCCTGCGCCACGCAGGCGCGCATCGTCGCCGTCGACGTCGTCGGTGGCCAGACAGACATGGTGAATACCGGGACCGCGACGGTCGAGGAACTTCTGCACCGGTGAGTCCTCGCCGAGCGGCTCGAGCAGTTCGACGCGTGAGTTGCCGCACGGGATGACGGCGACCCGCACGCCCTCATGGGGGACTTCCTCGATCGTCTCGATCGACAGGCCGAGCGACTCGTAGAAGCCCTTCGCCTCGTCGATCGATGTGACCGCGATTCCAATATGGTCGACACCTTCGATCACCTCTCACCTCCTTGTTGCGCGGCTCGGCGAGCCAGTTCATCGAACAGCCTGGTGGCCAGGCGATGCGGATCGATCTTCTCGTCCCAGGCCTCGCTCAAGCGCTCCTCGAAGTCCGGCGAGCGACGAACCTCCTGGAGCACTTTCATCTTCAAGATGGCGTCGACCCGCAGCCGTAGATGGTCGAAGCGACGGCTCGCCAACTCGCCCGAGGACTCGAGGCGCCGATGGGTCTCGATCAGTTGATCGATCAGTTCCTCCACGCCGGTGCCTCGTGACGCCACCGTCCGCATGACCGGCGGCGCTCCTTCGGGATCGAGCAGTCCGAGCGCGCTCTCGAGGTCCCTGACCGTCCTTCCAGCGCCATCGCGATCGGCCTTGTTGACCACGAAGACGTCGCCGATCTCCATGATGCCCGCCTTGATGGCCTGGATCTCATCGCCGAGTCCCGGGACGGTGACCACCACCACTTCGTCGACGGTACGAACGATGTCGGTCTCGTCCTGCCCGACGCCGACCGTCTCGACCAGAACCCAGTCGAAGCCTGCCGCGTCCATCAGGTCGACGATGTCGCGCGTCGCCCCGGCGACGCCGCCGAGGGCGCCTCGGGTGGCCATCGAGCGGATGAAGACGTCGCGGTCGTGAACGAAGCCCTGCATCCGCACCCGGTCTCCGAGCAGGGCGCCGCCGGTGAAGGGCGAGGACGGGTCGACCGCCAGGACCGCAACGGTCTCGTCGCGCTGCCGGCATACCTGTGTCATTCGATCGACGAGCGTGCTCTTGCCGGCTCCCGGAGGCCCGGTGATGCCGATCACCCTGGCACCGCCGGTGCGGCCGTAGACCGACGCCATCAGTTCGTCGAAGCCTTCGCGCTGGTCTTCGAGGATCGAAGCCGCACGGCCGAGTTCCCGGCGGCGGCGAGCCGCCACTCCTTCGAGGAGGGCCTCCATCTGCACCTGGGCTCTCATCGATCGGTGCGCCCACGCAATCTCATCAATTCGACACCGCTGTAGTAGTGGGTGAGGATCTCCCGATAGGTCATGCCGCGCTGTGCCATGGCATAGGCGCCACGTTGGCACAGTCCCACTCCATGCCCCAGACCGCGACCGCGGAACACCCACGACGCACCAGCGCCGGAACCCCGTTTCTCCATCGTGAAGAGAGTATCCGGCAGGTCGAGGGTCCAGCGAACCGCCAGTCCCTCGATCTCGAAGGACTCGTCGTGGGTGCCGATCAGCCGGATGCTCGAGACGCGGCCCGAGGCGCCGAGCTGTCCGACCGTCAGGTCCACGAGTTCGAATCCGGGGTGGCGCTCGGCGACCCACGCTCGCAACCGCGGCAGCGTTCGGGTATGAGTCCAGCTGCCGGCCTGCCTGCCCGCCTCGGGCGCAGCGATCTCCTGGGCCAGCGCCAGCCAGCGGTCCCCCTCCCAGAACAGCAGCAGTCGATCCCCGGCCGCGAGATCGACCGCCGAAGCCACCAGCCGGTCGTCGCGCAGGCCATAGGTCTGCAGCCCTGCGGGCACGGTCAGTTCATGCTCTCCGCCCCCGTCGCGCACTCCCAGGGTTTCGCCGTCTCGGTGCTGGAAGTAGGCGCGATGCACCCGCAGGACGCCGAGCCAGCGAGCGACCCGAAAGATCAGGGTGTCGGCCTCCTCGGTCGTGAACTCGCGCTCCGGCGAGCCGACGAGCAGGCTGTCGAGGGATCTCTCGGTGCCCTCCAGTTCCCCTTCCCGCGGCGCGACTCCGTCGCCTGCCAGCAGGTCCGGAAACAGCGCGGTGAGATAGCCGCGCAGGTCCCCGACACGCACCGAACGCAAGGTCGGCGTCGACTCGCGAGTCGCAGGCGTCGACAGGCGTCGCGAGAGTCGCAGGCGTCGACCCGAGGGCCGCAGGCGTCGACTCGACTGCAGCCTTCTTCGCCAGTGCATCCAGACGAAACTCGATGCGCTCGCGCAGGTCGGCGTGGCTCGGCTCGCCGAGAATCGCGTCGACCACCCCGCCCGTCAGGCTGCGGCCTCCACCCTTCCCCATGCGGGTGCGCTCGCCTTCGACACAGGGAACCGAGATCAGGTACGGCTCCGACTTCGCGGGGAAGACCACGTGAACGTCCTCCGTGACACCTCCACACGAGGCCGAGTAGAAGGTCTCCGCGAGTCGGCCGCCGTGCACCAGGACCTCGGCGGCGGTCTCCTCGACGGCGCGGTTCGACAGCGGATGTTCGACCTCGAGCCCCCCGTAGACCTGACATCGCGGGGTCGCACACAAGTCGTAGCCTTCGTCCTCGAAGCCGCCGAGGTTGCGGAGCGCATAGGTGCGGGCGGCCACCGACTGGGCCTTCAGGGAATCGAGCTGGGGATAGAGGTCGGGGCCCATCTCGAGCGGTACCACACCGCGCAGGTACTCCTCCATCTCGAGCACGTTCACGACGTTGAGTCGGCCGCGATCGTTGAGGAAGATCCGCAGCTGACCGCGGTAGCGCGCGCCATCGAACGGCAGGCCCGGGGCGCCTGCTTCGAAAGTCACCCAACGTCCCGAAACCCGACGATCTCCTTCGGCCGTCCGCAGCAACAGGGCGGGTTCCGAACTCAGTCCACCTTCGACGACGACCCACGACCCACCGAGGCCCCGGTCGCCGAAGCGCGTCCGAAAGCCCTCGGCCTCTTCCCGGGAGTCGAAGCGCCCGACCCGCACCCGATACAGGCCGACGCCGCTGTCGAACGAGGAGGTCGCCGGAGACGCCGTGGCCGTCGACAGGGCCTCGGCGAGACGTTGCGCCTGGTCGGGATCCTCGAGAGCGGCGACCTGGAGCCGGTAGATCGAAGCCTCGGCCGTCGCCGCCGGCAAGACCTCGACGCCACCGGAGGAGGAGAACGGCTCTCCGTCGAGCAGGATCCTCGATTCCTCGACACAACAGGCGAGAGAAAAGGACTCGAGGTCGGTGGCCAGCCCCACTCTCAGCGGACCGTCGAGACTCGCAGGGCCGGGCTGTGCGGCCGATCCCGCTGCGAACAACAGCAGCGCGGCCAACAGGCCGCCACCGGTGCGTCGGCGGGAAGAACCAGCGCCGGTACCCCGGCAGACGGTCAGCATGGCGAGCTCAGAAGCCGAGTTGATGAGCGCGCATCTCGCGCCGGTAGTCTTCGACCCGATCCATCCGGACCTCGCGAGCCATTTCGTGCAGCCGACTCACGAGCATCCTCGGAATCCTGAAGTCGAGGGTCGACATCCGACGCGGATCGGGTGACTGATCCAACGATTCTTCGACCGGGGTACCGCGCGGCAGCCGGTAGTTCGTCGTGAAGATCGTCGGCTGGCGACGGCGATAGCGGCCGTTGATCAGGTTGTAGAGGATATCGCTGGTCCAGGCCGTCAACTTCAACGAGCCGAGTTCGTCGAGAACCAGGACCTCGGCCGTCTCGAGGGGCCCGAGAATCGACGACTTCGAGGGGCCGTTCGACTGATCGAAGAGCGCCTGCAACTCGTGCGTCAGCGAGGTGAAGTCGACGAACCGTCCTCGCACCCCGTAGGTTTCGATCAGCTCTCGCAGGACGGCGACGGCAAGGTGGGTCTTGCCCGCCCCCGGCGAGCCGCTGAAGAGCAGCCCGCCGTCGATGTAACGGCGCCCCGCCTCGTCGCTGACGAAGTTGTCGATGTACTGCCGACAGAGACTCACCGCCGCCGCCAGTTGATCGCGCCCCGGGCCATGAGGATGCCCGGCCACATCGACCCCTTCCAGCGTGCAGATGCGATAGCGCTCCGGAATCGCTGCCCAGTCGAGCAGTCGGTCGGTGTCGCGGGCCCCGCGGCACGAACAGGGGCGGACACGATCTCTCGCGGTATCTACATCGACCCAGCCACTGCCGTTGCAGTGCGGGCAGACGTCATCGGCGACGGACAACTCCTGCACCGATCGATGCTAGCACGCGCTCCGACGGCCGATCAGGACTTGACGAGCGGTCCACCGCGCAACTTGACCAGCGCGAAATGACGTCGGACGCGGCCTCGCGGTTCGTCCTCGTTGAGGCGTTCCTCGAGCTGGTGGATCCGTTCGCGCAGCGAGTCGAGCTCGCCCTGGAGACGCAGAATGACCTCGACCCCGGCGAGGTTGACGCCCATGTCGCGGGTCAGGGTGAGGATCGTCTGCAGGCGTTCCATTGCCTCCTCGTCGTAGAGGCGGGTATTGCCTTCCGAGCGATCCGGAGTGAGCAGCCCCTCGCGCTCGTACATGCGCAGCGTCTGGGGGTGGATGTCGAAGCGCTCCGCGACGGTGCTGATCATCACGTACTTGCGTCTTCGCCTTGCCATGGGGACTCTCCAACGAAACCGGAGCGCCCGGCGCCGTAGCGCCGGACACCTTCAGGGTTTCAACTCTTGTCTTCGTCGACGTCGACGACTTCGGCGTCGATCACCTCGTCGTCACCGCCCTGGGCATTTCCGCCCTCGGGCTGCTGGGCGGCCGCGTCCTGCTCGTACATCTTCTCGGCCAGCTTATGCGAAGCCGTGGTCAGAGCTTCCGTGGCGGCATCCATCGCGGCGCCGTCCTCGCCCTCGAGGGCCTTCTTCGCATCCTCGAGAGCCGACTCGATCGCTCCCAACTCGGAAGGATCGAGCTTCTCCTTGTGCTCGCCGAGAGACTTCTCGGTGGAGTAGACCAGACTGTCGAGTCGGTTGCGGCTCTCGGCACGCGCTCGGCGCACCCGATCGTCGTCGCCATGCGTTTCGGCCTCGTGCACCATGCGGTCGATCTCCTTCTCATCGAGTCCACTGGAACTCGTGATGGTGATCTTCTGCTCCTTGCCCGTGCCGTGGTCCTTTGCCGAGACGTTGGTGATGCCGTTCGCGTCGATGTCGAAGGTGACCTCGATCTGGGGCACACCGCGAGGGGCGGGCGGAATTCCCACCAGGTGGAAACGTCCGAGCGTCCGGTTGTCGGCGGCCATCTCACGCTCGCCCTGAAGGACGTGGACCTCGACCGACGTCTGGCTGTCGGCAGCGGTCGAGAAGGTCTCGCTCTTGCGGGTCGGGATGGTCGTGTTGCGCTCGATCAACTTGGTGAAGACCCCACCGAGCGTCTCGATTCCCAGGGACAGCGGGGTGACATCGAGGAGCAGGACGTCCTTGACGTCTCCCGCCAGGACTCCACCCTGAATGGCCGCACCGATCGCGACCACCTCGTCGGGATTGACGCCACGATGGGGCTCGCGCTCGAAGAACTTCTGGACGATCTCCTGGATCTTCGGCATCCGGATCTGACCGCCGACCAGGACGACCTCGTCGACGTCCGACGGCTTCAGGCCGGCGTCATCGAGAGCCTTCTTGCAGGGTCCGATCGAGCGTTGGATCAGGTCGTCGACGAGCTGTTCCAGCTTCGAACGGGTCAAGCTCACGTTGAGGTGCTTCGGTCCGGCCGCGTCGGCGGTGACGAAGGGCAGATTGATCTCCGTCTGCTGGGTGCTCGAAAGTTCGATCTTCGCCTTCTCGGCGCCCTCCTTGAGGCGCTGGATCGCCATCGGGTCCTTGCTCAGGTCGATGCCCTGATCCTTCTTGAACTCCTCCAGGAGCCAGTCGATGATGCGCTGGTCGAGGTTGTCGCCACCGAGATGGGTGTCGCCATTGGTCGCCTTGACCTCCACGACGCCCTCGCCGACCTCGAGAATCGAGATATCGAAGGTACCGCCACCGAAGTCGTAGACGGCGATGGTCTGATCGGACTTCTTGTCGAGACCGTAGGCCAGAGCCGCAGCGGTCGGCTCGTTGACCAGCCGCTCGACCTGGAGTCCGGCGATCTTGCCGGCATCCTTGGTGGCCTGACGCTGGGCGTCGTTGAAGTAGGCAGGCACGGTGATGACGGCCCGATCGACCGGCTCACCGAGGTAGTCCTCGGCGGCCTGCTTCAGCTTCTGAAGCACCATCGCGGAGATCTCCGGCGGAGAGTACTGCTTGCCGGTCGCCTTGATCCGAACGTCGCCGTTGTCGGCACGCTCGACGCCATAGGGGACCATCTTGGACTCTTCACTGATCTCGTCATAGCGACGGCCCATGAAGCGCTTGATCGAGAACACGGTGTTCTGGGGGTTGGTCACCGCCTGGCGCTTCGCAACCTGGCCGACCAGCCTTTCGCCGTCCTTGGTGAAGGCGACCACCGAGGGGGTCGTTCTGCTGCCTTCAGAATTGGGGATGACCTTCGCCTCTCCCCCTTCCATCACCGAAACGACGCTGTTGGTCGTTCCGAGGTCGATACCGATGATCTTGCTCACGAGTTGTAACTCCTCTAGGAAAATACGCAGGTTTGAGAATAGGATCTCAGTTTCTCACTGTCAACCCTTGCGGCCTCATGATGTGACAACAATCGGCTAAGATATTTATTCCCGCAGGTTCGCGGGCAACCCGACGCCTCTGGCCTTCGGCGTCGTGCGACCCCGCAAGCGGCTTCGAGCCGCCGGACTCCCTCAGTCGAGCAGGATCAACGGGCGATCGAGCAGCTGTTGAGTCCCGCTGAGGACGTCTGGATCGAGCAACCAGTCACCGGCGGTCGAGTGTTCCCGGACCATCGACGCAGGGCTGGCGCTCGAGCCGACGGTGTAGCCGTCCTCGCGCTGGCGATAGGCAAGCCAACTGCCATCGGGTCCGTAGAGGTCTCGAGCCGAGAGGAGCCCCTTCTCCGTCAGGTGCCCGAGTTCCTTCGGCAACTCGCCGAGCAGCAGGAAGTCGGCAACCAGGGCGCCTCGCAAGCGCAGGTCGACCGCCTGCCACTGGCGTTGCAACATCTCCTGGCGCGCCTTTCCCTGCCACGGAAACGGCAGGACCCAGTCCCGGGCCGACGGAGCCATGACGACGGTGATCACCAGGAAGCCGATCGCCGCCATGCCCAGGATGCAGGCCCAGGCGAGAGAGAGGCCGTCGAAGAAGCGCTCCCACTCCCGTCGACTGGTTGGAGCGAGCGCCGGACCTCGCAGGCCCGCAAGAGTGTCTTCCCCCGGTTGCGCCGCCCCCAGCAGCTCCTCGAAGCTTCCGCCTCTCGTCTCTGCGGGCGACTCGTGATCTGGATCGAAGCCCGGCGGCGCCAGGTCGAGAGCCTCCTCGTACGGCTCGATGAGTCGCGCTTCGAGGAGTCTGTAGAGCGCGAAGCGCACTCGGTGTTCGTCGCTCCCCAGCTCCTCGCAATAGCGCGACGACGGAGTCGCGCCATCGGCGAGTCGAATCGCACGCTCTTCGAGCCGCGTGAGAGAAGCGCCACCGCCGCGACGGCCTCTCGACTCGCCGCCCATGTCGTTCGGCCCCATCACCCGGCGATAGGTCGCCTTTCCGAGCTTCGGGACCTCACCACCCAGCAGTCCCGGGACTTCATCCGCTGCGCTGACCAGCAGCTCCTCGACCGAGATCGGGTACAACCTCACCACCTCGTCGAGGCTGTCGCTGTCGTAGAACTGGAAGTCGCGTTCGTCCCAGCGCAGCAGTCGCAGCAGGAGATCGGACACATAGGCGCGCAGCCCGAGCTGCAACTCCGGCTCGTCGATCGCTCCTCCTTCGCGCAAGCGGGGAACCGCCTGCGAGAGGCCGCGCAGACCCTCACCCACCTGCCCCATCTCGCGAGCAGACATGAATCCTTCGGCGACCAGGACCGGCCCGAGGCCCTCTTCGAAAGCCTCGTTCAGGTCGGCCGAAACGATCTCGCCCTGCTCGAACGAGACTGCCAGCACCCTCCCCTCCGCCTGCACGATCATGGTTCCGGTCGCTCCGCGAGCCGCCATCCGCAGCAGCACGTCGCGCATCTCGAGAACGTGGGACGCCGCGGTCATGCCGACTCCCCGCGCAGGGAAAGGCCGAAACGAACCAGATACACCAGCGCCAGCACGGTCAAGCCGAGGGCGGCGGCGCCCCCTTCGGTACCCGCGTTCCAGGGCAGGGCGTACACCCACCCCGGCGCAGTCAGCAGGACCACCGCCGAGGCCGGCAGCAGAACCGCCACGAGGGCGCGG
>CALOFD010000018.1:0-104873 GCA_942492505.1 Thermoanaerobaculia bacterium
CAATCCCAGAACTAGACGATGGTGCCGGCTCCAACATCATCAAGTTTAGTACCCCCTTGACAACTACAATACACACTCGACCCTCCTGAGGGGCCCAAACCACTCAACATCACGGATTGTTCTTCTCGACGTGTTAAGTACCACTTGCCACAATTGTTGCCGACAATAGTCCGTGCCATCGTGATTCAAGCATCTCAGTACATTTGAATTTATCGCCGAAGACAACCTCATTGCATTTCTCCAAAAATGTTAAACATATACTAAATAATTTGTCGATATTTTGTCGATTTCAACTCAAAGCCCATACTATTCGTTCAATTCTACTAATAAATTACCTACCTACCACCAAAATCGCCAAAGATCACCTAACCCGAAATAATTATATTCGATAATTCACTTAATTTTTCCGCATCAAAAAATCAAGATCATTAAAAAGACTCGACAAAAACACGGCAAATTGAGTTACTTGACCAAATCACCGCATCAAAATATACGTTAAATTCCCCTGATCTCGCCTCAAATATCCGCATCCTCATCAAGACGCCAAGATTGCATTTTTAGCACAATCGTGCATTAATTTCCAAATTACCGATCGTCCCATCCCATCAGATTGCACGTCTGATCGCATGGGTACGCAGACTAAAACAAAGTGATAAGAGCATAAGGTTTTACCCCATATTACTGTACCAATATCCACAAACATACCACCGACATTGCATGAATCAAATGTTCCACGTCCTGATAAACACATAATTCAAGGCAATAGTGGATCTGAAAACTTCAAATGCCGCAAAATGTTTGACCAATATCGCCGAACCGCTGAAATAAATCGTTCAGAAAGAAACCGTTCCAGCCGACGTCCAATTGATCTCACCAATCCGCAAATGCCAAACCGACTAAAATACCGAAAACTAAAATTCTCTCAAAATTTTTTCATTTTTTACCTTTTGATGCAGACACTGAATTGATTAAACTTTTGCTAACCATTTGTCTATTTTAACAATTGATAAAAAATTACTTTCCTAAAATTTTTTGAAATCTTTTAAACTCTAATTTTTTTTATTTTTCATTTTGGACAAGAAATTTCAAATCGACTTGTCTTTTTCCGCCAGGAACCGACGAAATTATCATTTTTAGCCAGACAGTTAACTGCCATTAAGTAATGATCCGGATTCTCCTTTTAAGCATTCATTCAAAACCATCATTGATCAAGCTCTCAACCATTTTTCCATTTTTTTACCAGAACCATTAAATGTTTAACTACTTACTTTGAGATCATCACTTTTACTTAAAAAATATAAAATCGCGAACTTTCAGGACATTTGAACCAATTCCAGCACCATAGACATAGGGTTTTTTAATACAAACAAGTCTCCATTATCTTTTCGAAAGATGAATAGTTGCATCACCTGTCAGATTCGAACAAATCATCTGCCTACAATGACGATAAAATGATGTTTGGTGTCATTCCCTAATCTTGCATACAATTGACTACTATCCTGAAATCGTTCCCATTTTACGCAAAAACATTAATTCTTTCCCAATGTGCTCTGATATCCATAATACCAATCAAGTTTTATCGGATTTTTGTCATTTATCGTGCCAGAATAATTTTCTCCAAGCACCATAACTTCGACAAGTGTCTTACTTTGATCATCTACTGTCCAACTCCCATCCTTGAATATGGTTCCCAAATCCACGCTAGATGGGGCAATCCACTCGAACCACAACTAAGAAAAAGAGCAATTGTCAATAAAAGTTCCCACTCACTACCTAAGGAACAGAAAAGATCCTTTAAACCTTTTCCTCATTTGATTAAGTCAAACCACACTTCATCCATCCACAACTAATCTACAAGGTTCTATAACTAAATACATCAGTAACCAACACATTTTTAAAATATTCTATATTTTGTTACTCATCATCTATTAGATCAAAGAACGTCTGTTCGAAGATGTTCCTTGAAAGTCATCAACATTGTCGGATTTTTGATTTTGATCAATCTGACCTAAATTCAATCCAGAATATCAAACCCGAACCACGATGTTTGGCCAGAGTAAATGTTAAATCCATTTACCCAATATCTGTCGAGGATTAAATTACGATCTCCTGGCATATTAAACAAACATTGATAACATCCATATTCTGAACTTCGGCCTTGATACATGACAGAAATAACTCTACCAATCCCTCGACACCTACACCAATTGATCTGCGATATCAAGTGATTGTGGTTCCGACGCTATTGATTAAAACACCCAAACCATCATTTGAATTCGAAGTCACTACTTCTTTTACTGCTTCAAAATAGGGCAAGATTAAATCAACCTCTACATTCTTCCATTATACCCTTTTCGCCAATTCACATACGCAACTTTCGATTATTGTACTTTGAAGACCTTCTCGAGAGATAATCCCAATAGCCATTTTCGACATTCAAATAGAGACTTTATTTCCCCCGATATTAAACAACCCTCCATATCTTCCGCTAATTCGATAGGTTCTAAATTCTCAATCTTTTACCATGTTCATTCGATCCTTCGTTCAAACCTACATATAATTTTCATCTATTCCAGACCATTACTCCAGAGTGAATATTCCAGACAAATCAAACGCACAGGGGTCATGTTCATAAACACTTAAGCGATATTCGCAATAATATTCTCTTCACCAAAGACCATCCAGTACCACCGCCAATGTACGCCGAGAAATCCGGAACCAAACCGGCATTCATTTGGGTCTATCTTAAATACAGTCAAATTCTTCGTCTAAAGTAAACGATCGAAACTGATTGAAACATATTTTCCACCTCGCTGAATGACCCGAGACGTTGAGCACGTCGTCGACGCGACCGGTGATCCAGTAGTAGCCGTCGTCGTCGCGGCGACAACCGTCACCGGCGAAGTACAGCCCCTTGTACTGCGAGAAGTAGGTCTCGCCGTAGCGTTCGTGGTCGCCGTAGATGGTGCGTGCCTGCCCGGGCCACGACCGCTTCAGGCAGAGGTTGCCGGTCACGCCGTTGCCTTCGAGCTCACGCCCTTCGCCGTCGACCAGCACCGGCTCGCAGCCGAAGAACGGCAGCGTCGCCGAGCCGGGCTTCATGGGCGTGACTCCGGCCAGCGGCGTGATCATGATGCCGCCGGTTTCGGTCTGCCACCAGGTGTCGACCACCGAGCAGCGCTTCTCGCCGACCACCTCGTGGTACCAGGTCCAGATCTCCGGGTTGATCGGCTCGCCCACCGTGCCCAGCACGCGCAACGAACTGCGATCGTGGCCGGTGACGAAGTCGTTGCCCTCGCGGGCCACCGCTCGCAGCGCGGTCGGCGCGGTGTAGAAGATGTTGACCCCGAGGTCCTCGACCACCTTCCAGTAGCGACCGGCGTCGGGGTAGGTGGGGACCGACTCGAACATCACCGTGGTGGCGCCGTTGGCGAGCGGCCCGTAGACGATGTAGCTGTGGCCGGTGATCCAGCCGATGTCGGCGGCGCAGAAGTAGACGTCGTCGGGCCGCAGGTCGAAGACCAGCCGATGGGTGGTCGCCGCGTACACCAGGTAGCCGCCGGTCGTATGCAGCAGCCCCTTCGGTCGGCCGGTCGAACCCGAGGTGTAGAGCACGAAGAGCGGCGACTCGGCGTCCATCTCCTCGACCGGACAGGTGGCGCGCTCGCGAGCCGCGACCTCGTGGTACCAGACGTCGCGCCCCTCCTTCATCGGCACCTCGGTGTCGGTGCGGCGCACCACGATCATCGACTCGACGACGCTGAGCGACTCGACCGCGGTGTCCGACGTCGCCTTGAGCGGAATGGTCCTGCCGCCGCGCAGGCCCTCGTTGGCGGTGATCAGCAGTCGACAACCGGCGTCCTCGATGCGGTCACGAAGGCTGGTCGCCGAGAAGCCCGCGAACACGATCGAGTGGACGGCGCCGAGCCGCGCACAGGCCAGCATGGCGTAGGCCAGTTCGGGGATCATCGGCAGGTAGATGCACACCCGGTCGCCACGCCGCACGCCCTGCGCCTTCAAGACGTTGGCGAAGCGCGACACCTCGCGGCGCAGCTCGCGGTAGCTGATGTGCCGGTACTCGCCCACTTCGTCCGAGGCCCAGATGATCGCCGTCTTCTCGGGCTGCACGGCCGCCCAGCGGTCGACACAGTTGTACGACGCGTTCAGCGTGCCGCCCTCGAACCAGGCACAGTCGACGGCCTCGAAGTCCCAGCGCCCGTCGAAGGCGGGCTGGCGGAACCAGGCCAGCGCCTGCGCCTGCTCGTCCCAGAAACCCGCCGGGTCGTCGATCGAGCGACGGTACTGCTCGAAGTAGTCCTCGAGACTGTCGAAATGCGACGACGGGTTCTCGCTTGAGGGAGGGATCATGGGAATCTCCGGAAGGGGTGGAACAGGCCCGGGCTCGACACAAAATGGTACCACCCGACCGCCGCGCCGCCGCCGTGCGGAAAGGCTGTGATTCGAGACCTCGATCCACACTCCGAGGTCGCCCTCGGGGCATAATCGGGAGTTCGGACCGACATCATGCCCACCCGAGACCACCACTACCTGATCCGCTTTTCCGGCGACCTCGGAACCAAGCGCGGCCGCACCCTGGTCAATTTCCGCAACCGCCTGAGCCGCAACATCGAAGACGCGCTGCAGTCGAACCACGTCGACTGCGAGGTCGTCACCACCCGCGGTCGTCTCTACGTCCACGCCTCCGAGCCGGTCGAAACCCTGCTCGGACGGATCTTCGGAATCCAGTCCTTCTCGCGCATCGAGACCCTGCCGCTCGCGCCGCTGGAGGAACTCGTCGATCAGGGCGAACGCTTCTTCGGCGACTCGGTCGTCGGGCGCACCTTCGCGGTGCGCGCCCGCCGATCGAGCGTGCGCGAACTCGTCGACTACAACTCCGACGACATCGAACGTGAACTCGGCCGGCGCCTGCTCGAGCGCAGCGCCGGCGTCGACCTCAAGCATCCGGAGTTCAGCGCCAGCATCGAGCTGACCCGCCAGGGCGCCCACTTCTTCACCGACCGTCAACCCGGCGCCGGTGGCCTGCCGGTGGGTTGTGAGGGCCGCGCGCTGACCCTCGTCTCGGGCGGCATCGACTCGGTGGTCGCCGCCTGGTTGATGACCAAGCGCGGCCTCGCCCTCGACTTCCTGTTCTACAACCTCGGCGACCGCGAGCACTTCCACGAGGTGCTCGAAGTCGTGCGCACCTTCACCGACCGCTGGTGCTGGGGCAGCAAGCCTCAGATGCGGGTCGTCGACCTGCGACCCTGGGTGCACCAGTTGCGCGACAAGACCGACCCCACGCTGTGGCAGGTGCTGCTCAAGCGGCTGATGATCTACGGCGCCGAACCGATTCTCGCGGCCAGTTCGACTCGCGCGCTCATCACCGGCGACGCCCTCGGCCAGGTCTCCTCCCAGACCCTCGGCAACCTCGCCGCCGTCGAAGCGCCCGCCAGCGTGCCCGTGCTGCGCCCGCTGATCGGCTTCGACAAGTCCGAGATCATCGAGATCGCCCAGAAGATCGAGACCTTCGAGATGTCCTCGAAGATCCAGGAGTACTGCGCCCTCGAGGGCCGCGGGCCGACCACCAACGCCAAGCCCGACCGCCTCGCCGAAGCCGAGGCCGAGCTCGATATCGCCGGCCTGCAGCAGGCGGCGAAGGACGCCTGGCGCATCGACCTGCGCTACTACCAGATCCCCGCCGAGAGCGAGAAGGCGGCCTCGCTCGCCATCGACCGCGTTCCCGACGACGCCACCCTGCTCGACCTGCGCTCGGCGGCCGCCTACTCGGCCTGGCACTACCCGGGCGCCCTGCGCCTCGGCTTCAACGACGCGCTCAAGGCCGTCGACCACATGCGCAAGGGTCCCACCTATCTCGTCTGCTGCGAGCTCGAGTTCAAGAGCGCCGACCTCGCCGAGCGGCTGCGCAACGCCGGCCACGAGGCCTACTACTTCCAGGGCGGAACGGCCGCCCTGCTGCGCCATGCCGGCGAGCGCGAGCTGGTCGATCCGGCGTCGGTTGTGCCGGCGACCCGCTCCTAGAGGCCGCGCCGTTCGCCGCCGCTAGGCGTTCGTTCCGGCCAGACGCGGCCCCGCGGCCACGATCTCTTCGCCGGCGTGATCGGCAAAGCTCTCGAAGTTGCGCACGAACATCTCGGCGAGCTTCGCGGCCTTCTCGTCGTAGGCGGCGCCGTCGCTCCAGGTCGAGCGCGGATCGAGGATCTCCGAGGGCACACCTTCGACCGCCGTCGGCACGGTGAAGCCGAACACCGGATCGGTGCGCGTCTCCACGTCGGCCAGCTCGCCCGACAGGGCCGCTCGCACCATGCGACGGGTGTAGCGCAGCGGCATGCGGTCGCCGACCCCCGGGGGGCCCCCCGACCAGCCGGTGTTGATCAGCCACACCTTGGCGTCGTGCTGGCGGATCTTCTCGCCCAGCATGTGGGCGTAGACCTCGGGGCGCAGCGGCATGAAGGGAGCGGCGAAGCAGGTGCTGAAGGTCGCCGTCGGTTCGGTGACGCCGCGCTCGGTGCCGGCCACCTTGGCGGTGTAGCCGGCCAGGAAGTGGTACATCGCCTGGGCCTCGTCGAGCTGTGCGATCGGCGGCAGCACGCCGAAGGCGTCGCAGGTCAGGAAGACGACGGCCTTCGGCTGGCCGGCGCAGCCACTGACGTCGACGTTGTCGAGCTGCGTGACCGGATACGACGAGCGGGTGTTCTCGGTCTTCGAATCGTCGTCGAGGTCGAGCTTGCGGGTGTGGGGGTCGATCACCACGTTCTCGAGGATCGTGCCGAAGCGCCGGGTGGTGGCGTAGATCTCGGGCTCGTTCTCCTCGGAGAGGCGGATCACCTTGGCGTAGCAGCCGCCTTCGATGTTGAAGGTGCCGGTGTCGCTCCAGCCGTGCTCGTCGTCGCCGATCAGGGTGCGTTCGGGGTCCGAACTCAACGTCGTCTTGCCGGTGCCCGACAGGCCGAAGAACAGCGCCACGTCGTCGCGATCGGCGCCGTAGTTGGCGCTGCAGTGCATGCTGAGAACTCCCTGCTTGGGCAGCAGGTACTTCATCATCGAGAAGATGCTCTTCTTGATCTCGCCGGCATACTCGGTGCCGCCGATCAGCACCAGGCGCTCAGCAAGGTTGAGCAGGATGAAGGTCGAGCTGTTGGTGCCGTCCGTAGCGGGGTCGGCGACAAGACCGGGCAGGTCGATCACGTGGGCCTCGGGGGCGAAGCTCTCGAGCACCGCCGGGTCGTCCTCGCGCACGAACATGTTGTGGGCGAAGATGCTGTGCCAGGCGCGCTGGGTGACCACCCGGATCGGAATGCGGTACTCGGGATCGGCGCCGGCGTAGCCTTCGAACACGTAGACGTCCGTGTCCGCGGCGTAGGCCTTGACCTTCTCGTAGACGCCGTCGAACTGCTCCTGCTCGATCGGACGGTTGACGTCGCCCCACCAGATGTCGTCCTCGGTGGTCGACTCGCGCACCACGAACTTGTCGTTGGGGCTGCGGCCGGTGAACTTGCCGGTTTCGGCCACCAGCGGACCGTCGTCGCAGAGCACCGCCTCACCGTCAGCGAGACTGCGTTCGTAGAGCTCTGCGACGCTCAGGTTCCAGGCCGCGGATCGAGGGGTGAACTCACCCCGGTCGCCGAGCGTGATCGTCTTGGTAGGCATCCGGATTCCTCGCGATTGGATTGCTTATCAAGGCCGCAAATCGAGCGTCTAGGCGAATCCGATGAGCCGCGAGGCCGGGTCGAATCGATCAGGCTGATGTAAGGGCCGGGGTCTTGGAAGATCTGGCTCCTCGGGAGGGACTTGAACCCCCAACAATTCGGTTAACAGCCGAATGCTCTACCATTGAGCTACCGAGGAAGATGTGGAGCCCGTGAAAGGGACTCGGGACCCCATATCTTAGGGAACCGTCGGAGCCGATGTCAACGCACGAAGGGTCGGTTGAACCACCCTTCGACCGCCACGTGGGGCCGCCTCAGTCCGGCTCGACGACCAGCGCGACGCGCGACGGGAAACGACGCCGCAGTTCGCGCACCCGCAGGCCGCCGAGGATGCTCCGCCAGCGCTCGAGATCCCAGCTGCGGCGGATCGAGACGATGCCGTCGTCGATGCTGATGCGCGAGAAACCGAGTAGCGGGAAGAGGGTTCGCAGCAGTCCCTCGGCCCAGCGGCTGGGGCGCAGATCGACCACGATCACCGCCTCGCGAGCCGCCCTCAGCATCGCTTCGAGCGTGCTGCGTTTGGCCTCGGCGTCGAGGTGGTGGAAGAACAAGGTCGAGATCGCCCAGTCGAAGCTGCCGTCGGCGAAAGGCAGCGCACCGGCGTCGGCGACCACCGCCTTCGAAACGCCGAACCGGCGTCCCGCCACGAGATGGCTCAGCTTGCGATCGAGCGACACCACCTCGAGTACGACGCCGCGCCGGCCGGCTGAACGGCCGATCGCCGCCGGGCCCTGACCGCCGCCGGCGCCGATGTCGAGCGCCCACTGTCGCGCGCGGCCGAGTGCGACGATCTTCGGCAACCAGGTCACGCGCAGCGCCCGCCAGCCGAACAGCCAGGCGTCGACTCGCCCCAGGTCGCTGAGCGCCTTGCGAACCTCGTGCAGGGGTACGTCGTCGCGATCCAGTTCCTCGACGAACTGCGAATCGGAATCCGGCCCGGGAGTCTCGGCTTCGCTCATCGTCTAGGGCACCGGCGTCAGCGGTCCGAGCGACCAGGCCTCGACCGTACCGACTGCGCCGACTTCGAGCGGCGGCGCCTTCCACATCCGGTCCGGATGTTCGCCCGACTGCAGCAACCGATCGCGCTCGGCCCGGTTGGTGGCAACCGCGCCGTCGAGCCACCTGGGCCGCTTGCCGATCGTCAGTTCGTCGAGCAGCGGGAACGGCACGAAGAAGAGGTCATCGGCGCGCGACAGCGTGCCGTCGGCCACGGCGCCCTCGCCGAGCGCATCGAACACAGGAGCGAGTTCGGTCAGCACGCAACGATAGATCTCGCGGAACGCACCGCGCCGCCTCGACGATCGATGGACGGGCGGCGCCTGCCCGGCGAGATCCGGCGCCGGCACTTCACACCCCGCGCCCGGGAACGACCAAGGCCCCTGGAACGGATCGAGCATCCCGAGGTCCGCCACGGCGGCGTTCCCCGACTTCCAGGCCGCCCGCGCAGCGGGTCCCAGCGACGGCACACGATCCGCCAGCGACTGTCGCCGCAGCACCGAGATCAGTTCCCCCAGCACGGCGTCTCCCAGCACCGGCGCCCGCTCCTGCAGATGACGCATCACCAACTCGCCGTTGAGGGCCGGCGTCGCACCGGGCGGCAGCGTGCGAGGCCGCAGGCGGGCACGACGCTGCAGCCGGATCCGGAAGCGGTGGAACGCCACCGCCCCGGCCAGCCGCCGCGGCAGGTCGCCCTCCACCGTGGCAGCCGGGTCGAGCAATGCGGCGAGCAAGGGTCGCTCGTCCTCGCTGCCGGCCAACAGATCGGCCAGAGGTTTCCGGTCGAGAAGGAGCCGCAATCCGACCAGCCGGATCGGCGGCCCGTCGGGCATGGGCGCACCCAATTGAAAGAGCGCATAGCGCAGCCCCGTAGCCACGACGTGACGCATCATCGTCAGACCGAAATGAGACGCCGGCGGCATCGCGCCGGGCGTCAACAGCGCCCGCGACTGGGACGGGAATTCACCCTCTTCCGGGCTGGCAGAATGGGCCGACATCAAATTGACACGCGTCGGCGGCTACCTTACACTCACGCCCTTGGTTTTGTCGGGGCGTGGCGCAGTCTGGTAGCGCACCTGCCTTGGGCGCAGGGGGTCCTCAGTTCAAATCTGGGCGCCCCGACCAGCACCCGCACCGCGAACCGCGAACCGTCCGGAACGTGATGAAGTGTGGCTGCCTGTAGCTCAGCTGGATAGAGCGGCGGCCTTCTAAGCCGCGGGTCGGGGGTTCGAATCCCTCCAGGCAGGCCAGGTTGTTTCAAAGTATGGTGAGCGTAGCTCAGTCGGTAGAGCGCTGGATTGTGGTTCCAGTGGTCGGGGGTTCAAATCCCCTCGCTCACCCCACTAAAACCCCCTTCATCTCAGAAGACTCAACTCAAGATTTCGTGCGCCCGTAGCTCAGCTGGATAGAGCGACGGCCTCCGGAGCCGTAGGTCAGGGGTTCGAATCCCTTCGGGCGCACCAGCTTCTCGAGATCGGCCGGCCGCGGATCGCACCCCATCTCGCCGTGTCCTCGCTCGTCCCCTTGTGCGAGGTAGCTCCGCTACCTCTCCGCGGTCGCCTCCTGCGCTACGACGATCTGGGGCACGCTTCACGGCCTCACGGTCGAAGGGATTCGGTGTGTCGGCTCGGCGAGCTGCGCTCGCCGCGCCGTCACGAATCCCCCGCTACGACGAACGATCTCGCAGCCAAGGGACCAGACTCCCAAGCAACCGCAACGTTCGCCGCCTCGATTGCCAGCAGTTGCGAAGCAACTGCCAAGCAGCCCAAAGGGCTGCCGCCGCTGGTAGACTCGCGCGTCAACCCCAGGACCAACGAAAGAGGAACTCCCGATGAGCCACGGTTCGACGAACGATGATTCACGTCACAACCCGAACGGCGCAGCGCGCCGGCGCCTGCTCAAGGCTCTCGGTCTCGGGGCCGTCGCCACGCAGATCGGCATCGACTGGTCGAAGCCGGCGATCCGTCTCGGTGCGCTGCCGGCGCACGCAGAGGCCACGATGACCGATGGCTGCACGGTTGCGTACGCCCTGACCTTCTCCTCCCCGGGCAACTACACCGCCGAGATGACGGCCAACGGCGGTGCAACCCTGACCGCCATCTCGACCGGTGGTGGCGGGACCCAGGCCCTGAGCGCCAGTTGGAACCAGGCACCGAGCGTCAGCTCGACGCTGGGGTTCAACTACACCGCCAGCGGTGCAGATACCCTCTTCTTCACCGTCAGCGCTCAGTGCTGCGATACCAGGGCTGATTCCTATTCCAACAGCAGGACCGGCAGCGGCGCCAACACCACCCACGGCATCTACACCAACGATCCCGGCGACTGCGATATCGCTGACTCTTCGACCCCGGCGGCTCGACTGCCAGCGGTTCGCTAGCCAAAGCCACCGTCGCGGTTAGGCAATCACTAGCGTCTTGCGGCAACCCGAAGGGTTGCCGCAACCACAACGTTCGCTATCTCGATTGCCAGCAGTTGCGAAGCAACTGCCAAGCAGCCCAAAGGGCTGCCGTTGTCGCAGTCCCTAGTTGCCAGCAGTTCGCAAAGCGAACTGCCTAGCAACCCGAAGGGTTGCCAGGCGCTCGAAGACCTCGAGCGCCATCTCTTCCCAACCGACCGCTGATAGGGCGATCGGCCGGACCCGGCGCACTTCGGCGATCGCTTCGGTGGCGCTCAGGCCTTCCTCGCGCATGAGGTAGTAGCTCATCACCATGCCGGTGCGATCCTTGCCGGCCTGGCAGTGCACCAGCACGGCGCGGCCGGAGCGGATCGACGACAACGTGTAGTCGAGGGCTCTCGGTAGCGCCTCAGCGCAGATCTCGACGTCACCCGGCATCGGCGGCGCCACCGCCGAGAACGGGAAGTGCCCGTGATCGATCCCCGCCTCGGCCAGCGCCCGCGCATCGACCTGCGCGGCGTCGTTCACCGACACCACCGCACCGATCCCCCCGGAGGCCAGCTCAACGGGATCCCAAGGGTCCGCATTCGGACCCGTCCGCCCCGCCAACAACCCCGACCTCAACCAGAACACATGCCGCATCGCGCGCAGTCTGCCACGACGAACACCTCCAGGGTTGCCGGGGTCGCCACATCCCAGTTGTCAGTCCCTCCGGTAGACCGTTCGCCCGTCGTGGATCGTCTCGACGACCTCGATGTCGCGGATCGACTCGACCGGGGTCTCGACAGGATCGGCCGTCAGGATCACGAAGTTCGCCCGCAGGCCTTCGGCGATCCGGCCCTTGTCGTTCTCCTCGAACACCTGCCAGGCCGGGCCGGTGGTGAGCGCCTGCAGCGCCGTGTAGGCGTCGACGCGCTCGTCGGCGCCGACCACCACCCCGCTGCGCGACTCGCGCGCCATCGCACTCCACACCATGAACATCGGCGACAGCGGCGTGACGTTGAAGTCGTGGTGGTTCGAGAACCGCACGCCCGCCGCCTTCGCCGAGCGCAGCGGACTCGTGAAGCCCGCCTTCTCCTCGCCGACGTTGGCGCGATGGACGTCGCCCCAGAAGAACGTGTGGTTGGTGAAGTACGACGGCGTCATGCCGAGCGCCAGGTAGCGCTCGAAGTGGTCGGGCCGCTGGAACTGCGAGTGGATGACCACGGTGCGGGCATCGTCGGCCGCCGTCAGCCCGGCGCCCTCCACCACTTCGATCGCCTGATCGATCGACGCGTCGCCGTTGGCGTGGATGAACAACTGCACGCCGGCCTCGACCACCCGGTCGACGAGTGCCTGCAGGTCTTCGGTAGCCAGGTTCGGCTCGCCGCGCCATCCCGGCGTGCCGTCGGGGGCGCCGGTGAGATAGGGCACCGACATGAACGCCGTTCTCGCCTGCGGTGAGCCGTCGCCGATGATCTTCACGCCCTGCAACTTGAGCCCGCCGTGGTACTCACCGAAGGGATGGTCGGGACTACCGAGAAACGAATCGGCATCCCCGGCGCCCGGCAGCGACACCAGGTCGAGGAACAGCCGACCGTCGCGCGCGGCACGCTGCAGGAACTCGAGTGCAGCGGCGCTCGTGTAGCCGTCCTGCATGTGGGTGTAGCCCTCGCGGGCGTACATCTGCTGGGCCGGTTCGAGCCGTTCCAAAAACTCGTCGACGGTCGGAGCCGGCACCACGGCGGCCGCCATCGAGAAGGCGCCCTCCATCAACAGTCCCTCGGGCTCGCGGGTCCCCGCCACCCGGTTGATCACCGCGCCCTCCGGCGCAACCGTCGACTCGTCGATCCCCGCCAACTCGAGCGCCAGCGAGTTCAGCACCGCGCCGTGCTGCGACACGTGCACCAGCATCACGGCGTGGTTCGGGAAGTGCTCGTCGAGATCGAACTTCGTGATGTGGCGACCTTCGGCGAGCCCCTCCTGGTCGTAGCCCCAGCCGCGGATCCAACCCCCTTCGGGCACCTGCGCCTGCGCCTGGAACGCCTCGATCGCGGCGATCGTCGACGGGATGTCGGTCGACGGCCCCACCGGCGGGTTGGCGACGTTGACCTCCGACACCATCTGCAGCGCGAACATGAAGTGCCCGTGCGCGTCGAGGAAACTCGGCATCAGCGTGCGCCCCTCGAGATCGCGCACCACCGTCTCGGGGCCCTCGTACCGACTCGCCTCCGTGTCGTCACCGGCGAAGACCACGCGCCCGTCGCGCACCGCCACCGCCTCCACGTACGACGGTTCGGCACCGTCCATCGTCAGGATCGGCCCACCCAGGAAGACAGAGTCCGCCGGCTCAGGGCCGGGCGCCGCGCACGCCGCCAGCAGAACCGAATACAGAACGAGGGGGACGGCAACGAGGCTCCGTGTTGACATCATCGTTCTACGCTACCAGTCGGTCGACTACGCAACCGTGCCAGTCGTCGTCGGCACCCACCCCTCGCAGGAGTTGGGTCGGCGTCTTGTCGTGGCCGCGACTAGACGTGGTTGCGCAGCATGAGTTCCTTTGGATAGGGACTCAGATAGACCTGCTCGTCGACCCAGTCCGGAGCGCCGTGGCGCCGGAAATGATGCTTGAGCAGCGTGATCGGCACGACGAGCGGTAACAGGCCGGCGCGGTAGTCGTCGACCATCTCGTTGAGTTCCACCTTCTCGTCGGCCGTCAGGGCTTCCTTCAGGAAGCCGGCCAGGTGCTGCAAGACGTTCGCATGCCGGCCCCGGCTGGCAACCCTGGCCATCGACCTGGCAAGCAGCGTCTCGTACTCACGCGACCGGGTCTCGAAGTCGGTGCCGTCGGCGCCGGCAACCAGGCGACCGAGCTGGCGGTAGATCTCCGTGTCGTGAGCCAGCAGGCTCATCTTGTGCGCGGTGTGGAACCGCACCAGTCCGCCCGGGCCCGGGTCTTCCTGGCGATGCTTCAACCAGCGCTGGTGCACGAAGATGCGTTCGATGAAGTTCTCGCGCAGGCCGGCGTCGTTGAGCCGCCCGTCCTCCTCGACCGGCAGCGTGGGGAAACGCGCGACGAGTCGGTCGGCGAAGAGCCCGCGGCCGCTGCGCTCGGCATAGCCCGTCGTTCCGTCATAGATGCGGACCCGATACAGGCCACAACTGGGCGAGTCCTTCTTGAAGACGAAACCGTGGAGGTCGAGACCTGCCAGATCGTCGACGGCCTCGTTGGACCAGGCATTCATGGCATCGGTGTGGTCCGCCCCACTCTTCGGTGCCTCGAGGCGCACGTCGTCGTTGCGCTTCACCAGCCGGATGCTCTCGCGCGGCGTCCCCAGACCGATCTCTACCTCCGGGCACACGCGAACCCACTCGACGTACTGACTCAGCGTCCGAAAGAGGAAGCCGTCGCGACTATGGCCGCCATTGAAACGCACCTCATCGCCGAGCAGGCAGGCGCTGACGCCGATCCGCAGGCGCGGCTCCATCGGCACCACACCAGGCCCCTCCACGAGGCGCTCCGAAAGAGTCCACAGACGCTCGGGGGGAGCGTCCTGAACGGCATTCGCGTCGGCTGGATCGCTCACGGTTTCGCTCATGGTTCAGTTGCGGGGAACGGCCGCCGGTATCTCCGCCAGCCTGAGGACTCTCGACCCCCTCCAGCTCTCGTGCGAGCCTCTGCCCCCGATCGACGGCGAGAGACCCCTCGCGCAGACGCAACCATAGCAATCTACCCGCCCGACGGCACGAGAGCCCGTGCAAGACGGGCGAGGGCCGGAGCCACTGAGAAACCCAACGGCAACCTCGCCAACCGCCCCGGCCCTCGCTGCTACGATCCCGTGAACCCAAGGAGAAACCCCGATGCACCAGGACGATCGCAACACCCTGAACCCGGCCGGCGCCGCCCGCCGACGCCTCCTCAAGGCCGCCGGCCTGGGCGCCGTCGCCGCCGGCCTGTCGCTCGACTGGCAGACCCCCCGCGTCCGCCTCGGGCGCGCTCCCGGCCCACGCCCAGTCGACGACCGAGGGCTGCGACGTGACCTTCGTTCTCACCCTCGCTGCCAACGCCAGCTTCAGCCTGGTGGGGTACTACGGTGCCACGAGCGACCTCAGCACCTTCGGCGCCACGGTCTCACCAGACGGCGAACCCGTCACCGTGAGCACGACCTACCCCCAGCCCGCCAACACGACCTACACCGTCCGCGCCTTGATGACGGGCACCGACGAACTCACCTACAGCGCCACCGTCGGGGCGACCTGTTGCACCGCCATCGAAAGTGCCGTCGCCTTCTTCGAGCAGCCTGTATTCGGAGCACTGGGGTCGCTGACCGGCGACGCCGGTACCTGCAGCTTCGGGGAGTGAGCGGCCTCACCGCGGCGAACGGAGTGCCGCGGGGCACGAGTCCAGCCCTGCCCCGCAACCGGCCGCGGCTGCTACCATGCCGCCAACCAAGGAGGAGAACCCGATGCAACAGGACGATCGCAACACCCTGAACCCGGCCGGCGCCGCACGACGACGCCTCCTCAAGGCAGCAGGCCTCGGCGCCGTCGCCGCCGGCCTGTCGCTCGACTGGCGGACTCCCCGTGTCCGCCTCGGCGCCCTGCCCACCCACGCCCAGGCAACGATTGCCGATTGCACGGTGGGCTACACCCTCAACCTCGTGAACCTCGACCCCAGCGGCCAGTCGGCCATGGCTGCCCTCGGGCTCTCAGACTCGAACGGGTCGAGCACTCTGGCCAGCACCATCATCTACGACACGACGTCGACCCATCAGATCAGCGCCTCGACAACCCAGGGCCCCTCGGAGACCTACAGCTGGATCTACCTGTTCACCGTGCCGGGCTCAGCACTCTCGGGCTCCTTTTCCGCCGAATGTTGTACGGACTCTCTCAGCACCGCGGTGGGCCAGGTCAACGGAACGAACTCGGTGCTTCTCTACAACACGGTAACCGGAGATCCGGGAACGTGCTCGATCGAACCCGGCGAGGTTTAGGAACCGCAACGGTCGAGGACCGACTTCAGCCGGCTGGAAACGCCGCCGCGCCTGCGCAGGATGTTGAGCGCGTCGTTGCCCTCGCGGCAGGCGTACTCGTAGAGCCTGTCGCGCGCCCGCGCCTGGCAGGCTAGACTCTGCCAGCCCTAAGCGATGACGGGAGGGGCGAAAACGGAGGAAGCTCATGGCCACCGACAAGGCGAATCTCGACCACCCAACTGAATTCCAGCCGCCGCCTCCCGGCGCCGCCTCGTCAAGGCCCTCGGCCTCGGCGCGGTCGCCAGCCAGCTGTCGCTCGACTGGACCAGGCCCGCCATCCGCCTCGGCGCCCTGCCCGCCCATGCCGAGGCCTCTGCGAGCGAAGCCTGCACCCTCTCCCTCGTCTGGGAATTCTTCGCCTCCTCCATCGGCGTCGTTCCCAGCTACACCCTCCACCTCACCGGCAACGACGGCGGCGGCGGCTCCACCCTCGACGGCATCACCACCCAGGGCGGCTTCTTCACCTCCACCCTCGAAGGCAGCTTCACCATCCCCTCGAGCACCAGCGCCACCATCGGCGTCGAGTACACCATAGAAGGCGAAGACGCCCTGCTCCGAGTCAGCGGCACCGCGTCCTGCTGCAACGACAGCCTCCCCGACAGCGTCAGCAGCCTGACCGGCACCTCGAACCGCAGCTACTTCGCGGAGACCGAGAATCCCGGCGAGTGCACCTTCCCCATCACCTAGGGGCGGGACGCTTTCGTTGTCCGCCGCGCAGGGAGCACTACCTGGCCGTCCTCGAACCAGGAAGGGAACTCGCTCCTGAAGAGACTCTTCCGCTCCTCCCCGTCCTCGACCTCAGGGTGCCATTCCGGATGAATCCGGGCGGATCCCACGTGAGCGTCCCAGCCTCCTCGGCTCCCCAGGAAGACCTTCCGACATCCCGGAATCGGGCACGTCAACTCGGCCGTACTCGCTGATGGCTTGTCCTTGCCCTCGACCGGGCGCGACAGGGCCAGCGGCACCTGCGTCGCCTCCTTCCTCGACCGCCGCCTCGGCTTCCCGAAGGTCCGAACACCGACCTCCAGGTCGACAGGCCCTGCCAGCAGCATGCTCCCCTCAGCGACAGGATCCACCCATTCCGGATCAGCCAGCGAGCGCCCTTCCAACCAACACCGCAGAACCGCCGTCGCAGTCATCTGCGAGTCGAACGGATCCTCGTCGTTCTTCGCATCTGCCAGATCACCCACGTCAACGGACAGCCTCTGAATCCAGTCGAGATCCTTCAATCGACCGCAGAACTTCTCTCTTGCGTCTCGCCTGGTCTTCGCGACCTTGAGCCGAGACTCGGGAAGTTCCTCGGCAAGAACCACGGAGTACGCCAGACCGGGATAGGACTCCGCCAGCACGATCGAGTGCGACGCCAGCAGTTCCCCCAGACTCCCTTCGAACGGCCACACCGCGAAGTCCCGCGCCTCCTCGAGAAGCGGCAACAGCTCCACCCAGAACGCCCGCGTCCCCGAGCCAACCGTGCCCGGAATCCCACTGACCGCGAACAACGGGTTGCCGCCCGTCGCCCGATCGATCGTCCGCCGCAACCCGCCCGGTACCCGAGCCTCGAACCGCCCCAGGCCCCCTTTGCCAGCCGGCACATGAAAGAACGGCCTGTCCGGGCGCCACTCCTCCGGCTCATACGACGTCTCGAAAGCATCTTCCGTCTTCCCCAGCTCCGACAACCAGTCGAGAAACGTCACACCCGACCGGGACGAGGAAGACGCCCACGTTTCGAAACACCCCTTCGGAACCCCCAGCGCCAGATCGACCCCCACGAGCACGGGGCCGTCCTTCGACAGACCCCGAGCCAGATCCAGCAGACCACCCAGACTCCAGGATTCTCCGTCGACCGGATAGACCCTTCGATTCGAAACGTCCGCAACGTGGACCGACCGTTTGCCCGCATGGAGGCCCCAGTCCGCCGACACGAAGAAGGCCGGCACCGACCTCTTCCCCTCACTCATCACACACCTCCCTCGGGCCGCGCCCGCACTCGAGTCCTCTGCTAGGGTACATCCACACACCCGTCCGACCTCGGCTCCGAGCTGAGGGCCATCAAGACCAGAGCGAGGGACCAGCCCTCGGACTGACCAGCGGCTCCCAGTCGCCCGGCGTACTGGTGATCGCGACGACCGACTTCGCAGTTCGAACGGCAGCAGCCGCTCCGCGACACATTCAACCCATCCACCCGCCTCGATTCCAAGGAGATCGACCATGCGACGTACCCTGAGTCTCCTGCTCCTCGCCACCCTGACCGGCCCAGCCCTGCACGCCGAGGAGCCCAGCCTCTGGAAGCGGTTCACCTCTCTCTGGAACCCGCCGACCTACAGCCCCCCGCCCCAGAAGGGCGCCGAGCCCGTCCTGACCCCCAGATGGGAACTGCCCGCACCCGGCGAGTCCACCCGCTCCGAATACGACTACCGCACCCAGAGCACCTACACCCTTCGCGCCCCCCGCCACGAAGGCGGCGACTACGAGATCGACAGCTTCGACCTCCGCGACGGCACCCTCACCTTCGAAACCCTCAGCCCCACCACCGGCATCAGCAACGGCTTCAACACCCGCGGCGAGATCTTCTCGACCAACCAGGAGTCGGGCTGGCACATGAACTACACCACCGGCAAGTCGTGCTTCGTAGGTATCGACTGCTGAAGGGGGCGGTCCTCGTCCCCAGGATCAGGCCCGCAAATATGCGAACGAGAGTGAGCCCTACCCGGCAGCCCTGATAAGCGGCATCACGAACACGCGAAGCCTGGCCTCGACCTGGTCTGGATCCTCAAGATCCCCCGAAGTCAGTCACGGGCCCGGGGCCGACGGCGGTCAGAAACGACCTGAGCGACACGATCGGCGACCTCGCCCGGATCTTCATGTTCCCAGAATCGAAGCACCACCCATCCAACCGATTCCAGCGACTCAGTCGCCCGCGCGTCTCGCCGGCGATTGGATTCGAGCTTCTCGCGCCAAAACTCAGCGTTTCGCTTCGGCCAAGTCCCATGCCGAGGGCAGCCATGCCAGAAGCAACCGTCGATGAACACTGCGACCTTGGACGGGCCGAAGACCAGGTCGGGCCGTGACCTGAGTCCCTTGATCGGACTGAAGTCGACGCGATAGCGCAACCCTGCGGCATGTAACCGGCGCCGCACAGAGAGTTCGACGTCCGTATCCCGACGCCGAGTTCGCTGCATCCGCCGCCGGACCTTTTCGGTTGGAGGCTGCGGCGCCGACATGCAGCGAGCGTACCCGACAGTGGCACTGGGTGCCGGCAAGTAGAAAGTGACGTACCATGTGGTGGAGAGTGCCGCGGCCGGAAAGGTCCGAGGCCGCGGCCACGCGTTCCTGCCTCCAAGCTCACCGGTCGTCAACGCCCACGAAATGACTGAAGTTCGGCCCCATACCGCGCAACAGTTGTGGCTCGACGCGATTCCTAGGTCGGCCGATCCTGCGGTTTCCACATTCTCCATCCGCGAAAATGGCGGTATCAGCAGGACCGTGCTGCGGAGGGACGGTTCAAGTTCCGTCTCAGATGTCGAAGGGACTTGCGGGGCGCCCAAGAAAGTCGGCGAGCGTGATTTCGACCAGGCATGGCTCAGAGCCACCGACAGCCCTCAGGCTCCGACCACCAGCGAGGAACTCGCCATCGCGGATCTATTCTCCGGCTGTGGGGGGCTCACTCTCGGTCTATCCGAAGCTTGCAGGGCGCTCGGAATCGAGGCTCACGCGGCCTTCTCGGCTGATCTCGACTCAGTCGCTACAGCTGTCTATCGCGAGAATTTCCGGCCACGCGAGTCCAGCACAGAGCCTCTGGAGCTGCTTGTTGACGGTGACCTGGGATCTCGTCCGACCCCATCGGAGCGCGAACTGATCGCAAGCGTGGGCAAGGTCGATTTCGTCATCGCTGGGCCTCCTTGTCAGGGCCACTCGGACCTAAACAACCACACGAGGCGCGACGACCCGAAGAACCGTCTGGTCGAGAGGGTCGCCCGGTTCGCAGAGCTCTTCGAGCCCCGCTTCGTCTTGGTCGAGAACGTGCCCGGTATCAGGCACGACCGGACCGGAGCCTTCGTGGGAGCCAGACGAGCCCTGAAGGACCTCGGCTACTCCCTGGACCAGGAGATGTTCCGCGCCGATGACTTCGGCGTACCCCAAACGCGCAAGCGTTTCTTCCTGGTTGCGGGCCGCGATGGGGTCTGGCCGCTCTCCGGATTGAGAGCAACGTCCGGCAGCTCAGCGCCCGACGTCCGCTGGGCCATCGAGGATCTACTCGCGATGGAAGGTGAGACTGTCTTCGACACACCTTCCACACACTCAGCCGACAATCGACGGAGAATCGAATACTTGTTCGAAAAAAAACTTCACGATCTGCCGGACAGCGAACGTCCTCAGTGCCATCAAGGCGGTGGACATTCGTACAAGTCGGTGTATGGGCGAATGCATTGGGATCGCCCAGCCCCAACCCTTACGCGGGGTTTCGGCTCTACGGGACAAGGCCGATTCGTCCATCCGCGCCGGCCTCGAACTCTCACTCCACACGAGGCAGCGCGTATTCAGTTCTTCCCGGACTTTTTCGACTTTGGTAGCCTGGGCCGAAGACAGTACCAGTCGCTGATCGGAAACGCGGTCCCGTCCAAGCTCGCCTACGCTATCGGACTCCATCTTCTCCGCTAGGCCAAGCAGTGCGCGTCGTTAGCCTCTTCTCCGGTATCGGGGGCATCGAGCTCGGGCTCCAGAAGCATGGCTTCGAAACGGTCCTCTTCTGCGAGATCGACGACGTGGCTGGAGCGCTCCTGGAACAGCGCTTCCCGGGTGTGGCGCTGGAGAAAGACATCACCCAGTTGTCGGAGTTCCCGGAAGCCGAGCTCATCACGGCGGGTTTCCCCTGCCAGGACTTGAGTCAAGCTGGGGGAAAGAATGGGATCAAGGGTCGGAAATCGGGCCTCGTAGCAAGCCTCTTCGGACTGCTCCAGAAGAAGCCACTGGGGCGGCGCCCTGAGTACATCCTCATAGAGAACGTCCCCTATATGCTCCGTCTTGGCCGCGGCAGCGCCATGGGCTTCCTGACCGGCGAGTTGGAGCGCCTAGGCTACTCGTGGGCATATCGAGTGGTAGACGCGAGGAGCTTCGGACTGCCCCAGCGGAGACCCCGGGTACTCCTTTTGGCAAGTCTGGGCAGAGCCCCCGGGAGCGTTCTCTTCGCGAACAACTATGAGGCACCCGATCTCGACGGAAAGCCGTCGACTCCCGCTCAGTCCACTCACTACGGTTTCTACTGGACCGAAGGCAGCAGAGGGGTCGGATGGACCTGTCAAGGCGTCCCGCCGATCAAGTGCGGCTCCACGATCGGAATCGCTTCCCCACCAGCAGTCTGGCTGCCCGACCGAGATTTTGTCGGAATGATCGACATCCGTGACGCTGAGCGACTGCAAGGCTTTCCCACCGGGTGGACCGACTTCGAAGAACTCTCGATCGATAAGAGACCCAGCTTCCGATGGCGCCTAGTCGGCAATGCGGTGTCGACCAAGATGTCTGAATGGGTCGGACGTCGGCTACGAACGACCGGGGACTCCAAGTTCGATTTCGAGCCGCTCGATCGAAGCAGAGCATGGCCCAACGCAGCCTTCGGCAACAATGGCCATGCTAGTAGGGCGCACGTTACTCCATGGGCCAGCAAAGCCAGTCAGCTTCCCTTGAGTGACTTCCTCAGATTCCCTCTGAAGCCCTTGTCACTCAGAGCGACCAGAGGATTTCTGAAGAGAGCGGGTGAATGCACAAACGTCGTCTATTCGCCGCGTTTTATCGAGTCTCTCCAGACGCACGCTGAACGGATGGGCAGTCAGGACTGACAGGGAGCGATACGATGCCGCTTCAAGAAGATATCGACGCTGCCTGGAAGGACATGCTGCAGAACTACCCTGACGGCATCTCGAGCACGAGCACGAAGAAGTATGAGCCGCTAGTTGAAGTGGTCGCAAACGCCCTCGGGCTGGAGCCCGATCAGGTATACGCGACGGGAAGCAATACGCGACCGAGCAACTTGGATACGAGGTGGGGCCAAGGTAACAAGCGCGGCCAGCACACACCTCTGGGCATCGCTTTCCAGGGCGTGCAGACCCACGGACAAACTCACGAGGACGCGATTGAGAGGGTCTCGAGCAGCGTCCTGTCGACCTCAACGAAGTTCGTCACCGGCGAGGAATACGGCACCAACTACGACGGGATCCTCCACTTCGGACAGGTGGACGAGGGAGACCGCCTCGTCCCCTTGAACTTCCTCTACAACGAGAACTGTAGCTACGCCGACAAGGTCGTAGAGCAGCTGCCCGATATCGAGACGAAAAGGGTCACGTGGGAGGGCAGGGCCGTGCAAGAGAATGAAGACTGGGAAGTGAAAGACCTAGTGATCGGCGCAGACGCCGCCGCCGCTTGCGAGGCAACCCTGGCGGCAGCTGGACTTCGCCTGCCACCTGGGCTGTTGAGGAGATTCCTCGCAGCACTCTTGGTCAAGCGATTCGTGATCCTCACAGGCCTCTCGGGTTCCGGGAAGACCGCGATGGCCGTCGCCGTAGCCAGATGGCTAACGGAGAACAAGAGCCAGTGGAAACTCGTAGCTGTGGGGGCGGACTGGGACACGGGTGAGAACCTGCTCGGGTACCGCGATGCGCTTGCCCCTGACAGGTACCACAGGCCCGCCAACGGAGCGCTCGACCTCCTCCTAGCGGCCGCTGAAGAACCCGGAAAGCCTCACTTTCTGATCCTGGACGAGATGAACCTCTCGCACGTAGAGCGCTATTTCGCTGACTTCCTGTCAGCAATCGAATCAGGGGAACCCATCGCACTCCACAGCGGCAGCAGCAGCATCCAGGGTGTACCACATCAGTTCTTTCTGCCCGGGAACCTCTTCATCATCGGCACCGTGAACGTCGATGAGACGACCTACATGTTCTCACCTAAGGTGCTCGACCGCGCGAATGTACTCGAGTTCAGGCCGAGCAGATTGGATATCGCCGGGTTCTTGGAGAGCCCAATGCCCTTGGACCTGACCAAAGTGGACGGACGAGGATCAGGGGCCGCCCCGGAGTTCGTCAAAGCCGCGAGTACCGAGGGGCTGACGGTGAGGAACCTGTCAGAGAACTATGGAGACCCTGAAGAGCTCCACTCCAGCTTGACCACCCTATTGCTCGAGTTGTTCGACGAGCTGAAATCCGTCGGTGCCGAGTTCGGCTTCAGGAGCGCAGGCGAGATCTTGAGATTCACCTACTTCCACGCGCTACTCTGCGGTGACTCATGGACCTTGCAGCGGTCGCTCGACGCCCAGGTGCTGCAGAAGCTGCTGCCTCGACTGCACGGCTCCGAGAGGCGGCTCCGGCCTGTCTTGAACTCGCTCCAGAGCTTCTGCACCGCCAACGAGTTGCCGAGCAGTAACGAGAAGATCGAGCGAATGACTGAGCGACTGGTCGACGGATTCACCAGCTTTGCCGAGGCCTGAACCCGTTGAACCGAGCCGAAGCGACTTGCGAGCTAAGAGACGTAAACAAGCGCACTGTCGCTCGAGTTCGGATCTACGCGGCCCCTAAGAGGCCCGACTCGCTGATCTTGCTATCGGCCGAGGAAGCGGCTGAGCATTCCGAAGAACGCCTTCAGATCTTGGAGGAATTACGCTACGAGTTCATCGTCGAGCCACCCCACTTGCGACTCCGCGAGTCGGACGTAGTCGAACGGCACCCGAGCGAGGACCTAGCACAATGCGGGAGCCTCCGGCCGGCGTCCTACATCGGCCGACTCCCGCTCGAGGCTCAGGACGCTGAGGGTCACATCGTCGGATCGGGTGCCATCGAAGTCCGCTCAGACAAGATCGGCTACCGCGAAGACTTCAGACGAATGCTCGCTGACATCACCGAAGCCTGCCTCGACCTGGCGCTCGACCCCAGGTCACCGACGGACCTTAGGGCGACTCCTCTGCCCGGCGAAACGGCCAGAACGCTCTACCAACAGTACGCGTTCGTTCGGGGTCTACTTGGCTCAGACGAGTTCCGCAACGCCATCGAGAAGGTCAGGAACAACCCGCACGAGAGCCCGATCAGACGCCGCAGCGCACGCCCCGCTAATCGGGGATTCGGTTCAAGCGCCTCACTCAACAAGCAACTGACCACTAGCGGCAAACGCATTCTGGTCCCTTCGGATCATCCGATTCGCTCGCGGGCAAGGTCCCTCCCCGCATCGATCAAGACCCGGAGCAGCGCTAGAACCCTGGACAGTGGCGAGAACCGGTTCGTCAAGTTCGCACTGGAGCAGTTCGCCGACTTCCTTTCGCGAATCGGCCAAAAGGCTAGAGGACTGACACCTCCCCTGACCGCACTAAGCAAGGAAGCAGACACTCTGAAGGAGACAATCGCCAGGACTCTCAACCATGACCACTTCTGGAAGGTCTCGGCGCTTGACCGAGCTCCCCACTCCAGCCCGGTCCTGCAGCGGAGGTCGGGATACCGCGAGATCTACCGCTCTTGGGTCCGCTTCGGGCTCGCCGCAAATTTGACCTGGGAAGGCGGCCAAGACACCTATTTCGCGGGACAGAAGAAACTGTCCGACCTCTACGAGTACTGGTGCTTCTTCAGAATGCTCGATCTGGCAGGCTCAGTCTTGGGGCTGGACCGGAAGCCGTTGATAGACCTCATCGAGAAGACGAGGAGCGGTCTCGCTCTGAGACTCAAAGCCGGCTCCAACGTCCAGATCACCGGCCGGGTCTGTAGAACGGGCCGAGCGCTCCAGACCAGGTTCGACTACAACCGGACCTTCACACAGGACAGGCCCAATGGAGAGGCCGGCAGCTGGACTCGGACGATGCGACCGGACTTCACCGTCACCATCTGGCCGGATGGTATCAGCGAGCGAGAAGCAGAAGCTTCGATGCAAGCGGTTCACGTCCACTTCGACTCCAAGTACCGAGTGAATCGACCCCAGGACCTCTTTGGAGACGAAGATCTTGATGCGAACCAGACCAAGGTCGAAGAGAAGGCAGGTAACTACAAGCGCGCCGATCTCTTGAAGATGCATGCGTACAAGGACGCCATCCGACGGAGCTATGGGGCCTACGTTCTCTACCCGGGTTCTCGAAACGCACAGGATCAGACCTGGACCTACTACCACGAGATCGTCCCGGGCCTTGGCGCCTTCGTTCTGCGGCCCGGCGACGAGGGTCTTGGGATCACCTCGTTTCTGAAGGACCTCGTGGAGCACTGCTCGACGGCCGGCTCCGCACGGGAGACCTTAGCCAATGCCCATCGGGCAATCTATCGCCCCTAGGAGACTTTACCGGTGCGACGCCAATGGTTCGGAGATCCTTTCGACATCGTCAAGAGATTCTTCATCGAGGTCCTACGCGACCTCGGCTATCGGGTCTACATCGATCCGATGTTCACAGGCGATTGGCGGGAAGAAGGCCCTGCCTTCTGGAAATTTCTCGGTGTCACTCCGGTCGAGGACCGGAAGGAAGCCGATCAGCCAGCCGCGCTTTTCTTCGATCCCAACACTGGTGTTGGTAGGCGCACATCCTGTGACCACATCACGACGGGAGACCTCCTCCGCGCGCTCAAAACACACGAAGTCAGCTTGGCCTTCGACCAGTCCTTCACACGTTCAAGAGATGCCAAAGAACAAATGCTAGCCAAGCTACGACGGATCGAGGGGGGAGGTGCACACGGCTTCTACTTCGACTCTCATGCCAGGTTCCTTTTCACCTCACAATCTAAAGAACGTCTCGCCGATCTGAGGTCCCAACTCGAGCGCATTGGGCTCCCACCTAGGCGCTTCGTGCAATCCGACGGGGCCCCCGCTACATAGCAGCAGGCTTCACCGGTGAGTTCTACATTCTCCACCAGGTGCCTCCATCTTTGAGCTCCTCGCTGGGAACCTCGCACATGCGTCTTCTATGAGTCGGTCGCTCCAGTCAACCACTCTCTTTCTGTCTTCTTCTCTTCCTGCTGGGTCTCTTCTTCGGGTCTGGAGGTACGGTGAGGGTGGACGAGCTTCTATTCGCACTCTTCTAGGGTCCTTCGTTGTGGACCGGTGCATGGTGAGTTATCCGTCCAAGGAATCGGCGCTCCCATCTGGCACGCGAAGTCAGGGCCTTCACAGACACGTTCGGAGTCGCCGGAACCAAGTCATCGTCCTCTCAAGTCGTCGACTTTCTAGCTAGGCGGCCTGGGGGAAGGGTCGGAAGCTTCCGCCGGTGACCCACAAGTGATGGAGGAGGACCGCGATCTTTCGGGCGAGGGCGACAACGGTCTTGCTCTTGCCGACTCTTTGGAGCAGCTGCTCGGCCCATCGCTTGAGGGCCGAGTCGCGTTTCGATCGCAAGGCGCAATGGGCCGCCTGCACGAGCAGGCGTCTCATCTCGCTATCGCCCTCCCGCGTGATGCGTCCGCGGTGCTCGTGGCCTCCCGAGCTGCGCAGCCGTGGCCTGAGGCCGAGGCAGGCGCCTACGTCTCGGCTGTTCTGGAAGCGCTGCGAGCGATCCATCCAGCCGACAAAGGCGAGACTGACCAGCGGTCCAACGCCCGGCACCGTCTGAAGGCGAGTGGTCAGGGCATCGGCTCGCGATTGCTCAACGAGCCCCTGGTGAAGCAAGTCGATCTGCTGCGTGAGGCCGACGATCATCTCGACCAGCGGATCGATGGTGAGGGTCAGGGTCTTGGGGATCTTGGCTGCGCCGTAGCGCGTCATGAAGGTCCGGGTGGTCGAGGGCGCCAACCGGTAGCCCTGGGCACGCAACAGGCCGCGAACGGTATTGATCAGAGCGGTCCGAGAGCGCACCAGGGCACTGCGTACGCGCAGTCGGGTCCTGAGGTCCTGGGCTGCCTCAGTGCGCTGATAGACGGGTCGGAGCAATCCAAGGTCCAGTCGCCCGATGCGAGCCAGGACCTCGGCATCTGCCTTGTCGGTTTTGAGGGTCGATTCGGCGATCAGCCGCACCCGTCTCGGATTGACCACCACGACCTCCTGAACCAGCTCGGACAGAAGCCGATACACCCAGGGGGTCATCGGGCCGCTCTCGAGCAGGACTCGAGACGGGGGACGATTCTTGAAGAAACGCCGCAAGCGGGCCTCGGTGGTGGGGGCCCTCTCCTGGTCTACGATCTCTCCTCGATCCGAGACGACACACAGCTCGCTGTACTTCTGATGAACGTCGATGCCAACATGTTCCACGGTCGGTCTCCTTTCTCGGCTTCCGCCGATTCGGTTTTTGTCTACCGGGCAGAGTGCCACAGCAGGGGGACCGACCGACTCATCTCATCTGGCACTTTTTCGAGACGCGGCGGGGAAGTCTCTTCGAGTCAGTGGTTTATGGGTCTTTTCCACGGGCTGGACTGACACGATTCGGCACCGATCTTGGGTGAGACCGATGCGTAGCAGAATCTCTTGCCGCGCTTGATCGGGCTAGAACGGGCGTTGCCAGGCGATCTGGCGGAGTTGCCAGCGGATGTGGCTGTCTTTGGGCTTGCCGGTGGCGATCAGGTCGAGGTCGGCCTGCAGGCGGTCGAGGAAGTCGGTGCCGTGTTTCTCGACGACGGCGGGGTCTTCGCGCAGAGTGGGGAGGTTGAGGCGGAACATGGCCGCGGCGTCGGTGTCGGCGACTTCGAAGGTGCGGACCTGGCTGTAGAGGGGATCGAGTCGGGGGTCGAGGTCGAGGCTGTCGAGTTCGGAGCCGATGTAGAGCTCGCTGCCGCGGCGGTTGAGTCCGTGGGCGACCAGATTCAGGTAGTCCATGAAGGGGGCAAGGCCGGTGTCGATCGATTCGACCTCGTCGAGGGCGATGACGCCGCCGGGGCGCAGGGCTTCGGACCAGGTCTCGATGCGGCCCGCGACGTCGTCGAGATGCGCCATCAGGAAGCGGGCGAAGATCAGCGCCGCCGGATGCGACGGAAAGGGAACCCGGGTGACATCGTGGCCTTCGAAGGTCACGCCCGGCTGCTCGTCGAAGGACGCGGCGGCCTCGAGCTGGGCGCGTGAGTTGTCGAGGCCGAGGGTCGGACGATCGAAGATCTCAGCCAGGAGCCGGGTGGTGTGGCCGGGGCCGCAGCCGAGATCGACGATCACGTCGTCGACCGTCAGGTCGGGGCCGATCAGCAACTCGAGCTCCCGCAGGAAGGGCTCGGTGGCGGGCTGGAACACCTCGGCCAGAATAGCGAGCCGCTCGATGGCGGTGTCGTTGTCTCCGAACAGGTAGCTCATGGTGGGCGCGAGATCGTACCTGATGTCTGGGGTTCCATCGCTTGGAGGAGTTCTGGTGGTCGGGGAGTGACCCCGGCGATGCTCCGCCGGTGACGATTGCGGCGATCGCATTGGTGGTGTTCTCGGCGATGCTGCACGCGTCGTGGAACGCGGTCATCAAGCGCAGCGGGAGTCCGATGGGGTTCTTCTTCCTGCTGGAGTTGGTGACCGCGGTGGTGGGGGCGCCGGTGCTGTTGTTCTTCGACTGGAGCGCCTTCGATGCCCGCCTGGGGTGGCTGCTGCTGGTGACGGCGGTGGTGCATGCGATCTATTCGTGGTGTCTGACGCGCGGCTACGAAGCGGGGGATCTTTCGCTGGTCTACCCGATCTCGCGGTCGACGCCGGCCCTGATGCCGATCGCCGCCTACTTCCTGGTCGGCGAGCGGCTGTCGGCGCTCGGGCTGGCGGGGGTGGTCGTGGTGCTGATCGGCATCTGGGTCATGCAGGCCGAGGGCGGACGTCTGCGAGACCGATTGCTCGACCCGAGCCTGCGCTTCGCCTACTGGACGCTGCTCGCGACCGTGGGCTACTCGCTGACCGACCAGCAGTTCATGCTGATCTTCGGCGCAGCCGAGTGGAACTCACCGGTGCCGCGTGCGCTGGCCTACTACTACCTGATGACGGCAGCCCACATGCCGTTCTTCTGGTGGATCGGCGGCCGGCGATTGCAGAGGATTCCGCTGACGATCCAACTGCGGGCCGAGGCGCCTCGACTTCTGGTGTGCGTGGTGGCGGCCTGCGTGAGCTACTCGCTGATCCTCGAAGCGCTGCGCACCGCGCCGGTTTCGTACGTGGTGGCGGCGCGCCAGACCAGCGTCGTCTTCGCCCTGCTGATCGCGGTCTTCGTGATGGGGGAGAAACCGAGTCGCAAGCGCCTGGTGGGTGCGCTGGCCACGGTGCTGGGCGTGGTCGTGATCGCCCTCGCCTAGTCCGTGGCGGGTTTGCGGCGATTCTGGAAGTCCTGGAGGACGGTGAACTTCAGTCCCCAGAGGATCGTGACGGCGATGAAGAGGCGGGTGTCGAAGAGCCACAGGAAAAGCGGAGTGGCGGAGTACAGGCAGCGGACCGCGAGCGTGTGGCGGTTGGAGGCGCGGTTGATGAGGTTCGACAGGTAGTCGACGGCCGATCCCTCGTACTCCTCGATCATCTCCGGGTCGGCGCCGACCACCAGGGTGAAGTGCCCGAGGTGGCGCAGCGAGGTCATGCAGTAGGCGAAGGCGACGCCGAAGACCATGAGCAGCAGCAGGAGCTTGGCGCCCTCGCTGTCGGGCGCGCTCTGCCAGGTTTCGGTGAGCGCGGTGTCAGGCGCGCTGCGGCTGAGTTCCATGAGCGCGCTGGCGGTGAAGCCCATCAGGAGCAGCGACGACGAGGCCAGCAGGGTGTTCACCATGGTGAGGTTGCGGGTCTGCTGAGCGGCGAGGAGGTAGTCCTTCCTCTCCAGGATGCCTTCGATCCACGAGCCCCGGAAGTCGTCGAACTTGGTCCGCGACGCCCGGTTGGGGAAGAAGCGCATGAGCAGGATCGGGTAGATCGCGTGGTAGATCGGGAAGACGAGCAGGTAGACCGCCAGTCCCCACATGTCGGCGGGCGTCTCGAAGACCTGGAGCCACTCGAACCTAGACATGCGTGCCGCCCGGCGCCGCCGTCGAGGAGTCGCACCGGGAGGGTCTGCGAGGAGGAATGCTCAAGGTTGCATGCTAGCCGATGCGCAGGGTCATGAAGACGCTGTTGGGGTCGTCGACGTAGTCGGCGAAGGGTGGGCAGTCGACGAAGCCATTGCGCGAGTAGAGGGTACGAGCCGGGAGGAACGCGTCGAAGGCGCCGGTCTCGAGGTAGAGCGCGCGGTAGCCGCGCCGGCGGGCCTCGGCGAGGAGGTGTTCGAGGACTCGCGCGGCGACGCCCTTTCGGCGGTGGGCGCGAGCGGTCCGCATCGACTTGATCTCCGCCGTTTGCGGCGTCAGCTCCTTGAGCGCTCCGCAGCCGACGAGCTCATCGCCCTCCCAGGCCGACCAGAAGGTGATCGCCGGAGAGCGCAGCGATTCGAGATCGAGGGCGTGGACGCTGCCGGGAGGAGTGATCTCGTGCATCTCGTCGAGATGCTCGCGAAGCAACTCGGCAACGGCGTCGCCCTGCAGATCGTCTTCGAGAATTCTCACCTTCGAGCCGCATTCTGACCGATTTCAGGGAAGGCGATACCTCGGAACGAGTGACAAAAACATGTGTCCAAAAACATGTGTCTTCTATGAGTCGGTCGTTCCAGTCAACCACTCTCTTTCTGTCTTCTTCTCTTCCTGCAGGGTCTCTTCTTCGGGTCTGGAGGTACGGTGAGGGTGGACTAGCTTCTATTCGCACTCTTCTAGGGTCCTTCGGTGTGGACCGGTGCATGGTGAGTTATCCGTCCAAGGAATCGGCGCTCCCATCTGGCACGCGAAGTCAGGGCCTTCACAGACACGTTCGGAGTCGCCGGAACCAAATCATCGTCTTCTCAAGTCGTCGATCAGGTGTCTAACTAGGCAGTCTGTGGGAAGGGTCTGAAGCTTGCGCCGGTGACCCACAAGCGATGGAGGAGGACCGCGATCTTTCGAGCGAGGGCGACGACGGTCTTGTCTTGCCGACCCGCTGAAGGAGCTGCTCGGCCCATCGTTTGAGGGCCGAGTCGCGTTTCGATCGCAAGGCGCAATGAGCCGCCTGCACGAGGAGTCGCCTCATCTCGCTATCGCCCTCCCGCGTGATGCGCCCCCTGTGCTCATGGCCTCCCGAGCTGCGCAGCCTGGGCCTGAGGCCGAGGCAGGCGCCCACATCTCGGCTGTTTTGGAAGCGCTGGGAGCGGTCCATCCAGCCGACGAAGGCCAGGCTGACCAGGGGCCCGACACCGGGCACGGTCTGCAATCGAGCCGTCAGGGCGTCGGATCGCGATTGCTCAACGAGCCCTTGGTGAAGCAGATCAATCTGCTGCGTGAGGCCCACGATCATCTCGACCAGCGGATCGATCGTGAGGGTGAGGGCTTTGGGGATCTTGGCTGCGCCGTAGCGGGTCATGAAGGTCCGGGTGGTCGAGGGTGCCAACCGGTAGCCCTGGGCTCGCAATAGCCCGCGAACGGTATTGATCAGAGCCGTGCGGGATCGCACCAGGGCACTGCGCACGCGCAGTCGGGTCCTGAGATCCTGGGCGGCCTCACTGCGCTGATAGACCGGCCGGAGCAATCCAAGGTCGAGCCGGCCAATGCGAGCCAGGACCTCGGCATCTGCCTTGTCGGTCTTGAGGGTCGATTCGGCGATCAAGCGCACGCGTCTCGGATTGACCACCACGACCTCCTGAACCAGCTCGGTGAGAAGGCGATACACCCAGGGGGTCATCGGCCCGCTCTCGAGCAGCACTCGAGAGGGCGGGCGACCCTTGAAGAAGCGCCGCAACCGGGCCTCGGTGGTCGGAATCCGCTCCTGCCTCACGACCTCTCCCGCATCCGAAACCACGCACAGCTCGCTGTACTTCTGATGAACGTCGATGCCAATATGTTCCACGGTCGGTCTCCTTTCTCGGCTTCCGCCGATTCGGTTTTTTTCCTACTACCGGGCAGAGTGCCACAGTAGGGGGACCGACCGACTCATCTCATCTGGCACTTTTTCGTGGGCGCACCAGGAAGTCTTTTTTTTGGAGAGGGTTGAGGCTCTCCAGGCAGGGCTGGAAGTGACGCAGATTGTCGCCTCGGTCGTGCCGGACGGCGGCTCGACGGGGCGATTCGCAGGCGTTTGTTTCGATTCCCGTTGCTCGAGCCTGGGGCGAGCGGCTCGGCGGCGCGAACTTCAGTCGGCGGTGTCGCGGCGGAGCTTCTCGGCTTCGCGACGGAGGTCGTCCATCTTCTTGCGAAGCGCCTCCTGGCGCTCTTTCATGAGTTCCTGGAAGTCGTGGGCGACGCCGTCTTCGATCCAGTGGGCGCGGGCGAATTTCTGCGCGTCGCCGGACTCGTTGAACTGCAGGGTGCCGGTGGCGCCCTGCAGCGGATCGATGGAGCGCAGGCCCTTGAGGACTTCACTGGGCAGGGTGTTGAGGGTCATCTTGAGAGCCTCACCCACGAGCAGCATCGAGTCGTAGCCGTGGGCGGCGTAGATGTCGGGGTCTTCGTTGTACTTGGCGCGGTAGGCGTCGACGAAAGTGCGGACCCCGGGGTTGTCGCTGTCGACGTCGTACTGGCTCATGACGATGTAGACCGAGTTGGCGGCTTCGCCGGCCTGTTCGATGAGCGCGGGCGTGCCGAACGCCGAGGTGGAGAGGATGTACTGACCCTGCTCGGAGAAGCCGGCGTCGCGCAGCGCGACGATGATCTTGGGGGTGGCTTCGCCGGAGGCGACGACATAGACGGCCGCGGGCTCGGTGGCCAGGGCCTCCGCGACGAGGTCCTCGTAGCCGCCGTCGCCGATCGGCAGGGTGGCGGTGATCGTGCCACCGCCGGCCTCGAAGGCCTTGCTGAAGCTGGCGGTCAGGTCCTCACCGAAGGCGCTCTGTTCCTGCAGGATGGCGACCGATTCGATCTTGAGGGTCTCGTCGGCGAAGTTCGCCATGGCGGAACCCTCGACGATCGTGGTGATGAAGAGGCGGAAGAAGGTCTTGGCGGAGCGGGCCAGTCGCGCGCTCGACGCCGAGGGAGAGATCAGCAGCTTCTCGGAGTTCTTGACGACCTCGGCCATGGCAGCGGCCTCGTCGCTGGTGACGCCACCGATGATGGCGACGTCTTCCTGATCGAGTTCGTCGGTCAGCTGCGCGGCTCTGGCTGGGTCCCCACCCGAGTCGCGGAGGTCGAGTTCGACCTTGTACTGCAGGGATTCGTCGGCGTTCAGGACCTCGAAGCCGAGTTCCACACCCTTCTGGATGGAGGTGCCATAGACGGCTGCGTCGCCGGTCAGTGGCAGGACAGCGCCGATCTTGACGCTGTCGGAACTGGGACAACCGATGAGCGCCAGACTGGAAAACGCGAGGGTGAGAAGAGCGAGGATCTGCTTCGAACGGATCATGGATGCGGGACCTCCCGGAATTGGGGTGTGTGGGCGGAGAGTGTTGCGGTGCCCACCGGCCGTGTAAGAGCGCAGAAGAGTACCATGGCACGCCGCTACTGGAAGCAACCCTGTGGCATCATCGATCTCTTCCGACTCGAGGGGTGAATGACGATGGACAAGCCGTCCGCGTGCAGCGAATCGAAGCCCGCCTGCGGGCCCCTTTCCGGCGTCAGGGTGATCGACTTCTGCTCGTTCATCGCAGGCTCTTACGGCGCCATGCTGCTGGGGGATCTGGGCGCCGAGGTGATCAAGGTCGAACCCCTGACCGGCGACGCCTGCCGGGGGTGGGGGCCGTTCCTGGCCGGCGAGAGCCGATTCTTCCAGGGATGGAACCTGAACAAGCGCAGCCTGGCGGTGGACCTGCGACGCCCCGAGGGGTTGGAGGTGGTGCGCGACCTGGTGCGCCGCGCCGACGTGGCGATGGAGAACATGCGCCCGGGCGTCACCGCCAAACTGGGCATCGACTATGAATCACTGTCGCCGCTCAACTCCCGGTTGATCTACCTGTCGTCGACGGCCTTCGGCGGCCGCGGCCCCTACGTCCGCCGCCCGGGCTACGACCCGGTGCTGCAGTCGATGGGGGGCGCCGCCCAGCTGAACACCCGCTATTCAGGAGTGGTGGCGATCTGCTCGGTGGCGGTGTCGGACTACCAGGCGGCGATGCTGGCCGTGTCGGGCGTCTGCGCGGCGCTCTACCACCGCGAGCGGACGGGAGTGGGCCAGAAGATCGAAACCTCGCTGCTGCAGGCGGTGATGTCGGTGCAGTCGCACTTCTATATCGAGGCCCTGGAGCGGGAGGAAGAGGGCGCGGTGGGCATCTACCCCTACCGCATGTTCGACTGCGCCGACGGACCGCTGTTCGTGGCGGCGGGGACCGACCGCTTCTGGCGGCTGTTCTGCGAGGCGATCGGAGAGAGCGATCTGGAAAAGGATCCGACCTACGCCACCAACCGCCAACGCGTTGACCGCGCGGCCGAACTCAATCTTCGCCTCGAGCCGATCCTTCGCGGGCGCGGTTGCAGGGAGTGGGAGTCGCTGCTGGTCGAGGCCGGCGTGCCGGCTGCCGCGGTGCAGACCTGTCTCGAGTTCTTCCGCGACCCGCAGGTGCAGGCGCTCGAGATGGATCCGGTGATCGAGCACGCCACGATCGGGTCGATGCGGGTGGCCGGGGTGCCGATCGAGTTCTCCGAGACGCCGGGCGCCATCCAGCGCGCTGCGCCGCTGCTCGGTCAGCACAGCCGCGAGGTGCTCTCGGAGCTGGGTCGAGACTCGGAGGCGATCGATCGACTCTTCGCGTCGGGCGTGGTGGCGGAGTCGGTGGGCGAGGCCTCGCAGCGGAGGGAACCCGCGGGCGCGGGAGGCGGTGCCGGTTCGAAGATCGCCGATTGAGAGATCGGCGATGTTGCGGTGGCGGGCGGGCATGATGAGTCTTCGAGGTTGAACCGATGATCACGACGCTGCTCGCCGTCAGCCTGCTGGCCTTCGCGTTCTGGATGGCGCTGGCCGCCGACTCGACGCGACGCTTTCCGCGCGACCTGTTCCTCGATCGCGGCGCACGCGGTGAAGCGAAGGGGCGGGTGGCGGTGGTCGTGCCGGCTCGCGACGAAGCCGACGTGTTGCCCCTCAGCCTGCCGTCGCTGCTCGGCCAGAGCTGGGAAGACCTGCGGGTGGTGGTGGTCGACGACGGTTCCGACGACGACACCTCGGCGGTGGCCGCCGAGGTGGGGAAGGGACTCCTGCGCTCGGTCCATGTGGTGAGGACGGGGGGCCGCCCCGACGGCTGGGTGGGGAAGGTGCATGCGCTCGAACAGGGTCGCCTCCACCTCCTGACGTCGAAGCCGCCCGACTGGGTGCTGCTCACCGACGCCGACATCCGGCACCGCACCGATTCGGTCGAACTCCTGCTGGCCAAGGCCGAGGCGGGTCGCTACGACATGGTGTCGGTGATGGCGAGACTCCACGCCGGCCGCTTCTGGGAACGGATCGTGATCCCGGCCTTCGTCTTCTTCTTCCACCTGCTCTACCCCTTCGTCTGCGTGCCGCGGCGATCGTCGAAGGTGGTGGCGGCGGCCGGCGGCTGTGTACTGCTGCGCTGGAGGACGCTCGAGAAGCTGAACGGCTTCGAGGTCATCCGCCGGGCGGTGATCGACGACGTCTCGCTCGCCCAGGCTGTGGACAGGGTCGGCGGCCGAGTGTGGCTCGGCCTCGACCCGCAGATCGTGTCGGTACGCCCCTACGAGGGGCTCGGCGGCCTATGGAAGATGGTGGCGCGATCGGCGTTCACCCAACTGGAGCACCGATGGTCTCTGGTGTGGCTGGTGGTCATCGGCCTGTTCCTGGTGATCGTCTCTCCGCCGATCGTCCTCACACTCGTGGCGGCCCTGGCAGCGGCCCCCGGCCCGCTGCCCCAGGGAGCACTGTTGGCCGCCGGCGCGGCGGCGGCAACCTGGATGGTGCAGGCAGCGAAGCTGTTGCCGTGGGTCCACCACCACAGGGTCCCCTGGTTCTTCGCTTTCTCTCTTCCCCTGGCGGGGGTGCTCTACGCGGGGATGACTGTCAGTTCCGCCTGGTCCCATTTGCGGGGCCGAGGCGCCGCGTGGAAGGGGCGCTCTTACTCGGATTGACGGTGGCAGGCGGGGAGGAAGGGGAGTCCTCGTGATGATGGGCACCGGCCGCTTGTAGAGGCCGTCGCGGACCGGCGGGGCGACTCGAGGTCCGGTCTGCCAGGGCACGTCGCGCGAACATTGCCCTTTGGCCTGTTCGCGCGCTCTCATCGGCAGCGGCCGCTACCGGGATGAGCCTTCGCAGGATCTCGTTTTGGCCTGCCGAAGGGTCCCTGTCAGACCGGACCTCGAGTCACCCCGCCGGTGGGGAGCGCCCAGAGGGGCGGCCTCGAACTTTTCTTGGCCGCTGTGCCCACCGCGGTCTCTGAGAGTCGAGGGGACGTCGTCGTCAAGGCGTTGTTTCCGAGACTCGACTCTGCAGTCTGCCCGGTGCGCGAGGCAGGTGCCTCTGACTTGCATGAGTCAGGTCGGTCCGTGGCACTCCCGACGGTGGGTGCCTAGGTGGGGATCGCGGCAACCCTTCGGGTTTCCCTGGAAGCTCAGCTAGCCCCTCCGCGCACTTCTCATGCGCTTCGGCGACCTCGGGCACTCTTCCCAGCCTTGGCCGATTCCTCGATGGCCATCGATTGGGTACGGTCGTGATGATGGAAACCGGCCGCTTGGAAGGTTGTCGCGGGACCGGCGGACCGATTCGAGGTCCGGGGTGACGGGGCACGGCGCGCGAACATTGCCCTTTGGTCTGTTCGCGCGCTCTCATCGGCAGCGGCCGCTACCGGGATCAGCCCTTACAGGTTCTCGTTCTGGCCTGCCGAAGGGACCCCGTCACCCCGGACCTCGAATCGCCCCGCCGGTGGGGAGCGCCCAGGGGGCGGCCTCGATCGTCTATCGAAGGTGTACCCACCGCTGTCTCTGAAGCATCGATGATGGTCGTCCCAGAGGGTTTCGGGAGCTGGCTTGCGTCCCGCGCTTCGCCCCTGACCTCAAGTCGGCGCGCCGGCCCCCGCGACGCTCTCCCGAGCGGCCGGGCTCATCGTCAGAATGGGTACGTTCCGACGGAATGGACGGTCACACTACGAGGACAGATCAGGCGACGATCTTCGAGACGAGTTCGTCGAGCGCCGCGGCGGCGAGCGCGCGGATCTCGTCGTCGGTTCGGTCCTGGATCGGGTGTTGGACGAACACCGATTCAGGCTCCGAGCCGAGAGCCCTCGCCTGGGCCTGGGCCGCGTCGATGAACTCGCTCGAGGCGACGAACACCGACGGCGTGCCGCGATCTTCGAGGTCCGTGATGTCGTGCACACTGCACGACGTACAGGACCCTCAGTCAGCGAGCGCTTCGATCACCGCGTCGCATTGCTGGGCGATCTTCTGACGCAGATCGACCGGCGCCGGACGCGTGAACGTGGGCTTCTTGAAGCGCTCGACGCGAGCGCCGCGCTGCTTGAGAAGACTCTCGAGGTGATCGAGGAATACATCGCCCCGCGCCTTGGAGATGTCGAGCAGGCCGACGACCTTGCCGTCGAGCGAGTCGATGCGAACGGCGCGCGACCGTTCGATCGGGCGTGCCTCGTTGGTGGGATCCATCAATGTCTGCATCACGATTCCCCTTCCAGGTCTGCGACTCTACTCCTCGATCACGCGGGTTGCCGGCAGCGTGCCCATCTGGCCGCGCACCCAGCCGCCGATGATGGCCGAGAACAGTCCCGCCTTGCCGCCGGCGTGGACGAACCACAGACCGTCGGGCAGGAACTTCGGCAGCATTTCGGCCTCGACGGTCGCCGGCACCCCTTCGGCGATGCCGCCGGCGCCGCGCACCAGTTCGGACTTCGGGATCATCAGGAGTTTCATCAACTCCTCGCGCAGGCGCTGCTTGCTCCAGCCGGCTTCGCGGAAGACGCGGGCGTGTTCGGGAGCGATCACCACCATGGCATCGAAGCCCATGACGAGCTTCGTGTGGATGACCGAGCGCAGGCTCGCCGCCAGGCTGCGCGACAGCGATTCCGGGTCGCGCGACAACTGGTCGACGACCACGTGCGGTGCGTCGCCGCCGAAGACGGTGACTGCGGAGCGGCCCGGTTCGACGCCGCGTTCGATCGCCAGCGATTCCCACGGCGAGTCGGCCTCGTCCTCGGCGAAGCAGAAGGTGTACTTGCCGGGCTGACCGAGGGTGGCGCGGTCGACGTCTCCGGGACGCGCCCCGCCGACGTTGCGCACGACGAGTTGCAGCGCGCGTCCGATGGTGGCGTTGGCGCGGTTGCCCTGGCCCATCGCGTTCTTGCCCCAGTTCATGCCGATCCGCTCGCGGATCGGTCCGTTCACCACGATCACCGGCCCGACCGGCATGGTGGTCGCCGCCAGACCGTGGATATTGAACTCGTCGCTGGCGATCGCCTCGACCGCTGCGATCACGACCGGCAGGTATTCAGGCAGGCAGCCGGCCATGACGGCGTTGATCGCGATCTTCTCGATCGTGCACTCGGCGAGATCGGGCGCCAGCAGGGTGACGACTTCCTGGGGGTCACGCTTCGTTCCACCGAGCATGCGTTCGACCCGTTCGGGGGTCGGCGGCACCACCGGCAGGCCGTCGCTCCAGCCACGCGCGAAGCAGGCCTCGATCGCGTCTTCCTCGCTGCCGAGTTCGACCTCGCGAGAGCGCAGGCGGCTGCCCTCGAAGCGGCGCCGCAGCTCGAGTTCGCGCGCCGGTTCGACGGTCAGCGAGCCGCAGCCCGGTCGGTACTCGGGGAGCTCCGTGCCGAGGTCGGGCAGGCCGGTGAAGGCGCGCCAGGCGTCGCGGTTCCAGCCGACCGTCTGGTCCTCGACCCTGCCGTCGGCGACGCGGTAGAGCGTGGGGACGGCTTCGGTGCCCAGCGTCCAGGAGATCGACAGCTCGCGGTCGTCGACGGGGTCGAGGTCCTCGGGGAACGTCGGGTCGTCCTGGGTGACGACGGTCAGGGAGCGGCCGGCGGCTCGCAGTTCGGCAAGGGCCGGCACCACCAGCAGGCAGGTCGGGCAGTCCCGCTTGACCACGACGACGAGGCCGTCGGGCAGCGCCGGCACCGGGAGCGTCGAGGACGAATCGGGAGCGTTCATGGAGTCGTGCGAAAGTATCACCAGTTCCGCGGCAGGCTTTCGGGCGAGCGACCGGGGGGCCTCGCTGGAAGCAGGGTTTCCTGACCCGGGGTCGGAGCCCAGGGGTTTCGCGGCCGGACGAGCGCGAGGCCTGGCGATACGGTTCGGCGCTTCGTGGCTCGAAGGATCTCGCAACGAAGACGCGGCTTCTCCCAATCTGAGAGGATCGCGGCTCTCCGATGCCTGATGAAATCGAGATCCGAACGGCCGAACGCCGGGCCGAGATGGCCTGGTTTTCGGCCCTGTGCAGCGACGACTTCGAGTTCCTCGGGGTTCCCGATGGCTCGCTGAGGAGCTCGTTCGCGCACTGTGGCGAGATCGTACGGGCCGCCGACGCGCAGGGCTTCGACAACATCCTGCTGCCGAGTTCCTTTCAGGTCGGCCAGGACCCGTTGATCTTCGCAGCGGGCATGGCGCCACAGTTGACGCAGATGTCGTTGTTGGTGGCGCTGCGCTGCGGTGAGGTGCATCCGCCGATGCTGGCGCGTGCCATCTCGAGCCTCGATCACATGCTCGAGGGGCGGCTGACGCTCAACATCATCTCGTCCGATCTGCCCGGCACGGTGCTCGACTCGAGCGCGCGCTACCGGCGTTCGGGCGAGGTCATCGAGATCCTGAAGCAGGCCTGGAACGGCGAATCGATCGACTTCCACGGTGAGTTCTACGACCTCAGCCTCGACACCACCGAGCCGGTCGCTCCGTACCAGCAGGCGGGTGGCCCGCTGCTGTACTTCGGCGGCTACTCCGAGGCGGCGCGGGCGCTGTGCGCCGAGCACTGCGACGTCTACCTGATGTGGCCGGATACCGAGGAAGGGCTCGCCGCGACGATGGCGGATCTGTCGACGCGCGCGGCGGCGCACGATCGCCGGCTCGACTACGGCTTGCGGATCCACGTGATCGTGCGAGAGACCGAAGACGAGGCCCGGCAGGCCGCCGACCGGTTGATGTCGAGACTCGAGGCGTCGAAGGGCGATGAGATCAAGCACCGCGCCCAGGACTCGAGATCGGCCGGCGTCGTGCGCCAGGACGAACTGCGGGCCGCGTCGCAGGACGACTGGATCGAAGACACGGTTTGGAGCGGTATCGGTCGCGCGCGTTCCGGCTGCGGCAGTGCCCTGGTCGGGGACCCCGATCAGGTGGTCGCCAAGCTCGAGCGCTACCTCGACCTGGGGATCCGGGCGTTCATCCTGTCGGGGTACCCGCACCTCGAGGAAGGGCGCAACGTGGCGCGCTGGATCCTGCCGAGGATTCCTCAATGTCGCCTCGCACGAGTGCAGGGTCGGTTGCCCGAGGGCAGGCCGTCGACTCCGCTGACCGACGGTCCGCGGCGCTGAGCGGTCGATGTCGTCACTCGACCTGATCGTGTTCTTCGCCTCCCTGGTGGGGGTGATGGCGATCGGCCTGTGGGCGGCTCGCAACGAGAAGACGAGTGAAGACTTCTTCCTCGCCGGGCGCAGCGTGCGCTGGTGGGGGATTGCCGGCTCGATCTTCGGTTCGAATGTCAGCGCGGCCCATCTCGTCGGGATGCTCGGTATCGGCTTCTCGATCGGCTTCGCCCAGAGCCATTTCGAACTGGGAGCGATCGCCGCGTTGCTGCTGCTGGCCTACGGCTTCCTGCCGGTCTACCGGCAACTGAACGTCACGACGCTGTCCGGCTATCTGAAACTGCGCTACGACGGACGCAGCCAGACGCTCTATGCGGTGATCCTCCTGTTGGTTGCCGTGGTGCAGTTGGCGGGCGGGCTGTACATCGGCTCGCGCTCGCTCGGTCTGCTTCTCGACGGCACGGGATTCGAGATCGGCTACGTCGGAGGAGTCCTGGTGCTGGTCCTGGTGACCGCGACCTACACGATCCTGGGTGGACTCAAGGCCGTCATCTACACCGACGTCATGCAGTCGGTGCTGTTGCTCGCCTCGGGCATCCTGCTGGCGATCCTGACCTTCGCCCAGCCGGAGGTCGGCGGTTGGGCGGGCATGATGGCCTTCGATGGCGCGCGTGAGGCTGCGGCGCAGAAGATGCACCTCTATCGGCCCTCGAGCGACCCCGACCTGCCCTGGACGGGAGCCCTCACCGGCCTGCTCGTCCTGCATGCCTTCTACTGGAGTACGAACCAGACGATCGTGCAGCGCGCCCTGGCGGCGAAGAGCGATCGCGACGCCCGGCTCGGGATCGTCGCCGCCGGCTACCTCAAGCTGTTGATTCCGTTCTTCGCCGTCGCCGGCGGCGTGGCCGCCGCGCAGTTCTTCGAGATCCGCTTCCCCGGTCGGGTGGTCGATCCGGACGCGGCGACGCCGGAGCTGATCCGCAGCGTCGTGCCCGGCGGCTTCGGGCTCGTCGGCTTGATGATGGCAGGGCTTCTCGGCGCGATCCTGTCGTCGATCGATTCGCTGGTGAATTCGGCGTCGACCCTGGTGACGTTCGACCTCTACAAACGCTACTGGAGACCGCAGGCCGACGACCGTGAGGTGCTGCTGGTCGGCCGCGTGGTGCTCGCTCTTCTGCTGGTGATCTCGGCGGCGTCGGCCCTGATGACCTACGACCCCGAGGCGAGCGGCAATTTCTTCCTGCGCATCTCGAGCCAGGCGGGGCACTTCACCCCCGGTCTGGTGGTGGCTTTCGCCCTCGGCATGTTCTGGCGCCGGGCCACGGCGAACGGAGCGGTTGCGGCGATCGTGTTGGCGCCGGTGTTCTCGTTCGGCATGGTCTGGTTCTACGACGGCTGGCTCGCTGAGGTGCCGGCCATTGCCTCGGTTCTCGGCGAGCGCCTGAACTTCCTCCATCGGGTCTTCGGCACGGTGCTGATCGCCGGTCTGGTGCACGTCGTGGTGAGCCTGGTCTCGCCGGTCGACGAGGCCGCGCGGCGCTACACGTTCTTCGAGTTGCGCGGCGAGGCGCCACGCGATGTTCGCCGCCTGGTCCTCGAGATCCTCGGCCTCGCCGCTTTCTGGCTGGTTCTGGGCGGCGGCGTCTCTCGCGGGCTGGTGCCGGCTCACGGCGCCGCGGCCACCGCTGCGATCTCTGCCTGGCTGCCCTTCGTCCGGTTTCTGCGTGCCGACAACACGCGCACCGATCTGTGGTGCTCGGCCCTGCTGTGCTCGCTGACGATGGGCGTGATGTTCTGGTGGTTCTGATCGGCCCCGGCTAGCTCGGCAGGGGTTCGTCGAGGCGCACCACGCGGCTCTCGTCGATGGAGCGCTGAGCCGCGTCGCCGATGCGGACGGCCAGCGTGCCGTCGTCGACGGTGACCTCGACGTCGCCCGTGCCGCGGACAGCCTGCAGGAAGCGAAGGTGCTGGTAGTAGGTCGAGCCGTGGTGGTGGCCGGCCTCGAGCAGTTCACGTTCGATCGGCAGTTCGAGGGTCTCCACCCGATCGAGGCGCATGGACCCGGGCAGGGGGCCGGCTGGATCGAGGTCGCGCCGACCGACGCGGACGATCGATTGCGGAAGCAGGCACTCCACCTTGCCGAGTTCGCCGGTGACGGAGATCTCCTGCTCGTGCTCCGAGGCCTCGGCGAACATGCACAGGTCGAGAAGGCCACGGACCCCGTCTTCGAAGTCGACGACCACGAAGGCGTTGTCGAGGATGTCGGGCGTCTCGCCGTCGTAGCGCTCGTCGAGGTGGTTGACGTCCTGGGCTCCGGAGGCGAAGACCGAGATCGGTCGCCGGCCGGTGATCTGCACCATGAGGTCGAAGAAATGACAGCACTTCTCGACCAGGGTGCCGCCCGAGTTGCGGTTGAAGCGGTTCCAGTCGCCGATTTTGGGCAGAAAGGGGAATCGATGCTCGCGGATGGCGACCATGCGCGGCGTGCCGATCGTCCCCGAGTGGACTTCCTCGATGAGGCGCGCGACCGGCGGCATGTAGCGGTACTCCATGCCGACCCACACCACGGCGGGATGGGAGCGCGCGCGTTCGCCGACCTGGAGGCAGTCTTCAACGGTCGTGCAGAGGGGCTTCTCGATCAGCAGGTGGAGGGGCTGCCCCCAGAGTTCGTCGAGAACGGAGCGATGGGTGAAGTTGGGCGACGCCACGACGACGGCGTCGGTGCCGCCGGCGTCGAGAAGCTCCTGGATGGAACTGTAGGTGGCGATGGACTCGCCGATGTCCTTGCGTGCTTGTTGTCGCGACCTGGGCTCCGGGTCGACGACGGCTGTCAGGCGGACACCGTGCTGCCTGTCCGTGAGTAGATGCAGGTTGCGGGCGTGCTCGCCACCCATGAGCCCGTAGCCGATGATGGCGTAGCTCAGTTCACGGTCGGCGAGGGGCGGCGTCACGGCAGCGCTTCTCCCAGCGACGCCTGGACGATCCGGTAGACGTCGGTGCGATCGAGTTGGACCCCGAGGGCCGCCGGCGCCTGTTGGATCCGGTCGACCTGGATGCTGCCGACGAGGGCGATCGGTCGGGCCGGGTGGGCGAGTACGAACGCCAGTGCGAGGGTGGCGCGGTCGACCTTCTCGCGCTCGGCGAGTTCGTCGAGGACCGATAGCAGTTCGGGGGACACGGCTTCGCCGGTTGCCAGTCGCCCGCCGGCCAGCGGGCTCCAGACGAGAACCGTCTGCCCGGCCTCCATGCAGAGGTCGAAGGTGCCGTCGAAGAGCGGGTCGAGATGCAGGGCCGAGTACTCGGGTTGCTGGCTGACGAGCGGCGCCTCGAGATGCTTGGCGAGGGCTCGCGTCTGGCTCGGTTTGAAGTTGGAGACCCCGACGGCCCGGATCTTGCCGGCGGCGAGCAGGCGATCGAGGGATTCGGCCAGGGCGGCTGGGTGGGTGAGAAGGTCGGGCCGGTGGACCTGGTAGAGATCGATGCAGTCGACGCCGAGTCGGCGGAGGCTCGCCTCACAGGCCGACTCGATCTTCGACGAGTCGTAGGGGACTCCCGGAACGATGCCGCCCTTCGTTGCCAGGACCATGCGATCGCGCAAGCCGGGCGACTGCCCGATCACGCGGCCGAGCAGTTCTTCGGCGGCGCCGAATGCCGTGCCGCCCCAGTCGAGCCCGTAGACGTCAGCGGTATCGATGAGAGTCATACCCGCGTCGAGCGCAGCCTCGATCCGTTGCTGCGCCTGATCGGGAGACATCGCCACGAGTCGCCAGCAGCCGTAGCCGAGGGCTCCGACTGCCCTGCCGGCGAGGAGGCGGGGAGAGGGGTCGATCAGGTTCATGGTGGTCTCGTGCCTCGTTCGGTGACTGCCGCGGACAGGCCTGATCGTTGCACACCGGCGAACCGTCGGATCGACCCCTGTGGGCCTGCGCTGCCTAGAACAGCAGTTTCACCGAGACACCGAAGTCTCGTCCCGCCAGCGGAACGGTGTCCTTGACGTAGGAGACGTGATTGCGCGCCATCTCGTTGGTGAGGTTGCGACCTCGAACGACCAGGTCGAAGATCTGCTCCTGGAAGAGGAAGCGGTAGCTGTAGCTGGCGTTGACCAGGGTGTAGGAGGGAGTGGTGGTCTCGTTCTCACCGACCCGGGTCTGGTCGTCGCGATGGCGGACCTCGCCCATCAGGTGGAAGCGTTCGCCGTGGTAGTGCAGGCCGACGCCGTAGCTGGCGGCGGGAATGCGCGGCAGCGGCCGACCGGTGCCGTTCTGCTCGGCACGGACGAGGTCGCCGAAGATCTTGACGTCGAAGTGCCGCCGAGCCGACTCCCAGACGGAGACCGCCAGGTCGAGCTCGCTGCCGACGAACTTCGCGTCGGTCTGGCCGAAGACCACCACCGGCAGTCCGTCACGCTCCTCGCCGGTGAAGGCGGGGAAGATGAAGTCGGAGAAGTCCTGACCGAAGACGGTGATCTCGCCGGCGACACGACCCTCCTGGCGGCGGAAGACCACATCGACTCCGAGGCTGCTCTCCGGTTCGAGGTCAGGGTTGCCGATCTCGAAGGCCTGGATCGCCAGGTGGGGTCCGTCGGCGTAGAGCTCCTGGGCGTTCGGGAACTTGGTGGAGCGGGCCAGCGTGAGGCCGAGGGAGGACTTCTCGTTGAGGCGGTAGACGCCGCCCACCGAGGCACTGCCGGCGGTGAAGTTGCGGTCGCGATGGTCGGCGGTCCGGCTGTCGAGACTGCGGCCGTCGATACGGCCGCCGAACTGAAGACTCCAACGGTCCCAGGTCAACTCCTCGAACGCGAAGACTCCCCAGTTCGAAGTGTCGGTGTCGGGGATGAAGGCTTCTTCGCCGATAGTTTCGAGGTTCTCCAGACCGAGCTGGATCCCCATCGAGCCGCGCAGGCGGCCGGTCTGCCGTTGGACGACCTCGAAGCGGCCCTCTGCGGAATCGCGCAGGAAGGTCGTTGCCACCATGCCGTCTTCGAGTTCGTCGTGTTCGTAGTCGACGGCTCCGACCCGCGCCCGCAGGCCACGGAAGATCCCGAACGACCGGTTCATCTCGCCGCGCAGGTCGATGCGACGGCTGTCCATGTCGACGTGCCCTCCCTCAGCGGCGTCCTGGTCGCCGTCGTGATCTTCGTCCTCACCGTGATCGTCGCCATCGCCGTCGTCGCCAGGGTCGTGGTCATCCTCGCCGTGCTCGTGACCGCCCGGGATGCCGTAGTCGGAGTCGAACTCCGAGATCGACACGCCGATGTAGCCGGCGTCGCCGAAGAACCAGCTGCCGCCGAGCGAGTACGACTCGTTGCGGAAGTCACTGTTCTCGAGTTCGCGATCGCCACCGGTGTCTGGCTCGTCTACGTCGGGAGCGCCGGGGATGGTGTAGTTGTCGGCGTCGCGCAGACTGGCCTGGAGATGCCAGCCGAAGCGCTTCACGCCGCCATCGAGCTCGACTGCAGCGCCGCGCTGGTCGTCGACGGTTCCCATCCAGAGATCGGCCTGTCCGGCAAGGGGGACCGAGCTGCGCAGGCGGGGAACCCGGCCGTCTTCGACGTTGACCACGCCGCCGATGGCGCTCGAGCCGTAGAGCAGCGACGCGGGACCCCGGATGATCTCGATGCGTTCGGCCGACGACGGGTCGAGGCTGACGGCGTGGTCGGGACTGACGCCGGAGGCGTCGCCGGTGCCGAGGCCGCTTTCGAGGATCCGAACGCGGTCGCCTTCGAGGCCGCGGATGACGGGCCGACTCGATCCGCCGGCGAAGGACGTGTCGGTGACGCCGGTCTCTTCCGACAGGGTCTGACCGAGGGTGCCGCGCGAGCGCAGCATGAGGTCTTCTCCCGACAGCACCTGGACCGGTGTGGCGATCTCGAGTGAGCTGCGGGCGTCGGGGCCGGCAGAGACGACGACTTCCTCGGAGTGGGTGGTGATGTGCAGATCGACGTCGAGTTCCACGGTTTCGCCGGCGAGCAGGTCGACGCGGATGACGTTGTGACCCTGGGTGGCGGTCTCGACCACCAAGAGGTAGGTGTCGGGCGGCAAGTCGTCGAAGACAAAGGTGCCCTCGGCATCGAGTTGAGCGGTCCGGCGCTGGTCGACGAGGGTGACCTCTCCTGCCTTGGGGATGGTGCCGTCGGAGCCGCGGACGACTCCCCGGATCGATCCTGTCTGAGACTGCGCGACGAGTGATGGGATCGCGAAGATCGCAGAGAGCAGGACGAAAAGAAGCGCCGATCGGCCGAGGAGGCCGGGTCGGAAGGATCTTCGGCGTGTGGGTGGAAGGGATTCGGAACGGGACGCTGAACGGGATTCAGAGCGGGAGGCGGAAAGAGACGATCGAGTCGACATGAGTAGTCCTCATCGAGATGCGAAGAAACGGGGCGTGACCGATCCGTCGGATCGATCGCGCTGGAAGGCGCTGTGCTGGGCTGCCCGGAGGCAGCGGAGCCTCCGCGCACGGAGGCTTCAGGTCAGGAACTCAGCGCGAGGGGAGGACCGCGTGGCGCCACTCGGCCGTGACCGGCCCGCTCGGCGGAGCGCGGTGGGGTCGCAGGTGCTGTCGAGGCGATCGGTGCCAGGTCGAGGTCGAGGCGCGCGTCGGTCGAGCCGGTTTGCGGCCCGCGGTGCAGGCAGGCGGAGCACTCGAAGTGATCGTCGGTGACGGTCGCTTCGATGTGAGCCGCCGAGTCGGGGTGGCTGACCGCGCTGTGCGCGATGTGGCTGTCGTGCGGCGCTTCGAGCGCTCCATGGCCGTGGAGCAGCGGCGATACGAGGATCGCGCCGATCAGGAGGGCCGAGGAGGTGCGGTGAGCGAGAAGACCAGCCATGTCCCGACAGGCTATCGAACTCGTTGCGGGGGTGGAAGTGCGGCGCACGAACGAAGGGCTTCGGAGTCGGTTCATCGGCGCGTCGGGTACGATCCCCGGCGCGAAACAACAGGAGGCAGCATGACTCACGAAGGATTCGATCTGAGCGGAAGAGTGGCCCTGGTCACCGGCGGCAACAGCGGCATCGGTCTGGGCATGGCCGAGGGTCTGGCGAAGGCCGGGGCCGACGTCTGCATCTGGGGCACGAACCCCGACAAGAACGCCGCGGCGACGGCTCAGCTGAGCAAGCACGGTGGCAGGGTGTTCGCACAGATCTGCGACGTCGGCGACGAGGACGCGGTGGAGCGGACCTTCGCGCAAGCGCTCGAGGAGATGGGCCGGGTCGATTCGTGCTTCGCCAACGCCGGCGTCAGCGGCGGCGCGCCGTCGTTCGTGGAGATGGACACGGAGACCTGGCGCAAGGTGATGCGGGTCAACCTCGACGGTGTCTTCTTCACCTACCGCGCCGCGGTCCGTCACATGATCGAGCGCGGTGACGGCGGTTCGCTGGTGGTGACCTCGAGTCTGTCGGCCACCGAAGGCGCGCCGCGCAACCAGGCCTACGCGTCGACCAAGGGCGCGGTGATCTCGATGACCAAGGGGCTGGCGGTCGAACTGGCCCGCTACGGCATCCGCGCCAACTCGATCCAGCCTGGGTGGATTGAAACGCCGATGACGGAGCGGTTGACGACCTGGAAGCGCTTCGAGGAGAAGGTGATGTCCAGGATTCCGATGCGTCGGTGGGGGATCGGGGATGATTTTGCCGGGTTGGCTGTGTACTTGGCGAGTGATTTGTCCAGCTATCACTCTGGCGACAACTTCGTGATTGATGGAGGCTATGGGATCTTCTAGTTCGGGCGGCGGCCGAGGATCGCACCTCATCTCGCCGTGTGCTCGCTCGTCCCCATGTGGGCAACCCTTCGGGTTGCTATGAAGTTCGCCTTGCGAACTTCTCCGGGGTCCGCAGAACCAATAGGTGGAGTTCGCGTTAGCGAACTCCCAAGCAATCCGCAGGATTGCCGACGATCTGAGGCACGCTTCTCGGCCTTGGGTCTTGGTCCGTCGAGTCCCCACCCCAGGTCGTGACGACGGGCGACGGCCGCTTGGGAGGTCGTCGCGTGACCGGCGGTCCGATGCGGGGTCCGAGGTCCCGGGGCACGGGCAACCCTTCGGGTTGCTATGAAGTTCGCTTCGCGAACTTCTGGCGGTGCCGGGTGGCCGAAGAGTCCGCTTTCACGAGTCATTGCCCGCGCTCTCTTCGGCAGCGGCAACCCTTCGGGTTGCTTGGAAGCAGCGGCAACCTTTCGGGTTGCTTGGAAGTTCGCTCCACGAACTTCGGCCAGTGCTAGTTGTCGTCAGGGACCCCGTCAGACCGGACCCCGCATCGGCCCACCGGTGGGGAGCGCCCTGGGGGCGGCCTTCTAGGTGAATCCGTCGCCGTCCCCGCCGCCAAGGATGCATCGGCTACTCGTCATGGTGGCGGGCAAAGGCCTCCACGTAGGCTTCAGATCGTTTCAGCATCAACCTGTCGTGGCGTCACATGCCTTCTGCGCGGCTCGGGTCCGAGTAACGGAAGCTCCAGGAGTAGCGGTCCTACTCTCTTCACGAGAAGGGAACGCATGAGGCCGTGAAGCGTGCCTCAGATCGTCGGCAAGCCTGCGGAGGACCTGGGAGGCGGTAACGCGAACTCCGCCTATGGCTGCGGACCCCGGAGAAGTTCGCAAGGCGAACTTCATAGCAACCCGAAGGGTTGCCCACATTCAGACCTGGAGCACTCGGCGATATGAGGTGCGATCCGCGGCCGGCCCACAAGGTGTAGCGATCCGCGGCCGGCCCACTATGGACAAACGTAGCGGATGACTCCATCGTCGTTGCTGCGTAGGTCTTCTACGTTGGCGGCGATGAGTTCGCCGCGGTTGTAGAGGTACTCGACGTGGGCGCCGGCTTCTTCGAGGGCGAGGAGGACGGTGTAGCCCTTCACCTTGCCGAAGAGACCGCGGGAGACGTCGACCGTGGATGACGGTTCCTTGCAGATTTCGAGTACGTCGTTGAGTCGGTCGTCGTGCGACTCGATGATCTCGCCGGCCCGTCCTGCGAGGTCGTCGATCGGGTCTTCGTGGCCCCCCAGTGCAAGGCGCACGCCATCGGCCTTGGCGACTTTCTTGAGCGACTCCAGATAGTGGCCGAGTCCCATGTTGAGAGTCAGCGATTCGGGCGACTGGTGGGGGGTGATGCGGGAGAGCACGTGGTCGGCTACGAGCATGACGTCGTCGACTCGCAGCGTGACCTGCCCGGGGCAGTGACCGGGGACGTGCATCACCTCGATGCCTTCTTCGAGCGGGGTTTCCTCGTCGAGTTCGAACTGGACCGGCGTCGACTCGTAGAGCGACTTCGAGCCCATGTACATCTGCATGGTCGTCTCCTGGGCCTCCTCCGACAGCCCGCTGCGTGCCAGGAAGACCTCGAGCTGCTTGCCGGCGACGATCACCCGCTCTTCGTAGTGCGACAGGATTCGGCGGTCGAGAACGTGAACGCCGATCGGAGCGTCGGTGTGCTCGCGAACGAAGGGCAGGCCCCCGAAATGATCGATATGGCCATGGGTGATCAGGATCTTGTCGATCTCACCCAACCCAATCGGCTCGCCGAAGCGCTCTCCGATCTGCCCCATCGCAGCGACGAGATTCTCGCTCGACTGCGGCATCGGTGACCCGCAGTCGACCAGCAACCGGGTCTCGCCGTCGGAGATGACGTAGACGTTCCCCCAGAAATTCGGAAAGACCTCGATCGGCAGGCAATAGATGCTCCTACCCTCCGAAGTCTCGTGACGCACCACCTCCCGAACCCCCGTCCCACCGTCCTGCATGATCCTGAACCCAGCCACGTTGAACCTCTTCTTTCCCTTTTTCTTTCCGCGAAGATCGAAGACTCTACTCCCTCCCTTGATCGTCGATGCCCTCGGCAAATGCGCTCTCGACCGCTGGGCCGATTTGGACCTCGGGTGACGAGAACCCACGGCTGCTTGAGAACCAGCAGAAGTTCGCGGAGCGAACTTCCAAGCAACCCGAAGGGTTGCCGTCCCCTTCGAGATGAGATAGCGGAGGCCAAGGCCCCGGGCTATACCGTTCCCCGCGGCCGTCGCCACCGACACGACACGCGACACACGAGAACCTTGCAGGATGTTCTGATCCGTGAGTGATCGGAAACGCTCCAAGACTGGCCGCTGCCGGGAAGGCATCCTCGTCTCCGCGACGATTGCCAGGAGTTCGGAGCGACTTCCAAGCAACCGAAGGGTTGCCCGTGTCCCCGGGTCTTGCCCCGCGGACCGCCGGTCCACCGACACGACCTCACCAGGCGGCCGTAGCCCGTCGATACGACCTGGGGAGGGGACTTGAACTACCAATGACCTGAGGCTGGGAAGCGTGCCCGAGATCGTCGAAGCGCATGAGGAGTGCGCGGAGAGGTAGCGGAGCTACCTCGCACAAGCTCTCCGAAGAGCATTCGGCGAGATTGGGTGCGATCCCCGGCCGACACCTACGTAACAGTTTGCTACTCTCGCGGACCGTTGAAAACCTCGGAGTGCCACCCATGTTGACCCTGCTCTCACCCGCCAAATCGCTCGATTTCGAGACCCCCATCGCCGACCTCGAGGTGTCGGAACCGCGCTTCAAGAAGGACACGCGGATCCTGATGAAGCGGGCGAAAGAGTTGGGAGCCGACGACCTGAAGGTGCTGATGAAGATCAGCGATTCGCTCGCCGAGTTGAACCACGAACGGTTCCAGGAGATGAAGCTCTCCTTCAAGCCGAAGGGCTCGAAACCCTGCGTGCTGGCGTTCACCGGCGACGTCTACATGGGCCTCGACGCTGCGACGCTCGGCAAACGCGATCTCAACTGGGCGCAGAAGCGGGTGAGGATCCTTTCGGGGCTCTACGGACTGCTGCGCCCGCTCGACGTGATCCAGCCCTACCGGCTGGAGATGGGGACGCGGCTCGAGAACGCTCGCGGCGGCAACCTCTACGAGTTCTGGGGCGAGCGTCTGGCCGAGTCGATCAACGAAGAGGCGAAGGCCCGCAAGCACTCTGCCGTCCTCAACCTGGCGTCGAACGAGTATTTCAAGGCCGTGCCGGTGAAGAACCTCGACCTGCCGCTGATCTCGGCGGCCTTCAAGGAAGAGCGCGGCGGCGACAAGCCGCGGATCATCTCGTTTCTCGCCAAGCGGGCGCGCGGCCTGATGACCCGGTGGATCATCGACAATCGGATCGACGAACCCGAAGGCCTCAAGGACTTCGACGCCGAGGGCTATTCCTACCGCGAAGACCTGTCCTGGGACGACGAACTGGTGTTCGTCCGCTAGGGACGGGCAACGCCCCCCTCACGGGCGGGGCCTTTCCGTGGTAGAACATTCGTTCACACCTTCCTACAGGAAACTCGAGAAACCTCAGTGAACGTCCAGGGAGAGCACCGTTTCGCGGCCCCTCGTCAGGAGGTCTGGGATGCTCTGCTCGACGCCGACGTGCTGTCGCGCACCGTGCCCGGCGGAGAGGCGCTCGAGAAGGTCGGCGAGAACGCCTTCGCCGGCAAACTGAAGATCAAGGTCGGGCCGGTCCAGGGAGTGTTCTCCGGCAAGGTCGACCTCTCCGACCTCGTGGAGCCCGAGAGCTACAAGCTGACGCTCGAGGGCAAGGGGCCGGCCGGATTCGTCAACGGCACCGGTGACCTGAATCTGACCGAGGACGGCGACGAGACGCTGATGGCCTACAACGTCGAGGCCCAGGTCGGCGGGCGCATCGCGGGAGTGGGCCAGCGCCTGATCGAGAGTTCGGCGAAGGTCATCACGCGCCAGGCCCTCGAGGCTCTCGACGCGCAGATCGCGGCCCGGGTGGCAGCGAAGGCGCCGGCCTCCGCGCCGCAGAGTGGAGACGAGAGTCACGGCGCTGGATCGTCGGCGACGCCTGCGTCGCAGGCAGCGCCCCCGCGCCCGGCTGCAGCGCCACCGCCGGCGCCGACCCAGGCGCAGGCCGCGAGAGGGTTTCTCGGCGGACTGTTCGACGAGGTGCTGCCGGGCGGCGCCAAACCGTGGCTGATCGGCGTTTTCGCAGCGGCGGCAGGATTCTGGGTGTTGATGATTCGAGGATGTGGTTGAGAACGACCGTTTCGACGGAGAAGGGACGACAGTCATGAAGCACACGGTACGCATGGAGGTCAACGGGACCTCGGTCGAAAAGGAAGTCGAGCCTCGCACCCTGCTGGTGCACTTCATTCGTGAAGAGCTCGGTCTGACCGGCACCAACGTGGGTTGCGAGACGACGCTGTGCGGCGCCTGCACCGTGCTGGTCGACGGCCAGGCGGTCAAGAGCTGCACCCAACTCGCGCTGCAGGCCGACGGCTGTTCGGTGAAGACCATCGAGGGCATGGCGAACGGTGCGCAGCTGCACCCGCTGCAGGAGGGCTTCTGGGAGAAGCACGGCCTGCAGTGCGGCTACTGCACGCCGGGCATGATCATGGCGTCCTCGGCGCTGCTCGCGTCGAATCCCAACCCCAGCGAAGGGGAGATCCGCGAAGGCCTGAAGGGCAATCTGTGTCGTTGCACCGGCTACCACAACATCGTCAAGGCCGTTCAGTACGCGGCCGACAACAGCTAGGAGGACGCGATGGCCAACGTTCTCGGAAGCTCCATCAAACGGCGCGAGGATCCCAGCCTGGTGCGCGGCCAGCGTCGCTACACCGACGACATCAAGCTGCCCGGCATGTTGCACGCTGCGATCGTGCGCAGCCCCTACGCCCACGCCCGCATCCGCGGGATCGACACCAGCGCTGCGTTGGCTTCGGAAGGCGTTCATGCCGTCTACACCGCGCAGGACGTGGTGGCGTCGGGGATTCCCGGCGTCGTTCCCGTCGGCTGGTTGCTGCCCGACCTCGTCACTCCCATGCACCCGATCCTGGCCGGTGAAACCGTCCGCTACGTCGGTGACGCCGTCGCGGTCGTGGTGGCGGACGATCGTTACCTGGCCCGCGACGCCGCCGAGCTCGTCGATGTCGACTACGAGCCGCTGCCGGCGGTCGCCGATGTGGCGAAGGCCGCCGCCGAGGGCGCTCCCACGGTCCACGCCGAGGCGCCCGACAACATCGCCTTCAACTTCGAGATCGGCGATCAGGCGGCCACCGACGCGGCCTTCGAGTCGGCGGCCCACAAGGTCGAGATCGACCTGATCAACAACCGACTGATCCCCCACGCGATCGAGCCGCGCGCCGCGCTCGCCGACTGGGACAGCACGACCGGCAAGCTGACGCTCTACCTGACGACCCAGAATCCGCACGTCCATCGGCTGTTGATCCACCTGGCGTCGCTCGGACTTCCCGAACACAAGATGCGGGTGATCGCGCCCGAGGTGGGAGGCGGCTTCGGATCGAAGATCGATCACTACCCGGACGAGGCGATCACCGGCTTCTGTGCCATGCAGCTCGGGCGACCCGTCAAGTGGACGGCGACCCGCAGCGAGACCAATCTCACCGACGTCCACGGTCGCGACCATGTGACGAAGGCCGAGATGGCGCTTTCAGCGGACCACAAGATCGTCGGCATCCGCGTCCATACGCTGGCCTCGATGGGGTCGTACCTGTCGACCTTCGCGCCGGCCGTGCCGACCTTCATGTACGCGACGCTGCTCTCGGGGCAGTACGACGTACCGGCGATCTACTCGAAGGTGCGGGGTGTGTTCACCCACACGACTCCCGTCGATGCCTACCGCGGCGCCGGTCGCCCGGAGGCGACGTTCGTCGTCGAACGGCTGATGGATCGCGCCGCCGATGCGATCGGGATCGACCCGACCGAGTTGCGTCGCAAGAACTTCATCGCTCCGGACGCCTTCCCCTACGAGACCCAGGTCGCCCTGGTCTACGACAGCGGCAACTACGCACCGGCTCTAGATCGGGCCCTCGAGATGGTGGGCTACGACGACTTCAAGGCCGAGCAGGCTCGTCGCCGCGAGGCGGGAGAGAACCCGATCGGCATCGGCTTCTCGACCTTCATCGAAGCCTGCGGGCTGGCGCCTTCGGCGCTGGTCGGCCAGCTGGGAGCGCAGGCAGGGCAGTGGGAGAGCTGCGAAGTGCGGGTCAACGCCAGCGCCTCGGTGGCGGTCTACACCGGCTCGTCGTCGCACGGCCAGGGTCACGAGACGACCTTCGCCCAGATCGTCGCCGACAAGCTGGGGATCGAGATGGACGCGGTGGAGATCTTCCACGGCGACACCGACGAGGTGCAGATGGGCATGGGCACCTACGGCAGCCGTTCGGCGGCCGTCGGCGGCTCGGCGCTGGTGAAGAGCCTCGACAAGATCATCGAGAAGAGCTGCCGGATCGCCGCCCACCTGCTCGAGTGTGCGACCGAGGACGTCGAGTTCAAGGACGGTGCGTTCGCGGTGAAGGGCGCGCCGGACCGGTCCCTGAGCCTGCCCGAGGTGACGTTGCAGGCCTATCTGGCCCACAACTATCCCGACGACCTGGAACCGGGCCTGACCGCGACGTCGTTCTACGATCCCGCCAACTTCACGTATCCCTTCGGGACCCACGTGGCGATGGTCGAGATCGACCGCGAGACCGGCAAGGTGTCGGTCGGGCGCTACGTCTCCGTGGACGACGTCGGCAACGTCATCAATCCGATGATCGTCGACGGTCAGTTGCACGGCGGCATCGCCCAGGGCATCGGCCAGGCGCTGTGGGAGGGCGCGGTGTACGACGACAACGGTCAGTTGCTGACCGGAACGTTGATGGACTACGCCATGCCGCGGGCCCACCGTCTGCCGAGTTTCGAACTCGATCGCACCACGACGCCCTGCCCGCACAATCCGCTCGGAGTGAAGGGCGTCGGCGAGGCCGGGGCGATCGCTTCGCCGCCGGCGGTCGTGAATGCCGTGATCGATGCGCTCGAGCCGTGGGGCGTCGAGCATCTGGATATGCCGCTGACGCCGGAGAAGGTCTGGAAGGCGATGTCAGGTTCCGTCGACCCTGTCGGGTCGGGATCCGCCAACGGGAGGTCGTGAGGAATGTACCCAGCGAAGTTCGAGTATCAGCGTGCGAAATCGGTCGAGGAGGCCCTGAGCCTTCTCGAAGGCAACGAAGACGCCAAGTTGCTGGCCGGCGGCCACAGCCTCCTGCCGATGATGAAGATGCGCCTGGCGCAGCCGGGGACGTTGATCGACATCGGTCGATTGACCGAGCTCAAGGGCATCGAGGCCGGCGCCGACAGCGTGCGGGTGGGCTCGTTGACGACCCATGCCGAGATCGCGGCGTCGGAGGTACTGGCGTCGGTGTGTCCGCTGCTGGCCGAAGCGGCGGCCGAGATCGGCGATCCGCAGGTGCGCAATCGCGGCACCATCGGCGGCAACCTGTCGCACGCCGATCCCGGTTCCGACCTGCCGGCGGTCATCAAGGCGCTCGGCGGCACGATCCACCTGAAGTCGACATCCGGTGAACGCAGCGTGGCGGCCGACGACTTCTTCATCGATCTGTTGACCACCGATCTCGGTGAGGCCGAGATCGTGACCGCCGTCGAACTGCCGACACAGGCGGCCGGCAGCGGCTCGGCGTACGTCAAGTTCGAGCATCCGGCGTCGGGCTACGCGGTGGTCGGCGCGGCCGCGGTGGTGACGATGGAGGACGGCTCGTGCACCGCGGCGGCGTTGTGCTTCAACGGAGTGACCGCGACGCCGCTCAGGGCCGATGTTTCGGCGCTGGTCGGAGGCCCGGCTGACGACGCGGCGATCGCCGCGGCTCTCGAGGGCCTCGAAGCCGAGGATCCGATGGCCGACGTGTTCGCCTCCGGGGAGTACCGGGTTCATCTCGCCAGGGTTCTCGGACGGCGTGCCCTGAAGGCTGCGAGGGACCGCGCCTAGGCAGCGGTTCGGCCCACGCTTGGTGGGCTGGAGATCTCGATGACGGTCGACGCGATGCAATCGATCGACGACGTCGAAGCCCGTCTTCGCGACCAGGGCTACGTGGCCGATCGGGGACTGGCGACGTCGGTGTTCCTGGCGCTGAAGCTCGGCAAGCCGCTGTTTCTCGAAGGCGAGGCGGGAGTGGGCAAGACCGAGGTCGCGAAGGTGATCGCCAAGGCCCTCGGTCGGCGCCTGATCCGGCTGCAATGCTACGAGGGGCTCGACGTGTCGACGGCCGTCTACGAGTGGAACTACGCCCGTCAGATCCTCGAGATCCGACTGCATGAGAGTGCGGACGCCTCGACCACGATGGACGACGTGTTCTCCCGCGACGCGCTGCTGGCCCGGCCGCTGCTCGAAGCGGTGGAGGCGTCGCGGGCCGGAGAAGCCCCGGTCCTGCTGATCGACGAACTCGATCGCGCTGACGAGGAATTCGAGGCCTACCTGCTCGAGCTGCTCTCTGACTTCCAGATCACGATCCCGGAACTCGGCACGATCCGGGCCGAGGAGCCGCCGATCGTGATCCTGACCTCGAACCGCACGCGCGAGATCCACGACGCCCTCAAACGACGTTGTCTCTACCGCTGGATCGACTACCCGGATTTCGAGAAGGAACTGGAGATCGTCCGGCGGCGGGTGCCCGACGCGCCGCAGCGGTTGGCGGCGGAGGTCGTGGCATTCGTCCAGGAACTGCGCCAGGAAGACCTGTTCAAGCGGCCCGGGGTCGCTGAGACGCTCGACTGGATCAACGCGCTGATCGCGCTCGATCAGGAGACGTTGAGCGATCAGATCGTCGGGGACACGCTCGGCGTGCTGCTCAAGTACCAGGAAGACGTGGCGTTCGCGCAGGGACTCGACAGCGCCGGCATGGTTTCGCGTGGTGGCGGAGCCCTGGGCCGGGTCGACGCCGCCAGCGAAGTCTCTTGAGCGACGGCCAGAGCCATCTGTTCCGCAACATGGTGCTGTTCGCGCGCCTGCTGCGGGCCGTCGGCCTCGATCCGACCCCCGACCAGATTCGTGACTGGGTGCGGGCCTGTCGCCACTTCGATCTCGCCCGCAGGACCGACTTCCGGGCCGCCGCGGAGTCGTTGCTGGTGCGTCGACCGGAGGATCTCGAGACCTTCGATCGGGCCTTCGACCTGTTCTGGCAGGCGCGGGATCCGCGACAGCTCGAGGACCTCGACCTCGGAATGCTGATCCAGAGGGTGCGCGAGCGCACCCGCCGGCCGGTGCAACCGCGCCCCGGCGAGGACGCGCCTGAGGGGCAGAACCGCCAGGAGGGCGACGAGCGAGGGCGAGCCGCAGAAGGTGGAGACCTGGAGCGACTCCGAGAGGTTGCGTCGCAAGGACTTCGCCGAGCTCGAACCGGCGGAACTCGAGCAGGTCAAGTCGATGCTGCACGACCTCGACTGGCAGCTCGACGAACGCTCGACCCGCCGCCGGGTGCCTCGCCGGCGAGGCCGCTTCATCGACCCGCGCCGGACGCTGCGAAAGAGCCTGGCGCAGGGTGGCGAGGTGATGCAGTGGGCGCGCCGCGAGCGCAAGCGCAAGAGGCGTCCGCTGGTCGTCCTGTGCGACATCTCGGGCTCGATGGAGCCGTATTCACGCATCCTGCTGCAGTTTCTCTACGTCGTCACCCAGGGGTTGGTCGGCGTGGAGGCATTCGTCTTCGGTACGCGCCTCACCAGGATCACCCCTCAGCTGCGCCGGCGCGATGTCGACAGCGCACTGACAGCGGTGCATCACGAAGTCGTCGACTTCGGCGGCGGCACGCGGATCGGCGAAGCCCTGAAGACGTTCAACTTCGAGTGGAGTCGTCGGGTGTTGGGTCAGGGGGCGGCGGTGCTGGTGATCTCGGACGGTTGGGATCGCGGCCCGGTCGAGGTCCTCGAACGTGAGATGGACCGTCTGCATCGCAGCTGCCACCGGCTGATCTGGCTCAATCCGCTGCTGGGTTCGCCGCGCTACGAGCCGCTGACCCGCGGCATCCAGGCGGCCCTGCCGCACATCGACGACTTCCTGCCGGTCCACAACCTGGAGAGTCTCGAACAACTCGGGCGTCACCTGCGTCGGCTGGATCGCAGCTCGGGCTCGCGGCCGCGGGCGCGGCGGGCGCCGACCGGGGTGGGCCGATCGGCGCTCGGCGGCGTTGGGGATGGATAGACTGGCCGGGAGAACGACGCCTCGTTCTCGCATCGAGGGAATCACATGCGTGAAGTGATCGAAGAGATCGGACGGTGGCAGGAGGCCGGGCACACGGTGGCCCTGGCGACGTTGATCCAGGCTCACGGTTCGTCGCCGCGACCCCTGGGAGCGAAACTGGCGGTTTCGTCGGACGGCGGCATGGCCGGCTCGGTGAGCGGCGGCTGCGTCGAGGGCGCCGTTTTCGAGGAGGCCCAGGAGGTTCTCGCGACCGGAGTTCCGAAGCGTCTGCGCTACGGCATCAGCGACGAACAGGCGTGGTCGGTCGGACTGACCTGCGGCGGTGAGATCGAGGTCTTCCTCGAGCGGCTGGAACCTTGAGCGACGACCGTCGGCCCCCCTCCGAAGCTGCTCCGGGTAGCGCCTTCGAAGCTGTCGGCAGGGCGATCGCCCGTGAGCAGGCGGCGGTGATGGCGACCGTGGTGTCGGGCGATCGCTGTGGCTGCCGGATGGCGTTCTTCGACGACGGATCGAAGGTCGGAGGCAGCGGCGACGTGATTCTCGACGTCGGGATCCGCAAGGAGGCCGAAAGCCGCCTCGAGAGTCGGGAGACCTCGCTGCAGGTGGTGCCGGCCGGTGGCGGTCAGGCCGAGGTCTTCTTCGAAGTCTTCCCACCTCCCGACAAGCTGATCGTCGTGGGTGGCGTTCACGTTGCGATCTCGTTGGTGAAGCTGGCGCGCGAGTTGGGATTCCACACGACGGTGGTCGACGCCCGGTCGGTCTACGCCACGCCTGAACGCTTCCCCGACGTCGACGCGCTGGTGGTGAAGTGGCCGGCCGGACGCGCTCGCCGAGATGAACCTGCACGCTTCGAGCTACTGTGTCTTCCTGACCCACGACTCTAAACTCGACAACCCGGCGCTCGAGGTCGCCCTGCGCAGCGAGGCGCGCTACGTCGGAGCCCTCGGGTCGAAGCGCACGCATGCCAAGCGGGTCGAGGCGTTGACCGAGGCCGGCCTGACGGCGGAGGAGATCGCCCGCATCCATGCGCCGATCGGCCTCGACCTGGGCGGCCGACGGCCGGAGGAGATCGCCCTTTCGATTCTCGCCGAGATGGTCGCGGTGCGGCACGGTCGGGAGTGATGTCGGGCGGCGCCGAGGAAGTTTCCGAGCCGGTGGGGGAGCGGCCTTCTGGAGTCGACCGGCAGACGGTGGCGGTGATCGTGCTGGCGGCGGGCGCCTCGTCGCGGTTCGGAGGGGCGAAGCAACTCGCCGACTTCGGGGGCCGACCGCTCCTGCAGCGGGCGGTCACAGCGGCGCAGGCGTCGTCGGCGGGTGGGGTGCTGGTGGTCGTCGACCCGAGCGCCGTCGAAGTCGCGGCCAGCCTCGAGGGCCTCGATGTGAGGGTGGTGGAGAATCCCCAGGCGTCGCAGGGCCAGGGGACCTCGGTTCGCAGGGGGATCGAAGCGCTCGCGGCCGAGGTCACAGCCGTGGTCTTCGTGAATGCCGACCAGCCCTTCGTCGACGCCGGCGTCATCGACGGATTGATCGACCGCTGGGACGGCGACCGGGAATCGATCGTGGTGGCGGCGTTCGAAGGTCGCAGGGGCTCGCCGGCTCTTTTCGGCGCGGCATCGTTCGAAGCCCTGCGAAGCCTCGAGGGCGACGAGGGCGGTAGAAGCCTGATCGCCGGGTCGAAGCGGGTGACGGAGTTCGAGGTCGATCGCGAGGCCGTGTTGCTCGACGCCGACACTCCGGAGGAACTGGAGCAGTTGCGCAACTCGACCTGACGATCCCGGCCCGAGTCGCGCATCCGTGGATGAACCGGCAGGGAATGGGATCTCGGGCCGTGCCGTGAAGCCTGCAATGCAAGAATGCACTCGGGTCGCTCGCGTCGGCCCCCGAGGGCCGCAGCCTGACCATGTCGGACGAACTCTTCGAACTCGAAACCCGGATCCAGCCCTACGACTGGGGGTCGAAGTCCGTCCTCGCCCGAATGCGGGGAGAGGCCCCATCCGCCGAGCCCGAGGCCGAACTGTGGGTGGGCGTCCATCCCGAACGGCGCGTCGTCGGTGGTGACGCCGGCAGGCCGGGTCTCCCTGTCGGACTGGATCGCCGCGCGGCCGCAGGAACGCCTCGGAGAGCGTAGCGTGGCCCGATTCGGCGCACGATTGCCGTTTCTCCTGAAAGTACTGGCGATCGCCAGACCGCTGTCGATCCAGCTCCATCCCGACGCCGCGCAGGCGCGTGCGGGTCGGGCGGCCGGCAAGGCGTCATACGCCGACGACCGTCACAAGCCCGAACTGATCGTCGCTCTCGAACCGCTCAGTGCCCTGCGCGGCTTGAAGGCGCCGGCCGAGATCGTGCGGGGTTTCGAGGAGCACGGTCTCAACGATCTCCTCGACGCGCCCTTGTCGCGTCTTCGTCGTGCGGGAGAGGCCGGCCTCGGGGACTTCGTGGCCGCTGTGCTGGGCCTCGAGGGGCCGGTCGCGAAGATGGCGCTCGAACAGGCAGCGTCGGCCCTCGATCCGACGCTTCCCGAAGAAGCCTGGATCGATCGCCTGCTCGAGGGTTGCCCGGGCGACGTGGGCGCGCTGGCGCCGCTGTGGATGAACCTGGTGGAGATCGCACCCGGCGAGGCGCTCTACCAGGCGCCTGGAGTCCTGCACGCCTACCTCGGCGGGGCGGGCGTCGAGTTGATGGCCGACTCCGACAACGTGGTGCGCGCCGCCCTGACCTCGAAGAGCCGCGACCTCGAGGAGCTGCTCGACCTCCTCGATGCGCGCTCGGGCGATCCGGGCCCATGGCAGCCCGAGAGGCACGCCGAAGGCGACCTCGGCTGGCGGACCCCGGCCGACGAGTTCGCCCTCACGCGTCGGTCGGTTGTGCCTGGCCGCGATCGGATCCTCGCGCCTGCGGGTGCGATCGAGGTCCATCTGTGCACGCGCGGGCGCGCGACGTTGCGCCAGGGAAGCGCGGAGATCGTCCTCGAGGGTGCCGGTGCGGCCGTTCGATCGGCGGCCTCCGGCGAGCTGTCGGTGTCGGGCGATGCCGACCTGTGGACGGCAACGGTTCCCTGAGGGTTCGGCGCGTTCTCGGAGTCGACGAGGCCGTCAGTCGTCCTTCTTCTTGCGCCGGCCGCTCTGGACGGCGATTCCGACCACGGTGAGGACCAGGAAGAGGGCGAGACTGGCATTGGAGTCGAGTCGGACGGCGTCGGTGATCAGGACCGCTCCGACCGCCGAGGAGAGAACGATGAGGCCGATCTCGAAGAGCCAGCCGGCGAGCAGCGCGGCGAGGAGTGCTGCGGCGGCGATCACGAACCACTGCAGGGTGCCGGGACTGACTTCGTAGAGTTCGAGCAACCACAGGCTCGTCCAGGCGCCGACCAGCAGGCCGGCGACGATGACGGCCGCCTTCTGGACGAAGACTGCGACGATCGCACCGAGGATGCCGAAGGCGACGGCCGCGGCCAGCGCCCAGCGGGGATCGTGCCACTGCTCGATGGTCAATGAGAAGACGAAGAAGAAGCCGACGGTTGCGACGAAGAGCCAGAACAGGCGACGTCCGGCGAAGATCAGCACGGCCCCGAGGAGGGCCTGGACCCAGGGATCGAGGGTCACGTTCTCCATGGGGGAGATGGTAGCGTCTTCGACGTCGTCATGAAGGCCCTTCTCGACTTTTGCGTGGTTCCGATCGGCGTGGGAGTGTCGGTTTCACGTCACGTCGCCGCGTGTCAGGAGGTGCTCGCCGCGAGCGGCCTGGAATACCGCATGCACGCCTACGGCACGAACGTCGAAGGTGAATGGGACGAGGTCATGGCGGTCCTCAAGCGCTGTCACGAAGTCGTCCACGAGATGGGCGCGCCTCGGATCTCGACCTCGATCCGACTCGGGACCCGGACCGATCGCGACCAGACGATGCAGCAGAAGATCGATTCGGTCGACGCGAAACTGAACCGGTAGCCGCGGCGCCGGGGTCGTGATCGGGTTCCGTGAGCGGGCTCCCCGCACTGGGTCGAGGGTGGGCCGTCGGGTCGATCGGGAGGTATGCTCTCGCATCGAAGTCCGCGGCGCTCGAACGTCGGAGCCTGCTGGACTCGTCGAAGGATCCGTCGGAAACGGAGTTCGTCACGAGAACCGTCACCCTCATCACCACCGGCGGCACGATCGAGAAGATCTACGACGAATCGTCGGGCACGCTGGTCAACACGGTCAGCCGGGTTCACGAGATGCTGCACGACCTGCGCCTCGAGGAGACCGACATCCGCGTGCACACGCTGATGCACAAGGACAGCCTCGACCTGACCGACGAGGACCGTCGGACGATTCTCGACGCCGTCCGCTTCGCCCTCGAAACGACCGATCCGGTGTGCTCCGGCGTGATCGTCCTGCACGGCACCGACACGCTGTGTGAGACAGGAGACCTGCTGGCGGCTGAACTGGTCGATCTCGAGGTCCCGGTGGTGCTGACCGGCGCGATCCGGCCTTTCGAGATGAAGCACTCCGACGCCCTGCAGAACCTGACCGAGGCGATGTTCGCGACCGGGGTGATGCCGGCCGGGGTCTGGCTGGCCGCTCACGGCAGGGCGTTTCGCTTCCCCGGCGTGCGCAAGGATCCTCAACGCCAGACCTTCGTTCGAGCGGACTGAGAGGCGCGGCAGCGCGATGTGGAAGTCGAGGGTGCGATGATCGAACCGGGCGCCGTCTGTGTTTTCTGCGGGTCGAGTCCCGGCGCCCGGCCGGAGTACCGTTCGGCAGCCGAGGACCTGGGTCGCGCGCTCGTCGATCGCAACCTCGACCTGGTCTACGGCGGCGGCGCGGTCGGACTGATGGGCGTGGTGGCCGATGCCGTTCTCGAGTTCGGAGGTCGGGTCACCGGGGTGATTCCGGAGGGGCTGTTCGCCAAGGAGGTCGGCCACCGTGGGCTGACGCAACTCCACGTGGTCGACTCGATGCACGAGCGCAAGGCGAAGATGGCCGAGCTGGCGGGGGGCTTCGTCGTGTTGCCCGGTGGCATCGGTACGCTCGAGGAGATGTTCGAGGTGATGACCTGGGCACAGCTCGGCATCCACCGCAAGCCTCTGGGTCTGCTCGACGTGATGGGCTACTACGACTCCCTGCTGCGCTTTCTGGACGGAGCCGTGGAGGAGCGCTTCCTGGCGGCCCGGCATCGGGAGCTGTTGCGTGTCGAGCGAGAGCCGGGCCGCCTGCTCGACGAACTGCTGCGCTTCGAAGCGCCGACGCTCGAGAAGTGGCTGGATCGCGACGAAACCTGACGACCCGGGCGGGCGCCTCGTCTGCTACTTCACCCTCTTCTTGATCCGTCGCGAGAGCAGTTTCTCGAGACTCTTCAAGAGAGGGGCCTGAGCCTTGCGGATCTTGACCGCGGCCTCCTCGAGATCGAACCAGCCTCCCCGATCCATCTCGGGGACCTTCATGGTCTTGCCCGACTTCGGGGGCCATTCGATGGTGCAGGTCGAACTCTTGAGCTTGGAGGGTTTGCAGTTGCCCTCGAAGGCCCAGATGCGGACGTGCTTGCGCTTCTGGGTGACCCTGCCGAGTTTCAGATACCCCCTTTTCGGAGTCTTGAAGCTGGTTTCCTCGGTGAACTCCCGCCGCGCTGTCGTGAGACTTTTCTCGCCGGGCTTGGGCATGCCTTTGGGCACGCCCCAGACCCCATCCTCCTTGTCGGAGTAGAAGGGACCTCCCGGGTGGGCGAGGAAGACCTGCAGGCGCCCCTTCGAGAAGCGATACATGAGGAGACCGAAGCTGGTTTTCATGGTTCGACCGTTGCCGCGGTTCGTGGAGCGGGAATCAGCAGAAGCCTGTCGGGGGAGCCGTTTTGTAATTGTGTACCTTTTAGGTAACAATTGCCCGAACTGGCGGGATTGAACCTGCTCGTCGCCACCGAGGACAGATTAGCCCATGACCATGCCGTCCTGGAAGGAACTCCTGGAAGATCGCATTCCCAGCCCACTGGCGGAAGAGGTCGACATCTACGAGACCCAGCTCGACCTTCGCCGTCAGGGCAGGATCGACGAGAAGGTGTTCGCCGAGACGCGGCTTCGTCGCGGGGTCTACGGGCAGCGTTACGACAACGGTCAGCGTCACGACGGCAGCCGCAGCCGGTCGTTGGACTATCCCTCGGGCGATCTGACGAAGGGGCCGATGACGGTCTGGGATGCGCCCGGAATGATGCGGATCAAGATCCCCTTCGGCGCGCTGACCTCCGACCAGCTGGAGGTCCTGGCCGATCTCGCGGAGGAGTACTCCGACGCCATCGTCCACATCACGACCCGCCAGGACGTGCAGCTGCACTTCGTCCACATCGACGACACGCCGGCGATCATGCGCCGACTCGCCGCGTCGGGAATCACGACCCGCGAAGCCTGCGGCAATTCGGTGCGCAACGTGACCGGCTGCCCGCGCGCCGGGGTCTGCAACGACGAGGCCTTCGACATCTCGCCCTATGCCGACGCACTGACGCAGTTCCTGCTCGGTCATCGCGACGCCCAGGACTTCGGTCGCAAGTTCAAGGTCTCGTTCTCCGGCTGTGGTGGACGCGGCTGTGGACTGGCGCGGATGCACGACATCGGCGTGATCGCTCGCACCCGGACCGTCGACGGCGTCGAGGAGCGCGGCTTCGAGGTCTACGTCGGCGGCGGGCTCGGCCCCGTTCCGCACCAGGCGGTGCTCTACGACGACTTCCTGCCGGAAGACGAACTCCTGCCGACAGCCCAGGCGATCTGCCGGGTGTTCGCCCGACTCGGTGAGAAGACCAATCGGGCTCGAGCCAGGCTCAAGTTCCTGGTGGCGCGGCTCGGCATCGACGAGTTCCGCAAGCTGGTGCTCGAGGAACGAGAGGTGCTGCCGCACGACGATCGCTGGACGGCCTGGCTCGACGATCGAAACGAATCCTACGACGGCCCTACTCGACAGGGCTCGCCGGAAGCGGGACAGGATTCTGAACCCACTTATGTCGACTGGCGCAGCACGAACGTCGAAAGGCAGCGCCAGGATGGCTATGCGATGGCAACCGTCAGCCTGCCGCTGGGCGACGCCAGTTCGGCGCAGATGCGCGACCTGGCGGCGATCGCCCGCACGTTCAACGGCGGTCATCTGCGTACGACCGTCGAACAGAACGTGGTCTTGCGCTGGGTTCCTCTCGGTGACCTTCACGAGTTGCACGGGGCGCTGGTCGAGGCCGGCCTCGGTGGTGCGGGTGCCGAGACGCTGCTCGACGTCACGGCCTGCCCTGGGACGGACACGTGCAAGTTGGGGATCTCGTCGTCGCGCGGCCTGGCGGCCGAGTTGCGTCGGCGTCTGGCGGAGAGCAACTACCAGCAGGACGAAGCGGTGAAGAACCTACGCATCAAGGTCAGCGGATGCTTCAACTCCTGCGGTCAGCACCACATTTCGGACCTCGGTTTCTACGGTGTTTCGCGCAAGGTCGGCAACCACACGGTGCCACATTTCCAGGTGATCCTCGGTGGACAGTGGACCGAGAATGCCGGCGCCTACGGTCTCGCGACCCTGGCGGTGCCCTCGAAGGCCATTCCCGAGGTGGTCGCCCGGGTGACGGGCCTGTACTCGCAGGAGCGAGAGAAGGACGAGTCGTTCCAGGACTTCATCCGGCGGATCGGCAAGGCCCGGGTGAGGACCCTGCTCGAGGACCTGACGAAGATTCCCGACTACCTGCAGGACCGCTCCTACTACTCCGACTGGGGCGACCCGCGCGAGTACACGATCGGCGACATGGGGATCGGAGAGTGTGCCGGCGAGGTGGTCTCGGTGGTGGAGTTCGGACTGTCGGCGAGCGAGCGCGTGGTCTTCGAGGCCCAGCTCGATCTCGACAACGGCCTTGCCGCGCAAGCCGCCGACCGCGCCTACGAGGCGATGCTGAAGGCGGCCAGGTCGATCAACCTGGCCCAGAACGTCGACGCCGCGGACGATCCCGAGGAGATCGTTCTCGAGTTCCGCCGCCGCTTCCACGATACGGGCGTCTTCCACGATCCCTTCGCGGGCGCCAAGTTCGCCAACTATCTGTTCCGGGCGCACGAGGAGGATCTCCAGATCACGCCGCAGAATGCCCGTCAGCGGGTGGAAGAGGCGCAGCTGTTCGTCGAGGCGGCCTATGCGTGTTACAACCGCATGTCGACCGTGGCTTGAGAGTCCTGGGATGATCGATACGCCCAGGATCGAGGTGAAGGTCTTCTGCCGACCTGCAACGCAGGACGGCGAGCTGTCGCGCCAACTGGTGCCGGTCTTCCATCGCTGGATCCGCGAAGGCACGCTCGACGACCTGATGATCGACGTGGCCGACTACTCCCACGTTCCCGACGGTCCCGGGGTCCTGCTGGTCTGCCACGAGGCGATCTACGGAATCGACGACACCGGCGGCGAGCGCGGCCTGCTGTTCAGTCGGCGGCGCGAGAAGGCGGGGGAGAACCCGGCCGATCTCGCGACTCGCGTGCGCAGCGCGATCACCTCGGCGCTCTCAGCCTGCAGTCGGCTCGAGTCCGAGGACACGTTGGACGGACTCCTGGCGTTCGATGCCGGGAGTTGGAGCATCAAGGTCAACGATCGCCGCTTCGGCGAAGACCACCGCGCAGAACTCACCGAGGCCGTTCGCTCAGTGGTCGACGCCATGCGGTGCGGCGACGCGACGATCGCAACCGAGACTTCCGACGATCGACTGGGCGTGCGTGTCGGCCTCGAGATCTCGGGCAGCGCCGCGGCGCTGGCCGCCCTGGGGGGGAGCGAGAGTGGCTGACGGAGCAGCCCGGGTCTTCCTGGTCGGCGCGGGTCCGGGGGATCCCGGCCTGCTGACGGTGCGGGCCGCGGAACTGATCGCCACGGCCGACGACCTGGTCGTCGACGCCCTCGTGCCACCGGCGCTCTACCAGGACTCGCCGGCGCGCGTCGTCTACGTGGGCAAGCGGTCGGGGCGCCCTGGCATCGTGCAGTCGGAGATCGACGAGATCCTCGTGCGGCTGGGGCGGGAGGGTCGGCGTGTGGTGCGGCTCAAGGGCGGCGATCCGGGTGTCTTCGGGCGTCTGGCGGAAGAGATCTCGGCGCTGGCCCGGGCGGGCGTGCCGTTCGAGATCGTGCCGGGCGTTTCGAGCGCCTCGGCGGCCGCCGCGGTGCTGGGGATCCCGATCACGGAGCGCGATGTCGCCGACCGTTGGCTGGTGGTGACGGCACAGCGAAGTCGCGGCGACGAGACAGTTCGGGAAACGCTGCCGAGATGGGACGACCGGCAGACGGTCGTCGTGTTGATGGGGCTCGGTCGGCTCGACGAACTGGTGGGGGAGGCGTTGCGCCTCGGATACCCGGCCGACCTGCCCGTCGCGGTGGTCAGCCGGGCGACGCTCGCCCAGCAGCAGAGCGTCGCGGCGCCTCTCGAGGCGATCGCCGAGGCGGTCCTGGTGGCCGGTCTCGAGACGCCGGCCACGATCCTGCTCGGGAAGGTGGCCGACCCGCTGGTTTCGCGAGCGGCGGCGGGCCGCGCCCGGGGCGCGGCCGGCGGCAGCTAGTCTGCGCCGGCGGCGGCGATCGCCTTGATCGCCGGCGGCAGTTCGAAGTCGGCGGTTCCCAGGGTGTCGAAGACGACGGTCTCGAGCTCGAGGATCTGGGCGGTTCCCATCATTTCCTGGGTGGTGACCTTGGGATAGGTGACGCCGTCGATCTCCTCGAACCTGCTGAGGATGCTGGTGACCTGGATGTCTCCCATCGCGGTCGGGACGGGGCCGCTCGAACCGATCATCATGCCGGAATCCTGCGAGAAGAACTGCATCATCTCGGTCCCCATCTCGGTGACCGTGCGCATCTTCCAGCAGGGTTGACCGTCGAACTCTTCCTCGCCGAGGACCTCGAGCGTGGCGAAGTTCTCCTTGAAGGCCAGGGCACCGCGATAGTCGGCGCCGATGCGGCGCATTTCGGCCTCGGCGCCGGTCATGACCCGCGGACCGGTCTGCACGGAGTCCTGCCAGGCGACGCCGTCGCTGAAGCCTTCGGAGATCGTTCCGAGTCCGGGAGCCTCGATGTCGACGCGCAGGAAGTTGGGCGCCATCATCTTCATCGAGACGGTTCCCTCGAGGCCGGCAGCGGGAATGCTGAACGTTCCGGTCCAGGACTGGGAGTCATGGCGCGCGAGCGCCTCTTCACCGCCCTGTGCGGCGATGAAGCGGTCGAGCAGTTCGTCGACGGTCGGCGTTTGTGCGGCGGCGAGCGGCGCGGCCAGCAGGGTCAGGAGGAGCAGAGCCCTGGAGAGGGTGGCGAGTGTTCGGCTGGGATGTGAATTCATTGTCTGAGAGGTCTCCTACAGGGTGGGTGAGGTGTCGACGGGCGGATCGGTATCGATCCAGTGCAGAGCGGCTTCGAGAGCCGGATCGCGGCCTGCGGCGAGGTCGTGACGGGTGGGCGGGGCGAGCACGTCGGGTCGGACGGGGCGGCCCTCGACCGGTTCACCGCCGGGGCGGACGAAGTCCATGGTGGCGTGCATGAAGAGGTCGCCGTTGGGGAGTGTCTCGAGCATGGCGGGCAGGGCGGCCCCGGCCGTGGGTTCCCCGAAGAGCGCGGCGCGTCCCAGGTCCTGGAGGCCGGCTGCGAAGACCTCCGACGTGCTGGCGGAGAAGGGGTCGAGGAGGATCGCGATGGGGGTTTCGATCACGCCGACCATGTCGCCCTGCGGGGTCACGATTCGGGGGTTCACCGTGAGCTGCATCGAATCGTGCCGACTGTTCATGCTGCCGAGGCTGAGGGGAACCGAGAGGAAGTGGCCGGCGACGGCCTGGGCCGCGACCGCCATGCCGCCGGGATTGCCTCGCAGGTCGAGAATCAGTCCGTCGGCTTCACGCAGTTCGATCATTCGTTCCTGGAACGCTTCGACGACGGGAAGCAGCCAGATGTCGAAGCCGATGCGGGCGATGCGCAGGCCGCGCTCGGGAGTCGAGATCCAGTCGAACTCGACGCCTGCCGGCAGCGGGCCGAGGTTGCCGAAACCGGCGAGCGGTCCGCGGGGCATCGAGCGGCGCAGTTTCAGGGAGCGCGAACGTCCGTTGACGTCGATGACGCCGACGGCCAGGCGACTGTCGTCCGGCCCCTGGAGCAGGTGATTCATCCAGTCGTGGAAGAGCCAGCCCGGATCGTCACCGCCACGTTGTGCGTCGACGCAACCGGGAGCGTTGCGCAGATCGACCCCCGCGACCTCGGTGACTCTCCAGCCTGGAGTGATGCCCTCTTCGGCGGCGTCGCTCTCCGGTCGAACCCGGGTGACGACGAGTTCGTCGCCGAGAGCGCGAATCCTGAGGCCGGGGTCGGCGGCTCCGGAGGGAGCGCCGCGCAGGGAAGCGAGGAACGAGGAATAGGTGGCCTGCGGACAACCGAGGGGGGGCTCTGGAGCGCTGGTGTCGTTGGTGGTTCCGGCGCTGTAGATGCTGAAATGGGATTGTCCGAGACGGGAGAGCATGTCGTCGAGGATGGCACGCAACTCGGCTGCGCTGCCGGCCTGCTCCGCCAGCGGCCGGAGTTCGGCGCGCACCGCGTTCCAGTCGGTGCCGTTGAACTCGGGGTCGAAGTGGGTTTCGTCGACCAGCTGCCAGACCTTGTCGAAGGTGGCGAGGTGGATGTTGGTGGTGGCGGCGGACTGGCCGAGCGCCGGCAGGACCGCTGCGAGAGCGAGCAGGGCGCCAGGCAGGATCGTGAAGATCGTGAGGCGCTCACGCATGGGTCTTCTCTTCGCCCGAGCGGAAGACCTCTTTGACGCGGTTCTTGAGCCGCTCGCGGGCACGATCGACATCGGCGAGCGCGTCGCGAAGCTGCTCGAGTTCCCGCGATCGTACGTTGAGCCCCTCACGGATGAAGAGGGCGGCGGCCTCGGATCGGCTCTTGACGGCCTCGGTCTTGACCCACTCGTCGAGCTGCGAGGCGGTTTCGAGATCGACCCGGACCATCACCACCTGGTCGCGGTGGGATTTCCCCATCTCGTCGACGCTGTCCTGGATGTCGGGCGTCACGCAGACGACGCGGAAGGCCTGTCCCAGCCCCGCTCCGAGTTGGTCGATCTCGATGCCGGCCTCGGTGAGGTTCTGTTTGACCTCGTTCCAGATCTGGCTCCACTGACTGTCGGTTTCGCTCATGGTGGTATTACGTAATCCAATTACGAAAAGTTTCAGATCGGTGCGAGTTTCCTGCGGTCCCGCCCCAAAGGGGGTGTGGAGGGGAGGGGAATCAGGCTACATTACGGGTTCGAATGACATCCGTGCCGGAGGAGGCGTCAGCATGTTCGAGTTTTCAGAGCGGTCCAGGGAGATCCAGAAGCGGGTTTCCGACTTCATGGACGAACACATCTTCCCGAACGAGGCCACCTATCGGGCCCAGGTCGCCGAAGGCGATCGCTGGCAGCCGGTGCAGGTCATCGAGGATCTGAAGCCGAAGGCGAAGGCGGCTGGGTTGTGGAATTTCTTCCTTCCGGACAGCGAACGCGGTGGCGGCCTGTCGAATCTCGACTACGCGCCGATCTGCGAGCTCATGGGACGGGTCAGCTGGGCGAGCGAGGTCTTCAACTGCTCGGCCCCCGATACCGGCAACATGGAAGTCCTCGAGCGCTACGGTAGCGAAGAGATCAAGGAGCGCTGGCTGCAGCCCCTGCTCGACGGCGAGATCCGCTCGTGCTTCGCGATGACCGAGCCGGCGGTGGCGTCTTCGGATGCGACGAACATCGAGTCGAGCATCCAGCGCGATGGTGACGAGTACGTGATCAACGGACGCAAGTGGTGGAGTTCGGGCGCCGGCGACCCGCGCTGCAAGCTGTCGATCTTCATGGGCAAGACCGACTTCGACGCCCCTCGCCACGCCCAGCAGTCGATGATCGTCGTGCCCTTCGACCTGCCGGGGATCAAGATCGAGCGGATGCTGACGGTGTTCGGCTACGACCACGCACCTCACGGTCACGCCGAAGTGTCGTACAAGGACGTGCGTGTTCCCGCCGACAACCTGCTGCTCGGCGAGGGCCGAGGCTTCGAGATCGCCCAGGGTCGACTGGGACCGGGACGGATCCACCACTGCATGCGCTCGATCGGAGTGGCGGAACGCGCCCTGGCCCTGATGTGCAACCGGGTCTATGAGCGCACGGCCTTCGGCCGCAAGCTCGCCGAGATGGGGAGCATCCGCCAGGACATCGCCCGCTCCCGCATCGAGATCGATCAGGCCCGTCTGATGACCCTGCACGCCGCCCATCTGATGGACACGGTGGGCAACAAGGAGGCTCGCAAGGAGATCGCGGGCATCAAGGTCGTCGCTCCGAATGTGGCGCTCAACGTGCTCGACCGGGCGATCCAGGCTCATGGCGGCGCCGGCGTCAGTCAGGACACCTTCCTGGCCTCGGCATGGGCCTCGGCACGAACCCTCCGCCTGGCCGACGGACCCGACGAGGTACATCTCGAGTCGGTGGCGAAGGCCGAATTGCGTCCCTACCGGCGCTGATCGGGAGCGATCGAAGTCGATCCAGCGGGCTCGGCTGACAAATCGGCGCCGCAGGTCGCCGAATGGCCGCAGGTCGCGGTATCCTCCAGGCCGTCGTCGATCGGCGACGACCGGGGATAGTACCGATGTTCGTAGCGTCGCCACCGAGAACTCGTCCAGACGAACCTCGGTTCCCTTCGCGGCCCGGCGCCGGTCCATGGTTGATCGCCGTCGTCCTGCTGGCGCTGGTCACGATGCCCTCCTGGGCCGAGAGTGCCGAGGAGCGCGGCGAGGCCCCCTACCTGGTGCCTCGCGCCGAGGGTGAAGTCGTGATCGACGGGGCTGTCGAGGAGGCCGCGTGGGAGCGGGCGCTCAAGGTCCCGCTGCGTTTCGAGGTGCGGCCCGGGGAGAACGTCGAGGCCCCGGTCGAGACCTGGGTGTTGCTGCTGTACGACGAGACCCATCTTCTGGTCGCCTTCGGGCCGACGATCCCGAGCCCGAGAAGATCCGGGCGCGGTTGCGCAAGCGCGATCGGTTGTGGAACGACGACTTCGTGGGGGTGACCTTCGACACCTTCAACGACGAGCGCCGGGCCTATGAATTGATGGTCAATCCGCTGGGAATCCAGCTCGACGCGATCAACGACGAGGTCGGTGGCAGGTACGACACCAACTGGGACGCGATCTGGACGTCGAACGGCAGGGTGACCTCGGAAGGCTACGAGGTCGAGCTGTCGATTCCGTTCAACCAGCTTCGCTTCCAGCCGACCGGCGAGTTGCAGACCTGGGGCTTCGACGCGGTCCGTTCCTATCCGCGCAAGGAACGGCATCACATCGGGGTGTTCCCGCGGATCCGCGGTGACAACTCCTATCTGTCGCAGACCAGCAAGTTGATGGGGTTCGCGTCGGTCAGGCAGGGCAAGAGCCTCGAAGTGGTTCCGACGCTCACCGCCTCCAGGAACGAAGCCGCCGAGGAGTTGGGGCAGGATCTCGCGAGTGCCCAGAGTGCGGCCGACCTCGGCGTTTCGATCAACTGGGGGGATCACTCCCAACTGGAGCCTGTCGGGGACGATCAACCCCGACTTTTCGACGATCGAGTCGGACGCGATCCGCCTGAGCGTCAACGAACGTTTCGCGATCTTCTTCCCGGAGACTCGGCCGTTTTTCCTCTCCGGCGCCGAGGCCTTCGAGACCCGCCAGAACCTCGTCCACACGCGGACGATCGCCAATCCCTCTTCGGCCGCCAAGATCGGCGGCAAGCAGGGTCGCCACGTCGTCAGTCTGCTGACTGCGCAGGACGACTACACCTCGATCCTGATTCCCGGCGCCGAGGGTTCGTCGAGTGATTCCTTCGACCTCGAGAGTCGCTCGACGACGGCGCGCTACCGCTACGACCTGTCGGCCAACTCGACGATCGGCGGTCTGGTGACCGCCCGAGAAGGCGAGGGGTACGCGAACACGGTGGCCAGCGTCGATGCCAATCTGCGACTGACCAGCGCCGATCTCGTCCAGGCCCAGGTCACCACCACCCAGACCGACTACAGCGAGGAGATGCAGGAGGCGCTCGGGCAGTCGGGGGAGCAGATCGACGACGAGGCCTACTCGCTGCGCTACCGCCACACCGAGCGAAACTGGAACACCGGGCTGGTGTACTCGGACTACGGCCCGGACTTCCGCGCCGACATGGGGTTCATCTCGAGAGTCGATCGACGGCGTGCCGAGCTCGAAGCGCAGCGCAACTGGTGGGGCGACCCTGGTCAGTTCCTCAACCGGGTGGGCTTCGGCGGCAAGGTGGCGCGCAGCGAGACCAGCCGGGGAGAACTGCTCGACGAGGGCTATGAAGTCGAAGGGTTCTTCAACGGGTCCCTCGATACGTCGGGACGGGTTCGAGTCAACCAGACCGACCGCAGGGTCGAAGGTGTCGAGTTCCCCGATCTTCTGTCCGTCGATCTCAATGCTGGGACTCGGCCTACCGAGAACCTGGCGTTCGGATTCAGCGGCTGGATGGGGGAGTGGGTCGACTTCGATCACATCCAGCCGGCCGACCGCGTGCGACTCACTCCCTGGGTGAACTTGAACCTCGGACGCAGCATCGAACTCAACCTGAACTATTCGATGTCGTCTCTCGACGTAGACGGGGGCACCCTGTTCACGACCCAGGTGTCGGAACTGCGTTCGACCTACCACTTCAGCCGTCGCGCCTACCTGCGTGCCGTGTTGCAGTACTCGCAGATCGATCGCGACCCCGACCTCTACAGCGAGGCGGTCGAAGGACGGACTCGCGATCTCTTCACGCAGCTTCTGTTCTCGTACGAGGTCAACCCCAGGACGGCGGTCTTCGTCGGCTACAACGACGCGGCGCTCGCCAATGACGAGTACCAGGCGCTGACCCAGGCCGAGCGTACGGTCTTCATGAAACTCGGCTACTCCTGGCTGCAGTAGCCGGGTTGCGGACGCCGCTTCGCGGACGTCGCCTCCACCAGAGCGATCCGCGCCGGCAAGAGAGGGCCTAGGAGAGGAACAGCGCGCAGAACCCCGAAGCTGCACCGAAGACGACGGCGGTGGCTCCGAGGATGCGCAGAGGGCGGTCTTCCGAAGAGAGGGAGATCGTGAAGCTCAGGACCGGCAGCAACAGGAGGACGCGGCTGAAGTCCCAGACGGCGAGATAGACCTTGATGCTGAGGATGCTGGCGAGACCGCAGGTGACGATGAGCGTCATCTCCGAAGGCGAGAGTTCGAGCAGACGCCGTCGATTCCTGAAGAGTAGTCGAGCCGCGAAGACGAAGCTCGACAGGATCGACAGGAGTCCGAACAACTCGGTGAGCTGGAGCCAGGGACTCCAGGCGAGTTCCTCGAGATGGTCGAGCTTGTCGAGCATCCAGGCGAAGGGCCAGTCGAAGTTGTTCATCGTGGCGGACCTGCGAGGAAAGCGTGCGCGCAGGTGGAGCACCCAGGCCGCGAAGAGGCCGAGCGGCACGGCGACGATCAACACGGCCCTGCGGCGCTGCCCTCGCCGCCAGGCGTCGACGGCCATGGCGCCGGCAACAGCCGCCGAGGTCTCCTTGGTGAACGTCGCTGCCGTGGCCGCAAGGGTGGCTGCGGTCGCTGAGCCGCGGGCCCAGAGTGCGAGAGCTGAAAGCACGAGCGCGGTGGCGGCGCTGTCGAGCATCGCCCTCTCGGTCGAGACGACCAGTCCGATCTGGAAGAAGATCGCCAGGATCCACAGGGGAGAGGCGCCGGTGCGCAGGAGTTGCCGGCCGATCAGCGCGACGGTGAGCAGCGTACCGGCCCAGCTGAGTAGGACGTAGACGGCGACGGCGAGGCTGCCGCCCGATCCCGCCGACGAGAGCCAGGCGAAGAACGAAAGTGAGATCCTCTGGGCGCGGAAGGCGGGGCTGTCGATCGATCGCGGTGTGTCCTCGTGGAGCAGGAAGGGGTCGGTCGCCAGAATGGCGTAGAACTGCCCGTCGTGGCCCCACGGGCTCAGCGGCATCCGGCTCAGGAGGTCCGTCGTGTGTGGGCGCTTCTCGTCGAAGCGCGGAAATCCCCTCAGGTCGCCGTTCCAGTTGCGGTTCGCCAGATCGACGAGCAGGAACCCCCAGATGAAGAGGCCGATGGCGAAGAGGACGGCGAGTTGGACGCGCGGTCTGCGCAGCTGAGAAGCCAGCTGCTGGGCCGGTCCGGTCGTCGCCCGTCGGATTCGTCGGAGAACGGCGACGATCCGGGGGCCGAGCCAGGATCCGACCATCCAGGAGAGCGGGAAGACCGAAGAGGATGCCTCGCGAAGGACGCCGGCGGAATGTGGACGCGCAAGCCATTCCAGGTCGACCAGGCGGTGTAGAGGGTGGTCACCAGGACCCCGGACGACAAGAAGCCCACCCACCGTGCCGGACTCCCCGTAGGACGCCACCGGGGAACGACGAAGGCGAGCAGCCAGGGCAGAACGAGCAGCGCCCAGCCGGCCGCCCTGGCCGTCGTCGAGAACGCGTGAGTGCGCAGATCGAGTGAGGTGTAGACGGTCACCGGACCCTCGACGTAGTCCCGCGCGTTGCGGGCGGAGATCCTCGAGATGTGGATGTCGCAGGGACCCTCCGAGAGCAGGCGCAGGGAGAGGCGGTCGGCGCCGGCAGTGACCTCGGTCGAGTAGGACTCCCACTCCGGCGCCAGTGCGAACTCGGCCAGACGCGTGCCGAGGTCGACGCCGATCGTCGCTTCGTCGCAGTCGGAACGCAGCCGGAAGAGCAGTTGGTCGCCGACCTCGAGGGGGCCGATTCGCGCGCTCAGCGGGCGTTGGCTGTGCCACTGCATGCGTCCCCAGGGACTGGGCACGGTGACCGGGGACTCGTCCAGGAGGAACGACTCGGGGTGCTCGAGGTCGAGATCGTGACTGCGACGGACGAAGGTCGGGTCGACGACCGACGTCCAAAGCAGCCCGGCGCTGAGAGCCAGCGCCAGCAGGCCGACGATCGCGATCTTGGAGCGCTGCATCGGGTCCTCGAGATCAGTCGAGGGCGGCGCGAAGACGGGCCCGCTCGACCTCCCGGTCGAGCAGCGGCTGGGCCAGCTTGCGCCAGTCGCAGAGGCGCGGCCGGGTGTCGCGGGGGTCGATCAGGTCGTGAACTGCGAAGGACTCGGCGCGCGGAAAGGGGACTGCGCCCTGCAGCGAACGCCTCTTCGAGCTCCCTGCGCTTCGCGTCGGGGTCGATTGCGGCTGCGATTTCCTTGCGGAACGCCACCGCGACGCCGCCTTCGAGCGGCAGGGCGCCGCTTTCGGCCGACGGCCAGGCGAGGACGTGGCCTCCGGGTCCGAAATGGGCCGCCGCGGCAACCCCGTAGGCCTTGCGGATCTGCACCGAGATCCACGGCACGGTCGACTCGACGGTCGCGCAGATGGTCTCGACGCCGTAGCGGATCGTGCCCGAGGCTTCCGACTCGGAGCCGATCATGAAGCCCGGTTCGTCGACCAGGCTGACGATCGGCAGGTGGAAGGTCTGGCACAGCTTGATCAGTCGGGTCGCCTTCTGGGCCGCCGCGGCATCCATGGCGCCGCCGAGGACGTGGGGGTCGTTGGCGAAGATGCCCACCGATCGTCCCTCGAGGCGCGCCAGGCCGATGATCTGGGAGCGGCCGTAGCCCTCGGCGAGTTCGAAGAAGGAGTCACGGTCGACGATCAGGCCGATCAGTTGCCGCATGTCGTAGAGGAAGCGCCGGTCCCTCGGCACGATCTCGAGCAGGCGCTCTTCGCGACGATCGGCGGGGTCGCTACAGGGTCGGACGGGCGGCGCCTCGCCGACGCGGGAAGGCAGGTAGGAGAGGAAGGCGCGGATGAGTTCGAAGACCTCGTTCTCGTCCTCGGCGACCCGATCGATGACGCCGCTGTGGGCGTGAACGCCGGCTCCGCCGAGTTCTTCCTTGGTCTTCTTCTCGCCGAGGGCGCGCTCGACGAGCGCCGGGCCTCCGATCAGGACCTGCGAGGTCTTGCGCGTCATCACCGTGAAGTGCGACGCGGCGAGTCGTGCAGCCGGCATGCCGGCCACCGAACCCAGGGCCGCAGAGACGGTGGGAGCGATGCGCAGCATGCGGGCGATCGAGGCGAAGCGCGGCGTGCTGTAGACCGGACTGCCGGTGGTCGACGGTTTCGAACCCCGACCGGCGCCGCGCACGCTGCCGCCGCCGCCCTCGAGCAGGCGGATCAGGGGGAGGCGATAGCGGCAGGCGAGTTCTTCGGCGTAGACGCTCTTGCGCAGACCGGCTTCAGAGGGTGAGCCGCCTCGTTGGGTGAAGTCCTCGCCGCCGACCACGCAGCGCCGGCCGCCGACTTCGATCGTTCCGAGCACGTAGTTGGCCGGCGTGAAACTGGTGCCGGTGCCCTCGTCGTCGACTTCGGTCTGTCCAGCGATCGGACCCTCCTCGCGAAAACTGCCGCGGTCGGCGAGCCGGTCGACGCGTTCCCGGATCGTCCATTTGCCGTAGCTGTGCTGGCGATCCACGGCTTCGGCGCCGCCGTGCTCGAGGGCGGCTCGGCGACGCTCGCGGATGGCGTCGACCTCGGGTTTTCCAGGACATGGCGCGATGATACTGCGACGGCGCCGAGTCGGAGGCGAAGTGCCTGTCGAGGGTCCCTGGCGGGCGGTGCGACGGGTATGATCGGGCCATGAAGATCCACGCTTTCCAGGGCTATCGATTCACCCCGAAAGCCGGTGATGCCGGCGAGTTGGCGGCGCCTCCCTTCGACCAGATCGGCGACCGGCTGCGCGACCGGTTACATGCGATTTCGCCGAACCAGTACTCGCACTTCACCCGTCCCGTCGCCGAGAGCGGGGTTGATGCCTACGAGGCGGCGGCGACCGTTCACCAGCGTTGGCTCGAGGAGGGCGTCGTCGGCCGCGACGAGGAACCGTCGCTGTACCCCTACAGCATCGTTTCGCCGGATGGTCAGATGCGCTGGGGACTGTGCTGCCTCGTCGAGGTGGGGACTCCGGAAGAGAGCGATCTGCGTCCGCACGAGCACACGGTATCGAAGCCGCTCGCGGATCGGCTGGCGCTTCTGAGGGCGACCCGCATCGACCCCGAGCCGGTCATGCTGCTGGCCGAGGACGACGGCGCCTTCGATCGGCAGTTGGCCGCCGACCTGCCAGGACTGCCGGTGGTGGCCGAACACACGGACTCGGCCGGCAATCTGCATCGCCTGTACCGCGCCCATGACGCCGATTCGATCGAGACCTACCAGGAATTGCTCGCGCAGCGTGGTGCGGTGATCGCCGACGGCCATCACCGTACGAAGACCGCCCAGTTGTTCGCGCGCGAGATCGGCGCCGAGCCGGGCAGCGCGCCGGCGTCGAAGATGGCGGTGATCATCAGTCTCGCGTCGACGGCGCTGCAGATCGATCCGATCCACCGCTGCCTCGACACGGCGCTCGATCTCGAGGCGCTCGCCGGCGTCGCGCTGGAGCGGAGTGTTTCGTCGGCCCGCGACGGGGCAGCGCTGGCTCGCGAGGTGGCGCAGGCCGAGCAGCCGTCGATCGGGATCAAGGTGGGGACGCGGCCGGCGCGAGATCTGGCGACTCGACGAGAGTCAGGCCGCCGAGTCCGCGCCGCGTCCGGCCAGGGACCTGTCGGCGGTGCTGCTCCATCATCTGCTGCTGCTGCGAGCCGGTCTGCCGCTCGAGGCCGCCACCGACGGCACGGTGGGCTACCGCAGCGACCCCGAGGAACTCTGGAGCGAGGTCGAAAGCGGCGAGAAGGGCACCGGCATCTGGTTGCCCACCATGGATCCGGCGGCCTTCGGTCGCGCCGTCAGCGAGGGCGACGTGCTGCCGCCGAAGTCGACGCGATTCCTGCCGAAGCTGATCTCCGGCCTGGTGTGGTCGGGCCACGATTCGAAGGTGATCTGAGGTGCCGACCGAGTTCGACGACGACCAGACCCCGATCGTCAAGTTCGATCTCCAGACCGAGATCTCGGCGTTCCTGGTGTTCCGGCAACTCCGCAACGGCCGTCCGATCCTGCTGGTCGATGTGCGCGAGGGAGAGGTCAGCCATACGCTCGAGGGAGCCGTTCGGCTGACCGACGACTTCGAGCCGCCAGGTGATGCGACGGTGGTGCTCTTCGACGAGGACGGCAGCGAGGCGGTGCCGCTGGCGCGGAAGTTCCAGGCGGAGGGGCACGGTCACGTGAAGGCCTTGTTCGGCGGGCTCGAACTGTGGAAATTCTCGCTCGATCCCGAGGTGGTGGGGCAGGAGACCTATCTGATCGAGGTTTGCCCTTCGGGTTGCTTGGCGGTGTTGCCGGCTGCAGTCGTACGGGAGGGAGTCGATTCCTTGGAGTTCGGGGGCGCCCGCGGGGGGGGGGGCGGCCGAGGGCGAAGGTCGAGCGAGGTGGGCCCTCTCCTTGGCCAGCCAACGAAGAAGGAGGAGGCAGTGGAAGCTGGCATGCGGAAGGGTAGTAAGCGGAACGGGTGGGGGTAGCTTCGGGTTGTTGCCGCGGGGAGGGGAGGCCGACGATGGGCGGGTTGCCTTGGCCAGGCAGGGGAGCGGGGAGGGCGCCCATGATGTACCTTTGACGGGAGAAATCCGTTCCAGTCTAGGACCTGTATCGCTGAAGGAGATCGCCGAATGAGTGATAAGACCGTCTCTCAAGACCCGTTTCAACCGACGTTATCCGAGAAGAACGCCGCTGGCACGTCACGCCGGAGGCTCGTTCAGGCGATGGGTTTGCTCGGTGCCTCGGGGATCGTCTCGCTCAACTGGCAGAAGCCGGTGGTCTCGTTGGCGGATTGACCGCTCATGCCCAGGTGTTGCTGGGGCGTGGATTGTACGGTGGCCTTCGGCGAACTCTTCATGTCCAAGACTGGCACGGGTCACCGTCACTGTGGTCGAGTCCCGCTCAGGTGGAGTCTCGACTCTGTCTATGTTCTCCTTTTCCGAAGGGACGTACACGGCGGCGGCCGCCAGGCCCTGGGTGGTCCCGACGGCGTCCATCGCGGGATCGGCAGGCAGCGAGCAGGCGCCACGGAGAATGGCGCAGGAGAGGCTCCTCCGAGTTTGTGACCCTGCGGGCGGACGCCGAAGTTGGGCTGGCGGTGCCGACGTCACGATGGCAGTCGTAGGGGGGTGGCACGTGTTGCACAGCTACCTTCTCTGGGCGGGTTCTTCGACGTTCCCCCCAAGGCCGAAGAGCACCCCGGCCGTCGAGAGTAGGAGGATGAAACCGGCCGCCAACGGATTTCTCTTCCTGGAAATCGGCTTCGACGCGGCAACGGGCAGCTGCACTGGTCGAAGGGAATCCAGGAGACCGCAGCGGCAGTCTAGGTATCGAGTCCTTCGGGCGACCGAGGCGCCGGCGGTACTGGAGGGCTCACGCCCGCTTCGCAGCTGCCTGCGGTGCGATCGCCTTTGGCGAACTAGGGCAAGTCTGACTCGGGTACGGCGGCGTGAGGGTTGTCTCCCGTTCACGAAGGCCGAGCCCGGGCGGCACGGCGAGGCGGTGAGCCGAACCCGGCGCAGCGGAGCCATGGACGAATTCCATGGGCCGGCTCCCTGTGAGGGTGCTTGGTTGACGCCAGTCGGATGGCGAGGCCCTCGGAAGAAGGGGCAAGGCGGCCCAACCAAGCCGCCCAGTCGGCCTCTGCGTAAAGGCCCAAAGGGCCGAGCGGCCCAAGGCTGGAGTCGCGACCGACGCAGCGGCCTAGCAGGCTGGCGCGTAGCGTGCGTCGAATCGTCCGGAGCGCAGGGCGATGGGAGCTTGATGCTTGCGAGTGGCGTTGCCGAAGCTCGCATGGCGAGCTTCCCGACCCGAAGGGTTGCCGGCGTAGCGGCGTGCAATAGCGTCAGGAAGCGACCAGCCGTCCTGGAGGTTGATGATTCGATCCCCATAGGTCGCATTCTCCTCGGAATGGGTCACCTGGACGATCGTGGTGCCCCCCTCGTTCAGCTTCCGGAACAGCTCCATGATCTCGCGGGCCTGACCGCTGTGCAGGTTCCCGGTGGGCTCGTCGGCGAGGATCACCTTGGGGTTGGTGATCAGGGCCCGTGCGACGCCGACCAGTTGCTGCTGGCCGCCGGAGAGCTGATTGGGGTAGAGGTCCTTCTTGCCGACGATCTGGAAGCGGTCGAGCATGTCGGCCACCATGCTCTGGCGTTCGCCGCGCTTGATCTTGCGGTAGGAGAGCGGAACCTCGAGGTTCTCGGCGACCGTCATCTGGTCGAGCAGGTGGTAGCTCTGGAAGACGAAGCCGATGTGCTGCTTGTGGATCTCGTTGCGATCCTTCTGGCGCAGCTCGTGGATCGGCTGGTCGGCGAAGCAGTACTCCCCTTCCCAGTCGCCATCCAGCATGCCGAGGATGTGGAGCAAGGTCGACTTGCCGGCACCCGAGGGCCCCATGATGGTGACGAACTCACCTTCTCCTCGATCTCGGCTTCGATGTTGCGCAGGACGTAGGTTCTGCCGACGCCGGTTTCGTAGAACTTTTCGAGGTTCCGAGCCGGATCATGCAGTTGGACGCCGTTGTTCGACTTCTTCTTCGACGATGCGACCGTCGAAGAGGCGGATCGTGCGCTCGGCGTGGCGGGCGTAGCGCGGATCGTGGGTGACCATGCAGATCGTCGCGCCGTCGCCGTGGAGTTCCTTGAGCAGGAGTCCCATGACGGCCTCGCCGTTGGTCGAGTCGAGGTTTCCGGTGGGCTCGTCGGCGAGCAGAATCGACGGATCGCCCACCACGGCGCGGGCCACGGCGACGCGCTGCTGCTGACCGCCGGAGAGCTGCGATGGCAGGTGCTTGGCGCGATGCGCCATGCCGACCCGTTCGAGCGCGGCCTTGACCTTCTCCTTGCGCTCGGCTGCCGGCATGCCGCGGTAGGTGAGCGGCAGCTCGACGTTCTCGTAGACGGTGAGGTCACCGATCAGGTTGAAGGCCTGGAAGATGAAGCCGACCTCGCGATTGCGGATCCGGGCGCGCTGCGACATGTTGAGGCTGGCGACGGCCTGGCCGTTCAGCGTGTAGCTGCCGTCCGAGGGCGAGTCGAGCAGGCCGAGGATGGAGAGCAGGGTCGACTTGCCGCAGCCGGAAGGACCGGCGATCGAAACGTAGTCGCCCTTCTTGATGTCGAGATTGATCGAGGCGAGAGCGTGGGTCTCGAGCTCGTCGGTGTAGAAGACCTTGGTGACGTTGTCCATCGAGATGGATGTCTTGGGGTTCGCTGCCTTGTCGGTCGTTCATGTCGGGTGTTCTCCTGCGGTCGCTTCGCTGGGTGTCGAAGGTCTCCTGTGCCACGTTCCAGACGCGAGCTCTGGGTCTATCGTTCCTGAGTTCGAGGGCCGATTGGTCGAGAGATGCGGGGCACGTCCTTGTGCGACGGCCCGACGGGGTCTTCAGGTTTCGACAAGAGTGCCTCGTTGCGGTCAGTCCAGGCGAATGCGATCGTAGTCGTCCCAGTGGGAGATGTCGGACAGGATCACCTGGTCGCCGATCGACAGACCATTGACGATCTCGATGGTGTTGACCGAGCTCTTCCCGAGCTCGACCTGAACGCGGATGGGCCGTCTCGCCGTCTATGCGTCGATCTTGAACAGCCGATCGTACTGGTTGGCCTGACCGTAGGCCGGCCGACCGACGTAGAGCACGTCGGTGAGCCGCTCGATCTCGATCGTGCCGTCGACACTCAGGTCGGGCGGCGCGCCTCGCGGCAGCTCGCCGTCAGCGCGACGTCGACTGTGACGGTGCCTTCTGCGGACCGAGGGATCGATGCGGATGACTCTGCCCTCGATCACGCCGTTGCGGGTGTCGATGCTGGCCTTCTGTCCCACGGCGATGTCCTTGGCCTGGGTTTCGGCGATCCTCAGCTCGCTCTTGAGGCGGGTCAGGCTGCGCCACGCGGGCCAGATTCGTGCCCGGCAGGACCTGCTGTCCGACTTCGACCGGCACCTCCTGTAGAACGCCGGCGATGCCGGCCTTGACGTGCAGGTCCTCGAGCTGCTCGATTTCCGCAGTCTCCACAGGGCCTCGGTCTGATGGAGCGCGGCCCTCTGCGACTCGAGGCGAGCCTGCATCTCGGCGGACTCTTCGGCGATCTGGAGGCGGCGCTTTTCGATCTCGTAGCGGTTGGCGAGTTCCTTCGCCTTGAGACTCGAGAGCTTGAAGGTCAGCTCCGCGATCACGCCTTCGCGATTGAGCTCGGCATCGGCCTCGGCCTGGAGTTCGGCCTGGCGCTAGTCGGACTCGATGGCCGCAGCGGGCTGGCTGTTGAGCAGATGGCTCTGGAGCGCTGACCTTGAGGTCGTCGTACTCGGCCTGGAGGCGAGCAGGGCGAGTCGGCGTCTTCTTCGGCCTGTTCGAGCTGTGGGTTCGAGAGTTCGATGAGGACCGTGTCGGGCTCGACCGTCGGTCCCGGCAGGATCACGATGCGCTCGACCGTACCCTCGGTGGAGACGGAAATGAATCGGATCTCCTCGGGGACCAGGGTGCCGGGGCCTCGGACCTGCCGCAGCATGTCGCCCTGCTTGACCTGGTCGAGCCAGACCGTCGCCCGGTCCACGGACGGAGCCGCGGGTTCGAGACGGTTCAGGCCGAAAGCGCTGACGGCAAGGATTCCGACGCCGAGGATGATGTAGATCATCCGCTTGCGCCGTTTCGCTTCCGCGATTCCTTCTCGCTGGATATCCATGGGCTCTCCTGGGTCTAGGCGCGATCTCTGCGCGGACAGGCGCCGATCCCGTCGGCGGGCCGGCTGTTCGAACGATGCGGTCTTCATTCTAGCGGCTCGTGACCTCCGCTCGATCGTTCGACGCACCGGCTCATGAGGGCGTTCGACCCGCCGCAGACTGCGGGTGACAGTCCTGAGTACGAACCCGGTGGGGGAAGGTTTCGCGCTCAGCGGCCGAAATCGGTTCGGAAATCGACCGAGTCAAAAGGTGATGGTTCGTCGCGATTCGCGCGTCATTCGGGAAAAGCTCTGCCAGCCGAGGATGGCATCGACGCGCGACTGGACGAGAGCCTGGTCGAGGCCGAGGAGGCGCACCGAGGTCGAGCAGGCGTAGAGCCTCAGGTGTCCGCTGTCCGCGTTTCTTCGAGAAGCTTGAGGATCGGAAAGGCCGGGCTTCGATGGCACCCGGGTCGGGGGGTCGGCCTCGCGCACCCCCAGTTGCCCAACACCAGCGGTCGAGAGCGCCAAAGAAGAGCGCGATCTCGACATTCGACGCGCCTCGCTCGCTGCCAGAGCGGTGACCTGGTAGCGCTGCTGCCAGGAACCGCCGTTGGCCAGAATCAGCAGCGAATCGCCGTCAGGCACCGACGGTCCAGGTGTCTCCAGATCGGATCAGGGCCTCGAGGTTGCCGACGCCACGCTTGTCCTCGTCGGCGCGGATCTGCTCGATCACGTCGGCCTCGTAGGCGGACTCCTCGACCGAACGCAGGACTCCCAGCGGCATCGGGCCGTGAGGGGGGTGCATCCGCGACATGAGGAAGGCGAGCGCCGGGTTGGGACGATTCTCGTCCCAGACCAGGCAGTCCTCGGGACCGAGGTCGTCGACCAGGTCGATCGGCTCGAGATCCATGCCGCGAAGGCGGATGCCCTTGGAATCGTCCTTGCCGTAGACCAGCGGCTTGCCGTGCTCGAGGTAGAGGCCGTTGTCGACCTTCGAGTCCTTGCCCGTCACCGCGCCCCAGGTCTGGTCGTTGAAGATCGGGCAGTTCTGCAGGATCTCGACGAACGCCGTACCGTCGTGCTCCGCGGCGCGCTGGAGGGTGTCCTTGAGATGGGCCTGGAAGACGTCGACGCTGCGCGCCACGAAGGTCGCACCGGCGCCGATCGCCAGCGACAGAGGATCGAAGGGACTGTCGACACTGCCGTTGGGACTCGACTTGGTGCGGGTGCCCTTGTTCGAGGTCGGCGAGTACTGCCCCTTGGTCAGACCGTAGATCTGGTTGTTGAAGAGCAGGATCTTGACCCCGACGTTGCGCCGGATGACGTGGATCAGGTGGTTGCCGCCGATCGAGAGGCCGTCGCCGTCACCGGTGACGATCCACACGTTGAGGTCGGGCCGTGCCATCTTGAGACCCGTGGCGATGGCCGGCGCCCGGCCGTGGATCGAATGGAAGCCGTAGGTGTTCATGTAGTACGGGAAGCGGCTCGAGCAGCCGATCCCCGAAACCACGACGAACTTTTCGCGTGGGATCCCGAGACTCGGGAACACCTGCTGGACGGCGGAGAGGATGGCGTAGTCGCCACAGCCGGGGCACCAACGAACCTCCTGGTCCGACTGGAAATCCTTGCGGGTCAGAGTTGCTGGTTTCGCTCATGGGGGTCATGACGGTTAGCCTCCAGAATGGCTTCGATTGGATCTTGGTCAGAATCTCACTGACTTCGTGACGGAAGAACGGCTTCCCCTGGACCTTGGTGACTCGGACTGATGATGTCCTTGAGGAACGGTTCCTCGCAGAACGAACGCCAAGCTGCCCGAGGTTCATTTCCGGAACCAGCACCTTGTCGAACTTCTTGAGGACGTCGCCGAGGTTGGCGGGGAAGGGGTTGAGGTGGCGCAGATGGGCGCGCGACACCGACAGACCCTGGGCGCGAGCTTCCTTGACCGCGCCGGTGATGGAACCCAGGGTGCTTCCCCAGCCGAGAACGAGCAGGTCTCCACCGTCGGGGTCGCCGTGGACCTCGAGGTCGGGAATGCTGTTCTGGACCCGCTTCACCTTGTCGGCTCGCAGGTGGATCATGTGCTCGTGGTTGTCGGGGTCGTAGGAGACGTTGCCCTCACCGTCCTGCTTCTCGAGTCCGCCGATGCGGTGCTCGAGGCCCGGTGTGCCCGGGATGGCCCACGGACGGGCGAGATTGTCGTCTCGAATGTAGGGGAAGAACCCCTCGGGGTCTTCGCGGAACTCCTTGCGTAGATCCGGAAGATCTTCGACCTCGGGCAGGCGCCAGGGCTCCGAACCGTTGGCGATGTAGCCGTCGGAGAGCAGCATGACGGGCATCATGTAGGTGGTGGCGATTCGAACGGCTTCGAGAGCCGTGTCGAAACAGTCGGCCGGTGTCGCCGCGGCGACGACCGCCATCGGCGCTTCGCCGTTGCGACCGTAGAGCGCCTGGAAGAGATCGGCCTGTTCGGTCTTCGTGGGCAGGCCGGTCGACGGGCCTCCACGCTGGATGTTGCAGATCACCAGGGGCAGCTCGGTGATGATCGCGAGCCCGAGAGCCTCGCCCTTGAGCGCGATTCCAGGACCACTCGACGCGGTCACCCCGAGGGCGCCGCCGAAGGAGGCGCCGATCGCTGCGCAGACGGCGGCGATCTCGTCCTCGGCCTGCAGTGTGGTGACGCCGAAGTTCTTGTACGTCGCCAGATCGTGCAGGAGGTCGCTGGCCGGTGTGATCGGGTAGGCGCCCAGGAAGAGCGGCAGGCCGCTGCGCCGACTGGCGGCGACGAGTCCGAGCGCGAGCGCGGCATTGCCGTGGATGTTGCGGTAGGTGCCGGGTTGGAGCTTGGCGGCCTCGACGTGGTAGCGGGTCTGGAAGACCTGCGTGATGTCGCAGAAGTTGTAGCCGGTCTTCAGCGCCTTGACGTTGGCCGCGGCGATCTCGGGCCGCTTCTTGAACTTCTCCTCGAGCCAGGCGATGGTGTTGTCCAGCGGGCGGCTGAACATCCAGTAGACCATTCCCAGGGCGAAGAAGTTCTTGCACCGGTCCTTCGACTTCGAGTCGAGATCGGTGTCCTCGAGCGCCTTGCGGGTGAGGGTGGTGATGGCGGCCTTGTAGAGGCTGTAGCCTTCGAGGCTGCCGTCCTCGAGCGGATCGGAGTCGTAGTTCGCCTTCTTGTAGTTGCGCTCGTGGAACTCGTCGGTGTTGATGATCAACGCGCCGCCCCGCTTGAGGTCGGCGAGGTTGGTCTTCAGGGCCGCCGGGTTCATCGCGATCAGCACGTCGGGGGCATCGCCCGGCGTGTGGATGTCGTGATTGGCGATCCGGACCTGGAAGGCGGAAACGCCGGGCAGCGTTCCGACGGGGGCGCGGATCTCGGCCGGGAAGTCGGGCAACGTCGAAAGATCGTTGCCCAGCAGAGCCGAGGTGTTGGTGAACTGCGTGCCCGTGAGCTGCATCCCGTCGCCGGAATCGCCGGCGAAGCGGATGACTGCATCTTCGACCGTCTGGTCGTCGATCAGGCGTTGTTTTTCTTCAGGAGCGACTGGCGCACTCATAGATGGATCTCGGGCGGGGGATCGGCCCCCACGGAAAGAGGGACGACGATGTCGTCTGGTGTTGCGATTGGATGCGGAGTAGCTCGGACTCCCCTGGAATTCCGTCGAGGTGGTTGGATCACCTCTTTCTCCGAGACGCGAGTCTAGCAACAAAGTCGGTGACGAGTCACGGGGTCCGGACGAAGCGTTTCATGATTGTCGTAAGGGCGCTGCTAGACTGCCTCGACTCCTTCATTTCGAAGGCTTTGTCGGGGGAATTCCGGCACCGCGGACAACCGCGAGCCGACTCTTCCCGTATAGACGAGGGAGGTCACGGCAGTTGCGCTCTCCGAGAGGCTGTCGCGGCAGTTGAGTGACCCCGCTTTGACCACATCCGTCACCTCGAAAGCCCCCGACCCTTCGAGTCCCCGTCGTTGGACGGTCTGGCGATTGTTCCGGTGGCTGGCCATCGGGCTCGGCGCGGCCCTGGCCGTGGTTGCCACCGCCAGTATCTCCTTCGCCGCCGGCGCCTCGCCGAGGTGGGTCGTTGTCAACGTCGCCCTGTGTTGCGCCGCGATCGCCCTGCTGTGGCTGTTCGCAGTGGTGCTGCGCAAGCTGCTGTGGAGGGTCGGTCGTCGTTTGGCCTTCACGTACTTCCTGGTCGGGGTGCTGCCGGTGCCAATGGTGCTCTTCCTGCTCTTGACGGCGTCGTACCTGATGGGTGGGTTCTTTCTCGGGCATCAGTTCCGAGAGGCCGTACGGTCGGTTCACCACGACCTCGGTCTGGCCGCCGAGCTGAGTCTCGAGGCGGAGGAGATGGGAACCTCCCACGTGCTGACCGAAGTGGCGCGGGCGTACTACGTCGACGGCGTGCGCGTGGCCGGTGACATTCGAGCTCCGGAAGTGTGGCCCGACTGGCTGGAGCAGAGCGAACTCGAATCGTCCTATCCGCTCGTCGGCCAGTCCAGGTTGCCTCCCCTGATCGGCCTCGACGATGGCTCGTTCACCCTGGCGGCGGCGCGCCGACATGCAGAGCGCGGCGTCGTGACGTTCTACGACGGCCATCTCGAGACCCGACTGCGGGAGATCTCGGGCGCCTGGATCGAGTTGATCCGCTTCAGCGATGAACGTTCCGAGCGACAGATGGACGTATCGATCATGGGAGAGCGGTTCGTCTTCCAGCCGATGTCGCGGGGCCCCGCCGAGGACGACCGTCGCGACTTCATCAGCCGCGGCGGAGCCGATCCCGGCATCGTGATCCAGGGCTTCGACGTCTTCGGCGAGATCGCCGCGTTCGAAGACGGCGAAGTGCTTGGAGAACGGATGTCGGCGAATCTGGCGGGCACCACCACCTACATTCTCGACAACCTCTTCTCGAACTCTCGCGAGGTCGACACGCTGGCCTGGCTGTTGTTCATGGTGCCGGCGTTCCTGCTGTTCGACGTCTTCATCATCGCCTGGGTGATGGCGGTCTTGATGACCCTGGGAGTCAGTGCCGCAGTGAACCGGCTGAGTCGAGCGACGACGGCGCTGCACGCGGGAGACTTCGGGGCGCGCATCCCGGTGCGGCGACGAGATCAACTGGGAGCGCTGCAGTCTTCGTTCAACACGATGGCCGAGGGCCTCGAGCAGTCGGTCGAGTCGGCGGCCCAGCAGGAGATCATCGAGAAGGAACTGGCGATCGCCCGCGACGTGCAGAAGAGCCTGATCCCGAAAGAGATCGTCGAGGGAGGCGGACTCGACTTCGCCACCTTCTTCGAGCCCTCCGCGGCGATCGGTGGTGACTACTTCGACATCCTCCACCTCGATCATCGCCGGGTCGCGGTGGTGATCGCCGACGTGTCGGGGCACGGGCTTTCTGCGGGGCTGCGGATGGCGATGCTCAAGTCGGCGCTGATGATCCTGGTGGAGGAGCACGACGATCCGGAGGAGATCCTTCGGCGCCTCGATCGGGTCGTGCGGTCGGGACGGGAGGGGCCGTCGTTCGTCACCGCCACGCTGGCGCTTCTCGATACCGAGACGGGTCGACTCGATCTCACCAATGCCGGTCATCCTCCGACGTACGTGGTACGCAAGGGGAGAAGTGCGGGAGATCGTCGCTCCCCGGCGCGCCTCTCGGCGCCCTCGGCCACAGCTACGGGTCGACGCAGGTCCTTCTCGAGCCGGGCGACGCCGTGGTGTGGCTGTCGGACGGCTTCATCGAGGCCACCAATGCCGCCGGCGAGCTCTTCGGATACGAACGAACCCTGAGCTGCCTGTCGGGAGATGCAGAGACGGCGTCGAAGGTCCGCGATCGACTGCTCGACAACGTGGCGCGTTACACCGACGGTCACCCGGCCGAAGACGACCGCACGCTGGTCGTGATGCGCTATCTCGAAGCCGAGCCGATCGAACTGTCGTCGGCCGCTGGCTAGCCGCGCTTTGCGCGGCCAGCTTGGGCCAACCTTCGGTTGGCCACGGCTAGCAGGTGCCCTGGCGCGCTTCCGCCGACCCGGGTCAGGGGGTCGAGAGCGAGGCGGTCTTTTCGACCTCGAGGCCGAGTTCCGAGTAGATCCTGCGGATGTACTCGCGAGTTTCGCGATAGGGGGGCACACCCTCGAAGCGGTCGACCGTACCCTCGCCGGAATTGAAGGCCGCGAGCACGTGGGAGAGATCTCCTTCGAAGCGCTTCGACAACCAGGCGAGGTAGCGTACGCCGGCCTCGAGATTGCTGGCCGGATCGGAGAGATCGGCGTAACCGACGCCGAAGCGTTCAGCGGTTTCCGGCATGAGCTGCATCAGTCCGAGGGCTCCGCGGGGTGATTCTGCATCGGCCTTGAAGCCGGACTCGTGTCGGACCATGGCCGCGACGAGCTGCGGATTGACGTCGAAGCGGCGCGACGTGGAGTGGATCAGCTTGCTGTAGGGCGACTCGGGAATCCGCTGGTCGGGCGCGAAGTCGAGGACGAAGGCCGGGCCGGGTTCGGTACCACGACGGCGTCGGGAAGGATCTCGTCATCGACGATGCGGCTGATGCGTAGGAGCGGCAGCGTCATGGATCCTCCTTCGGGGAGGGTGACGCTCATTTCCTGCCCGAGGACCCGGAAACTCGAGACTTTGAGGATGTCTCCGCCCTCGAGGATGACCAGTTCTGCCTGCAGCGCCAGGCTCCACGACAGCACCAGGATGAGGGCGCTGGCGGTGAAGGCGATCTTGGAGTTGGTCAGAGCGGTTCGCATGAGGTCGGCCAGGGGCAGTTCCGGTCGGTCGGAGGGCGCGGTGGCGGTGTCGCGGGATGGACCTGAGTCGATAGGCGAGTGCCAGGGAGCGTCGGACACAGGTTGTAGAGGGTGGGAGTTCATAGGCCCGGACGGACCGCTGGAACAGTCCGGGAGAGTGCAACAGATATGCCCAATCGCCTCAATTCGACCGACAAGAGGTTGAGCAGGATATGTATAAGTCTATTTATCGCAGACGCTTGCAGGGCCTCAAGGAATCTCTTCCAGGGTGATCCCGTCCCCTGCCGAGGACAGCTCCAAATGGCCTCGGCGCTGTTTTGGCACGCCGATGTGGCAGTCGAGCCTCAACTGCGGGGATGGAACCGGTCGTAGAGCCCGCGAAGCCGAGTCTCGTGGATGTGGGTGTAGATCTGGGTGGTCGAGATGTCGGCGTGGCCGAGCATCATCTGGACGCTGCGCAGGTCGGCACCGTGCTCGAGGAGGTGGGTGGCGAAGCTGTGACGGAGAACGTGGGGCGAGAGCCCTCGCAGTCCGAGGGCGACGCCGTAGCCGCGCAGGATCTTCCACAGTCCCTGTCGGCTGAGAGACCCGCCCCGGGCGTTGACGAAGACGCGTTCGTGGCGGCCGCTGACGAGCCGCGGCCGGACTTCGGAGAGGTAACGCAGGACCCAGGCCTCGGCAGCGTCTCCGACCGGCACGACGCGCTCTTTGTCGCCCTTGCCGAAGGCCACCAGAAAGCCCTCGTCGAGCCGCAGCTGGGCGACGTCGAGGCCGACGAGTTCGCTCACCCGCAGGCCGGTGGCGTAGAGCAGTTCGAGCATGCTGCGATCGCGGAGTCCGAGATCGGTGGAGGTGTCCGGAGCCGCCAGCAGGCTCTCGACCTGGTCCTGGGAAAGAACTTTCGGCAGGTGCTGCAGCTTGCGCGGGAAGAGCAGGTTCTCGGAAGGGTTGTCGGAACGCGTGCCTTCGGCAACCAGGAAGGCGTAGAAGCGCCGGATCGACACCAGGGCCCTGCGCACCGAACTCGGAGCGAGGCCTGCCAGTCGGAGGGTGCGCAGGTGAGCGGAGAGTTGCTGTTGGGTCGCCGTGAGAAGGTCGCCGCGGTCGCCGTTCTTCTCAGCGCCGGACAGTTCGTCGGCCAGTCGCACCAGGTCCCGTCTGTAGGCGTCGATCGAGTTCTTCGACAACCCCTTTTCGATCAGCAGGGAGTCGAGGTAGCGCTCGAGTGCCCGACTCGAGGGCGAGTCGGCCGGCTTCGAGGTCTTCGTCATCCGGGAGCCGGCGCTTGTTGGGCGAGTCCTGCCGAGGGCACGGTCTCGACCAGGATCTCGAGCGGCACGTCGGAGCACAGGAAGGCCGAGTGGAGTCGTGGCCACGGCGACATGCCGAAGGACTCCTCGAGGAGTTCGGTTTCGCGGATGTCGACGGCGACCGGCTGAGCCGGGGTGCTGAGTCGCTCCAGGACCATTCGTTTGAGCGACGACCCTTCCGCGAAGTAGACCCGCTGTCGAATCCTGAAGTAGGCCACCGTGTCGTTCCAGTCTCCGAGGTCCGGGACCCCGAGAGGGGTGGGCGAGGCGGTTTCTGCCCGGCAGCAGAAGCGGCCGCCACGCGACGCCTGCCATTCCCAGGGTCCGGGCTCGTCGGAGCGGGGAAAGTCGAGACGCCCGATCTCACAGGGCTGACGCATGAGCATCGACGGAAGCAGGGCCCAGGCCGGAACGAGTTGACGTCGGCAGAGGACAGCCGGATGACCTGCTTCATCGAGCACACAGACGCGCAGCGTCATCTGCGGAAAGCTCCAGCGCAGCTGCGGCAGGGCGACGAAATGGCTCTGGGACTGTCTGAAGAGGACGGCCGTCGCGAAGACCCAGTCTTCGTCCTCGTGGCGATGACGTTGGTAGGAGAGCGGCGCCGGCAGGGCGGGCAGGACCGAGCGCGGCAGGGCCCAGTTCAGGTAGAGGCAGTGTGAGAGGTGTGCCCTGAGCCTCATCGGAGGTTCGCTGCGATCTGGAGGCTGCCGTTCACCGACCCGGTCGGTTCGCTGCCACCGGGCTTCCCCGACTAAGTCGGCTCTTGAAGTCTCTGCACCAGTTTGCGTCGGATCGTGTCGGGCATCAAGCCCTCGATGTCGCCTCCCAGCGAGCACACTTCCTTGATCAGCCGACTCGAGACGTAGGTGAGGTCGTCCTTGGGCGTCAGGAAGACCGTTTCGATGCCGGGAGCGAGTCGCCGATTCATCAGGGCCATCTGGAACTCGTACTCGAAGTCGCTGACGGCACGGAGTCCGCGAACGATGGTGTGGGCACCGATCTCCGTCGCGAAATCGACCAGCAGTCCGGAGAAGCACCTCACCTCGCATTCGGGCCGATCGGAGAGCAACTCGCCGATCATCTCGGTGCGTTCGTCGACGCTGAACAGCGGCTTCTTCTCTTCATTGTTCAGCACGGCCACGAACAACTTGTCGAAGAGACCGCACGAGCGCTCGATCAGGTCGATGTGACCGTTGTGGATGGGATCGAAGGATCCGGGGTAGACGCCGATGTTCATCGCAGGTTGGAGCTCAGGTCGAAGGTGATCACGTTGAAGGCCGCATCGGTGATTCTGAGGAGAAGGAGTCTGGCGTCGGGATCGGCGGTGACGACGACGGTCTCGCGAGTGCCGTCGAGCAGTCCGTCGGCAGCCTCCGCCGGCCGCCATTCTGTCGCATCCGTGCTGAACTCTGCAGAACGCAGCGGACTCAGTGCGTCCTCGACCGTGGCGCGGATGGCCGAATCGGTTCGAGTGGCACTCGTGAGGTCGGCCGGCGAGTGGTCGATGACGATGGTCTCGGAGACGCGATGAGCTTCCTCGGCCTGGTCCTCGACGTTGGCTGCCGCATCGGAGGCGACGACCTTGAATCGATAGTCGCCGTCGGGCAGCACGGTGGCGTCGAAGCTGTAGCGCGGATCCTCGAGGTCTTCGGTCATCAACAGCCAGTCGTCGTCGGCTTCGCGCCGGAAGTAGAGACTGAACCGGAGTTCGTCTTCGTTGGGGTCGTCGGCCGACCAGCGCAGCGTGCGATAGCCCTGCTTCCAGAGCGTCTTGAGGTTGCGGTTGTTGTCGCGGCGCTGCCCGCCGACGGTGGTGAAGATGCCGTCGCGATTCGGGTGGGCGGGTTCGTAGACCTGATTGGACGGATTGAAGTTGCCGGGAACCAGGATCTGACCGGCAGGCAGGGCCTCGAAACTCTCGATCTCCGGCTTCTGGTTGCTCTGCAGGTAGCTCACCTCGACCGTCGTGACGACGGGGGAGGCGCCGTTGTTGGAGGAGAGGTGGAGGCGCCATTGGAAATAGCGCGAGAGTCCGAGTCCGTCGAGTCCGATTTCGCGCCCGCCGGCCGGTGGGGTCCAGTCGCTCCAGGTCACGTCGGGTTCCTTCGACATGCCGCTGCGCATCGAGAAACGGACCGAGGTCGAGTCCGGCTGTTGCCCGGACCAGCGCAAGGTGCCGAAGCGCGCCATCTGACGGGCATCGAGCACGCTGCCGGTGAGGGTTCCCTCCCTCTCGCTTCCGGGAGTGAAGCGAAACAGCGCAGCCGAGTTGGTGGAGGCGAAGCCGAGTTCGTCTCCGGCCGGGAACAGGCTCACGATCTGGGCTTCGTCGACGTCCTTCTCGAGCACCATCCGCTCGTCGCTGAAGCTGTAGAGCTTGCCCTCGAGCCCGGTGGCCACCCACAGGCGCCCTGCGTGCTCGAGGAGGTCGAAGATGGTTTCGTCTTCGAAGTCCCACGCCCGGCTGACTCCGGTTTCCGGTCGGTAGTGCAGCACTCGGCTGCGCGGCCCCCGAAAGCCCTTGCGACGACTGCCTGCCGAGGTCGCTTCGCTCGATTCGCTGACCTCGACGCCGTTGCCGTCGTCGTCCTCGTCGTCGCCGTTGCCGTTGCCGTTGCCATTGCCGTTCCCGTCGGAGGAGCCGAGGTCGACGAGACTGGCTTCTGAGGCGAGCACGCCGATCCAGACGCCGCCGTCGGCGGCCGCCGCCAGCGCGACGATCTCGGGAGCGTCGGAGGCGTGCAGAGTCCTGGCCCGGCCGTCCGCGGCGATCGAAAGCAGCAGGCCGTCGCCGGCAGTCCCGACCAGAGCCGTGCCGTCGTCGAGGGCCAGCAGGCTTCGCAGGTGCGGCTCGTCACTGTCGAAGAGCACCTCTCCCCGCTCTTCCGGCGCTCGCCGTGGATGCGGTAGAGCCTGCCCTCGGTTCCCGTCGCGACGAGCAGTCGGCCGCGCGCATCGCGGTCGATCGCCCAGATGTAGGTCTCGCCAGGGTCGAAGAGTTCGGTCAGCGTGTCGTCCTGCCAGCGATAGACCTTGCCGTCGGGCGACGTGCCGACGTAGATCGTTCCATCGTCGTCGACGTGCAACGCGAAGATCTCGGGCTCGGGAGTCTCGAACAGAACCCGTGCGTCGCCACGATCGGAGACATGGAGGACGCGGCCGCTGTTGCCCGTCGCGGCGACCCAACCGTTGTCGACGGCTCGGGCCGAGAACAGGAACGGCTCTTCGAGAGTGGCGATGCGCTCGACCTTCTTGGCGAGCCGCAGCGCACCGACCTCATCGACACTGACTCCGTCGAGGGTGCCGGCCAGGAAGGCTTCCTGGTTGCCGGCGCGAAAGACCTTGACCTCGGTGGCCGAGGCCGGAACGGCAAGGCCGAGAAGCAGGATGGCAGCGATTCTGGGACTCAGGGCGGGACCTCCGTTCAATCGAGTCGCGATTCGACGCGCAGGTCGATCCGCGTTGCGCCGACCATGGGTGTCGACATTCGCTGGGTCTGGGTTCGTAGGATGGCGAGGTTGACACCGCGCGAAGCGAGGGGGCCGGCGGCCGACCATACGGAGCGAATCGAGGGTGGGAGGTTGGGGAGGGTCCGCCCCTCGATCACCAGGCCCGAAGCCGGTGCGGCGCCGAGTACCACCAGATCCTTCGGTGAGTGGAGCGTATTGAGCATGGCGATCCCCGCTTCGAGGTCCCTCGGTTCCTCGGGTGCGATCTGGAAGCGCAGTGAATCGACGCTGGCGCCGTCGCCGACGAAGAGATAGTAGGGGCCGGGCCTGGCGTCGGCGGGGATCTCGACTTCGATCCGGTGGCTGACGACGTCGCCACGGTACTCGCGCACCTCCATGAAGACCTCGACAGTGTCGCCCGGCAGAACCCTGCGGGTTCCAGCGTGAGCGCTCAGCAGGCTGCCGCTCAGCGGGCGGGAGGCGTGTTCGAGGGACAGCTCGATCGAGTCGATGGCGACGCGTTCGCCCTCGTCCTGGGTGAGGAAGGTGAGCACGGACAGCAGGTAGATGGCCGCGGAGAACGAGGCGTTCTGGCCGTCGAAGACCTGCTCGATCTCGAGAGGTTGGTGGCCGTCGATCAGGAATCGGCCTGCGAGTTCGAGTCCCTGATCGCCCTGGTTGTGGCGCGCCGTGTCGAGCACCTGCAGGACGGCGGTGGCCAGCAGGGTGGGGGCCATCGACGGCAGGTCGGCCATGCGCAGGTCGTAGGTCTTCTGCGGTGTGCCGGCGAGTTCGATCCGCACCGGTATCGTCGGCGCGACGGCGCCGATCCTGCCCGCCATGCCGACCGAGCGATCCTGGTCGAAGGCTCCGACCACCGGGCCGATGTTGGCGATCTTGAACGAGTTGGTCTGGTTCGAGATGACGGTGACGATCTCGGCGCTGGCCATCGGCATCCGGACCGGCCCGAGTCCCATGAAGGAATGGCCGAAGGCGATGACGGCGTCGTCGATCCGCTCGGTCACCGTACCGGTGAAGGCCATCTTGAGATCGCCGTCGAGGAGCACTCCGGCAACGGCGCTGCCGCCGGTCAGTTCGGTGTCGAGGCTGTCGTCACTGCCGGCCGGCGTGACCGCTCCGAGGCGACCTGCGAGAGTGCTGCGGGTCTTCTCCGAGAAACCCACCGTCGACCAGGTGAGCGGGGAGGTGCCTTCGCTTCGAACCGGCAGCAGTCGTTGCAGCCCCTTGTCGAGGAGGTCGATCGGCAGATCGCGGGCGATGATCCTCGCCAGTTCGACGGGCGTCGACCCGGCGGCGGGGAGGCCTCCGGGGAGGTCGATCGTCTGTCGCATCTCGGCGATGGGCGTGATGCCGGCGATGGCCTCGTTCGAGAACGACCAGCCGAACGAAACGGCGCCGGCCAGTCGTCCGTCCAGAAACACCGGACTGCCGCTCATTCCCGCGACGACGCCGCTGGTCTCGAGGCCCTTGCCGGTGAGTCGGGCGAGGATGAAGTCGGTACCCGGGTCGAGGTTGCGCATCAGGCCGAGCACTTCGACCTCGAAGCGTTCGGGCTCGGTGCCGACGAAGACCGACAGGCCGTAGCCGCGGGCGCCGGCCTGGATGTCGGCGGGCGCCACGGTTTCGACCTGCCCGTAGAGGCTGCCGGCGGCCGAAAGGGCCAACGCGACGGAGCAGATCGGTCTTCGCAGGAGGTGGCGGCCGCTGAGTTTCAATTCGATTCCACCGTCAGTCGTTCGAAGGGAAAGCGCCCCTCGCGCAGCAGTTGGAAATCACGGGCGCGCCATCGTACCAGTGTGGATGGCGGTCCTCCGGCGAGGGTTCGACCGCCGACGACGATGGCGTCGATGCCCGCAAGAAGCTGCGAGAGTCGTGAGACCTCCAGGATCGGCGGTTCGCCCGCGCGGTTGGCGCTCGTGGCTGTCAGGGGGCCGATGCATTCCAGCAACCTACGGAGCTGGGGGTGGTCAGGGATTCGAAGGGCGACGGTGGGCGAGTCGCCGCTGGCTGCCAGCGGCCTGCGCAGCGGAGCGATCACGTTCAGGGCAGCGGGCCAGTGTTGCGAGGCGCGTCGGACTCCGGGGTCGTCGATGTCGACGCCCAGAGCCTCGGCCTGATCGAGGTCGGACACGACGATCCCGAACGGCTTGTCGCCCTCGCGCTGTTTGAGCCGACCGAGGGCGTCGACGGCCGTCGGGCTGGCAGGATCGACTCCGAGGGCGTAGCTCGACTCGGTCGGCAGCGCGAGGATGCCCGAGCGGTCGAGCAGGGATCGCAGTGGGGCCGGGTCCTGGTCCCAGTCCCAGACCGGGAGACTCATGGAGTAGTGGCTTCGGAGGCTGCTTCGTCGAGGAGCGACTCCGCGTGGCTGCGCGACGTCTCGGATGCCTCCTCGCCTCCCAGCATGCGGCCGAGTTCGAGCACTCGTTCCGGACGGCCGAGCCGAACGACGTCGACGAGCGTGCGCCCCTTCTGGATCTGCTTACGGACGCTGAAGTGGACGTCACCCTGGCTGGCGACCTGGGGCAGATGGGTGACGGTGAGGATCTGGCCGCCGGAGGCGAGCTGGCGCAACTTGCGCCCGAGCACCAGGGCCTCGACGCCGCCGACGCCCGAGTCGACCTCGTCGAAGACGAGAGTCGGTCGATGGCGGCCCTGCGACAGCAGCTGCAGGGCCAGGTAGACGCGCGACAGCTCTCCGCCCGAAGCGACCTTGGAGAGCGGCCGCAGGTCTTCGCCGGGATTGGGGGAGAAGAGGAATGTCACCTGATCGAAGCCATCGGGTCCGCCTTCGACGCCCCGTCCGTCGATCTGCAGCGGGCTGTCGGAGCGCAGCCGCGGCTCGAGTTGAACCTCGAAGCGGGCCTCGGGCAGGGTCAGCTCGGCGAGCTCCTTCTCGAGTTTCTCCACCAGCACCTTGCCCCAGCGCTGGCGCGCCTCGGAGAGGTTGCCGGCGGCGCTCTTGTAGGACGCACGGGCGGCTTCGGTTTCGGCGACCAGCTTCTCGGACGTCGCGTCCTCGTCCTGCAATTCGCCGAGTTCGCGCTCCATCTCAGCGCGTTTCTCGATCACCGCGGCGGTCGACTCTCCGTACTTGCGAAGCAGGCGCTCGAGGGTGGCGAGGCGGTCCTCGTCGGCGGCCAGTTTCTGGGGGTCGGCTTCGATCCGATCGGCCTCGCTGCGCAGGGTCGATACCAGCTCTTCGAGTCGAATGCGGATCTCGGTGAGTTCGTTGCACCACGCTTCGGCCTCCGGAATCCAGTGGGCGATCTCCGAAAGCCGGTCGGCGGCGCCGGCGACTCGCTCGGTGGCCGAGCCGTCGTCGTCGAAGATGCTCTGCAGGAACGAGTTCATGGCCTCTGAGATCTGTTCGGCGTGGCGCAGTCGGTTGCGCTCGGCCCGCAGTTCGTCTTCCTCTCCGACGACGACGGCCGCCTGATCGATCTCGCCGATCTGGTAGCTGAGGAGATCGATGCGCTCGTCGCGCAGCTTGCGGTCGCCGCGCACGGCCTGGAGGCGCTGGCGTGAGGACTTCCAGCGCTCGAAGGCCTCTCGGGTCTCGCTCCTCAGGCGGTCGGCTTCCTCGCCGCCCTGGCGATCGAGCCAGGTGCGTTGCAGTTCGGGCTGGGTGAGTCCGAGTTCGTCGCGTTGGCCGTGGATGCGGAGCAGGAAGGGGGCGAGCTCCGAGAGCAACTTGAGGGTCACGGGGTGATCGTTCACGAAGATCCGGTTGCGCCCGCTGCGCTGGATCTCGCGGCGCACGACGATCGTGTCTTCGTTGCCGATTCCGGCGGTCGCCAGGATAGTCCCGGCTTCCTCGGAGGTGCCTTCGAAAACGCCGGTGACGGTCAGGCCGTCGGTTCCGCTGCGGATGAGATCCGTCTGCGCCCGGGCCCCCGCCAGGAGGGCCAGCGAGTCGACCACGATCGACTTGCCGGCGCCGGTCTCGCCGGTCAGGGCGTTGAGGCCGCCGTCGAACTCGACGGCTGCTTCGGCGAGGACCGCGAGGTTTCGAATGTGGAGGTCGCGCAGCATCGGTGTTCTTGCCTACCAGCCTACAACGGTCGAAGCGGTCGTCGAGTTCGGGCGATCACTTCGGGGGACCTCCGGGGATCTCGAAGTTCCAGGTCGTCGAGTCGTAGTCCGGATCTTCGAGATGGCGGCGCTCGAAGGCCAGGAAGTCGTAATAGCCGCAGCGCACTTCGCCGGGGAAGCTGCGGCAGATCTTCGGGCGCGCGTCATATACGGTGCAGGCCCGTTCGGCTGGATCGAGGAACTGACAGACGCTGCCGTAGAGGTCGTCGGGCTGGTGACGCAGGACCACCTCACCCTTCTCGTAGCCCTCCGTGGTGTAGCGCTTGCGAGCCTTGCTGGTCGAAATCTCGAAGTGTTTGGCCAGACGCCGGACGTCGCCCGGGGTGACCTCGATCCGCGGGTAGGAGCAACAGTAGGCCGGACAGCGGGCACAACTGTAGAAGACGGGAAGTGCACGTTTCACCATTCAGCGTCCTCGCACGAGAGCGCGCAGGACGTGGCCGGCGATCTTTGGATTCTCACGCAGGCGTCGTACGGAGTAGTCGTACCAGTCGGGTCCGAAGGGGACGTACACGCGCAGGGGATGGCGCCGGAGAATCTGGTCGCGCATCGGCTCGCGCACCCCCAGCAGCATCTGGAACTCGTAGGCTTCGCGCGGTGTCTCGCGCTCTGTGAGGACCGCTTCGCAGCGTGCGACCAGCACCTCGTCGTGAGTGGCGATGCGGGTGTTCACCTGGCGGTCGAGCAGGCGTTCGAAGGCCTCCATGAAGGCTTCGCGAATGCGTTCGTAGCGCTGGTACGCCACCTCGGCGGGCTCCACGTAGATCCCCTTGCAGATCCGCACATCGGCGCCGCTGGGGAGTTGGTCGATGTCGTCCAGGGTGCGCCGCAGGTAGGCCTGCAGGACGACGCCGACGTTGTCGTACTCGGCGCGCAGACGTCGGTACATCCTCAGGGTGGCGTCGGTGGTGTGGCGATTCTCCATGTCGATGCGCACGAAGTTGCCGAGATCGGCGGCGCAGTCGACCAACTCGCGCAGGTGTTCGAAACACAGATCCTCATCGATGTCGAGGCCGATGTGGGTCGGTTTGATCGACAGCGACGCGTCGACATCGCTGTCGGCGAGTTGGCGCAACAGGCCCTTGCAGTGGTCGACGACGCGTCGTGTCTCTTCGACCTCTTCGACGTGTTCGCCGAGCAGGGCCAGGGTGACCCTCGCGCCCGCGGAGTTCAGCTTGCGGGTGGTTTCCAGCGCGTCGCCGCGAGTCTCGCCGGCCACGTAGCGTTGCGCCACGCCGCGTACGAGGGCGCGCGGCAGGATCGGCAGGGAAGCGGCGATCAGACGGCTCAGCATGGCGTCGCGCGACCCGCCGGGTCAGCCGGCGTGCTCGTGGGCGTGGTAGCTCGAGCGGACGAGTGGGCCGGCCAGACAATCGCGGAAGCCGAGATCCATGGCGAAGCCCTGGAGTTCGTCGAAGCGTCGCGGGTGGACCCAGCGATCGACCGGAAGATGCTCTCGGGTCGGCTGCAGGTACTGGCCGAGAGTCAACAACTCGACGCCGGCCTGCCGGATGTCGACGATGGTGGCTTCGAGTTCCTCGTCCGTCTCGCCGAGGCCCAGCATCAGTCCGGTCTTCACGCGACCGTGATAGCTGCCCGACTCGAGCCGCCGCGCCGCGGATCGGAGCAGTCCCAGGCTGCGCTGGTAGTCGCTGCCCGGACGCGCCTGACGGTAGAGCCGGGGGACCGTTTCCATGTTGTGCGAGAAGATCTCCGGACGCGCGTCGAGGACCACGTCGAGGGCCGCGATGTCGCCGCGGAAGTCGGGCGTGAGCACTTCGACCGTGGCCTGCGGATTGTGCTCGCGAATCGCCGCGATGACGTCGGCGAAGTGAGCGGCGCCGCCGTCGCCGAGATCGTCGCGATCGACCGAGGTCAGGACCACATGACGCAGCCCCAGCGTCGCGACCGCCTCGGCCACATGCCGAGGTTCGTCGGCATCCACCCCCTGCGCCGGCCGCCCCGTGGTCACTGCGCAAAACCCGCAGCGCCGCGTGCAGATGTCCCCCAGAATCATGAACGTCGCCGTCCCGTGCTCGCCCCAGCACTCGTAGATGTTCGGACAGCGAGCCTCCTCGCACACCGTCGCCAGATTCAACCCGGCGATCAATTCCCGCACCTGGTGATACCGCTCAGGCGTCGACAACTTGATCTTCAACCAAGGCGGCTTGCGACCGCTGGCAGGGCTGGAGAGCTGCACCAGGGATTCCGTCATCGCGACGATTCTAGCGCTTGCCGAGGCCGACCGGCGATGAAGCTGAAGCCTCCAGCGGGGCGAGTCCAAGAGGGTGCTACCGACCGCGGGGAGACCGCCACCAGTCGGGGCCTGAGGAGGAACCCATCAGACCTCGGAGCGGACGCGCGCGCTTCTTCCAGGACTTTGGCCGGTAGCGCGCGCTCGTCATCGCCTAGGGCCCGGGCAGACCCTTCACTCCGCAGGTCAGGCTGGTGGCCCTGGCGCTGGCGCCGCTCCAAGGTCTGATGGCTTCCTCTGGAACGGCCCCGGCCACCGCCTCGGCCGCGGCCTCCGGTGGGGAAGTGGGGTTGGAGATCCGAGACACGGTTTCACGACGAGGGCCGACTCGTTCCGGACTGCCAACCATCCAGCTGTCGCAAGAACGGACTCCGGTTGAAGCTTTCGATTGCGAGAAGTTCGCAAGGCGAACTTCCAAGCAACCCGAAGGGTTGCCGACGAGCATTCGGCGAGATTGGGGCAGGAGTTCGCGGAGCGAACTTCCAAGCAACCCGCAGGGTTGCCACGATCCGCGGCCGGCCCAGGCGCGTCAGCGCCAATCCAGGGCTACGTCCAGCGCCGGCGAACTATGCGTCAACGAGCCGATACTGAGCACGTCGACGCCGGTGGCTGCGATGGCCCCGGCGGTCTTGCGGTCGATGCCGCCGCTGGCTTCGAGCAGCGCTCGCCCGGCGTTGCGGCGGACGGCCTCGTCGAGGTCTTCGAGGCTCATGTTGTCGAGCAGGATGATGTCGATGCCGAGCGCGAGGGCGGCGTCGAACTCGTCGAGATCGTCGACCTCGACTTCGACTTTCAGCGTGTGACCGTGGTGGCGGCGCAGCCGTTCGACCGCCTGCTTGAGCCCTCCGGCGAAGGCTTTGTGGTTGTCCTTGAGGAGGATCGCGTCGTCCAGTCCGAAGCGGTGGTTGCCGCCGCCGCCGACCCGCACTGCATACTTCTCGAGAGTGCGAAGGCCGGGCGTGGTCTTGCGGGTACAGACGACCCTGGCGATGGCGGGAGCGATGGCGGCCACGATGTCGCGAGTGCGGGTCGCGATTCCGCTGAGGTGGCCGAGCAGGTTGAGGGCGACGCGCTCGCCGCTGAGCAGCGCCCGGGCCCGGCCGCTGACGCTCGCCAGCGGCGCACCGGCCGCTGCGTCGCGGCCGTCGTCGAGGTGGATCTCGACCGTCACCTCGGGGTCGAGCATCTGCAGCGTGGCGCAGGCGATGCGAAGTCCCGCGACGCGTCCTCCCTGGCGTGCGACGAAGACCGCCTCGCCGTGAGCGTCCTCGTCGACGACAGCGTCGGTGGTGACGTCGCCGGCGAGCCCGAGGTCCTCGAGCAGCGCGTTGCGGACGATGGGCTCCCAGAGCAGTCGGGGTGGGTGTCGCAGGTTTCTCATCGATGGGCCCCGGCCGCTGCAGGCAACTCTACCTGGGTGTCGGCCGGAACATCGATTCTCTGGTGACTTCCGCAACTGGTGTGACGAGCCTGCGCCGCTCGACAGACCTCGAGGCCCACCGTGCGGAGGTTGCGGGTCTCGGCATCGTCGGGAGTCAGCCTGCGAAGCAGTTCAGCGGTCTCCGCCAGCCCTCTTTCGGACCGGACGATACCGGCGCCCATCCACATCGCGCTTCGCAGCGAGTCGCGGACGGTCGGGTCGGCAGTGGAACGCCAGCGCCCCCGGTTCCTGGCTCCGCGCACCAGGTTGGTCGGCCGACCGCTGAGGCTTCGGCCGAGGTCGCGGGCGGCTTCGCGTCCCATGACGAGCGCCTCGAGCAGCGAGTTGCTGGCCAGGCGGTTGGCACCGTGCAGACCGCTGCGAGAGGTCTCACCGCAGGACCAGAGCCCGGGTAGCGTGCTGCGACCCATGGCGTCGGCGCAGATTCCGCCCATCAGGTAGTGGGCTGCAGGAGTCACCGGGACGGCAACCGTGCGGGGGTCGAGTCCCGCTGCCCGGCATGCCCTGCGGGCCTGTGCGAAACCGTCAGGATGCTCTGCGAGCACGCGGCGCAGGTCGAGGAAGATCGAATGCCCCTTCTGCTGGTGCAGCCAGACTTCGAGGGAGACGATGTCGCGCGGCGCGAGTTCGGCGTCGGGATGGCGCTCGGGCATGAAGCGCCGGCCGGTCTCGTCGACGAGAGTCGCGCCGGCGCCGCGCAGGGCCTCGGTGAGCAGGGGAAGCGGGTCGAGACCGGCGGACAGGGCGGTCGGATGGAACTGGACGAACTCGAGATCGGCGACCCGTGCGCCGGCTTCGAGCGCGAGCGCAATGCCGTCGCCGGTGGCCCCCTGGGGGTTGGTGGTGTGGGAATAGAGGCGACCCGCGCCGCCGGTGGCGAGCACGACGGCCGAGGCGTCGAAGATCAGGCGACGGTCGCCGGCATCGGCTTCGAGACCGATGACTTCTCCGACACTGTTGAGGCGCAGTCGCTCGGCGAACACCCGTTCGTAGAGCGTGACGTGTTCGGCGGCCAGCACGGCGCGACCCAGGACGCGGGTGATCTCGGCGCCGGTGGAGTCGTCGGCGTGAACGATGCGGGCGCGGCGGTGTCCGGCTTCACGGCACAGCGACAGGCGACCCTGGGGATCGCGGTCGAAGTCGGCGCCGGCCGAGATCAGCAGGTCGATCTCCTCGTGAGCCGCGCTGGTCATCCGCAGGGCGACCTCGGGATCGGCCAGGCCGCCGGCGACCGCCAGGGTGTCGGCGGCGTGCAGAGCGGGGGAGTCGTCGCCGCCGAGGGCGACGGCGATGCCGCCCTGGGCCAGTGGGCTCGAGCCGCTGGGTCCGCAGTCGCTCTTGCTCAGCAGGGCGACCGACAGGGGAGCGAGCTCGAGGGCGGCACGAAGCCCGGCAGCACCGGTGCCGACGACCACGACGTCGCAGACGATGCGGTCGCCCGGAGGTCTGCGCCTCATGAGACGGTCACGGCTGCCGGAGTCTTGAGTTCGAGCATCCGTTCGACGGCTCGGCGGGCGAACCAGCAATGGCTGCAACCGGAACGGGGGCG
>CALOFD010000019.1:0-51112 GCA_942492505.1 Thermoanaerobaculia bacterium
AAAAGGGCAATGTTTTGAGGGAATCTGTCGCCTCAGGCTCCATATTCAGATGATGATCCACAGGGCATTACCAGCACGATAAATTTTCCAGTACAAGGAAGAAGTTAAAGATATCAAAGTACAGTTAGATGTTTCGCACACCTATATCAGCGATTTGTTGGTCAGCTTAACTTCCCCTTCTAATACCCAAGTCATGCTTCACACCTTCGCTGGGGGATCGGCAGACAACATTAACGCCGAAGCGGAGGCGTCCCTGGTGGAGCTGGTACGCGGCAACGAACGCTTTCGCGCCCATCTTCGCGGGGGAAGGCTCGACGTCGAAGCGCTCGCCCGAGATCAGACGCCGCGGGTCGCTGTGCTGGCCTGCGCCGACAGCCGGGTCGCTCCGGAATGGCTGTTCGACTCCGCCCTGGGACAGCTCTTCGTCGTGCGAGTGGCCGGCAATGTAGCCAACACCTCGAGTATCGCCAGTCTCGAGTATGCCGTCGCTGTCCTCGGCGTTCGGCTCATCCTGGTCCTGGGGCACGAAGGCTGCGGTGCCGTGACGGCGGCGGTGGAGGAGACGGGCGGCGAACACCCCCACATCCGACACCTCCTCAGCTTCATCCAGCCGGCCATCGATGCGCCTGGTGGCAGGGACATCGAGTCGGTCGGTATCCGCAACCTGCGCTTCAACGCCGATCGTCTCCTGAAACGGTCGAAGATCATCAGCGAAGCGGCCGAGAACGAGGGGCTCGAGGTCATGACCGCCTATTTCCACTTCAGGACGGCGACAGTCGAGTTCGACCCGGACAGTCGATGAAGTCGGATCCGCTGCAGGCTTGGGAGTTCTGGATCGACGTCGGCGGCACGTTCACAGACTGTCTCGCACGACGCCCGGACGGTTCCCTGGCGACCGCCAAGGTGCTGAGCAGCGGAACGGTCCAGACGCGGGTCGTCGATCGCCGGGGCTCGACCCTTCGCGTCGCAGGGATCGAGGGTGGAGCGAGGGGCTCCCTCGTCGGATATCAGTGTCGCTCGCTCGATTCCGGAGGCGGCAAGCTTTCGACCTCGTCGGTCGAGGCGAACGCCGGTGACCGACTGCGCCTGGCCGAGACTCCCGGCGAGGAGGCCGTGGGGCTGCTGCTCGACGGCGGTGAACCCTCGCCGCTGCTGGCGATCCGGAAGGTGATGGAGGTGGGCCGGGACGTCGATCTGGGGGGAGTGCGGGTTCGACTCGGCACGACGCTCGGCACCAACGCCCTGCTCGAACGCCGCGGCGCCCGTACCGCTCTGCTCATCAACGAGGGGCTGACCGACCTGCTCACGATCGGCAACCAGGATCGCCCCAACCTCTTCGATCTCCGGGTCCGTCGGCCGCCTCCGCTGACCGGCGACGTCGTGGGGCTGCGGGGGCGGATCGGTGCCGATGGCGGGATCGCCGAGGAGCTCGACGGGAACCAGCTGGATGCCGTGATCGAGGAACTGCGCAGGCGCAAGGTCCAGTCGGTGGCCGTCTGCATGATGCACGCGTATTCCAACGACGCGCAGGAAGTGGAGATCGAGCGTCGACTGAGGGCCGCGGGCTTCGGAGAAGTCAGCCGATCGTCGGAGGTGTCTCCGACCCAGCGAATCGTGCCTCGCTGCGACACGACCGTGCTCGATGCCTACCTGACGCCGGTGATCCGAGAGGCCTCGGAGGACCTGAGTGGGCGGCTGCCCGGGTCGAAGATCCGCTGGATGACCAGCAGCCGGCGGCCTGGTCGATCCCTCCAGGTGTCGAGGTCAGCAACTCGGTTCGCAGCGGTCCCACGGGTGGCATCGTCGCCCTGCAGGAGGTCGCTCGACAACTGGGCCACCTGGAAAGCGTGGTCGGATTCGACATGGTGTGGGACCAGCACGGACGTTTCGCGATGGGCTGGCGCACTGGCTTTCGAGACCGAGACCCGCAAGGCAGAGGTGCGGCTGGCGACGCCATGCTGGCGATCGAGACGGTGGCCGTGAGCGGTCCAGTGTGCACCTTCGACGGTCAGAGCTGGCTGTCGTGGCCTGGCGACGCGGGTTCCGGAGCCGGGACCGATCTCCGTGTGGCCGCGGAGATCCCCTGGCGCTCACCGACATCACCAATCTCTTCCTGGGGCGTCTGCGGCCCGAACAGTTCCCCTTTCCGCTCGATCGTGCGGCTGTGGTGGCGGCCCTGGAGAAGCTGGCCGGGGAGATCGGCGACAGGGCGCCGACCAGGCTGAGCGTCGACCAGATCGCCGAGGGTTTCCTGCGGATCGCGAACTCGAGGATGGCAGCCGCCATCCGCCGGATCTCGGTGGCTCGCGGTTTCGACCTCGAGGACACTGCGCTGGTGAGTTTTGGAGGCGCCGGCGGACAACACGCATGCTCGGTCGCCAGGGAACTGGGAATCGACAAGGTGATCGTCCATCCCCTGGCGGGAATCCTGAGCGCGTTCGGCATGGGGGTAGCGAAGGTTCGGCGGTTCGCGATCCGCACGGTCCTACGCCGGCTCGAGGAGGGCGTCGAATCGGAGATGAGGGTGGTCCTCGAAGAGCTCGAGCAGCAGGGCCGTTTCGAGGTTTCCGAGGAGGGTGTCGACGAAGAGCGCATTCGCGTGGGGCGGCGGCTCTGGGAGCTGCGTTACCTCGGTCAGGGGGCGACCCTGATGATCGACGACCAGGCCGAGCCCGCGGTCGCCTTCGAGAGCGAGCACCGGCGGCGCTACGGTCATGACTTCGAAGGGCGGCCGGTCGAAGTGGTGAGTCTCCGGGTCGAGGTGATCGGCGATACGGAAGGGGTGTCGTTGCCCCGCCTTGCCGAGCACCAGGGCGGTGCGGAGGCTTTCGACTCCCAGGACATCTGGATCGACGGCGGTCGGCGGCCGGTTCCGGTCTTCGAGCGCGACGGACTCGGCGCCGGCGCCCGGATCCAAGGCCCTGCCCTTGTCGTCGAAGCGACGGGAACGACCCTGTTGGAGGTCGGCTGGAGGATGCGCGTGCTGGCGGGAGGAGAACTCGAACTCACGACGCCTTCGCGTCCCGGTACCGCCATCGGGAGCGGCACTGGCGGAGCGGCCTCCGAAGCCTTGGATGGAGGCTCGCGCGATTCGTTCCGACGCCCGCCGGAGTCCCCGGAGCAGGAGGCAGATCCGATCGAGCTCGATCTCTTCAACCACTGGTACTCGGCCGTCGCCGAGGACATGGGCGCCAACCTCAGGCGGACGGCGCTTTCGGTGAACGTCAAGGAGAGACTCGACTTCTCCTGCGCCGTGTTCACTTCGAGGGGCCGACTGGTCGCCAACGCGCCTCACATGCCGGTCCATCTCGGAGCCATGAGCGAAACCGTTTCGTGCGTCCTCGAGGATCTGCCCGACCTGCGTCCCGGAGACGTGGTTCTCACCAACGATCCGTTTCGTGGCGGATCCCACCTGCCCGATCTGACCGTGGTCACTCCCGTCTTCCATCCGCAGCAAGGCACGCTGCTGGCGTTCGTCGCGAGTCGTGCCCACCACGCGGACATCGGAGGAACCCGGCCGGGTTCGATGCCTCCCGACAGCCGGCGTCTCGAAGAGGAGGGGGTCCTCATCCGGGCCTTCAAGGTGGTCGAGGAAGGGCGCGAAGACTTTGCGCGGCTGCGCGAGATCCTGGCAGGAGGCCGTTATCCGGCTCGCAATGTCGAGGAGAACGTGGCCGACGTGAGCGCCCAGATCGCAGCGAACCACACGGGGGTCGAGGCCCTGCTCGCCCTGATGGATGAACACGGAGACGCAATCTGGCGCTTCATGGATCACGTGCAGGCTGCGGCGGCCGCGAAGGTTCGGCAGAGTCTGGACGATCTCGGCGAAGGAGAGTGGTCCTTCGAGGATCAGATGGACGATGGTTCCGCGATCGCTCTGACCCTGACCCTTCGATCCGGACGCGCGACCTTCGACTTCAGCGGCAGTGCGCAGCAGGTGAGTTCGAACTTGAACGCCAATCGAGCGATCGTCAAGGCCGCGGTGCTCTATTCGCTGCGCTGTCTGATCGACGAAGACATTCCGCTGAACGACGGGGTTCTCGAGCCGGTCGAACTGATCATCCCTGCCGGCATCCTCGACCCTCCGCGCGCCGAGGATCCCGCTGACTGTCCCGCCGTCGTCGGAGGCAACGTGGAGACGTCACAGCGGATCACCGATGTGGTTCTCGGCGCGCTCGGACTGGCTGCCGCCAGCCAGGGAACCATGAACAACTTCACCTTCGGCAGCACCTCGTTCGGGTACTACGAGACGATCTGCGGCGGAGCCGGGGCAGGTCCCGGCTTCGAGGGCACCTCGGCGGTCCATACCCACATGACCAACACGCGACTCACGGACCCGGAGGTCCTCGAGGCGCGCTATCCGGTGATCCTGCGGCGCTTCGAGATCCGGGCCGGCTCGGGTGGCAAGGGGGGCTCGTCGGGAGGGGACGGCGTGATTCGGGAGGTCGAGTTCCGGCAACCCATGGAGGTGTCCCTCCTGACTCAGCGCAGAACGACGAGGCCCTTCGGGATGAGAGGGGGCGAACCGGGGAAGCCCGGCGTCAACGCGAAACGCCTTCGTGACGGTACCTTGCAGCCGCTTCCCGGGGTCTGCAGCCTGACGGTCGAAGCCGGGGAGTGCATTCGGATCGAGACGCCGGGTGGTGGCGGCTGGGGCAGCGACGAAGTCTGAGGCTCAGTCGGCCAGGAATGGCCGGATCGTCTGGAGGAAGAGGTCGAGACGATCGTGATGCACCCAGTGTCCGGCGCCCTCGAAGTTGACCAGCCGAGCCTGCTGGAAGGCTTCCATGCGGCCGTCTTTCTCGGGGTCGGAGGCCCAACTCTCGGTGCCGCGCACGAGCAGTGTGGGGCAGTTGATCCGAGCCCAGATCGAGCGCACGTCGTCTGCGCTGAACTGATAGGGACCCAGCGCGCGGATGTAGTTGTCGAACTTCCAGCTATAGGTGCCGTCTTCGTTGCGGGCGACGCCATGAATCGTGAGGTGACGGGCCTGCTCGAGGTCGAGATGATCGTTGGCCTCCTTCATCCGCTTCACCGCATCTTCGATCGAGGCATACCTGCGCGGGTGACGTCCCGCCAGGTCCTGCATGCGTGAGATCCAGTCGGCCATTCGTTCCCAGGCGGCCTTCCCTCGCATCCGGTCGAGCATCTCCGGCGGTGGCCCCATGCCTTCGATGGCCGCAACGCGCTGGACGTTCTCAGGGTAGGTGCCGGCGTAGTGGAGAGTGATGGCCCCGCCGAGAGAGTGGCCGAGAATGCGCACCGGGAACTTGTCGAGCGCGTTGAGGAGCTGAACCATGTCGAGGACGAAGTCGGACTGGGTGTACATGCCTCCGATCGCCCAGGCGGAATCGCCGTGCCCGCGGAGGTCGGGGGCAACGATGTGGTACTCCTCGCGGAGCGCGCGGGCCACCCAGTCCCAGTTGTGGGCGTGGTCCCTGCCGCCGTGGATCAGGAGTAGAAGAGGTTTGTCCTGATTGCCCCAGTCCAGGTAGTGAAGCCGTAGACGCTGGGAGATGTAGAACTGGGATGCGGGTCCCAGGATGTCGGGCCGATCGGACGTCATGGCCGGTATTGTAGGCCGAGGCGCTGAAGTTCGGTCGGATAACATCGCTCCCCCCGGAGAACCTGGATGACGAGCGATCAGACTGCCATCCTGCCTCTGCGATTGGTCGCTCATGGCGGACGCACTGCGCTGATCGCCGACGAGGGGACACCGTCCTACGAGGGGCTCGTCGAGCAGGCTGCTCGGCGGTCGCGGCAGGACTGCTCGACGGTCGCACGGATCTCGCAGGGGAGCGGATCGCCTTCCTGGCCGCGCCGGGTCTCGACTACGTTCGGATCCAGGTGGGGATCTGGCTGGCTGGAGGCATTGCCGTTCCCCTTTGTCCGGCCCATCCGGCTCCGGAGATGAGGTATGTCCTCGAGGACTGTTCCGCCCAGCGCGCGGTCCCTGGCTGCGACACGGAACCGGCTCTCCGGCCGGTCGCCGCGGAGGCAGGAGCGGTGTTCTCCCCTCGGAGGCACTCCAGCGGACCCTGCCGATGGAACTCCCGCACCTGTCCCAGGATCGACCGGCGATGATTCTCTACACTTCTGGAACCACCAGCCGGCCGAAGGGCGCCCTGTCGACCCATGGCGCGATCGCCGCTCAGATCGGCAGTCTGGTCGACGCCTGGCGTTGGAGTCGCGACGACTCGATCCTCCTGGTGCTGCCACTGCATCACCTTCACGGCATCATCAATGTGCTGGGATGCAGCCTCTGGTCGGGAGCGACCTGTCACGCCAGGCCTCGCTTCGAGGCCGACGACTGTTGGGAGGCACTCGGCAGGGGAGACCTCACGCTGTTGATGGCGGTCCCCACGATCTACTCGCGTCTGATCGCCGCCTGGGATCAGGCAGACCCGGACACGCGTGAGCGATGGCGAAGCGGATCGAAAGACCTGCGTCTCTATGTGTCGGGATCCGCGGCTCTGCCCGTGTCGGTGCTGGAGCGCTGGCGCCAGATCACCGGCCATACGCTGCTGGAGCGCTACGGAATGACCGAGACGGGCATGATCCTCTCCAACCCCTGGAGGGAGAGCGTCGGCCGGGCCGGGTCGGTACGCCGCTGCCCGGGATGACGGTGAGGCTGGTCGATGAGCTGGGCCGCGAGAGTCCCTTTCGAGAGGGCCGGGCAGAGGGGGAGATCGAAGTCCGGGGCGCGGCGCTGTTCAGCGGGTACTGGAACCGACGGCAGGCCACCGAGGAGGCGTTTCGCGACGGTTGGTTCCGCACCGGTGATCGAGCGCAGTTCGACGGCGAGAGCTACCGGATCCTGGGCCGCACCAGCGTCGACATCCTGAAGAGCGGCGGCTACAAGATCTCGGCTCTGGAGATCGAGGAGACGCTTCGGGAACATCCCGGCATCGCCGACTGCGCCGTGGTCGGCCTCCCGGATGAGACCTGGGGGGAGATCCTCTGTGCTGCCCTCGTGGTGGATGGACCGCGCTTCGAAGTGGAGGACCTGGCGCAGTGGTTGAGCGGCCGAATCGCCGGCTACAAAGTGCCTCGACGCTTCATGGAAGTCGAGGCCCTGCCTCGCAACGTGCTCGGCAAGGTCACCAAGAAGGCGGTTCAGGCCCTCTTCGAGGAGGCAGAGGACCGGAATGGCTGAAAAGGGGCTGCTGCTGACGATGCTGGCGATCTATACCGCTCTCATGGTGCATCATGCTCGCAGCGGTCGCCGACAGTCCAGGGCGACGACCGACTTCGTCGTCGGCGGGCGATCGATGGGAGCTGTGGCGGTCGCCATTTCCTTCTTCGCCACGTACTCGAGCACCAACACCTTCCTGGGTTTTTCCGGAAAGGCCTATGCCTGGGGCGCCGGGTGGCTCCTACTGGTGCCGTTCGCCGTAGGAATGAGTGTTCTGTCGTGGACGATCGTGGCGCCCCGGCTGCGAAGCTTCACCGGCCTTCTCGAGTCTTTGACGATTCCGGACTTCATCGGTACGCGATTCGCGAGCCAGAGAGCGCGGTGATCGCAGCCTCGATCGTGGTCTTCTCGAGCGTGCTCTACATGACGGCGATCTTCAAGGGAATGGGCAACCTTCTAGAGGAGCTCCTGGGAGTCCCCTACGCGGTGTCCCTCGGCCTGGTGGTCGTTCTGGTGATGGCCTACACCGCAGTCGGGGGCTTTCATGCTGTCGTGAGGACCGATGTCGTTCAGGGCAGCATGATGGTCCTGGCTGCAGTGCTGCTCCTCGCTGGAGTCATCCGCTGGGTTGGAGGGCCGGCCGTCGCGATCGGGATCCTGCAGTCAGACCCCGGGGAAACCTCGGCCCCGACGCTGGGGATTCTGATCGGGGTGCTCTTCGCGACGACCGTCAAGTTCATGGTCGAGCCGCGACAGCTGTCGCGTTTCTATGCCCTCGAGGATCCCCGCAGCACGCGAGTGGGCGTCTGGACATCGGGCATCCTGCTTGCGGTGACCTTCCTCTGCCTGACTCCGATCGGCTTGTTGGTGCGGCCGGGACTTGGCGATGGGATCGAGGACAGCGATCGCGTCGTTCCCCTGCTGTTGTCCGGTGATGTCTTCGGTCCCCTGACGACTGCGTTTCTCTTCGTAGCGGTGATCGCCGCCGCGATGTCGTCGCTCGACAGCGTGTTGCTCGTGGTTGCCACGACGGCGGAGCGGGATCTCTGGGGACTGGTCCGACTGCCCTCCGACGATCGTTCCTCCCTGCGGCGGATTCGCGGCTTGATCGTCGGCTTCTCGCTGCTGACTGCCGGTGTGGCCTTGCGTCCGCCAGGCGACATCGTCGAACTGACCTCGTTCTCCGGGGCTCTCTACGGAGCGTGCTTTCTACCGCCCCTGGTCCTCGGATTGTGGTGGCGGGGTGGGAGTGAAACCGGGGTGATTGCAGCCTTTGCCGCCGGAATCGGGGCGATGGCCTTGTGGCCGATGGCGCCCTGGGCAGCCGACCTGCATTCAGTGTTCCCGGCAGTGGCGGCGTCCTTCGCCGCCTATCTTGGGCTCGCGAGCGTCGCGTCGACCCGGGCCCGGCAGCGCGCCGAAGCCATTTTCTCCGAGGCAGGACTATGAAGAAGACTCGACTCCAACGAAACATCGGATCGATCGGTTTGGCGGTGGGGCCCGGCCTGGGCCTGCTGACCTTCGTCGCTCTCGGGCTGGCTGATGGACTCGGGCACCAGGGCCGGGTGGTGGCGGCTCTGGCGGTCCTGATGGCGGTGTGGTGGTTGACGGAGGCTCTCCCGATTCCTGCGACATCCCTCCTGCCGCTCGCCGTACTGCCTCTGGCGACAGGCGGAGAAATCGGAATCAGAGAGGCTGCCTCTTCGTATTCGCACGATCTGATCTATCTCTACATGGGGGGGTTCATGCTGGCCCTGACCATGCAGCGATGGGGGTTGCATCGTCGGATCGCGCTGGCGACGATCCTGCTGGTGGGGACTCGCCCGCGCCGGATCGTTCTCGGCTTCATGCTGTCGAGCGCCGCGTTGAGCATGTGGATCTCGAACACGGCGACCGTGGTCATGATGCTTCCGATCGCGCTGAGCGTCATCGACCTGGTGCGGCGGCAGTTGGTCGGCAGCGAATCCGAGAGGGCGGTCGGCGAGTCCTTCCCGTTCGCCATCTCGCTGTTGCTGGGTACCGCCTATGCGGCGTCGATCGGCGGAATTGCGACGCTTCTCGGTACGCCTCCGAACGGCTTGTTGGCGGCCTTCGTCCGAGACAGCTACGGTCAGGAGATCAGCATGTTCTCGTGGTTGCCGATCGGCCTCGCGGTTTCGATTCCGATGCTGCCGCTGGCCTGGTGGTTGTTGGTTCGAGTCGTCTTTCCCGTCGAGATCGCCGAGATCCCCGGTGGACGATCGCTGATCCGCGGTGAACTCGAGAGGCTCGGCCCGATGTCGACGGCCGAGCGACGAATGGGAATGGTGTTCGTCACAACGGCGGTCGCCTGGGTCATTCGCCCGTGGCTCAACGCGATCCCGATCGGCGACTCGCTTCCACTCGCCGGATTGAACGATTCCGTGATCGCGATGGTCGCGGCGCTCGTGCTCTTCCTGCTGCCCTCGGGGAGACGGGCCGCGGCTGCTCGACTGGCCTACAGCGGTGAACTGCCCTGGGGCATCCTCCTGCTCTTCGGAGGGGGACTCAGCCTGGCCTCGGCCGTACGATCGGCCGGCGTGGATTCATACATCGGACAGCAGGTCGCGGGCCTGGGGAGTCTGCCGGCGCCGGTCCTGGTCGTCCTGGTCACGGCTCTGGTGATCTTCCTGACTGAAATGACCAGCAACACGGCGACGACGGCGACGTTTCTGCCGATCATGGGGGCCGTCGCCGAAGGTCTGGGGATGGAACCCCTGATTCTCCTGATTCCTCTCACGCTCGCGGCCAGCTGCGCCTTCATGATGCCGGTCGCGACGCCCCCCAACGCGATCGTGTTCGGTTCGGGGGAGATCTCGATCTCGCAGATGTGTCGAGCCGGTCTGTGGCTCAACCTTGCTGCGACGCTATGGATCGTCGTGGTCGTCTACTTCGTTGCGAAGCCGCTGCTCGGGCTCTGACAGAGCTTCGCTCTCGCGTCGGGCCCTGAGGGCCACCGCCACGAGCCAGAAGCCGGCGGCGATGAGGTAGAGCGGCCAGATCTCGATGACCCACTCCATGTCGAGGTCGAAGGCGAGGTCGAGAAGAGCAGCAAGACCGAAGACGATGAGGAGAACTCCTGGAATCAGCGAGCCCTTGCCGAGCCTCTGGCCCTCCGGTGCGTCGGCAACGCCGAGATCCGTGGCATAACCGAGATTGATGAGGTTGGCCTGTCGCCAGGCGTCGAGAATGTTGAAGATCCACACGAAGGCGACGACGAAGCCCCAGAGCTCGCCGCTGTCGATGGTCATGTGGATCGTCCCGACGGCAACCAGGAAGAAGGTCAGTCCGCGGAGGTAGAGTCCGTTGTAGATGTTGCCGACTCCTGGGAAGGCCGACAGCAGGGCAGCCAGCATCGGCCTTTTGCGCATCGGGGAGTCGGCGGCCGCCGAGGCCCACGACTCGGCCTGCCCGGCTGGAGCGGCTGGACGGCTGATGGAATGGGAGGGACGACGGCACTTTCAGTCATCGGAGGTCTCCAGGGTCGATCCTGGGAGGCTGAGGATCGAGATGTTGGTGTTGAGTCGGTTTCGGACGGACAGGACTCCACCCTGGGCGCTCGCCAGGTGGCGGCTGAGACCCCGGACCCACGACGACAGGGTCCGGGTGCTCTCCCCGAGAGCCTTGCGGGGCGCCGACTCGAGGATCCGCAGGCTTTCGGAGGCGAATCTGGAGGTGGACTGCTGGCCGGGGAGGATTGCGGCGGTGCCGATCACCAGGGCCAGCGCGACTCCGAAGGACCAGGCCGTCGATCGAAGGGTCTGGGGGAGCCGAGGGCGGGTCTTGGCTATGGCGCGGAGAACCCTTCTCAGCGGTCCAGGAAGCGAGCGGGGGCCTGAGCGGGCTTCGACCGGGATCCGCTGAAGGCGCGCTCTCAGCCCGTCGGGAAGCTCGTGCCTGGCGGTTTCGGCTGCCACCCTGCGGTAGCCGCGCTGTGCGCTGCGGGACGGGTTCAGCATGACTGGGGCTCCATCACGCCCTGCTCGAGACCGTCGTCGGAGAACCGGGAACGCAGTCGCGCGATCAATTCGCGTCGGCCGCGATTGATTCTCGACTTGACGGTGCCTTCCGGCAACTCGAGCAACGCGCCGATCTCTGCATACGAGAGATCTCGGAAGTCCCGCAACTCGACGATCCAGGCGAGATCGGGGTTCATCGACGCGAGAGTCTGTCGCACGAGGTTGCGCTGCTCGCGCAACAACAGGTCCTGCTGGGGATTGTCGCCCGCGGGAAGGAAGCCGAGCGCGGTGGCGGGCGCGAAGACGGACTCGCGCTCGAGGCGCGTCTGGCGGTAGCGATCGATGCAGAGGTTTCGCGACAGCCTGAGCGTCCAGGCAACCAGGGGCCGATCGCCGGGATAGCGGTCGAGAGCCTGGTAGAGCCGAAGGAAGATTTCCTGGGTCAGGTCTTCGGCCTGTTCCCGGCTCGAGGCGAAGCCGAGGGCGAGATTGTAGATCTTGGCGCCATAGCGATCGATGATCCGATCCCAGGCTGCCGCGTCACCGTCGGCAGCCGCCAGGGCCAGTTGATGGTCGTCTCGGTATGCGGTTTCCGTCATCATTGTTCTAGACGGGCTGCGGGGCGAGAAAGTTCTCCGAAATTCGATGTTTCGGGAGATCGCAACGCCGCAGCGCGTCCTGAGTCAGCATGAAGGGCGGGGTTCAGGCCTCCGGGGAACGGCGATGGGGTCCTCGGGAGAGGATTCTACGTGGCGGAGGCGAGGTTCTCTCCGATGCGGAGCTCATCGCCGTGGTACTGGGAACGGGGCGTCGGGGGATGAGTGCGGTCGAACTGGCCCAGAGGCTGTTGTTCAGGATCGGAGGCCTGGGCGCTCTCCGTGTTTCGGCGCCCTCGTCGCTTCGCATGGCCGGCATCGGCGAGGCCAAGGCGGCCTCGCTCCTCGCGGTGAGTGCGCTGGCCCAGCGCCTGTGCCGGCGAGCGGTTCCGCACCGGCGACCGTTGCGAGAGCCGTCAGCAGTAGCGCGGTATCTCAGCCTGCGCTACGAGCAGCCCGATCAGGAGGTGATGGGGGTGCTCTTTCTCGATACCCGCCACGGTCTCCTGGGCGAGGAGGAGATGTTCCGCGGCACGCTCGACCGTGCGGCGGTGGAGCCGCGACAGATTCTGCGGCGAGCGCTCGAGATGCATGCCGCCCGTGTGGTCCTGTTCCATACCCATCCTAGCGGCGACCCTTCTCCCAGCGCGGAGGATCTCGCGTTCACCCGTCGGATGGCGGGCGCCGGCGAGGTGGTCGGCGTGAATCTCGTGGACCACCTCATCCTCGGCTCGGGCGGGCGGTGGCGTTCGCTTCGTCAGGAGGGGGGCTGGTAGACCTCGATCTCCGGACGTGGACGTCCCAACGAAAAAACGGTGCCGCCCCGTAAGGGAGCGACACCGTCGTATTCCGCGTCAGCCGGTCGGAGGATCAGTCGCGGCGGGGGCCGCGGCCCCGTCCACCACGGCCGCGGTCACCACCACGATCGCCGCCGCGACCTCGGCCTCCGCGACCGCGGTCACCGCCGCGTCCGCCGCGGTCATCGTCGCTGCGGCCCTGGGGCGCTGGAGCGTCCATGCCTTCGTACTTGGACGGATCGTAGTCCGACGCTTCCATGATCACGGCCTTGCGGGAAAGGCGGACCTTGTTCGGCGGCTCGATGTCGAGAACCTTGACCTCGAGCTCGTCGCCCTCCTTCAGCACGTCGCGGACTTCACCCACCCGATAGGGAGCGATCTCGCTGATGTGGAGGAGTCCGTCGGTTCCGGGAAGAATCTCGACGAAGGCGCCGAAGCTCTCGATCCGCCGGACGGTACCGGTGTAGAGCTTGCCGACTTCGGGCACCTCGGTGAGCTTGTTGATCATGTCGATCGCACGCTTCGCCGCGGTGCCGTCAGGCGAGGCGATGATCACCTTGCCGTCGTTCTCGATGTCGAGGTTGCAGCCGGTCTCCTCCTGGATGGCGCGAATCACCTTGCCGCCGGGGCCGATGATGTCGCGGATCTTGTCGGGCGGAATGTAGATGGTGTGGAGTCGCGGCGCGTGAGCCGAGAGCTCCTCACGGGGAGCGGCGAGCGCCGCTTCCATCGCCGAGAGGATATGGAACCGTCCGGCCTGAGCCTGTTGCAGGGCCTGTCCCATGATCTCCTTGGTGACACCGGTGATCTTGATGTCCATCTGCAGGGCGGTGATGCCCTCGCGGGTTCCGGCGACCTTGAAGTCCATGTCACCGTAGTGGTCTTCCTGGCCCGCGATGTCCGTGAGCACGGCGAAGTCAGCCCCACGGGTGACGAGACCCATCGCCACACCGGCGACGGGCGCCAGGAGCGGTACGCCGGCGTCGAAGAGCGAGAGCGAACCGGCGCAGACCGTCGCCATCGACGACGAGCCGTTCGACTCGAGGATGTCGGAGACCACACGGATGGTGTAGGGGAAGTCCTCGTCGGCCGGCAGAACCGGCAGGAGGGCGCGCCGCGCCAGCACTCCGTGGCCGATCTCACGCCGGCCCGGACCGCGCAGGAAGCGGACCTCGCCGACCGAGAAAGGCGGGAAGTTGTAGTGCAGCATGAACTTCTGATGGGTCTCGCCCTCGTACTCCTCGATGATCTGCGCGTCGCGCGAGGTACCGAGGGTGACGGTGCCCAGGGCCTGGGTCTCGCCGCGGGTGAACAGCGCCGAGCCGTGGGTCCGGGGAAGCAGTCCGACCTCGATGGTCAGATCGCGAACCTCGTCCTTGGTGCGGTTGTCGAAGCGACGACCGTTGTCGAGGACGGCGTCCCGGAGGCATTCCTCCTCGAGCACCTTGAAGATCTTCTTGCTGTTCTGGCGCGCCTCTTCGTCACCCTCGGGCAGGGTGGCGAGCCAGGCTTCCACGACCGCTTTGCCGGCCGCCGACCGGGCGAACTTCTCGGGGGTGTGGAGGGCTGCGCGATAGGCCTCGAGGGAGTGGCTGCGGATCGCCTGCTCCAACTCGGCGGGGTAGGAGGCCGGAGTCTGCCACTCGGGCTTCTGCAGCCCCAGGTTCCGGAACAGCTCATGCTGGGCGAGGATGATCTTCTGGGCTTCCTGATGAGCCTGGAAGATGCAGTCGAGCACGACGTTCTCGGGCAACTGGTTTGCGACTGCCTCGACCATCACGACGGCGTCTTCGGTGGCGACCACGATGAGGTCGAGATCGGAGATGTCGCGCTCGGTGTTGGTCGGGAAGAAGACGACGTCACCGTCGATCATGCCGACTCGGACCGCCGCGATCGGCCGGTAGTAGGGGATCTCGGAAAGGGTCAGCGCGGTGGAGGCGCCGTTGATCGCGAGAACGTCGGGATCGTGCTCGCCGTCGGCCGAGAGGACCTGGGCGATGATCTGGGTCTCACGGGTGTACCCCGTCGGGAAGAGAGGACGTAGGGGCCGATCGATGAGGCGATCGGTGATGATCTCCTTCTCGGTCGGTCGGCCCTCGCGCTTGAAGAAGCCGCCCGGGAACTTGCCGGCGGCGGCGAAGGGCTCGCGGTAGTCGACGGTGAGCGGAAGGAAGTCCCGCTCCATTCCCGAGGTCTGCGCACAGGCGGTGACGAGGACGATGGTGTCACCCATCCGGAGGGTGCAGGATCCGTCGGCCTGCTTGGCCATACGGCCGGATTCGATGGTCAGGGTACGGTTCCCGACCTGTACAGATAGATTCTGCATAGACTTATTTTCCTTTTCTGGAATACGACTCCGCACAGGCCCGCGTATCCGACCCCTGGTCGTCGCGGGAGCGCATGACTGCGCGGGAAACGATCCGATTGACTAGCGGCGTAGCCCGAGCCGCTCGATCGTCGAGCGATAGCGCTCGAGGTCCGAGGACTTGAGATAGTTGAGCAGGCGCCGACGCCTTCCCACGAGTTTCAGGAGACCCCGCCGACCGTGGTGATCCTTCGTATGGATCTTGAAATGCTCGGTCAGATGGGTGATCCGGTCCGTGAGAAGAGCGATCTGGACCTCCGGCGAACCGGTGTCATTTTCGTGGAGCTTGTAGCTCTCGATCGTTGCTGTTCTCTGTTCTTTGCTTTGCACCAAAGCACACTCCTTCAATACTTTCTCTGCGGCGCGCATTTTACCACAGAATCGGGTTGTTTGGGTGGCCTCTGTGGGCCGAAATCAGTTGAAAACGATCTTGGGCTGGACCACGCCGACGCCGCGGTTGCCGACGGTTTCGATCACGGTGCCGACCGCGACCAGATTGCGCCGCCCATTGACCACCCGCACCCAGTCGCCCTCCTCGAGTTCGAGACGGTCGACCAGGACGGTCTGGCCGTGAGTGATGCGCCGCTCCTGTTGGGAGTCGGCCTGGAAGGCGGCGAAGGGGAGGGGGATCTCGTCGAAGGGAATGAAGCAGGATTGTTCGTCGATCTCGCCGTCGAGGTCCTCGAGTTCATCGAGGGTCCTGGCGTCGGCGACATCGATGTTGCCGATCAGCGTGCGGCGCAGTCGGCTGAGGTGCGCGGCGTTGCCGAGTCGCTCCCCGAGTTCGTGAGCCAGGGACCTGGCGTAGGTTCCTGAGGCACAACGCAGTTCGAAGTCGAGCCGACCGTCCTGGAGATCGCCGAGGGGCCGAAAGGAGAAGACCTCGACCTCCTTGGCTTCCGTCGGTACGGCCTCACCCTTGCGAGCCAGTTCGTAGTACTTCCTGCCGCCGATCTTCTTCGCGCAGTAGGGCGGTGGGGTCTGAGACCAGAGTCCCTCGAAGCCGGCCATCGCGGTCTCGATGGTTTCGCGATCGAGGTGCGAGATGTCCGCCTCCCGCACGACGGTTCCGGTCGCGTCGTAGGTGTCGGTGGCGCTGCCGAAAGTGATCGTCCCCTCGTAGACCTTGGGAGCGCGAATGAGGAAGCGAGTCAATCGCGTCGCCTGGCCGAGCGTGAGCAGGAGGAGGCCGGTCGCATCCGGATCCAGCGTGCCACAGTGGCCCACCTTCTTCTGGCCGATCAGGCGCCGAGTCGCGCTGACGACGTCATGGGACGTGCAGCCGGTCGGCTTGTCGATGAGGAGCAATCCGTTCTTCATGATGACTTCTCCAGAGCTGCGAGGAGCTCCCGGGTGATCTGTGCCCGCGCGTCGGCGATCGATTGCCCGAGCGAACAGCCGGCCGCGTTGCGATGGCCTCCGCCGCCGTGGGCGCGGGCGATCTTCTCGACATCGACGATACCGTCACGGCTGCGCATGGAGACCTTGGTCCTGGTGGACTCGATCTCTCGCAGGAAGGCGACGACCTCGATGCCGGCGATGCTTCGGGGGTAGTCGACGAGGCCCTCGGTATCCGCGTCTGTCGCGCCGGCTGTAGCCATCGCGTCGCGGGTGAGATGGACGACTGCAAGCCTGTCGTCGGCCAGCACCTCGAGGGTGGAGAGAAGGGGGCCGAGCAGTTCGAGCGTCGCCCGCGGACGACTCTCGAAGAGCCACCGCGAGACCCGTTCCGGCGAGGCGCCCAGGGTGACGAGCCGCGACGCTGCCTTGAATGCACGCGGACCGGCATTCGAAAATCGGAAGCCGCCCGTGTCGCTGGCGATGGCGCAGTAGAAGCACAGCGCGGCGGGTTGCGGGATCTCGATCGAGAGTGCGTCCAGGACTCGAATCGTCAGTTCCGCCACGGCAGGGGCGTCCGGGTCGACCCAGTTCGCCGAGCCGTAGTTGGCGTTGCCGAGGTGATGATCGAGGTTCAGCAGCGGTAGGGTTCGAAGGATCTCTGTCGGCAGACCCGTCCGTTCGAGCGTCGGGCACTCCAGGACGAGAGCAGCGTCATAGCTCGAAAGCCCGTCCGGCGGCTCGATTCCGGTGTGGATGCGATCCGTTCCTGGGAGATCACTCAGCGGAGCCGGGACGGGATCGGCATTCCAGACCGTCACTTCATGGCCGGCCGAGCCCAGCGAGTGGAGAACCCCCAGTTCAGAACCGATCGCGTCGCCGTCCGGGTTGGCATGGCTGGTGACCAGCAGCCGGCGAGCCCGACGCAGCCCTTCGACGAGTTCTTCAGGAGGCAGGATCGGGGGCATCGTCCTGGTCCAGGAGTCGTTGGATGTGCTCGGCGTGCTCGGCGCCGCGATCGAGGTGGAAGTCGAGTTCAGGGGCATGGCGGAGTTGAATCCTGGCCGCGATTCTCGAGCGCAGGAAGCCTCGTGCTCGCTGGAGCGCTTCGACACACGCGACGCGCTCCTCCTCGCTTCCCAGGACCGACACCCGAACGCGGGCATGGCGCAGGTCACGGCTCATCTCTACGGTCGAGACGCTCGCCAGCTTGACGCGTGGATCGCGAACGTCCGTGAGGATCAGGCGGCTGAGTTCGGCGCGCAGGATGTCTCCGATCTGTTCTACACGACGGCTCATGACAGTGGACTCAACACTTCCGGTTCCCAGCGGATCAATTCACAGTTCGGATGAACTTCGACGGTCTCACGGATGCGATCGAGCAGACGATCGGCTTCGGCTCCGCTACGGGCTACCAGGGCGATCGCGATCTCGCTTCTCTGATGCAGTTCCAGATGGCCGCTTTCGAGAATCGAGATCCGCTGGCGACGGTGGAGGCGATCGACGAGACTTCGGACGACGCTTCGCTTCTCCTTGAGACTTCTCGCGCCTGGCAGGTGGAGTTCGAAGACGGATATTGCTACCACTACCATGGCACCCGCGGGACCGACCGCCGCCGGTCGCTACGTGCGCCGACGATTCGAGGATCAGAGCGTCGCGGCGACCTCCTGCCGTTCGTAGACCTCGATGAAGTCGCCGGGTTTGATGTCCTGGAATCGATCCAGACCGATACCGCAGTCGAAACCGCTTCGCACTTCGGAAGCATCGTCCTTGAATCGGCGCAGCGACGAGAGCTTGCCTTCGTAGACGACCACGTTGTCTCGCAGCAGTCGCGCCATCGCGTTGCGGGGAATGGTCCCCTCGACGACGTGGCAGCCGGCGATCGTTCCGATCCTCGGGACCTTGAAGATCTCCCGTACCTCGGCCCGACCGAGATCGACTTCCTTGAAGGTCGGCTTGAGCAGTCCGGTCATCGCCTGTTGGAGCTCCGCCGTGAGTTCGTAGATCACCGTGTAGGTGCGGATATCCACTCCCTCTTTTCGCGCCAGATCGGCCGCCGCCTTTTCCGGGCGAACGTTGAAGCCGATCACGATCGCACCGGAGGCCGAGGCGAAAGTGATGTCGTTGGTGGTGATGCCGCCGATTCCGGACAGAGCGATCTTGACGGCAACCTTGTCCGTGGAGAGCTCCGTGAGGGTGTCCTTGAGGACCTCGAGCGAGCCCTGGACGTCGGCCTTGACGACGATGGGCAGTTCCTCGGCTTCGCCGTCCTGCAGACGGGCGAAGAGCTGGTCGAGGGAGATGGCGCTGCCCTTGGTGAGGTCCGCGTGGCGGTCTTCGTCCTGCCGGAAGCCGACGATGCTGCGCGCCTTCGCCTCGCTGTCGACTACCTGCAGGACGTCACCGGCCTCCGGAAGGTCCTGGAATCCGGTGACTTCGACGGGCGTGGACGGTCCGGCCGTCTCGATTCGCTGGCCCGAGTCGTTGGTCATGGACCGAACCTTTCCCCAAGCCGAACCGACGACACAGACGTCGCCCCGATGCAGCGTTCCACTCTGGACGAGGACGGTCGCCACGTTTCCCAGACCGCGCTCCTTGCGGGCTTCGATGATGGTTCCCTGGCCCGAGAGCGTTGGGTCGGCCTTCAGCTCGAGCAGATCGGAAGTCAGCACCACGAGCTCGAGGAGCTGGTCGATGCCCTCGTTCTTGAGCGCCGAGATCGGCACCGAGACGATGTCGCCACCCCAGTCCTCGACCAGGATGTCGGCGTCGGCGAGGCTCTGCTTGACCCGGTCCGGATTGGCGTTCGACTTGTCCATCTTGTTGATGGCGACGATGATCGGGACATCGGCGGCCTTCGCATGCTGGATCGCCTCGACGGTCTGCGCCATGACGCCGTCGTCTGCGGCGACCACCAGAATGACGATGTCGGTGACCTGGGCGCCGCGCGCTCGCAGCTTGGTGAAGGCCTCGTGGCCGGGCGTATCCAGGAAGACCACGCGCTTGCCCTTGACATCGACATGGTAGGCGGCGATGTGTTGCGTGATGCCACCGGCTTCGCCGTCGGCGACCTTGGACGATCGAATCCGGTCGAGGAGAGACGTCTTGCCGTGGTCGACGTGACCCATGACGGTGACGACGGGGGCACGATCCTCGAGGTGCTCTGAGCGATTCTCCTGCTGGATCTCTTCGCGCTGGACTTCCTCCTCGAAGGTCAGGATCTCGGTCGCGATGCCGAGATCCTCGGCCATCTCGATCGCCGTTTCGGTCTCGAGGAGGGTGTTGATGTTCGCGACTACGCCCTGGAGAAGCATGCGCTGCAGCAGATCCTTCGACTTGACCCCGAGTTTCTCGGCGAACTCGCGCACCGTCATGCCTTCGCTGATCGTGACGATCTCGGGGCGCTCGCCCTTGAACTCGATGTCGGTTGCCGGACGATCACGACGTGCAGCACGGCGCTCGCTGCGGCTGACCGTTTCGGATTCCACCGGAGTCGTCCTTCGCGCCTCCTCGCGTGCTGCGCTCTTGTGCTCGGCGGCCGGCTGCCGCGTAGTTTCCTTCGTTGCCGGGACTGCCTGGGGGGGCGCCTCCCGGGTCTCTACGCTCGCCGTCTCCTGAGCAGCAGGCTCGACAACCGGTGTCGGTTCGGGCTTGGGCGGTGTTCGAGTCGGGATGGTCTTCGGCCGCGGTTCGACCCGCTGAATCATCCGACGACCGCGCGGAGGTCGGGGACCACCGCCGGTAGGCATGCGCCTCGGCGGCGGAGTGCGGCGCTGTTGGGACTGAGGTTGCTGCGCTCCATCTCGAAGGATGACTTCCTTCGGCTGGTGGAGCTTCTTGCCTGTCAGGATGGACTGGATCACATCGGCGTCGATCTCAGGGTCGTCGCCCTCGACCCGCACGCCGATCGACTTGAGTTTGAAGAGCAGGTCCTGCTCGGGGACCCCCATCTTCGTCGCCAATACGCTTACCCGGATTTTCGCCATACCGTTCGATTCTCCTCGCTATTCCCGGGTCCGATCAGGACTGCGCCTGATCGTTCGAGCTCTGCTCGTCGTCTGTCGCTGATTCGTCGTTGTCGTGCTCGCCGGCCTCGGCTTCGCTCTCCTGGAACGCCCTGCTCAGGGCGGCCATGAAGTCGTCATCGACAGGGCTCGATGAGTCCTCGGAGTCGGCGGAGTTCTGTGAGACTTCCTGGCTGCCATCACCTTCGCCCGATCCGAGCTCGGTCTCGAGCATGCGAGCCAGGGCTCCGGCGACCTCGTCCTTGACGTCGCTTTCGCTCTTGACGTCGATCTTGGCGTGCAGGAGTTCGGCGGCCAGGCGGACATTCTGGCCGCGCTTTCCGATCGCCAGGGAGAGCTGCTCGTCCTCGACGATCACGTCGAGATGCGGAACTTCGCCGTGATGGGTGACCGAAACGCGGGTGATCCGCGCCGGCGCCAGGGCGCTCTGGGCGAACGTGACGAGGTCATCGCTGTACTCGATGATGTCGATCTTCTCTCCGCGGAGTTCGCGGATGATGGACTGAACCCTCGAGCCCTTCATGCCGACGCAGGCGCCGACCGGATCGACGTCGCGTTCCCGGCTCATGACGGCGACCTTGGCTCGCTCGCCGGGGGCGCGCACCGCGGTCTTGATGATCACCGTGCCGTCGTAGATCTCGGGGACCTCCATCTCGAAGAGCTTGACGAGCAGTCTGGGGTCGGTTCGCGAGAGGACGATCTGGGGACCCTTCGGCTGGGTGTGGACGTCGACGATGACGCCGCGAATCCGCTCGCCCTGGTTGTAGCGCTCATGGCGCGACTGCTCGCCGCGGGTGACGACCGCTTCCGTTCCACCGAGGTCGACGATGATGTCGCCGCGCTCGAAGCGCCGAACGGTACCGTTGACGATCTCTCCGACCTTGTCGATGTACTCGTTGTAGATCTTCTCGCGCTCCGCCTCGCGGATGCGCTGGTAGAGAACCTGCTTCGCCGACTGAGCCGCAATCCTGCCAAGACCGTCGGTGGAGACCGGGTCGCCGACACGGATCTCCTGCCCCAGGCGGGCTTCGGGGAACTCTTCCCGTGCTTCCTCGAGCGTCCATTCAGCGAGCGGGTCCTCGACCTCCTCGACGACGATCCGGACGCGCCAGGCCTTGAAGGCACCCGTTTCGAGGTCGAGTTTCGCTCGCACCGGCTCCTTGACCTGATGCTGTTTCTTGGCGGCCGAGGCCATCGCGTCTTCGAGGGCGGAGATCCAGCGCTCGTGGTCGATGTCCTTCTCGTGTGCCACTTCGCGGAGGACGTCGTGGAGCCGAATGTCGTGGTTCTGTGCAGTTGGCATGATGAGAATTCCTATAGAGCGATTTCGAGGCGCGCGCGCTCGATGTCGGGTAGGCGGACGACGAGGTCGTCGGACCCCTCGATTTCCTTCAGGTGGACGAGCCCACCCTCCTTGTCTTCGAACTCGTCGAGGCGTCCGATGACGCTGCGAGCCTTGCCGGTCTGCGAGTCGCGGAAGCGAACCCGCACGAGCTTGCCGCTGAAGCGGCGATAGTCCCTGGCTGAGAACAGGGGGCGGTCGAGGCCTGGAGAAGTCACTTCCAGGACGTACTTCTGGCCGCCGAAGTCCTCGATGTCGAGCAGAGCCGAAGCCTGGCGCGAGACGCTGGTGCAGTGATCCAGCGTCACCCCTTCGGGATGATCGAGCATCAACTGCAGAGTGGCTCCGCGAAACTCGGTGTGGACCAGCTCGCAGCCTTCGGCCATCGCGATCTGTTCGAGTTCGTTGAGTAGTGCCTGTGGCATGGCGGGGGATGACATTTTCGATCGTTGGGATGCCGAGACAAAAAAAAGCGGGCTTCGCGAGCCCACTCCGACCTCACACTTCAACGGCTCGTGAAGAGTGGCCGCAGAAGCTCACCAATTGTAGCGTAGAGCGGGCGCGCCATCAAGGGATCTGTGTCCTCCGGCGGCGATCCTCCGGGGATCTCGGCGCCGAGGCGGAATGCGGTCGCCTCGGAGTCGGGTTGGCATTATGATGGGGCTTCCGTTCGCTGGAGTTCGAGACCGTCCGCGGTTGCGAATCGGAAGCCGGAATGGAACCCGGCTCGGAGCCGTCAGCGTAGAAGGCGAGACGGCCGGGGCAGACGAAACAAGGAACCGAGGTCGACAGAATGAACCCATTGCGAGGCAACCTGATCTTCACTGGCGCGCTGGTCGTGGCAGCCGTGCTCTTCGGCATGGTCCTGGCGGGCGGAAGCGAGATTACGCCGACCGCCTTCACAGCCGCAGGCCCGCAGCGGGTCGACCTGAACAACCCCACGGTCACCCTGCCCAACTTCGCCGACCTCGCGGAGGCCGTGCTGCCGGCCGTGGCGAGCGTGCGGGTGGTGACGATCGAAAAAGGGAGTGATCGGCCGACGTCTCCGTTCCAGTTCTTCTTCAACGACCCCCGCCGTCAGGCCCCTCCAGACGAAGAGCGCGAGTTCCGCCAGGACGGCGCGGGATCGGGCTTCCTGATCTCTTCCGACGGCTGGATGGTCACGAATCACCATGTGATCGAGGGAGCGACTTCGGTGGAGGTGACGATCGAGGAGCGCAACTACCCTGCAGAAGTGAAGGGCAAGGACCCTTCGACGGATCTCGCGGTGCTGAAGATCGAGGCCGACCATGACATCAAGTACCTGGCCCTGGGAGACAGTGAAGAGCTGCGGGTCGGGGAATGGGTCATGGCGATCGGCAATCCCCAGGGGTTGTCGCAGTCGGTCACGGTCGGCGTGGTGAGCGCCAAGGGTCGGAGTATCGGCCTGGCTCGCGACATCAGCTTCGAGAACTACATCCAGACCGACGCCGCGATCAATCAGGGCAATTCCGGCGGTCCCCTGGTCAACCAGCGCGGCGAGGTGGTGGGCATCTCCACGGCCATGAACTACGGGGCCGAGAACATCGCTTTCGCGGTCCCCGTCGACACCCTGAAGTCCGTCGTCGATCAGCTGCAGAGCGAGGGTCGAGTTCGTCGGGGCTACCTGGGAGTCAACATCACCAATCTGGATGAGCGCACGGCGGAAGCGTTCGGCGTCGATTCGACGAATGGAGCCCTGGTCAGCAACGTGAGTCCTGGTGGCCCGGCAGAGTCGGCCGGCCTGCGCAACGGCGACATCATCGTGAAGGTCGACGACCACCGGGTCGTCGATACGCGCGATCTGATCGACTATGTCGCCGGCAAGGCGCCGGGGACCCGGGTGAAGGTCGAGTTCGTCCGCAACGGCCGCTCGCTCGACTCGCAGATCCTTCTCGGCGAGCGCGATTCCGTCAACGAGGTCGCTGCCATCGCCGATCCTGAAGAGGTCGAGTTGGAGTGGCTCGGACTCCAGTACCAGGACATCACCCCGGGACTGCGCGAGAATCACGGGCTGGACGACGACATCGAGGGAGTCATCGTGACCGACATCGCGGTCTCGAGTCCGCTGATCGATGAAGGGGTCATCCCCGGCGACATCATCACGGAGATCAACGGAGAACCCGTCGAATCGAGCGGCGAGTTTTCGGAGATCGTCGGCGGCAAGGAGAGCGGCACGTTGCTGCGTCTCTATCTGCGGCGTCTGGGTGGAAACCGGGACGTCGGCTTCTTTGCCATCGTTCGAGTACCGTGATCGAAAGCCGGTCTCCTAGCCCGAGGCCTTGGTAGGATCCACGCGTGTCCGAGATCCGCCCCGAGCAGCGCTTCCGTCCTGGTGGTCGACGACGAATCGTCGATCCGGGAGAGTCTCCGGATGATTCTGGAGTACGAGGGATATCGGGTCGACGAGGCGGGGTCCGGAGCCGAGGCCCTGGCCCGGATCGCCGACCGCGCGCCTTCGGCGGCGCTGCTCGACATCAAGATGCCGGAGATGGACGGCCTCGAGCTGTTGACGGCGATTCACGAGCGCGGCTACGACCTGCCCCTGCTGATGATCAGCGGACACGGCGATGTGGCGACAGCCGTTGAAGCGACGAGGCGGGGTGCCTTCGACTTTCTCGAGAAACCGCTGCAGCGCGAACGAGTCCTGGTGGCTCTTCGGAATGCTCTCGAGGCCTCCCGTCTGCGGCGCGAGAACCTCGAGTTCCGCCCGCCGCAGGAGATGGTGGGCGAGTCACCGGCGATCCGCAATCTGATGAAGCTGGTGGATCGCGCCGCTCCCACCCATGCGACGGTGCTCATTCGCGGCGAAAGCGGCACCGGGAAGGAACTGGTGGCTGCCGCTGTCCACGCCCGCTCCCCGCGATCGGCGATGCCCTTCGTTCGAGTCAACTGTGCCGCGATTCCGGAGGAGTTGATCGAGTCGGAGCTCTTCGGGCACGAGAAGGGGAGCTTCACCGGTGCTTCGCGCAAGCAGGTCGGCAAGTTCGTCGCGGCAGACGGAGGGACCATCTTCCTCGACGAGATCGGCGACATGTCCCCTCGCACCCAGGCGAAGGTGCTGCGCGTGCTCCAGGACGGAGAAGTCGAGCCGGTCGGGGCGGGCGACGCCGTCCACGTCGACGTGCGAGTGGTGGCGGCCACTCATCGCGACCTCGAGGCGGAGATCGAGGGTGGGGGCTTCCGTGAGGATCTGTTCTATCGACTGAACGTGGTGCCGATCCAGACCCCGCCGCTGCGCGAGCATCCGGAGGACATTCCGCTCCTCATCGAGTACTTCAGCCGAGGCTTTGCCCGCGCGAATCCGGACGGCGGGGCGCAGTTCACCGACGATGCCATCGAGCTGCTGCAGTCTCTTCCGTGGCGCGGTAACGTCCGTGAGTTGAAGAACCTGGTCGAGCGGCTCCTGATTCTGGCGCCCGGCCCCCAGATCGGACGCGAACAGGTCGTCGAGATCACCGGCGGGCATTCCCTGGAGCTGGGAGGCGCGATGCTGTCGGCGATGACACTGCGCGAGTTCAGGGAGATGTCCGAACGCAGTTTCCTGCTGCACAAGCTCGAAGAGAATCATTGGAACGTGACGCGGACCGCCTCCGAGATCGAGACGCCGCGCAGCAATCTGTACAAGAAGATGGATCACTACGAGATCCAGCGCCGCTCCGAGGGCGTTGAAGAAGGAGGTGCCGGATGACGGTACGTGACGAGACGACCCCGGCGGCGATGCCGACGAAAGCCGAAACTGGCAGCGAACTGCGCTCCGAGGTCCGCGACGACCTGAGGGCTGCGAGAGCGAGGTGGGAGGAGGCGGCCTCGGTCTCGAGCGACCGCCACCCGACCTGGAAGAGCGACTTCACCACGGTTTCCGGCGCCGAGGTGCCGGAACTGGTGACGGCCGAGGAGCAGCGAACGGACTCCGTCCGGGACATCGGGGTGCCGGGAGAGTTCCCCTTCACTCGCGGCATCCGCCCCACCGGCTACCGCAACAAGCTGTGGACCATGCGTCAGTTCGCCGGCTTCGGTTCGGCCGAAGACACCAACCGTCGATTCCACTATCTCCTCGAGCAGGGGCAGACCGGTCTGTCCGTTGCCTTCGACCTGCCGACGCTCTACGGCTACGACAGCGATCACGAGATGTCGCTCGGCGAGGTCGGGAAATGCGGCGTTGCCATTTCGTCGCTGGCCGACATGGAGCGTCTCTTCGCGGGAATTCCCCTCGACCAGGTTTCGACTTCGATGACCATCAACTCGACCGCCCCGATCGCGCTGGCGATGTATCTGGCGGTGGCGGAGAAGCAGGGAGTCGATTGGCGGACCGGAGTGCGCGGCACTCTCCAGAACGACATCCTCAAGGAGTACATCGCCCAGAAGGAGTACATCTATCCGCCGCGCCCGTCGATGAGGTTGATCACCGATCAGTTCGCCTTCGCGACCCGCGAGGTTCCGCTGTGGAACACGATCTCGATTTCGGGCTATCACATCCGTGAAGCGGGCTCGACGGCGCTCCAGGAACTCGCCTTCACGCTCCGCGACGGCATCGAGTACGTCGAGTGGGGGATCGCGGCAGGCCTCGACGTCGACGAGTTCGCGCCCCGATTGTCGTTCTTCTTCAACAGTCACAATGACTTCTTCGAGGAAATCGCCAAGTTCAGGGCGGCCCGTCGCATCTGGGCCGAGGTCATGCGCGACCGCTTCCAGGCCAGGGACCCGCGCTCGATGATGTGTCGTTTCCACACCCAGACGGCAGGTGCCTCGCTGATGGCGCCGCAGCCGATCAACAACGTCGTCAGAACGGCGATTCAGGCGCTCGCCGCGGTTCTCGGGGGCACCCAGTCCCTGCATACGAACTCCCTGGACGAGACCTACGCCCTGCCGACGGAGGAGGCGGTGACCATCGCCTTGAGGACACAACAGATCCTGGGGCACGAGTCCGGCGTCATCAACACGATCGATCCGCTGGGTGGCAGCTACTTCATCGAGGAGATGACGGAGCGCATGGTCGAGGGCTGCTACGACTACTTCCGCCGGATCGATGACCTGGGTGGCATGATCGAGGCCATCGAGGCGGGATTCCCCCAGCGCGAGATCGTCGAGGCCGCCTACGCCCAGCAGTGTGCCTACGACAGCGGCGAGAAGGTCATCGTCGGCGTCAACGCTTTCACCAGCGACGACAAGAGCACCATTCCGACGTTGGTGGTTTCCGACGAGGTGGCGGACCAGCAGAAGCAGGAACTGGAGAGGGTGCGCCGGGAGCGCTCGACGGAAGCCGTGACGAGGACGTTGGACGCCCTGCGCCGAGGTGCCGAAGGGGAGGAGAACACCATGCCCCTGATTCTCGACTGTGTGCGTGAGTACTGCACCGTCGGCGAGATCAGTGACGCACTCCGAGACGTCTTCGGGACCTACGAAGAGAGCGCGATCTTCTAGCTCGGAATCGTTTCGCTCGACACGGATTCCGAGCCCTGGGGTCTGCTAGAGTTCGTCCGATGGTCGATCGTCGTTTTCGAATCCTGATCGCGAAGCCCGGCCTGGACGGCCACGACCGGGGCGCCAAGATCGTAGCCCGTTCGCTTCGTGACGCCGGTTTCGAAGTGATCTACGGTGGCCTGCGTCAGACGCCCGAACAGATCGCCTCGACCGCCCTGCAAGAGGACGTCGATGCCGTGGGACTGTCGATCCTCTCCGGAGCCCACAACAGTCTCCTGCCTGAGATCACCCGTCTCCTCGGGGCCGAGGGCGCCGGGGATGTGCTGGTGTTCGCGGGCGGCATCATCCCGGAGGGAGACATCGAGGCTCTCAAGGGAAAGGGGATCGATGCGGTCTTTCAGCCCGGCACACCGACTCAGGCGATCGTCGACTACCTCAAGGAGCGTTTGACCGCAGCCTAGTCGGCTACGAACTCTCTCCTGCTCGAGGGGGGAGTTCCAGATCTGTAGAGGAGTGTCCCCATGGAGTCGATTCTCATAGCCGACGACAGCACGACGATTCGACGCGCTGCCACCGACGCGCTTCAGGAACTCGGCTTCGCGATCTCCGTGGTCGAGGACGGCGATTCGGCGGTTTCGGTCCTCGAGGAGGACCAGCCGAAGTTGGTTCTGGCCGATGTCCACATGCCGGGTTGCGATGGCTACGAAGTCGCTCGTCGGGCCCGGGCCGCGTCGATTCCCGTGATCTTGCTGGTAGGAACCTTCGAGGCCTTCGATACCGCTGCGTTCGAAGCCTGCGGCGCCGATGCCTGTGTTCGTAAACCGTTCGGGGCGGAGCAGCTCAGGGAACAGGTTCTGGCCCTGGTCGACGCACCCGGTCGGCCGTCCGGCGCAGAGTCGCAGGAGGAGGCTGCCAAGGCCTCGGATCCGGGGAGCGAGGTCCCCTCGGCAAGCGAGGCGGATGAGGTCACCCCTGAGAAAGCCGCTCAGGAGGGCCCCGGGGACGGCCCTGACCAAGTCGAAACGGGTTCCGAGGAGCCGGTTTTCCGCGAGATCCTGCCCGCAGCCCTGGGCGAGCCGGAGTTCGATCCCGATCCCGAGGACTTCGTCGAGGAAGACCTTGCCGGGGAGTCCGACGCCGACGGCGCTCCGGGGAGTGACGAGTCGATGGAAGCTTCGACTGGGGCAACGGCTGCCGCGACCTCTCGAGCGACTGATCTCGCGATCGCCGGGGCCAGCTTGAGTGCTGGAGAGATCGACGCGATCGCTCGTCGGGTCCTGGAACTCGGCGGCAAGGAGGTCTTGACGGAGATCGCCTGGGAGGTCGTGCCGGACCTGGCCGAAGTCGTCGTTCGCGAGCGGCTTCGTGAGCTCGAGGCGTCGATCGAAGAAGACTGAGGCCGATGATGCCTCGCGGCAAGTTGGGGTCGACGGTTGACGTCCGCCTGCCGTTCGATCTCGTCGAGCTGCGAACGGTCGACTCGACCAACTCCCTGGCTCGTCGATGGCTCGAGCGCAGGGCCGAGGAGGGGGACACCCTGGTACCGGTTTCGGAGGTGCTGTTCTGGTCGCAGGAGCAGACGGCGGGTAGGGGTCGACAGGGACGCGACTGGGTCAGTCCGCCGGCGAGCGGCATCTATCTGACGCTGGTTCGGGAGTTGGAGGATCCCTCGCACCTGGATCGGTTGCCGGTCTCGGTGGCGGTCGGCCTGGCGGAGTCGCTACGAAGGCTTGGGGCGCCGGTGGGGATCAAGTGGCCGAACGACCTCCTCGCGGCGGGTCGGAAGCTGGGGGGCATCCTGATCGAAACGGTCGGGTCGGCGCGCCGCAGGAGTGTCGCCATCATCGGGTTCGGCATCAATCACTCTCATACGGTGTCGCAACTGCCGACCGCCGATGCGATCTCGTTGCGCCAGTTGCTGGATCCGCTTCCGGCGATCGAAGAGGTCGTCCTGGGCCTGGTTCGTGGAGTCCGGGCGGAACTGTCGGCGCTGGCCGATCGTGAAGCCACGGTCCGCCGGTATGCGGAGCTGAGCGTGCATCGGAGAGGAGACCCGATTCGCTGCAGGGTGGGCGATCGGGACATCTCGGGTCGCTTCGATGGCTTCGATTCGCACGGCTTTCTCTGTCTCGAAAGCAACGGCGTTGTGAGAAGAGTCAACAGTGGTGAGATCATCGGCGGGAGAGAACGAAACTGAGTGCTCGCAGCCAGAATGACTGAGTTGCAGATGAACCTCGAGGAGAGACGATGAGCGACAAGGATCTGGTCGTAGGCGTTGACGTCGGGAACACCAATGCGGTCTTCGGGATCTTCCTCGGCGGCGAGCTGATCCGCGACTTCCGGATCTCGACGAGTTCGGGACGGACCGCCGACGAGTACGGCGCCCTGCTGACGCTCCTGCTGGCCGAAGCGGGATTGAAGCGAGAGCGGGTCGGCATGCTGATCATCTCGTCGGTCGTTCCGCCGGTGAACTTCCACCTCCAGCGCCTGGGCCAGCAGTACTTCGGGATCGATCCCCTGTTCATCAGTGCAGACCTCGATACCGGAATGGAGGTGCGCTACGACCACCCGGAAGAAGTGGGGGCGGACCGGATCGTCGATGCTGTCGCGGCCAGGGATCGCATGGGCGCGCCCGTGATCGCCGTGGATTTTGGCACCGCCACGACCTTCGATGTCGTGGCTGCCGACGGCGCCTACGTCGGCGGGGTGATCGCTCCGGGGCTCTCGATCTCGGCAGAAGCGCTGTTCGCTCGAGCCTCCAGGCTCTTCAAGGTCGACGTCAAGCGTCCGGAACGAGTGTTGGGAAGCAACACGGCCCAGGCCATGCAGGCTGGTCTGTACTGGGGCTATATCGGACTGGTCGACGGCATCCTGGAGCGGCTGAGGGACGAACTCGGCGAGACCGGTCCGGTGATCGCAACCGGAGGTGAGTCGGCGATGATCGCTTCGGGTTCGAAGCACATCGACGAGGTCGACCCCCATTTGACGCTTCACGGGCTGCGCCTGATCGGGGAACGCATCCAGCGCGGCTGAGGATGGCTTCCGAAGACCACCGATACTTCCGGGTCCTGGAGGAGGCGTTTCTCCGCCTGCGGGGAGCTCCCCTGGTCTTGTCGCCGGCGGACTGGAAGCTGGCTCGGGAGTGGAAGGAGTTGGGGATTCCCTCCTCCTTCGTGGTCGAAGTCTTCGAGGAAGTTTTCGAGCGCCTCGCGCTGCGCGAGGCCCAGGCGGAGGCAGCCCCTTCCGAGGCGGCCCGGCAGCAGGCGTCTCGTCATCGCCGCGTCAACGGCTTGCGCTACTGCGCACCGGCCGTAGAGAAGGCCTGGCGCGAACAGGCCGAACTGCTGGGAGCAGTCGTGCCGGAGGCTTCCCCGGCTGATCCCTCTGCCGCGGCAGAGATGGCGAGTCGACTCGAGTCGCTGGCGGCGCGACTGCCGCCGGACTGGCCGGGCAGCCGGGAACTGGCCGCTCGGATTCTCGCTCTGAAGGGCGATCTGAACGATGTCGAGAGTGCCCTCGGCGGGATCGATGAGGCCATGCTCGAACAGGCCCTGGTGGACCTCGAGTCCTCTCGCCGCGAAGAGATCGAATCCGAGGCCCAACGCAGGAGCGCCGAGCTGGGGGGCGGAGAGGCGATCGTCGCGAAGATCCGCACTCGGTTGATCAGGGAGGCCCTGGGCCTTCCGCGGCTGAGTCTGGTTTCCCTTCGCGGCTGAGGCCGGCGGGAGAGACGGGGGCACAGATGCGTCCTCAGGCAGGTGAGGTGGCTTCTTCGGCCTCCCTGGTTGGCCACGGCCTGTGTGTTCCTCGGCGCCCGATGGGCGCTCGATGCGCCGGTCGTGTCGCCGGCGTTGTTGGCCTTGCTGGTGATGACGGCGGCGGCGCTTCGGCTTCCATGGCGCTCTCTGGGCTGGCTCGGAGTCGGTGCACTCCTGGTCGTGGCAGGCCCCAGGGCGGGCTCGGTCGCTGGCGGCGATCGGGTGGTCGAAGGAGTGTTCGTGCGAACCGGGCCCTGGACCGAGAACGCGATGCACGGCCGTGTCGTGCCGCGGGTTGACGGGCGACTCCTGTGGGCTCGGCACGGCAACCGGATCCTGCGTCCTGCCGGGACGGGTCGTTTCGAGTGGCGGGGTTCGAGCAGACCGCCGCCGTTCGTCGTCACGCGTTTTCGCGGTGTACTCCGGGTCGAGGATCGGCCCGCAGGCCGACGAGTCCGACGCTCGTGGTCGGTGAGTTGCAAGAGTGATCGGCTCATCGATCCGCTGTCGGCGACTCCGGGCTTCGTGCTCGCGATTCGCGATCGCCTGTCGGTCGCAGCGGCAGGGGAGTGGGTGAGCGAAGCAGGACGGAATCTGGCGATGGGGATTCTGCTCGGCGATCGGGGCAGGATGCCGGACGCCTGGAACGCGGCCTTGCGCCGCTATGGGCTCGGGCATCTGGCGGCGGTTTCCGGACTCCACGTCGGTCTCTTCGGTGCGCTGCTCTGGTGGTGGCTTCCTGCTCGGTCCGGCCGTACCCGGATCGGATCGCTGCTGATCGGGGTCTGGCTGTACGCACTGGTTTCAGGGGCCCGCCCGGCGGCCATGAGAGCGGCTGCGATGATCTCGCTCGCCGGCGTCGCAGGATCGACCGGCAGGCGCGTTCGGCCGTTGGACGGATTGGCCTTCGCAGTGTTGACGATCCTGCTCCTCGATGTCTCGGGCGCTTCGGACGCCGGCTTGCTGCTCAGTGGGGTCTCGACGGCGGGAATCCTCGTTTTCCATGCGGCCGTGCGCGGCGACGTTCGCAAGACGGGCCGGATGGCCCGGGCGCTCGGAGTCTCTGCCAGTGCCCAGTGGGCTTCGCTGCCCCTCACCATACCGCTGTTCGGATCGATCTCTCCCGCGGCTGCGGTCCTCAATCTGATGGCGGGACCGTGGATCGTCGCCGTCGTCGTCTGTGGCTTTCTGTGGGCCGCCCTGCGATTGACGTTCGGTTCGGCTGGTCCGGTCGAGTTGCTCCTGGGCGGTCTTGCGACGCTGCTCGAGTTGACGACGGAGGGCCCCCGAGATCGGGTGTTTTTCCGACCCCATGCATCGGCCTGGATCGTCGTTGTGCCCTTCGCAGCGACGGGCCTGTGGCTGCTGGGGCGAGTCCGCTGGGCCTGCCTGTTGCTGATGCCTGCTCTGGTGTGGGTGCCGGTTCGCCCACTGCCGCTCCGGTTCGGAATGACGGCGATCGACGTCGGCCAGGGTGACGCGATCCTGCTTCGCGACGGTACGTCGGTCTTGATGGTCGATGGCGGAGGATTCGCCGCAGGTGATGTCGCCAGTACCCGGATCGTTCCCGCCCTCGGACGGCTCGGGATCGAACGGGTCGAGGTCGTGGTCGTGACCCACCCCGATTCCGACCATTGCAAGGGGGTCGAAGAGTTGCTGAGGTACCTGCCGGTGCAACGCGTCCGCGCCGGGTCGCGATGGTCGGAGTCCGACTGCGTCGGCCGTGTCCGTCGGCAGGCAGCTGGGTCGTTCCGAAAACTCGATGGACGAGCGCGCTTTCGTTGGCGCGGTTGGACTCTCGAGGCGTTGCCCGACGCCCCGCGTCCGGGCGCCGACGTCAACGATCGTTCCCTGGTCGTGCGGGCTACGGCCGGGGGCCGATCCATCCTGCTGACTGGCGATATCGGAGAGGCGCGGGAACGTCAGCTCGGTCGACGATGTCGGGGTTGCCTGGAGGTCGACATCCTCAAGGTGGCGCACCACGGGAGTCGTTTTTCCACCTCCGAGGGATTCGTTGCCAGGGCCTCTCCCTCGTGGGCGGTGATCTCGGTGGCCCGGCAGAGTGTGCACGGACACCCGGCCGAGTCGGTTCTCGACCGCCTCCATGCGGTCGGGGCCTGGGTCCTGCGAACAGACGTCCATGGCGACATCGACTTCGGCTGGAACGCCGCCGGCCCGGTGGAGGTGAGCCTGCGCGAACCGTCGGATTGGTAGGGTCATACGATGTCTGCAGAGTGTCTGGTGATCGTCGGCCCAACGGCAACGGGAAAGAGCGCCCTCGCCCTGCAGTTGGCCGAGGTCGAGGATCTCGAGATCGTCAACGGCGATGCCCTCCAGATCTATCGGGGATTGGAGATCGGCACCGCCAAGCCGGGTGCCGAAGAGCGCCGGCTCGTTCCCCACCACCTCTTCGATATCGCCGGTCCAGAGGAAACCTTCTCGGCAGGAGAGTTCGGGGCGATGGCGCGTCGAGTGATCTCGGAGATTCGTCAGCGTCGTCGGATTCCCGCGCTCGTGGGGGGGAGCGGCTTGTATCTCCAGGCGGTTCTGGAGGGACTCAGCCCGATGCCGGAGATCGACGCGGCAGTGAGGAGCCGCCTTCGAGAGCGGCTCGAAACCGAGGGCTCCGAAGTGCTCCACGCCGAACTGGCAGCACTCGATCCGACGCTGGCCGAGCGCCTTCACCCAACCGATCCGCAGCGCATTCTGAGAGGGCTCGAAGTGGTCGAGAGCTCGGGAATTCCGCTCTCCGAGTGGCACAAGACTCCTCCCCTGGAGAGGCCGCTGCGGGCGGTCTGGCTTGGTTTGACCTTGGATCGAAGCGTCCTATACGATCGCATCGCGTCGCGTGTGAAGGCGATGCTCGAGGCGGGCTGGTTGGACGAGGTCGAACGGTTGCTCGCGGACGGTACGCCCGTAGCTTCTCCGGCTTTCCAGGCAATCGGCTATCGCGAGTTCGCTGCCCACCTGGGAGGGGAACAGTCCTTGGAAGACTCTCTGGAGGCCACGATCCGAGCGACGCGACGCTACGCAAAACGGCAGTTGACCTGGTTTCGTCGACGAGATGAGATCCACTGGTTGGAGGCTGACGACCCGGACCTCCTGGAGCACGCAGCCGGCTGGCTGAGAGAGCAGAGCTTCTTCCCAACACCATGACCAAGCACAACATCAACATCCAGGACGGCTTCCTGTTCCAGAACTTGAAGGACGGCTCTCGCCTGTCGATCGAGCTCACCACGGGTCGGACGATCGATGGGGTTCTGAAGCGCTTCGACCGGTTCGCGATCGTGGTTGAGACCGAGGGCCACGAGAAGCTCGTCTACAAGCACGCCATCGCCCTGATCTCCTGTGTCGGCGAAGGCTTCTAAGCTGCGCCTCCGATCGAGAGCCGTGGTCCACACCCTCCGGTTCGGCAGCCTGCTCGGTGTCGTCGCCGCGCTCTGCTGGGCCTGTGCCAGTCCTGGAGTCGTCGATCGAGACCCCGGTCTCGGTGAAGCCACCGCCAGCTACCTCGTCGGCCCCGACGCCGGGTGGGGCAGGGAGTGCTTTCGAACCGCTGTCGGTGGCGTTCCAGGAGCTTCTGGCCGGCAGATCTCCCGTCGACGTCGGGCGCACGGCTCGTGGCGTCCTGGTGGAGCAGCCCGAGAACACGGCAGCGCGTCTCCTGGCGGCCCAGGCTTCCTGGGTTGGCGGCAGCTCCGAGGAGGCGCTGGAGTTTCTCGTCGCCGGTGCGGCGCCAGACCCGGGAAGTCTTCTCCTTCTGGCACGGCTGGAAGAACTTCAGGGGAACGTCGTCGACGCCTATGCCGGTTACCGGGATCTGGCCACCCGTTTCCCGATCGCGGAGGAGCGCCGGAGCGAGTTGCGCAGTCCCGCACTGCAAACGGTCGCGAACCGCTTGTTCGAAGATCTCGAGGGCAATCGGATCGAGGCAGCGCGAGCCGAAATGGCCCTTCTGGACGAGTGGGCTGCCGACGACCCGATCACACTCGAAGCGCGCTGGAGGCTGGCGGCCGCGACGGGAGACCTACAGGGGGAGCTGGCTGCGCTCCGGGTCCTGGATCTCCTTCCCGGGCGGAGTCTCGAAGTCGCTGAACGCCGGGCCACGCTCGAGGTCGAGATCGGCGACGCCCAGGAGGGACTGAGCCTGTTGGAGGAACTGGCGGCCGCCGATCCCTCCGATCCATCGCGTGCGGAGAGTCTCGCTCGGGCGCGGTTCCGCTATCGGCTGAGGTTGCTGCCCGAGGAAGTTCTGGGATTGGCGCGCCAGGCCGAACTCGAGCGGGCCGACTTCGCGACGCTGCTCTACTGGCTGGTACCGGGAGTTCGCCAGGCCAGCGAGGGGAGTGCTCGGATCGCCACCGATATCCTCGACCTGGAGCGCGGCCGCAGGGGCGAGGTGGCACGAGTCGTCAATCGGGGATTGATGGACGTGGATTCAGTCACTCACCGTTTCCATCCGCACCGGCCGTTGAGTTCCGAGGAGGCGTCGCAGAGCCTTCTGACGTTGCTCACGAAGCTCGAGACTCCGCCGGCCTGTGTACGGCAGTACGCCGTCAGTTCGAGTCCCTCCTCGGACGGAATCTGCAGAACTGCAGAGGCCTGCGGGCTGGTCTTGCGGGACAGCGCCTGCCTGCCGACCGCTCCGGTGAGTGGGGCAGACGCCCTGGAACGGATTCGCAGGGCTCTTGGCGGTGGGACCCGGCGAGCGATGAGCGACTTCGTTCACCTCCATCTGCACTCCCAGTACAGCCTCCTGGACGGGGCGAACAAGATCGGTGACCTCATGACGGCCGCCGGCGAGAAGGGCATGACCGCCATGGCCCTGACCGACCACGGCAACATGTTCGGTGCGGTCGAGTTCTACGATCAGGCAAGGGCCAGCGGGATCAAGCCGATCCTCGGGATCGAGGCCTACATGGCCCAGGGCGACCGCGCCGATCGCAACCCGCAACGCGCCCACAGCAACCACCTCGTGCTGCTGGCGAAGAATCGGGTCGGCTACGCCAATCTCCTCAAGTTGACGACGCGCTCCTTCCTCGAAGGCTTCTACTACAAACCACGCATCGACAAGACCCTCCTGCGCGAGCACAGCGAGGGCCTCATCTGTCTGTCGGCCTGTCTCAACGGCGAAGTCAATCAGAACATCCTCGAAGGTCGGGAAGCCGAGGCCGAGGCGATCGCCAAGGACTACCAGGACATGTTCGGTGAGGGCAACTTCTTCATGGAGTTGCAAGACCACGGAATGAAGGAGCAGCGTGACGCCAACGAGGTGGTCCGACGCATCGCTCGTCGCAACGGCTTCCCGCTGGTGGTGACCAACGACTGTCACTATCTGCGCCACGACGACCACATCGCGCACGATGTCCTGCTCTGTATCGGTACGCAGAAGAACGTCTCGGACGTGAATCGTCTGCGCTATCCGTCGGACCAGTTCTTCCTCAAGGACGCCGACGAAATGCTCAAGGTCTTCCCGAAGGATCGGGAGGCGATCGAGAACACGGTTCGGATCGCCGAGATGTGCGACGTCGAGATTCCCTCGGGTCAGTTCCATCTGCCCGAGTTCCCGGTGCCGGCGGACTACACCCTCGACACCTATCTCGCTGAAGTCGCGCGCGAGGGACTGGATCGGCGGTTGCACGGACTCGAACGGACTCGGCCCGAGGCCCTGCGGAGGAATTCGGCTGCCGTGTATCGCAAGCGTCTGGAGGAAGAGATCCAGATCATCATCAGGATGGGTTTTGCGGGCTACTTCCTGATCGTCTGGGACTTCATGCGCTACGCCCGCGAAGAGGATATTCCGGTCGGCCCGGGGCGCGGTTCGGCGGCCGGTTCGCTGGTTTCGTACTCGCTGCGGATCACGGATATCGATCCACTCCAGTACGACCTCCTGTTCGAGCGCTTCCTCAACCCCGAACGCATCAGCATGCCGGACATCGACATCGACTTCTGCATGCGCCGTCGCGGCGAGGTCATCCAGTTCGTCAGCGAGAAGTACGGCCGCGACAGGGTGGCGCAGATCATCACGTTCGGAACCCTGGGCGCCAAGGCGGTGCTGAGGGACGTCGGTCGGGTGATGGGCGTGCCGTACGCGAAGATCGACCGGGTGGCAAAGCTGGTCCCCGACATGACGAAGTCCCTCTCGGAAGCGGCGGGCGAGATCGACGCGCTCAAACGCGAGGTGGCTCAGGACCAGGAGGTCCGTCGCGTGGTGGAGATCGGTCAGCGTCTCGAGGGGCTGACCCGTCACGCCTCGGTTCACGCGGCGGGCGTCGTGATCGCGCCGTGCGCGATCGAAGAACTGGTGCCGCTCTACAAGACATCCAAGGACGAAGTGGTCACCCAGTGGGACAAGGACGTCGTCGAGGGGCTTGGTCTCCTGAAGATGGATTTCCTCGGCCTGCGAACGCTGACCGTCATCGATGACGCGATGAAGTCGATTCGGCACCAGGGGATCGAACTCGATCTCGATGAGATCCCGCTGGACGATCCTGCCGTCTTTCGATTGTTCTGCGAGGGGCGCACGAACGGCATCTTCCAGTTCGAGTCTCGGGGGATGAAGGATCTGCTGGTGCGGGGATTGCCTTCGAAGTTCGAGGATCTCGCGGCCTTCAATGCCCTCTACCGTCCCGGGGCCCTGTCGGTCGGCATGGTCGACGAGTACGTGAAGCGAAAGAAGGGCGAGCGTCGGATCAGCTACATCATCCCGGAAACCGAGCAGATCCTCTCGGAGACCTATGGCGTGATCGCCTACCAGGAACAGGTGATGCAGCTCGCCGTGCTGGTCGCCGGTTTCACCATGGGTGAAGCCGACGTTCTGCGAAAGGCCATGGGCAAGAAGAAGCTCGAGGTCATGACCGAGCAGAAGCAGAAGTTCGCCGATGGCGCAGTGACCCAGGGCTTCGATCGCAAGAAGGCCCTGGAACTCTGGGAGTACATCGAACCGTTCGCAGGCTACGGATTCAACAAGAGCCACAGCGTCGCCTATGCGATGCTGGCCTACAAGACGGCCTATCTGAAGGTCCACCATCCCGAGTCCTTCATGGCGGCGATGCTGACCTCGGAGATGGGAACGTCGGAGAACGTCGCCAAGTACGTGCGAGAGTGCCGCAAGATGGGTATCGAGGTCCTGCCGCCGGACGTCAATGAGAGCGGTTGGCGATTCACCACCGACGGAGATTCCATTCGCTTCGGTCTGGGAGCGGTCAAGGGGATCGGAGAGAACGCGATCGAAAGCATGCTCGAGGTGCGTCGACGCGTCGGTCGCTTCAGCGGACTCCACCATCTGTGTTGTGAGGCCGACCTCCGCCAGCTCAACAAGAAGGGTATCGAGTGCCTGATCAAGGCGGGCTGCTTCGACAGCATCGTGTCGAACCGTCGGGTCCTGTTCGAGGCGCTGGAGTCGATCATGGCTCGGGCTCAGCGCCGTCGGAGGGAGCGCGATGCCGGCCAGAGCTCGCTCTTCGGGGAGGCCGCTGTGATGGCTCCCGAGGTGAGCGAGGAGGGGCCCGACTGGCCGCCTCGCGAGCGTCTGCAGTTCGAGCGCGAATCCCTCGGCATCTTCCTCACCGGCAATCCCCTCGAGGACTTCCGCGAGGTGCTGGCGAGAAAGACCCGGGCGATGGATCGGCTCGACGACTGCGAAGGGACCCAGGTCTGCCTCGGTGGGCTGGTCACTCGCTCCCGACAGAACAAGATCAAGAGCGGACCGAACAGCGGCCGCTTCATGGGACGGTTCGTGCTCGAAGGGCTCGAGGGAACCGTCGCCGTGGCGCTCTTCGCCGATCAGTTCGACAAGTACCGAAGACTGGTTCAGGAGGATGCGATCGTCCTGGTGACGGGGCAGGTGCGCGAGCGTGGCGGCGCCTTCGAACTGCGCGCGGAGAAGATCGAGGCGGTCGACCAGGAGTCGTATCGGGAGTTCGAGATCGAGATGGATCTCGGCGAGCAGGCGTCGATGGGGAAGATGCTCGAGCTTCGCAACCTGATCGTCGAACATCCGGGGCGGGCGCGAGTCATCTTCCGGATGAAGCTGCCGACCGGCGAGAAGGTTTCGGTGGCTGCCGGTGAGGAGTTCCGGGCCAGTCCCGACGCACACCTCCTGGGAGCCGCTGAGAAGCTGCTGGGCGCCGGCAAGGTCTTCGCCCGTGAACTGCGTCCCGAGCGCGCCGTCGTCGAGGAGACTGCATGATGTTGGAAGTCGAACGAAGCCTGGTCCTGGTGATCGATATCCAGGGGCGACTCGCCCGGGTCGTCCATCGGCCTGAACTGCTGTTGGCGGCCACCGATCGCCTGCTCCAGCTCGCGGATCTCTTCGCGGTTCCCGTTCTCGTGACGGAGCAGTACCCGCAGGGACTCGGTGAAACCGACGCGATGCTCCTCGCGCGTCTCGAGAAGATGGAGCACTCGCCCTGGCAGCGGGTCGAGAAGGAACGCTTCTCCTGTTGCGGCGCTGCGCAGTTCGAGAAGGCCTTCGAAGCGCTGCTCGAAGGCGTCGATGAGGACCGTCGCCAGGTGATCGTGGCCGGAATCGAAGCGCACGTCTGTGTCGTCCAGACGGTTCTCGGTCTGCTCGAGCGCGGCATCGAGGTGCACGTGTGCTGGGAATGCGTGAGCGGCCGTGGAGCGGAGTATCGCGACTGGGCCCTGCAGCGGATGCTGCAAGCGGGAGCGACGATCACCAATCACGAGTCCGTCGCCTTCGAGTGGGCCGGCGACAAGAATCACCCGGCGTTTCGCTCGCTCAACGGCCTGCTGCGCGAAGGCCAGGTCGGTGGGGATCTCTGAGAGCGAACGGTTGACGAAGGCCCTGGTCGCCTTCGACGCAGCGAACGCCGGTGACCCGGTGAGGGAGGTCGACTCCTCCGGCACCTCGTGGCCCCGGGCGGTGCTCTACGGCCGAAGGATGTCGAGAACGCTGTTGTCTCGGATCGATGAACCGTCCGAGGCCCTGCAGCTGGCAGCCCGATGCCAGCATCTGCTACGTTGGAGGTATCCACGGTCGGACCATCCAGAGGGACGTTCGGGCTACCTGTCGTGGCGCAGGGACTGCGCGCAGGCGCACCGCCGCGACGCCGGTCGGATCCTCGAAGACTGTGGCTACGACGAGAACACCGTTCAGCGCGTGGGTTCGCTTCTCCTCAAGGAGGGCCTGCCGGAGGACTCCGAGGCCCAGGCCCTCGAGGACACGGCCTGCCTGGTGTTCCTCGAGTACCATCTTCAGGAGTTCGGTCCACGGGTCGAGGCAGGGAAGCTCGAACGGATCCTGCGGCGTACCTGGGCGAAGATGTCGGTGAACGCGCGGCGCGACGCCCTGCAACTCGAGTTCGACTCGCAGGTGCAGGACTGGCTCGAGGCTGCGGATCTGAAATGAGGAGTGCGCCGTGATCAAGACCCTCTTCGCCGTCGTTGGATTGCTCCTGCTGCCTGGGGTCGCGGTGTCGCAGTCGGATACCGAGGCCGTGCGTTCCGTTTTCGAGCGCTACAAGCAGGCCCTGCTCGACGGCGATGGCGGCCTCGCGGCGGAGATGGTCGATCGCGAGACCCTGGTCTACTTCAGTGAACTGAAGGGCCTGGCCTTGTCGGCCGATGCGGCGACGGTCGCCCAGAGGCCGTTCATCGATCGTCTGTTGATCGTGACCATGCGGCACGAGTTGTCGGTCGAGCAACTCCAGGGAATGGATCTCGAGGATCTACTGCGACACGCCATCGACAACGGCTGGATCGCCGAGGCCTCGATCCGGCAGCTGTCGATGGGGGAGGTCTCGATCTCCGGCGACGAGGCGCTGGGGCTGGCGCAGGCGGGTGGAAACAGCCTCGGGGCGAACGACACGGCGGAACCCCTGTACTACCGCTTCAGGCGGCAGGAGGGAGAGTGGCGATTCGGCTTCTCCTCGCTCGTCGCCAGTCTCAATCGGCTGGTGACGGAGTTCGCCCAGCAACTCGGGGCGCAGGAGGATCAGATGATCTTCACGCTCGTCGAGGCCCTGTCCGGGCGCAAAGTCCTTCCCGAGATCTGGGACGCTCCGCCGACCCACTCGCAGGCGAGCCCTCCCTGAGACGAGCCGGCGAGATCAGTGGCTCATGCCGTAGACGAGGATGTTGACTCCGGTGGCATACGCGACGGTCGAGTACTTCTCGAAGTACCACTCGCCGTAGGCCTCGCGCTCCCAGCCATCGCCGATGTCGGTGTTGTGCGTGGCCACCACCAGCAGCCGGCCGAATTCGTCGAAGTAGCCGCGCAGGTGAGCGGGCGTGACGTTCCTGGCCGGGTAGCGATGGATCTCCGGTGGATCGTGGCCCAGCGCTGCGAAGTCTCTCGCCGGGACCTGGGGAAGCTCCTCGAGGTCGTAGACCATGGTGTAGATCGGGTGCCCCGGCGGGATCTCCTGCCACGCCACCCCCGGCAGCACCTCGGCGAAGATGCGTTCTACGTTGATCCACTCGGCCCAGCCCCAGAAATCGTCGATCCACGCGAAGCCGCCACGCAGCAGGTAGTCGCGCAGCGCGGCGATCTCGGCTGGATCGAGATCCATCCAGCCGACATCGCAGAAGTAGAGAAAGGGAAAGTCGGAGAGGTCGGGGTCGGTGAGGCGGCGGGTCACCGGCCTGGGGTGGGCGTCGATCGTCGTGAGTTCCCTGAATCGATAGAGGAAATTCTCGTCCGCCTGCGGGAAGTCGGTCTCCCAGCGCATCCAGTAGCGCCCCTCGTAGTAGTAGTAGGCCTCGTTCATTCCTCCGACGCTGTCGTACTGGACCCTTGCGAACACGAACTCGGCGGCCTGGGGGGAGGGGGGATCGGTGCGATCGCCCTCCGCCAGCGTCGGCCTGGCGAGGGACGCGAGAACGATCGCGGCGAACGCCGCCGCGGCCCGCTTCGTCACGCTGATGGGAGGGGGCATCGGGTCGGATTCTGCGGCATGGTCGACGATCCTGCAACGCGAGAGTGCCGCCGTCGATGAGATACCATCGCGGGGTGCACTGGAGAGTCCATCGCTCGCCTCCACGGATCGCGATCCTCGGGCTGATGGTCCTGTGCCTTCTGCCGGCGTCGAGCCTGGGCGAGGAGGCCGACGAGCCGCGAATCCTCGGGTGGTCGCGGGAGCGCATTGCGGGCCACGAGTTCTATTTCACGAGGGCCTACTACGGCTCGGGTCGAGGCGACTTCTTTCGCGGATTCCCCAGTTGGAGCGTCGACTTTCCGAAGGCCGATCAGCAGTTCCTCCTCGGTGTCCAGCGGTTGGTGGATCGGCTCGATGTGTACCCGTGGGAGAACCCGGTCGCCCTGACCGATCCCCGACTGCTCGACTTTCCGTTCCTCTACGCGGTCGAGGTTGGATACATGTCGCTCGATCCCAACGAGATCGCCGGCCTGAGACGGTATCTGCTCAGCGGCGGATTCCTCGTCGTCGACGATTTCTGGGGCACGCGGGAGTGGGCGAACTTCGAATACCAGATGTCGAAGGTGCTGCCGGAGTACCCGATCGTCGACCTCTCGCTGGATCACCCGATCTTCAGCGTCTTCTACGACGTAGATGAAATCGTGCAGGTACCGAACGTCGGCAACGGGCAGATGGGCGGGCCGACCTGGGAAAAGGATGGTTTCGTCCCCTACGTTCGGGGGATCTCGGGCGACGACGGTCGTTTGATGGTGGTCATCAACTTCAACAGCGATCTCGGCGACGCCTGGGAGTGGGCGGAGAATCCCTACTACCCGCTCGAGTTCTCGACCTACGCCTACCAGATGGGCGTCAACTTCGTCATCTATTCGATGACTCACTGAGTGATGGTCGACCTCTTCGAGAGTCTCTTCAAGGTCCGTCCCGAGGTCTTCTCGCGCGGAGAGTTCGGGTTCTCGCCCTCGTGGCCGGTGCTGACCGGGGGATTCATCCTTCTGCTCCTCGCGATCGTCCCGCTGCTTCGCTACGCGCGACGAGGTGGGGGACGGGTGGCCTGGGGGCCGGTCGCGCTGAGGCTCGCCCTGCTGCTGCTGGTGTTGTTCTGTCTGGCGCGACCGGTTCTGACGATTTCGACCCTCATCCCGCAGGAGAGCTACGTCGGGGTGCTGATCGACGACTCGGCGAGCATGGGGATCCGCGATGACGGCGGGAGCTCGAGGGCAGAAGTCCTGCTGTCACTGTTGGGTGGCGAGGGCGGGCTGCTGTCCGATCTGGAGGAGCGTTTCAAGGTCAGACTCTTCTCGATCGGGGAGCGCACGGAGCGCGTTGAGGGCCTCGAGGAATTCACTTTCCTTCAGCCGCAGAGCGGCTTGGCGGAGGGGATCCTGGCGGCCGCTGATGAGCTGGCGAGCGTTCCGCTCTCGGGACTCGTGCTGCTCACCGATGGCGCCGACAACGGCCGCGATTCGATGGACGATCGGCTTGTCGATCTGACGGCGCGTTCGGTCAGGGTTCACACGGTCGGCTTCGGTGAAGAGCGACTCGAGCGGGACGTGGAAGTCTCCCGGATCGAGGCGCCGACGCGAGTCCTGCAGGGCTCTAGCCTGGTGGTCGAGGTCAGCGTCGAGCAGGAGGGGTTCGAAGGAGAAGGAGTCGTCCTTGAGGTCGAGGACGAGGGCCGAATCGTATCGACCCAGCCCCTCGAGTTCGGTGCCGAGGGTGAACCGGCGCTCGCCAGGGTGAGTTTCACTGCGACCGAGCCAGGACCGAGGGAGTTCGACTTCAGGATCGCGGCGCAGGAAGGCGAGACCGTCACCGAGAACAATCGGCGCGGCGTCTTGATCGAGGTCGAGGAACGGACCGAGAAGGTGCTGTATTTCGAAGGCGAACCCCGTGACGAGGTCGGGTTCCTTCGCCGCGCCGTGCAGGAGGACGAGAACCTTCAGCTGGTGGTCCTGCTTCGAGCCGCCGAGAACCGCTTTTCCCGTTTCGGACTCGACGATCCACAGGAACTCGAGGGTGGGTTCCCGACCAGCAGGGAAGAGTTGTTCTCCTACTCCGGCCTGATCCTCGGAAGCATCGAGGCGAGCTACTTCACGCTCGATCAACTCCGGATGATCTCTGACTTCGTCGAGATCCGGGGTGGAGGGCTCATGATGATCGGCGGCCGGCGAGCCTTCTCGGAGGGTGGCTGGGCGGGGACTCCCGTGGGCGAGGTCCTGCCGGTCGTGCTCGGCCCGGACGCCACCGGTGAGGGCGAGATCCGCGATGTCCTCTTCAAGGTCGCCCTGACTCCCGCGGGCGAGGCCCATCCTGCGCTGCAGCTGGCGGAGACCCGGGAGGGCACGATGGAGGCCTGGGAACGTTTCCGGGAGGTGGGCAGTCCGAACCCGGTGACGACCCTCAAGCCGGGCGCCACCTCGCTGGTCGAGGCGACGGGCGGCGAGTTGGACGAGGACCAGATCGTGCTCGCCTTCCAGCGTTACGGTCGAGGACGGGCCCTGGCGTGGACCGTCGCCAATTCATGGCGGTGGCAGATGGATGCCGCCATTCCGCTCGAGGACCAGAGCTACGAGAATCTCTGGAAGCAGCTTCTTCGCTGGCTCGTGAGCTACTCCCCCGACGCGGTGGCCCTCGAGGCGACACGAGAGACGGTTGCCGTGGGCGAGGCTGTCGATCTCGTCGCCGAGGTTCGCGACGATGGCTATCGGGAGCTGAACCACGCGCAGGTCCTGGCCCGCGTGACATCGCCGCAAGGTCTCGTTCAGGAAGTGCCTCTGTATTGGGACGTCCAGTTCGACGGCCGATACAAGGGTGGATTCGTGGCCTCCGAGGAGGGACGCTATGCGATCGACTTCGAAGCCCGGTCCGACGGCGACCTCGTCGGTAGCGGTCGCAGCTGGGTGCGAGCGAAGCCGCTGCAGAAGGAGTACTTCCAGCCTCAGATGAGGCGGGAACTCCTGGAGCACGTTGCCGAGACCACGGGCGGGCGCTTCTACGGTCCTCGCGAGGCTCGAGGTCTGGCCGACGACCTCGAACTGCTGGGCGGCGGGTCGACCCGGATCGAGACTCTCGAACTCTGGGACATGCCGATCCTGCTGCTTCTCGCTCTGACCCTTTTGGGTGGTGAATGGTGGTTGCGCCGACGTAGGGGGGTGGGTCTGAGAGTCCTGGCCTGGAGCGTTGTTCTCGCGTTTCTGGCGAGTCCCGGCTGGTCCTCCACGTGTCTGCTGGTGGTCAGCGGTCTGAGCGGCGGCGAGGGCTATCCGGAACTCTTCCACGAGTGGTCTCTCGACACCCTGAAGGCGGCGGAAGCCGGCGGCCTGTCGAAGGACAACGTCATCTATCTGGCGGAGGACCCGGAGGTCGATCCCGAGTCGGTGGCCGGGCCGTCTCGCAGCGAGGGCATCCTCGCCGCGATCGACCGTCTCACCGATCGATGCGGTCCGGACGGCGAACTCTGGCTGGTCTTCTACGGACATGGCAGCGCGAGAGACGGTGAAAGCCGCCTGAATCTCCCCGGGCCCGACCTCAGCCAGTCCGATCTGGCATCGCATCTCGACGGGCGGGCGATAGGCAGGACCGTGATCGTGATCGCGGGCAGTTCGAGTTCAGGCTTCATCGAGGCGCTTTCGGGACCCGATCGGATCGTGGTGACGGCGACCCGCACGGTTTCGCAGCGCCATGCCACCACTTTCGGCGCTGCCTTCTCGAAGGGCCTCGGCGACCCGCGCGCCGATGCCGACAAGGACGATCGGGTTTCGCTTCTCGAGGCCTTCGAGTTCGCACGGCTGGAGGTCGAGCGTGGCTACGAGTCGGAGGGGCTGATGCAGGTCGAGAACGCTCTTCTCGAGGACGGTGGTGACGGGACGGGCTCACTGGAGCCGTCGGTGGACGGTGAAGACGGCAGCGTCGCGGCGCTGGTGTTCCTCGCTGAACCCGAATCTTCGCGAGCCGAAACCCCCGAGATGGCCGCGCTCCTCGAGCGGCAGGAAGATCTTCAGGGACGAGTTGCCGAACTCCGGCGTCAGCGCGACTCGCTCGATCCGGAGCTGTACCTCGAGGAACTCGAAGGCCTGCTCCTCGAACTCGCCCAGATCGATGCGCAGATCCGCGCGTCGAGGGAATCGCAGCAGGGGGCGCCGGAGTCATGACGAGCCCTCGATTCGCTCGAGTCCTTCTGGCCGGCTTGATCGCGGCCCTTCCCGGTGCAGCTTTCGGGCAGGATCTCGAGGCGGCGCGACTGGCTTCCGAGACCGGTCGCTACGCCCAGGCGCGGGGTCTCTTCGAGAAGGCTGTGGAAGACTTCCCGGCCAGCGACGAGGCACGTCTCGGGCTGGCAGGGATCCTCGCGACCCAGGGTCTCTATGAAGAGGCGCTGGAGGTGCTCGGGCCGGCCGAGGGGCTCGATCGAGTCCTTCTTCACTCCCGGATCCTGCGGACACTCGGTCGCGATCGGGAGGCGATCCGCGATCTACGTCTCCTTTTCGAGGAGTCGCCGACTTCAGTGGTCGCGGCTCGCGAGCTGGCATCCGCGTTGCGAGCCGGGGGAGAGCCTGCGGACGATCTCGATTGGGCGATCATCGAGGCCTACAACCGACGCTCCCAGTTGAACGCCCGGGAATTGCTGGCCGTCGGCGACGCCTGTCGCGCTCTCGGCGATCAGGATCCCGATCTCTTCAAGGATGCGTTGCGAGCCTACGACGAAGCCATCGCCGCCAATCCGTCGGCCCTCGAGCCGCGCGTCGCGGTGGCTGAGTTGTTCCTGGAGAAGTACGACTCCACCCAGGCTCGAGACGAAGCCCGGGCGGTTCTCGAAGTTCATCCGAAGCACCTCGGAGGCCTCCTCGCAATGGCGCGGATTCAGCGCTTCGACGGTGGCCCGGAGGCCCTGCAGATCGTGCGCGCGGTCCTGGAGATCAATCCCCGCCACGTCGAGGCCCTGGTTCTCGAGGCCGAGCTTCAGCTGGAGCTGGAGGACTACGAGACGGCGCTCGAGAGAGCGCGGCAGGCACTCGAGGTCAATCCGGGCTCGCTCGACGCACTCGCTGCGCAGGCCGCCGCGGCATACCTGATGGATGATCCTGAGCTCTTTGCGCTGAGTGAGGCGAAGGTCCAGGACCTGAACCGGTCCTACGCCGATTTCTACAACCTCCTGGCCGACGCCTGCGTACGCAATCGCTTCTACCGTGAGGCCGCGGAGTTCGCCCGCAAGGGCATCGCGGCCGATCCGCGTTCGTGGCGCGCCCATGGCCTTCTCGGCCTGAATCTCCTGCGGCTGGGAAGGATCGAGGAGGGGCGTGCGAGTCTCGAAGCGGCGTTTGCCGGCGATCCCTACAATGTCTGGATCAAGAACACGCTGGATCTCGTGGATACCTTCGACGATCTGGAGGAGTACTCGAGCGACCATTTCAGCTTCGTCGCGCGTCCGCATGAGGCAGCCTTGTTGGCCCCCGAGGCTCTTCGGCTCGCGGAGGAGGCGTGGGAGCAGTTCGTCGATCGCTACGAAGTCGTTCCGCCCTCTCCGATACGCCTCGAGTTCTTCGACGCCGACGCTGATTTTTCGGTCAGGACCATCGGTCTCGCCGGGATGGGGGCGCTCGGCGTCTGCTTCGGTGAAGTGATCGCGCAGGATTCACCGACCGCGCGGCCGCGAGGGACCTTCAACTGGGGCAGTACGCTCTGGCACGAGATCGCCCACTCCTTCACCCTCGCCCTGAGCGAACACCGGGTTCCGCGATGGCTCACCGAAGGGCTCTCGGTGCTCGAGGAGAGGCGAGCACGTCAGGGTTGGGGCGAGGACGTCAACCCTCGGTTCCTGAGCGCGTGGAAGCGCGGCGACCTGCTTCCGATCGGCCGAATCAACGAGGGGTTCGTGCGGCCGAAGTCGGCGGAACAAGTCGGACTGTCCTACATCCATTCGTCCTACCTTGCCGAGATGATCGAACGGGAGTGGGGCTTTTCGGCCCTGCGTGCGATGCTGCTCGCCTATGCCGACGGGGCGAGCACGGAAGAGGTCTTCGAGGCCGGCACCGGCTTGAGCAGCGAGGAACTGGACGCCCGATTCCAGATCGAGATGGAGGAGCGTTTCGGAGCGCTGGCCCTCGCCCTCGGCGAGACGGGAGTCGAAGAGGGCGTTCCGGACGCCGAGCCCCGGGTCGCGGTCGCCGAGACCGAGGCTGGGCCGGAAGGCCGGGAAGGTGGCGAGAACGAACCGGAGAGCGAGAGCGAGCACGGCGAAGTCACCGTGATCGGCGCACCGACGGTTTCCCGGCCGCCGGATCTGGAGGACCTGCAGCTCGCCGCCGAAGAGAGTCCCGAGGACTTCCGTGCGCAGATGGCCTATGGTGAAGCCCTGGTGCGCGAAGAGCGGCCGACCGAGGCGATCGCGATTCTCGAACACGCTCGTTCGCTGTTTCCTCCGTACGTGGGTCAGGGGGATCCGTACCGAACCCTGGCCAGGCTCTATCTCGAAGCGGGGGAGGAGGAGAAGGCGGCCGATCGGCTGACCGAGTTCGTCGCCATCGACGAGAACGCCTTCGACGAACGGGTCGAGTTGGCCCGCCTGCGTCGCAGTCTGGGAGACCCGCTGGCGGCGTTGACGGCGCTCGAAGAGACCATCTACATCTTCCCCAACGTGCCCGAACCGCATCGGGAACGCTCCGAACTCTACGCCCAGCTCGACGATCTCGAGGGGCTCGTTCGCGCCCGGCGGGCGCTGGTTGCCGTCGAGACGGTCGATCGCGCCGGCGCCCACTTCCGACTCGCCGAAGCGCTCTATCGGACCGGAGATCTGCGCGACGCTCGCCGCCAGCTCCTGTCGGCTCTCGAGATCGCTCCGGCGTACTCTCCGGCACTCGAACTCCTGCTGCGGGTTCACGAGGAGTCGAAATCGGATACCGTCGCGGTACCACCCACCGGAGGGGGAGGGGGACGAGAATGATTCGTAGACTTGGTGGAGTTCTGCTCTTCGCGATGTTGGTGGCGGTTTCGGCGTTCACTCCCGCCGTGCTGGCCGATGTCCGTTCGCCGGAAGTTCCGTACGAGAATCAGGACTACAACGGCAAGTTCACCTTTGCGAGGATCCGCTTCGAACCCAGCGTGTGGGGGGCCGGTCCGTTCTTCTGGGGACTCGATCTCAAGTGGAATCACGACTATCCGTGGGCCGAACAGAACCTGATGAAGATCCTGCACGAGCTCACGATGATGGAACCGACGATGGAGAGCGGCAATGTCGTGGCGCTCGACGATCCGGCCCTTTTCGACTATTCCGTGGCCTACCTCTGTGAACCCGGCTTCTGGGAACCGACCGAGAAGGAAGCCGAAGCCCTGCGCGGCTTCCTTCTCAAGGGCGGATTCCTCGTGATCGACGATTTCTCCGATTCGCATCCCCAGGGGTTCCAGTTCCGTAACTTCGAAAGACAGCTCGAGCTCGTTCTGCCCGGAGCGAAGCTCATCGAATTGGACGCCAGTTCTCCCATCTTCGGGGAGTTCTTCGTCATCGAGGACCTCGATTTCACCCATCCGTCGCTGCCCTATCTCGAAACCCTCTTCTACGGAGTCTTCGAAGACAACGACCCGGATGGCAGACTCCTGATGATCGTGAACTACAACAACGATGTGGGCGACTATTGGGAGTGGTCGGACCAGGAGGACAGTTGGTATCCCATCGACCTCACCCAGCGAGGATTCCAGTTGGGAGTGAACTACATCCTCTACGGACTCGCCCATTGATCTCGTGAAGGAGAGACCCTCCGGCGCCGACAGGCGCTCAACCGAAAGGAACAGCCGATGACCCTGGAATCGCCGTCAGAAGAGAACGTACAGCCTCAGGAGATCGACGCGACGACGCCGACGGAGACCGACGAAGCGTTGGTCGATCGTCTGCGCTCTGGCCATCAGCAGGTTCTCGGCCAGATGAAGAAGCGCATTCTGGGCCAGGACGAGGTCCTCGAGCAGGTCCTGCTCTCGCTTCTGGTGGGTGGCAACAGCATCCTGACCGGCGTACCCGGCCTGGCGAAGACGTTGATCGTCCAAACGGTTTCCGAGGTCCTCGATCTCGACTTCAGCCGCATCCAGTTCACTCCTGACCTGATGCCGTCGGACATCACCGGGACCGACATCATCCAGGACGACCACTCCACGGGTCAGCGTTCGATGGTCTTCATGAAGGGGCCGGTGTTCGCGAATATCGTGCTGGCCGACGAGATCAACCGGACGCCTCCGAAGACCCAGGCGGCCCTGCTCGAGGCGATGCAGGAGCACCGGGTCACGATCCAGGGCACGACCTACCAGCTCGAGGAGCCGTTCTACGTCTTCGCGACCCAGAATCCAATCGAACTCGAGGGAACCTACCCTCTCCCCGAAGCGCAGTTGGACCGCTTCATGTTCGACATCGTCATCGACTATCTGAGCGAAGATCTCGAAGTGGAGGTCGTGCGCTCGACCACCTCGGGCGCGACGCAGCAGTTCGAGGTCGTGATCACGGCTGCGGATCTTCTCGCCTTCCAGGATCTCATCCGCCGGGTCCCGGTCAGCGACGCGGTGTTGCGGTACGCGATCAAGCTCGTTCGAGCCAGTCGTCCGGGAGATCCGACCGCACCGGAGTTCGTCCGCAAGTGGGTGGACTACGGCGGCAGCGTTCGAGCCGCCCAGTACCTGGTGCTCGGCGCCAAGGCGCGGGCCTTGACCCAGGGTCGCTACCACGTCGGCTTCGACGACTTGCGCTGGGTCGCCCACCCGGTTCTGCGACACCGTATCCTGACCAATTTCCATGCGGAGTCGGAACGGGTCAGCTCCGACAACGTGATCGACCACCTGCTGGAATCCATTCCCACGCCTCGGTCCGAGATGTAGGTGAGTCGACCTCGCGTCTATGGGGCCGGTGCGAGTGCGACCGGACGGTTTCTGGATCCGAAGACCCTGGCTCGGATCTCGAATCTCGAGCTCCTCGCGCGAACCACGGTCGAGGGGTTCATCTCGGGCCTGCATCGATCGCCCTACCTCGGTCGCTCGCTCGACTTCGCCGAGCACCGTCCCTACATGCCCGGTGACGACATCCGCAAGATCGACTGGCGCGTCTATGCCCGAACGGACCGCCACTACCTCAAGGAGTTCGAGGCCGACACGAACACCAACTGCACGATCGCGCTCGACATCTCCCGATCGATGAGCTTCGGGCGAGAGGGGATCTCGAAGTTCGACTACGGCAGGTTCCTGGCCGCCTGCCTCGCGTACTTCTCCCACAAGCAACGAGATCGGATCGGTCTGGTGACCTTCGACCACGAGATCGTCGACTGGATTCCTCCGTCGGCGAAGCATCTGGAGGTCATCCTCCACACCATCGATCGGACGCGTTGCCAACGTCTCGGCAACCTGCGACCTCCGCTCACCAGGCTGGCCGGTCGCACACGACGGAGCAGCATCGTCATCGTGATCT
>CALOFD010000020.1:0-42075 GCA_942492505.1 Thermoanaerobaculia bacterium
CTGGTGGTTGTAGAGTGTCGAGGATGTTCCCGGAGGTGCTGTATGCGTCGTGAAATCGCCCTGATCCTGCTGTCGCTCGCGCTCTTTGCCGCAGGCGCCTCGGCTGCCGTCTCGGATTCCCCCAGCAGTCGACTGGGTACCATCGACTTTCCCAACTCAGGCTCTCCGTCCGCCCAGGAAGCCTTCATCCGCGGAGTGCTGCTTCTCCACAGCTTCGAGTTCGAGGATTCCCTGACGGCCTTCGAAGAAGCGATCGCCGCCGATCCCGGCTTCGTGATGGCCTACTGGGGGGCCGCGATGACGCACAACCATCCCCTGTGGGCGCAGCAGGACCGGGATGCGGCGCTGGCCGTCCTGGGCCGGCTGGCGCCCACGAGCGAGGAGCGTCTGGCGCGAGCCCAGACTCGGCGCGAGTCGGACTATCTCCGAGCTCTCGAGATCCTCTATGGGGAGGGCGAGAAGCTCGATCGCGATCTCGCCTATCGCGACCACATGGCGACGATGACGTCACGCTACCCGGATGATCACGAGGCGGCAGCGTTCTACGCGTTGTCGATTCTCGGCGCCACACGGAGTCGCGACTTCAGGGCGTTCATGCATGCAGCCTCGGTGGTCGAGGACGTCTTCGCGAAGAACCCGCGACATCCCGGCGCTGCCCACTACCTGATCCACTCCTACGACGACCCGGTGCATGCCCGACTGGGACTGCGGGCCGCCAGGGAGTACGCCAAGATCGCTCCCGATGCCTCTCATGCCCAGCACATGATCTCCCACATCTATACGGCTCTCGGCTGGTGGGATGAAGTCATCGCGGCCAACGAGAAGGCGCTCCTGGTTTCCGAGGAGAGACTGTTGCGGCTCGGCGAACCGTTGGCGAAGAGGAGCCATCATGCGCTGCACTGGTTGCAGTACGGACTGCTCCAGGTCGGCGATGAGGCCGGAGCCCGGAAGGCGACGGAAACGATCGTCTCAGACCTGGATGAACTGGACCAACTCATGCAGCAGCGCCACTACGCGATGATGAGATCGACCTGGATCGCCGACGATCCGACCCGCGATTGGGTGCCTGCGGCTCGTGATCTGCCCCAGATCAGTCCGTTCCTCGAGGCGGTCGACCTCTTTGCCACCGGCTATCGGGCCGCGAGCCTGGGGGATCTGGATGCTGCCAGAGAGGCCCTGGAGAGCCTGGGCGTTCTTCGGGCGGACCAGGGTGAAGGAGTCCGGGGCAGTGAGAAGTTGTCGATTCTGGCCCTCGAACTCGATGCCATCCTGAACTGGGCGTCGGGTCGGCGGGAATTGGCGATCTCGATCCTGTCCCGAGCGGCCGATCTCGAAGGTGCCCTCGATCTGGAGTACGGCCCTCCCGATATCGCCAAGCCCACGCACGAACTGCTCGGAGAGATGCTGCTGGTGACGGGAGACCTGGAGGGTGCAGTGGCATTCTTCGAGGAGGCGCTGTCGCGGGCGCCGCGCCGTGCCCAGTCCCTGCGAGGTCTGATCGAGGCACGATCTCGGCTCGGGCGGAAGTCCGGCGCGCTCGCAGCGGAAGCCGTTCTCGAGGAAACCTGGTCCAGCGAAGCTCCGCCGGAGATCGATTCCTGGTTGCGGCAAGCGTCAGCAGGCAGCTGAGGGCGAGCGAACGCGGGGGCGGAGCAGGCTGGCGTGGGCTGGGTTACAATCGCAGCCGTCCGATATCCAAGAATCGCAACAGGAGACACTCCATGCCCGCGAAGTTCGAGGTCTACCAGGGAAAAGGAAAGAACAAGAAGTTCTACTTCAGGTTGAAGGCCACCAACGGTCAGACCATTCTCACCAGTCAAGGCTACAAGTCGAAGGCCAGTGCCAAGAAGGGCGTCGAGTCGATCCGCAAGAACGCCGGCCGTGAGGGCGCCTTCGAGATCAAGACCGCGAAGAGCGGAGAGCAGTTCTTCAACCTTCGCTCGCTCAACAAGCAGATCATCGGCACCAGTCAGCGCTACAAGACCGCGCGCGCCTGCAACAACGGCATCGCCTCGGTGGGCAAGAACGCCCCGGGCGCCGAAGTCGCCGAACTGTAGTCAGTTCCGACGGTGCCCTCGAGGGTCGGCGACTCGCTCGTCGGCCGTCTCGCCGCCTCCGCTCGTCTCGAGATCGGCGAAGCCCGGGCGCCTCGTCGTGTGATCGGAGCGCGGGTTCGTCGAAGGGTGACGGCGCCGACCGAACGACCCGGCTCGCAGTGCGCCGGGACCCCTCGATCAGCCGTTCGAGAGCAACTCGCGCAGGAGCGCGATGTTGGTCTTGTGGCCCGACAGGGAGCCGTGGATCCGACCTCGGATGGGAAAGCCCAGCAGGTAGACGTCGCCGACGATGTCGAGCACCTTGTGACGAGCCATCTCGTCGTCGAATCGGAGTTCGGTGTTGATCGCTCCTTCTTCCCCGACCAGGATGCAGTTGTCGAGTCTGCCGCCGGTGCCGAGTCCGAGTTCCGCCATCATCTTCATGTCTCGCATGAAACCGAACGTACGGGCCGGCGCGACCTCTCGGCGGTAGTCTTCCCAGGTACTGACGCGGTAGCCGAAGTCCTGGACCCCGACCGGCTCGGGGTAGTCGAGGTGATAGGAGACCTCGAAGCCGTCGTCGGGCTCCGCTTCCAGGTACCCCCCGCCCGGTCTCTCGATGCGATAGGGACGGTCGATGACCAGTTCCCAGCGACCCTCGTCCTGATCTTCGACTCCCGCTTCGTCGATGGCGTCGCAGAACTCGAGGGACGAGCCGTCGAGGACGGGGATCTCACCGTGGACCTTGATCAGCAGGTTGGTGATGCCGCGGACGTGGAGCGCCGACATGAGGTGCTCCACGGTCTTGATGCCGACGCCGTCGCGCTGAATCGTGGTTGCATAGTCGGTTTCGGCGACCTGCGAGACGTGAGCGGGAATCTGGATGTGCCCTGGCAGACTGAGGAAGTGGATTCCGGAGTTCGGAGGCAGGGGCTGCAGCGACATCCCCGTTCGGCGACCCGAGTGGAGTCCGAGTCCGTACAGCACCGTGGCGCTGGCGATGCTGCGTTGGGGGATGTCGGTCTGGATGCACTGCTTCAGGCGTTGAGGGGGTTCGAAGCTCAGCTTCTGGTCGATCTTCTCGACGGTGCGCTCGAGCCTTTCGAGCAGGGCTGCGTCTCCGCCGAGCGAAGCTCGATACTCGATCGCGCCCTCGACGGCCCGGATCGTCTTGTTGATGGACAGCGGCTTTTCGAGATAGTCGAAAGCCCCCATCTTCATCGCCTTGACGGCGGTCTCGGAGGTGCCGTGGCCGGAGATCATGACGACGGCTGCGGTGGGGTCGATGGCGCGCAGGGCCTGCAGGGTCTCGAGGCCGTCTCGGTCGGGGAGCCAGATGTCGAGGAAGACCACGTCCGGTGCCTGTTCGGTGTAGATCGCGGGCGCCTCTTCACCGGAGGCCGTCGTGCGGACTTCGTATCCCTCGTCGCCCAGGACACCAGAGAGGGTTTCGAGGATTCCGGGCTCGTCGTCGACGATCAGCACTTGTTTGGCGGTCATGAATTCCTTCCTGTCGGCTCCAGCGGCGCCCGCGAGTCTAGCTGCATCGCATGGGGCCGTCGCCCCTGGCACGAAGAGTTTCGGCCACTCCTGACTGTGGCAGTCTGCGTCGATGAGAGCAAGGGCCTTGCCGGCCATTTCGCTGGCCGAAGCGGATCACCCTGTTGGAGATGCGACCCGCCGGGTCGACGCCTCCCGGCGTACGGGAGGCGGGGCTAGCCGGCCGTTCCGGCCGCCAGGGCGAAGGAGTCCGCCAGATACCGGAACGGTGACAGGAGATCGTCCTGCAGTCGAGTCGTCGTTTCAGTGCCTCGCAGGAGGACCAGGCTGAGATCGTCCTCGAAGGGCTTGTGTCGGGTCTCGCTGCGAAGCCGAGCGACGACATCGCGGACCAGCGTCGCGGGCTCATCGCGGTGGCAGTCTTCGACGATTCGCAGGAGTCCGTCGTCGCCGATCTCGTTGCCTTCGCCGTCGCAAGCTTCGATGGCGGAGTCGGTATAGAGCAGGAGGAGGTCGTCGGAGCGAAAGCGGAGCTCGATCGGGGTCCAGGACGAGTTCGGCAGGATGCCCAGGGGGATGTTGAGTACCGTCGTCGGAGAGGGCCGATGCTCCGGCCCTTCGTGGAGGACCGGCTCGAGTTTCATCCAGCGCCGCTCGGAGGCCCGATAGAGAAAGGTACTGGGGTGTCCCGCGTTGCAGATCGTCAGCCGTTCGCGCGGCAGGAAGTAGGTTCCCGCGATCGCAGTCGCGTGGGTTCCTCGCTGGTGGAGGGGCCGGAACTCTTCGTTGACCGCCTCGACGAGGCGAGTCTGGTCGATGCGGTTGATGTTCCTGCGCATGATGGTTCGAAGATCGTCGGCGATCGCAGCCACCGGCATGCCGTGGCCCGAGACGTCGGCGAGCAGGAATCGGGTGATTCGTCCGGAGGCACAGGAGGAGACGTAGTGCACGTCGCCACCGAACTCGCTCTGGCTGTAGGGCTCGCTGAAGACCCAGGCATCGACCCCGGGCAGGCGGACCGCAGACTCGCTGGCACTGTTGCCGCCCCACACCTCCATGCAACTGAGGCGGGGTAGATCAGAAGCGGGCGAGGGGGAGTCCATGTCGTATCCGTGGCGCAGCAGTCGTCCGAGTGGCGATCCTATCGAAGTCCGAGTACAAAGGGCAATAAAATAATGGACAAAAATTGTACGGAAATCAAGCTATGCTATCCGCGATGACCAGCGCGCTCGACACCCTGAAGCGAGCCGAGCAGGGGCCCGTGCTGGTGACCGGGGCGACCGGCTACATCGGGGGACGACTGGTCCCCCGGTTGCTCGACGCCGGGTACTCGGTTCGCTGTCTTGCGAGGAGCCCCCGCAAGCTCGACCTGCGTCCCTGGATCTCCCACCCGAATGTCGAGGTGGTGGCCGGGGACGTTGCTGACCCGGCATCACTGGCAGCGGCCCTCGAGGGGTGTCGTGTCGCCTACTATCTCGTTCACTCGATGCTGGCTGCCGGTTCGGACTATGCCCGCAGGGATCTGGAACTGGCCTCGACCTTCTCGTCGGCCTGTGCCGAGGCCGGTTGCGAACGGATCATCTATCTCGGAGGGCTGGGCGAAACAGGCGAGGGGCTCAGCGAGCATCTGGTGTCGCGTCGCAACGTAGAAGCGGCACTGCGCGAAGGCGGGGCTTCAGTGACGGTGCTGCGGGCAGCGATGATCATCGGCTCTGGATCGGCGTCCTTCGAGATCTTGCGCTACCTGGTCGAGCGACTTCCGGTCATGATCACTCCGCGTTGGGTCAGCACGGAATGTCAGCCCATCGCGGTTGGAAACTGTCTCCATTATCTGGTTCAGGCGATGGAGAGCGAGCAGGCCAGGGGCGGGACGTTCGAGATCGGGGGTCCCGAGGTGATGTCCTATCGGGAGATCCTGGAGACCACCGCCGAGAGTCTCGGCCTGCCGCGTCGCTGGATCCTGCCGGTGCCGGTGCTGACGCCGAGGCTGAGTTCGCTGTGGATTCATCTGGTCACGCCGCTCAGTCGACACATCGCCCGACCACTGGCCGAAGGCTTGCGGAATCGGGTGGTCGCGAACGACAGCGAGGCGGCCCGCTTGATGCCGCAGCGGTTGCTGAGCGTCAGGGAAGCGATCGATCAGGCGGTGGCCCATACGCGATCGGGAACGGTGGCCACCTCGTGGACCGACGCTGGGCCGATGCCGGGAGATCCGGACTGGGCGGGTGGAAAGGTCTTCGTGGACCGTCGCGAGCGTACGGTCGACGCAACGGCAAAGGACACGTTCGAGGCCTTCTGTCGAATCGGCGGGGGAAACGGCTGGTATGCCGCCGACTTCCTCTGGCGTATCCGAGGTACCCTCGACCGTCTCATCGGCGGGCCGGGTCTGCGACGGGGTCGACGCCAGCCCGACCAGCTCGGATTCGGTGATGCCCTCGATTTCTGGCGGGTGACGGGGATCGAGACCGATCGCCTCCTGCAACTGCGAGCCGAGATGAAGCTGCCGGGTGAGGCGCTGCTGGAGTTCGAGATCGAGCCCCTGGAGGGTCGAAGCGATGGCTGCGTTCTGGTTCAGACCGCACGCTTCCTGCCGCGAGGTCTGCTCGGGCTGATCTATTGGTATGCGGTGCTTCCGTTCCACAGCCTCGTCTTTCGGGGCATGCTCGACGGCATCCAGAGGAGCGCCGAGACTCGGAGTGGGGGAAGTCACACCGCTCGAGAAACGGCAGTTCGAGGTGTGGAGGAATGAGAAGGGCCCAATTGGGCCTGGCTTGCGGCTTCTTCCTCATTCTGGCGATCGTCTTCACCTGGCCCCTGGTCCTTCACTTCCGTACCCACATCTACGGACCCGAAGGCGACAACTTCCTCCATCTCTGGGGAGTCTGGTGGCTGCTGCATGCCCTGGCGACGCCGGGAGTCGGAGTTTTCGAAACCGATCTCCTCTTCGCGCCGCACGGCGTCAGCCTGGCCCTGAACGATCCGGTCCCGATCGTCGCCGGCGTGGCTGCCGTGCTGGAGCCGTTCGTCGGTCTGGTCGGATCCTTCAATCTCGCCTTGCTCCTCTCGCTGGTGATCGGGGCGCTCGGTGCCCTCCTCCTGGCTCGCGAGGTCGGCGCCGATGCCTGGGGAGCCCTCGCGGCGGGCGTCGTGTTCGGCTTCTCTCCCTTCGTCATGGCCCATGCTCTAGGACACACCGGCTATGCGACGGTGGCTGCGATCCCCTTCGTCGCCCTGAGCTGGATCCGGTTGCGCGGAGGGGGCGGCTGGGGGGCTTCGACGGCACTGGCCGCGAGTCTCGTGGCGACAGCCTGGACGCATGCCTATTTCGCGGTCTATGCGCTGCTGTTCCTGTCGTTCTCCCTTGGCTGGGAGTCGCTTTCCTGCGACCTGTCGTGGCCGGCGGGGCCGACGAGATCGCGGTCGAGGGTCCTTGCTCTCAGGTTGATCGACGGGCTGCTGATTCTCCTGTTGCTCGCGCTTGCAGCGCTCGTCTGGCGGGGGGGAGGGCAGTTGGAGCTCTTCGGTCGCGGCGTCAGCGTCGAGTCGATCGCCAACCCCGCCATGGCGTTCTGGAGTCTTCTCGTCGCGCGCCTTTTCGTCTCTCGCGGTCGACCTCGCCTGCGGACGACGGTCAACGGCGCCACTCTCGGCGCAGGTTTGCGGAAGCTGGCCCTGCCGGCGAGCTGCGATGGTCGCCGCGACGGTGCCGCAGCTGCTGGCGGTAGGGCGATTGATCGCCGCAGGCGACTATCCCCGTCTCGATGCATCGTTCCGGACGGGCGCTGCAGGGGCCGATCTGGTGGCCTTCTTCGTGCCTCAGCCTCAGCATCCCGTATGGGGCTCCTGGCTTCGAGGCTGGTATGAAGGTCTCGCCCTGGGAGCGATCGAGAACACGGTCTTCCTGGGTTGGACCAGCCTGGCCCTGGTTCTCTGGGGCCGACCCTGGCGACAGCCCGCAGGGCGATTCTGGAGCGGCGTCCTGGCGGTCTTCGGATTGATGGCGCTGGGGCCCTTCCTGCGTGTCGGAGGGTTCGAAACGTGGTTCCCGTTCCTGCCCTTCCAGATCGTCCGCTTCGTGCCGATCGTCGAACAGGCGCGGATTCCCAGTCGCTTCGCGGTGCTGGTGATGTTGGCGTTGTCCGTGTTGGTGGCCCTGGCGATCAGCGGGCTGCGGCGCAGTGGACGGCTCGGCACTGGATTCGCGGCGACGCTGATCCTCCTGGTCGCTTTCGAGGCTCTGCCGGCGCCGTTTCCGATCTCGGATGCGCGGGTGCCCGCCACCCATCGGCAGATCGCGGAATCGTCGGGCTCCGGAGCCGTGCTCGTTCTGCCCTTCAGTGCAGGAGACGGAAGCGGTGGCTGGGGTTCTCTCGGGCCGCGTGCGCAGTCGTTCCAGCGCGAGCATGGGCGGCCCCTGCTCGGCGGCTATCTGGCCAGGCTTCCTCCGAGCACGTGGTCGCGATTGAAGGCAGACCCGGTCCTCGGCAAGCTCGTCGAGTTGCAATCGCAGGAGCCGTCTGCCGAGCAGACCTCCACGAGAATCGCGGCTCGCGAGTTCCTCGACTTCCTGCACGAGAACCGGGTGGAGTGGGTGTCGATCGACCAGCGTCGCGTCGCGGCGGAGGCGGTGGCGCTTGTCGAGAGTGCTTTGGGTGGCAGCTCGGATCGCGACGGGGACTTCGAACTCTGGAGAGTCGCCTCGAGCTCAGAGTCTCCCTGAGATCGGCGTCGCATCCGACCGGTCGAGCAGGGTGGCGCATCGTCTGGTGCGGTTCGGCGGTCGCGCCCTCGGGCCGGCGCGCTGTTCCGGCCCGTGGCAGATGGTCTCCGCGCGAGACATGAAGAAATAGCCATTTATGTATTATTAGGGCATGGATCGAGCGCCCCGCTTCAGCCTGATCGTTCCCGCCTACAACGAAGCTCGCCTGCTGCCACGACTCCTCGAGAGCGCCGAGATCGCTGCCCAGCGCTACCGGGGAGGACGTGAGGCGATCGAGATCCTGGTTGCCGACAACGCTTCGACGGATGAAACCGGCGAGATCGCCTGGCGTGCATGCTGCAAGGTGGAGTTCGTTTCCAGGCGCTGCATCGCCTCGGCGCGCAACGGGGGAGCCCGAGCCGCGAGGGGAGAGGTCCTCTGCTTCGTCGATGCGGACAGCATCGTCCATCCAGAGACGTTCAACGGGATCGAAGACGGCCTCTCGCAGGAGGTGATCGCGGGTACGACCGGCGTCCTTCCGGAGCGCTGGTCTGCCGGACTGCGGGTCACCTACGCCATGCTCCTGCCGATGATGTGGTTTCTCGGTATCGACGCCGGCGTGGTGTTCTGTCGCCGGTCCGACTTCCATGCGGTCGGCGGCTACAACGAAGAGAGGCTCTTCGCCGAGGACGTCCAGTTCCTGCTCGACCTGCGTCGACTCGGCCGGCGGCGATCGCCGAAGCAACGACTCGTTCGCCTGCATGGCTCTCCGACCCTGACGTCGACGAGAAAGTACGACAAGCATGGCGAGTGGCACCTCGTCACCAACAGCCTCAAGCACGCACTGCTGCAGTGGGTTCGGCCTCAGGCCACCGAGGCGTTCGCACGTCGCTACTGGTACGAGGACCGATAGGGGAGCGGCGCGCGGTCAGCGCCGGGGGGAGCATCTGCGCGGCCTCGCGGGAACAACGCGACCCATCGGCACGGGTGTCCGGACTCCATTCGGCACGGCGCCGCTCAGGCTTCGATCCGGTGAATCTCGAGAATCCCGGAGCGTCCCTGCTCCCAGCACCTGGCGCAGCGCCATCGTCGGACGGGCCTGCCTGCGATGTGGCGTGTGCGGCAGCGAGGACATCGATGCTCCCAGCGTGCCCTCCGACGGGGAGCCGATCTCTCGAGTTGTCGTGGGAGCGGGATCCGCAGTCGAGCCGGAATACCGGCGGCCCTCATCAACCCCCGCCACTCGCTGCCATGGGGTCGCGGTCGCGAGCCGTGCAGTTCCCAGGCGGCGGCATGGGCTACCTCGTGACAGAGGACTTCTTCGATCAGCGTCGTCGGGGCCGTCGAACAGGAACGCCGCAATTCGGATGCGTTTCGTGTCCGGGTAGCAGCGGCCGAGAGACCGCGTCATGCGTGTGCTGGTTTCGAGGATGAGATGCCGTTCGAGCCCTGGAAGGCCCCAGCCCTCCAGCCACTTCGCGATCTGTGGACGCCAACGCTCGAACGGCGAAGTGCAGCGCGCTTGCGGGTCTCGCTGTTGCACTGTGCGGTTCGGTCTCATTCCTGCGCCAACGGTACCGGATGCAGCCCCCTCGGACGAGTCCACGGGACCCTCACTCCGGTCTCCTCTGGAGCTTCGCATCGTAGATCGCTCGACCGAAGGCGGGCAGCGGATCGTGGAGGATGTCGACGAGGTGGCCGAAACCTCGAGTGAAGTGGTGTACGCCGTGTCGAAAGGCTGCCAGTCGGGCCCCAGAGTCCTCGGAGGAGAGGCTCTTCAACAGCAGTCCGGGGTTCAGGTAGGTACGACCTCGAGTGTAGGACGGGAAGGGAAGGGACGGCACCGATGATGGGTCGAGTGCCAGCTGGGCCGCGAGGGCAACCATGTCGAGGCCGCAGCGTCGGGCGAAGCGCAGGTAGCCGGGGAAGCGGGCGTTGATCTCGATGACCCTGGCCCGGCCGTCACGGGAGTCGATCTTGAACTCGACCTCTGCCGGGCCGGCCCAGCCGAGGTCTTCGAAGAAGGGCATGACCGTCTCGACGAGGTCCTTCTCGGCCGTGCTCCGACTGACCACGGTGGTGCCTCCGGTCACCGGCCATTGGCGGATCTTGCGGGTCGTGAAGGCGGCGACGAGCCTTGTTTCGGGTCCGAACAGCAGGATGAGAGTCCGCATGGCCTCGACATCGCCCGGGATGAAGTCCTGGATGACCGTTTCTCCGAACCGTTCTCGCGATCGCTGCACCGCCGCGAGGAGCGACTCGGCGTCGTCGACGTAGCAGACGCCGGTCGCCGCACCGAGGTTGTCGGCCGGTTTCACGACCATCGTCGCCCCTTCTCGCCCGAGCCGCTCGAGGGCCTCGGACAGGGTATAGGTGAGGGGGGTTTCGATCCCGAGCCGCCGGCAGTGGCGCGCGCAGGAGGCCTTGTTGGTGGCGACCAGAAAGGACTCGAGGGAAGGTACGTTGAGCCGGGTGAAGCGGCGCAGCTGCTCGGCCCTCTCGCAGGCGAAGCGGGTAGCGACCTGACCAATGGGAAGCAGGACCTTCGGGCGCAGGGCGCAGACGAGGGCCAGGACGTCCCGGTCGTGGTCGGGGCCACCGTCAGCCGACACTCGGCGGCTCGTGGCGATCCGTCGAGATCGGATGCCGAGTGGAAGGCTACGCGTATCGAAGGCTTCGACGTTCCAGCCGTCGTTGCGCAGGTCACGGATGGCTGCGATGCCGGCGTCGGTGGTGGCGTTGCTCACCAGGATGCTGGGAGCCGGCGACGGGTGGCTCCGGCGGCCCGGCGGCATCGTCGGGTCGGACGCCCCGTCGATCTCGCCGAGGAGCCTTCTCAGCCACCTCCTGCGGTAGGCGGCCAGAGCCTTGTGGAAGGCGCCGTGCAGTCGGTTTCGGGGGCGCACCGCCAGTTCCTGGTGGACGAGAACGCAGCCTCGTTGCATCTTCGGCACGTAGACCTGCGTCCCGAAGCCGATCTCAGATTCCTGCGCTGGAGAATCGCTCGATCAGGTGGTTGTAGCCGAGGTTGAAATAGCAGGCGGTCCGTCGATCGACGTCAGGGTCGACGCCGATCATCACCGCCCAGGCGGATTGCGAGTCCCGCAGCAGCAATTGAACGCCCACGATGCGGTCCCGGTGCCGGGCTACGAAGATCGAAACGCTGGGTCCGAGGCGCCGTTTGAGTTCGGCCAGAAAGGTGGGTCGGAAAGGAATCGGAATGCCGTTCAGTCGGCGGTGATGGTCGTCGAGGAGCAGGTGGAGGCGCGATGTTGGAAGAGACCAGGGAGACGATGAGCGCAGGACCCGAAGAGCTGGTCCTGCGGTTCGACGATATCGGGATTTCGGACGTTGGTCCGCGCGCGTGGGTGGCAGGAATGCGTCACTCGGAATGGGGAGATGTTTCGGCCGCCGCAGACCAGGGCCTGGCCGGGTCTGGGCCGGAGAACTCGGACGCGGTGGGCGAAACGGCCGTACAGAGTCGTGTCGAGATCGTTCTCGGTGCCGGCCCTCGGTTGGAGAGACGCGACCATGGCGGCCCTCTCCCGCGGCGGCGGGTTTGCGCAGCGACGAGAGTCCGCAGCCAGGGGCCTACGAATCCCCGACCAGGGCATTCCACTCGTCGGGGAAGCCGCCGGCCTGGAAGGCGCGGCGGATCCGGAGACGGCAGTTCCTCGACGCTAGCCCTCGGGGTGGTGGAGAAGGGATTCCGAACGGCTAGGCTAGGGGAAACCGAGACGGGCAGCGGAGACCGCCGGTTCCAAGACGGCGATCCGGCGGGCCGTTCGACGAGATCGGGATCGCGGACATCGCCCGGGTGGGAGGCAAGAATGCCTCCCTCGGAGAGATGATTCGCGAGCTCACCGCCGAGGGGGTTCCGGTTCCGGGTGGATTTGCGACGACGGCCGCCGCCTACCGGACCTTCCTCGTGGATTCCGGCCTGGAAGCCCGGATCCAACAGCTTCTCGACACCGCGCGCGCGCAAGGAAGGGTGGAAACCGCCGGCCCGGACATCCGACGCGCTCTGGAACTGCCCGCAGCCGTGGACGCTGCGGTCCGGCGCGTGCGAAGAGCAGTGCGGCGGGGGGCACCGCCGAGGACCTGCCGGATGCCAGTTTCGCCGGTCAACAGGAGAGCTTCCTGAACGTCCGCGGCGCCGATGGCGTGATCGAGGCCTGCCACCGCTGCTTCGCGTCCCTGTTCACCGACCGGGCGATCTCGTATCGCGAGGGGCTCGGCTTCGATCATGTCGCGGTTTCCCTCTCGGTAGGGGTGCAACGGATGGTGCGTTCCAATGAAGCTGGAGCCGGGGTGATCTTCACGCTGGAGCCGGAGACCGGTTTCCCCCGGGCGATCGTCGTCAGCGCAGCGTGGGGGCTGGGGGAGAGTGTGGTTCGGGGCAGCGTCGATCCCGATCGCCATCTGGTCTTCAAGCCACTTCTCGACCGCGCTGCACGCCCGATCCTCGAGAGCCGGATCGGAGCCAAGGCCGAGAAGGTCGTCTACAGCGACGAGGGGGCCGGCGTGCGCACCGTGGCGACCTCCGAAGAGGAGAGACGGTCCTCGGTCCTGAATCCCGATGAAGTTCTCACTCTGGCTCGCTGGAGTCTCGAGATCGAGCGGCACTATGGGAAGCCGATGGACATCGAATGGGCCAAGGATGGCCCGACCGGGAAACTGTTCGTCGTCCAGGCCCGCCCGGAGACGGTCTGGTCGCGCCATCCTCCGAGCCTCGTCTCCTACCGCCTCTCCGGGCAGGGCGAGGTCCTGGCGACAGGGCTCTCCGTGGGTGGAGCGATCGCCTCCGGCCCCGTCGCGGTCGTGCTCGATACTGCAGACGTCGATGCGATCCCGGACGGTTGCGTGCTCGTCGCACCCCGAACCGATCCCGACTGGGGACCCTATCTCCGGCGAGCCGCCGCGGTGGTCACCGATCATGGCGGGCCGACCAGCCACGCCGCCATCGTCTGCCGCGAGCTGGGAATCCCTGCCGTGGTCGGGACGGGTGATGCCACGACGCGTCTTGCGGACCAGGCCGAAGTCACGGTTTCCTGTGCCGGCGAGGTGGGCCAGGTACTGGCAGGCAAGGTGGCTTTCAGCCGAGAAGACGAACGAATCGACGATGTGCCCGAGATCGACCTCCCGGTGATGATGAACGTGGCAACACCCTCCGTCGCTCTTCGCAGCTGGCCCCTGCCGGCGCGCGGCGTCGGGCTGGCAAGGCTGGAGTTCCTGATCGGCGAGGTGATCGGGATCCACCCGCTCGCCCTGCTCCAGCCGGATCGGCTCGATCAAGAAACTCGTCGAGCCGTGGCGATCCGGATGGGGAGCGCCGCCGACGGCGCCACCTTCTTCGTGCAGGAGTTGGTCAGTGGAATCGCCAAGATCGCTGCCAGCGTCTATCCGCATCGAGCCGTGGTCCGGACCAGTGACTTCAAGACCAACGAGTACGCTCATCTACTTGGAGGAGCCTTCTTCGAGCAGACTGAAGAGAATCCGATGATCGGCTTCAGGGGGGCGAGCCGCTACGTCAGCGAGAGCTATCGGCCGGCGTTCGAACTCGAATGCCGAGCCCTGCGGGTGGTGCGAGAAGAGATGGGTCTCGACAACGTCGTCCCGATGATCCCATTCTGTAGGACGCTCGACGAGGCCGACAGGGTTCTCGAGATCATGGCTCAATGCGGTCTGCGCAGGGGTGAGAACGATCTCGAGATCTACGTCATGTGCGAGATCCCCTCGAATGTCATTCTGGCGACAGAGTTCGCCCGCCGCTTCGACGGCTTCTCGATCGGCAGCAACGATCTGACCCAGCTCACCCTGGGCGTCGATCGTGACAACGAGGCGCTGGCGTCGGTCTTCGATGAAAGCGATCCGGCAGTCGTCCGGATGATCGAGAGCGTCGTTGCCGAGGCCCATCGAGCCGGTCGGTCCGTCGGCTTCTGCGGTCAACGACCGAGCAACGATGCTTCGTACGCCGAGTTCCTTCTGGCGGCGGGTGTGGATTCGATCTCGGTCGATCCCGGAAGCGTGGTGAAGGTGATTCGTCGATTGGCTCAGGCCGAGAGCGGCAAGGGTCCTCCCGCCGATGGAGCCTGATTCCGGCCGCGGCCGCTCGGCATCGAACCGGCCCTCGAGAGCCGCCGTCGAAGTGCAGCCTGCGACCGTCGACTGGCACGCCCTCGAGGTCGACTCGGTTCTGGAACGGCTGGGAAGCTCCCGGTCGGGCCTGGCTGCCGAGGAGAGCGAGCGCCGCTTGCTGCAGTTCGGCCCGAACCGTCTGAGTCGCATCGAGGCGGTCTCGGCGTGGCGCTTGCTCCTCGATCAGTTCAAGAGCCTGGTCGTACTCCTGTTGCTGGCGGCGGCCGTCGTCGCCCTGGTCCTTGGAGACGTGCTCGAGGCCGCTGCGATCGCCCTGGTGCTGGCCCTGAATACGACGATCGGATTCACCGTCGAACTGCGAGCGCGAAGAGCGATGGATGCACTTCTCCGGTTCGAGAGCCCGACGGCCAGGGTGGTTCGCAACGGTCGCGCAACGGCGGTGGCGTCAGAGCGTCTCGTCCCGGGTGACGTCGTCGTGCTCGAAGAAGGAGACGCGGTGCCGGCGGATGCCCGAGTGGTCGAGGGCAGCGGGCTGCGAGTCAACGAGGCACCCCTCACGGGGGAGTCGCTGCCGGTCGACAAGGACGTTCAAGCCGTGGCGACCGAAGCGTTGCTCGCGGAACGCACTTCCATGCTGCATTCCGGCACGATGGTGACGGCGGGAAGGGGCACGGCGGTCGTCACCACCACCGGTCGCCGGACGGCCCTCGGTCGGATCGGCGAGCTCCTGGAGGACGTCGAGGATGCGAGCACTCCCCTCGAGGTCCGATTGGAGCGGCTCGGCCGCCGCCTCGTCGGGTTGACCCTGGTCGTGGCGGTGGCGGTGATCGGCTTCGGTGTCCTTCGGGGCGCCGAGCTCGGGCTGATGATCGAAACCGGGCTCGCCCTGGCGATCGCGGCGGTGCCCGAAGGCCTCCCGGCGGTGGCGACCATTGCGCTGGCCGTCGGTCTGCGTCGGATGGCGGCTCGCAGGGCACTGGTCCGGCGCCTGCCGGCGGTCGAGGCACTGGGTTCGACGACGGTGATCTGCACGGACAAGACGGGAACACTCACCGAAGGTCAGATGACGGCCGCCGAGGTCTGGTGTGCCGGTCGCACGCTGAGCGTGACAGGGCAGGGCTTCGGCCTGGAAGGGGAGTTCCTGCAGGACGGTCGCCCCCTCGCCGCGACCGGGGAACCCTGGCTGAGGGAACTGCTGGAGGCTTGCGGACTCACGCAGAGAGCCTCACTCGGCGCCGATCTCGCCCCGGTCGGTGACCCTACCGACGCCGCGTTGCTGGTGCTCGCCCTGAAGGGTGGAGTCGATCTCGAAGCGTTGCGCGCCATGGCTCCGATGGAAGGTGAGGTCGCCTTCTCGAGTCACCGCCGATCGAGCGCTTCGATCCATCGTCGAGGAGGAGATCGCGTGATCTACCTGAAGGGAGCGGTCTCGACGCTTCTGTCGAACAGCCTGGCGAGGCTCGATGCCGAAGGAGAGAGTCGTCTGGATCAGGCGGGGATCGACGACGTTCTCGCCGCCGAAGAGGTCATGGCTTCCCAGGGGCTGCGCGTCATCGGGCTCGCTCGCGGCCGTTCGGAGGAGCAGCTCACCTTCCTCGGCATGGTGGGGATCGTGGATCCGCCGGCGCGAGGGGTGCGCGAGACGATCGCGGCACTGCGCGGCGCCGGCATCCGAACGATCATGGTCACCGGGGATCAGTCTTCGACGGCGAACGCCATCGCCCGGAGCCTGGGTGTCGTCGGGCCCGGCGTAGGAACCCTCGACGGCCGTGAGTTCGCTGCGCTGTCGCGAGTCGATCTGATCGAGAGAATGGGCAACGTGGGGGTCCTGAGTCGTGTCAGTCCGGAACAGAAGCTCGAGATCGTCGAGGCCCTTCAGGGGCGGGGTGAGGTCGTTGCGATGATCGGTGATGGGGTGAACGACGCGCCAGCACTGAAGCGCGCCGACGTCGGCGTAGCCATGGGCGATCGGGGAACCGATGTGGCGAAGCAGGCGGCGGACATCGTCCTGAGTGACGATCGTTTCGCGACTCTCGGAGCGGCTGTCGAAGAAGGACGGGTCATCTTCGAGAACATCCGCAAGTTCGTCTACTACCTCTTCAGCTGCAACCTGGCCGAGATCCTGGTGCTCTTGGGAGGCTCGCTCGCGCTGGCAACGACGCCGCTGCTGCCACTGCAGATTCTCTGGCTGAACCTCGTGACCGACACCTTCCCGGCCCTGTCGCTGGCCTTCGAGCCGCCGGATGAAGGACTCATGGAGCGTCCGCCACGGGATCCCGACCGAGCCATCTTGTCGCGTCCGTTTCTCACTTCCATGCTGTTCTTCTCGTCGCTGATCACCGCCGTCACCCTGGCGGCCTACGTTCGTGGCGCGCTCGCGGGCAGTGAAGAACGGGCGATCACCCTGGCCTTCATGACCCTGGCGCTGGCGCAGCTCTTCCATCTGGGCAATGCCAGGAGTCGGGGACCCGTGATCGGACCTGCGAGGATGTTCTCCAACCGCTGGGCGGTCGGCTCAGTGCCCCTGGTCCTCGGACTCCAGATCCTGGCGGTGACCTGGGCTCCCCTGATGCAGATCCTCCATACGACCTCGATGACCCTGCAGGACTGGGGGGTCGTCGTGACGCTGTCGCTGGTCCCGGCGGTCGTCGGCCAGATCCTCGAGATCGCCCAGCGCGCCCGAGCCTCGTGAGGGGTGGGTCGCCAGAAGGGTGGTTGGAACGCGGCTGGCGGCGACTGGATGGGCTCTTGCGCGGGTACTTCTCTGGGGGACCGGGAAGTAGCATACTGAGTGCGCGTCTGGCATCTGGAAGCAAGTGCGACGCGACCGGACCCAGCGGCGAACGGTTGACAAAGGGGTGAGGGAAGGCTGCGAATGAGTTGGAAAGCGAGTCGAAGAGAGCTTCTGGCCTGGACGGCTGCGTCGGTGGCGGTCGGTCAGGGAGGGCGATCGGTCCTGGCGGCTCCGCCCACCGACGACCGCCTGCGTTGGTGGCGGGATGCCGGCTTCGGCCTCTTCCTGCACTGGGGCCCGTACTCGATCGCGGGGGTCGAGGCTTCCTGGCCGATCATGGTTCCGAAGATGGCGGCCAAGGTTCCCCAACCGGCCATCTCCGAGCGCGACTATGTGGCTCTGGCGGAACGCTTCGACCCCAAGGCCTATCGGCCTCGGGAGTGGGTCCGCATGGCTCGTGAGGCGGGCATGGGCTACATCGTTCTCACGGCGAAGCACCACGACGGCTACTGCTTGTTCGACGCCCCTGGAACGACATACAAGTCGACGCGTTCACCGGCGGGCCGAGACCTGTGCTCGGAACTCGCAGAAGCCTGTGCCGCCGAGGACATGCCATTGGGTTTCTACTACTCGCCGCCCGACATGCACGATCCGGGCTATCGGGATACTTCGAGGCCGGTGGTGGAGAACTGGACCGGAGAGCCGGACCGCCCACAGTGGCCGGGCTACCTCGACACGATGGAAGATCATCTCCGCAAACTCCTCACGGACTATGGAGATGTCGCCATCATCTGGTTCGACGGCCTCTTCGATCATCAGCGCTACGAGCCGGAGCGTTTCCGGCGACTGATCGAGGACCTCAGTCCGGAGACGCTGGTCAACGATCGCCTGGGACCCGGTGACTACGTCACCCCGGAGCAGGTCGTGCCACGGGGAGTGCTGGTGAAGCCCAGTGTTCCCGTCGAGGATCTCTCCGCAGGAGGTCTTCCTACAGGTCATCGGACTGCTGGCCAGCGATCTCCCGGCCGAGCAGGTGTCGGCGCTGCTGGAGACCGGGATGTCGGCACGCTATCCCTCCTCGCTGGATCCGGATCCTTCGATGGTGCAGGCCTGGGAGACGTGCATGACGATGAACTCGGCCTGGGGGTACGTTCCGACCGACGATTCCTGGAAGTCGCCGCAGACGCTCATCCAGACGCTGGTCGACGTTCGAGCGGGGGGTGGCAACTTCCTCCTCAATGTCGGGCCGATGGGAAACGGTGCCTTCCCGCCCCAGGCCGTCGAACGTCTGGCAGCGATCGGTCGATGGGTCGACGTTCATGGGGCCGCGGTCGGGAATGTCGACTGGGGGCCGTTGCAGGGGCGCGACGATCTGCGATCGACCCGTCGGGGGTCGGACGTCTTCGTGCTGTTGCGGGAGTGGAGTGAGGAACCGGTCGATCTCGCCGACCTGCCGGTCCAGGGGGCCTGGCTGGTGGCCACCGGTCAGGAAGTCGAAGTCCGGCGAAGCGAGGGTGTCACCTGGCTGCAACTGCCACCCCGTGTGGCGGGCGGACCCGGTCCGGCAGGTGGGCGCAGCCCGTCGAACACTGTCGGGCCGGTGGTTCGGCTCGCGACGACGGGGTAACGTTCGAGGATGGTCTCCCGGTCCAGGACCTCGAGCGCCGTGCTCGCGACCGTGCTCTGGCTGGGAGCGACTCTCCCGGACCCGACTTCGGCGCAGCCACCTGAACTCGAGTCGTTCATCGACAGCGCAGTGTTCCTTCGCGATGAGCGGGGGGAAGTGGGAACCGGCTTCCTGGTCGGCAGGATCGGAGCCAGCGGCGAACCGAGGGTCTTTCTGGTCATGAATCGCCATGCCCTGCCCGAAGAGGGGCCGGACCGCCGACTATGGCTGCGGACTCGCGTCGACAAGGACGGCCGGCCCGTGGTTGCCGAGATCGCGCTCACGCTGACCGACGGCCAGGGGCGCTACCTTCCGAGCGTGCTCGTCCATCCGGATCCCGGTGTCGACCTGGCAGCCATGCATGTCACTCTCGAAGTCGGGCACTTCCGTATCCTGACCGGTCGGCTCGATGCTTCCGCCCTGGACGCAAGCGAGCCGTCCTCCGTCGGAGCGGGAAGCGAGGTGTGGGTGGTCGGGTATCCCGGCGCCAACTTCGACGGCCGCAACGCCGAGCCGCTGGTCCTGGGCGGGGTTCTGGCGACCGACCCCGCGGAGGGGTTCGCCTTCAACGATTTCCTGCGCGGTCGGGACGGACTCTCGGACGTCATCGACGGCTTCCTGGTCCATTCGACGATCGTTCCCGGATCGAGCGGCAGCATGGTGGTGTCGCGGCCCGAAGCCGGGACGAAGCCCCGGTTGTTGGGAGTCGTGTCGCGCTCTCTCGACTGGGTAGGACAGGAGAACGGCCCTCGGCAGGGTCTCGGACTCGGCATCGTCTTCTCTGCCGTTTCGATTCTCGAGGTCATCGAGGGTTTCGACGACCAGGCCTGGACGGCAAGGCTTCCCTGACGGCTCAGCTTCTGGAGAGAAGGCTCTCGATTTCAGCCACGGCTTCGGCTCCGCCGGCATGCTCGAGTCGCGCCACCGGCACCCTGCGCACGAGGTTGGTCATGGCAGCCATGGCGACCCCGGGCTTGCAACCGGTCATCACGGAGGGCGTCAGTTCGATCATCGCGAACGTCTTGGAGAGCCGTTGACTTTCGGTTCTGTCGCTCTTCGAACAGGCGACGATCCAATCCACCCGATGGCTTGACGGGGTCTCGAGACTGGCGCCGCCAGTCGTGAACTCCGTCAATCGACCGCGACGATCGAGTGGCGTGTAGTCGGTGGTCAGACGGATCGCGCCGGCATCGAGGAGCTTTCCCTGGAGAGACGCGGCCCCCGCTTCGGGTTCGTCGTTGTCACCCTGGGAACCGTCCTGCTGCTCGCAGAGGATCACGACCTTCCCATGGATTTCGAACGCACTACCCTGAAGGAAGAGCCTGCGCGGTGCGTTCTTCGCCACGGTAGCCCGGAAGTCGGATTCCAGAGTGTCGAGGCCGTCTTCGAAGTCGAGGGAGCGGACGATCTTCGATGCGTTTCGATAGAGCAGCGTGAAGGGTTTGACCCCGCGGCGCTTGCCTGGACCGCCGTCGAGCAGGGAATAGAGGTGACGCGTCGTCCGACCGCGGACGGGCCGGGTTCCGAGGGGAAGGCGTGAGATCGCCTGCTCGTAGGCCTGCGGAGTATTCGTGCGGATGCCGATCCGCACCCCGTAGCACGACACGATTCTGCCCACCGTCCAGCCTAGACGGTCGATACCGCCCGTTCACTTCGACTTCCAGCGGGAGCTGGGGGGACTCTGCGGCGCAAACGCCGTTCGATGGAAGAGAGACCGCATGGCGATCAGTCAAGCGGTTGTCAGGCGACTTCCGTGATCTCGAGAGCGCCGCCATCGACCAACTCCTGGATCGCTTCCTCGATCTCACCCGGAATCCGATCCGCAGCGTCGGGATAGGCGTCGGAGAGGAGCTTCTCGATCTCTCCGAGGCTCCTCTTGCCGTCGCACAGGCTCCAGATCAGGGTAGCCGAGGGATTCAGGGCCACGATTCGGGTCTCTTCCTCGAAATAGAGCAGCAATTCGTCGTCGAGGAGTTCACTACGAGTGCCTTCGGCGGCCTTGGGGATGTCTGTGGAGTTCATGAGATCGGTGGCGTTCCTGGTTGATGGAGGCGGATTGTAACCGGTCCTGAGTGTTCTTGCAGTAGTGGATTCTGACCCTGGGGTAGAGTCTCCAGGTCACTCCAACGTATCGGACTTCGGGAGTTCTCTCATGCCTCTGAACCTCGCCTCGTTCCCCGTCTATCTGTTCCAGGCCTCCCAGGAGAGGGCATGGCTGCCCTCGGCAATCGACTTCTCCCAGGAGGCCGGAGACTGGGCGAGCCTGTCGGACGACGAGAACCTCATGCTGAGTCGTCTGATCGCGGGATTCCGGGTCGGTGAGCTCGGAGTCACCCACGAGTTGGCACCGCTGGCGGCGGTCCTGCGTGACGAGCGTCGCCTCGACGAGGAGATGTACATCACGGTGCAGACGTTCGAAGAAGCGCGGCACGTCGAGTTCTTCGAGCGCTGGCTGGCCGCGGCTCTTCCGGGGGTCTGGGGACGAGAGTTGCCCTATCCGGAAGTGCGTGGAGACCTCTACGGCGGTCAACTCCCGGCCGTCATGCGCACGCTGCACGAAGACCGTTCGCCGGAGGCTCAACTGCGGGCGGTGCTGATGTACCACTTCTACATCGAAGGAATCGGCGCCGAGTCCGGGTACCCGCTGTTCCATGCGATCCTCGAGAAGTCGGGAAGATTTCCCGCTCTGGCCCAGGGGATCCGCCTGATCCAACGCGACGAGGCGAGGCACATCGCTTTCGGCACCTACAAGCTGCAACAGCTTCTCGAGGAGCATGCGGAACTCCAGGACGCTTTCGACGCCGAAATGGTGGTGATCGAGGGGTCGTTGGAGGAAGCTTCACAGGAGCCGTTCCGTCCGTTCGAGGATCGGCCCGTGCCTTTCGGACTGAACCGCAGCGATTTCGACGGGCTCTACCGCCAGCACTACGAACTGCAGCGGCGCAACGTGGTCTCACGCCGCCAGCCTGTCGGCGTCTGAGGTCAGAGGTAGCCCAGGGCTTCCAGTTCCTCGATCAGTTGGGAGTCGGCCTCGGTCTGGATGCCTCCCTCGGCACTCCGATCTCCCCACGAGGCGATCGACTGGAGAGGGGATCGTTGCTTGAACTCCGAGGTGAAGATCTCACTCACGACTCGACCGTCGAAGTCCTCGGCGACCGGCAGGCCGAGAGCGAAGAGCACCGTCGGAGTGATGTCGAGCACGCTGATCGCGCGGATGTCGGCATCCTTCCGGAAGGAGGGGCCGGCGGCCGAGAAGACGCCTGGAGTTCCACCCCCGTGGCTGCCGGAGAGCCGTTGGAGGTTGGTGACGAGATCGGTGGGCTCGCCGTCGATCGTCAGCGTCGAGTTGGTCCCGGCGGAGAGCATGGTCACCACGAGGTCCGCGTCCTCGGCTTCGTCGGGACGCGCCGCCTTCAGGCTGGCGGCGGGGGTCCCATCTTCCCAACGAAGTCGTTCGAGTTCGATCCCGAGGGTGTTCCTGAACGCCAGCGCCTCTGCGCGGGTCAGACTGCCGCCGCGGTGGGTCGTGGACAGCCGGACCGTCTTGCGCAGATCTGCGGGTGAGCTCTTCCAGGTGAAGGCGGCGCTGGCCTTTCGATCGACGTTGCCGTCCGAGTCCCGACGCAGGAGACCCAGCTGCGCGAGGATCTCGTCGAAGTCGACGTGGAAGGTGACCTGCTCCTCTTCCAGGCCGTAGAAGCCGTGGTCGGAGACCACCATGAAGTTGGCATCCGGTCGGGCCGCCATCAGCTCGCCGAGCAGGCGGTCGGCTGCTTCGTAGGCCTGCGGGATGTAGTCGCCCCAGCGCTCGATCCGGGCTTCGTCGACGCTGGCGAACCGGTCGGGGCGGAAGTACTTCCAGTACTGGTGGGAGGCCTCATCGGTCGTCTTGATGTACACCATCAGGAGGTCGAAGTCTTCGTTCACCAGGCTGTGGGCCGCGGTTGCCATCAGTTCGTCGCGATCGCTGCTGGGGAGAGGAGGAAACCCCCATCGTTGCTCGCTCTCGCGAAACGTGCGGGTGATCGCGCGCCCCCAGTCGCGGGGATGGAAGCGCCGTTTGAGCTTCATACGGACCCGATCCGTGAGCATCCAGCCGTTGATCGTCTCGGCGGGCCAGGTGGGCCACCAGCCCAGGACGCCGACTTTCCTGTCCGTGGCTGAGAGCATGTTCCACAGGGCGGGCTTCTTGCGGTCCGCAGAAGACACGGGGACCGCGCCCGCCTTGGTCATCAGCACGAAGTCGGTGATGCCGTGGCGCTCTGGAACGACGCCGGTTGCCATGGTGGTCCAGATCACCGGAGACTTGCTGCCCCAGCCGGTCTTGAGCGGACTCGAGGAACCGCGTTCAGCCAGTTCGCGCAAGTGGGGGAGTCGGTCGTGCTCCCAGAGTTCCTCGATGACTCCCCAGTCCGCGCCATCGATTCCCAACAGGATCAGCGGAGGGTTTCGCGGCGCGTCAGAATCGCAACCCTGGACGATCAGGGCGGTCGCGATCAGCGCTCCGGCCAGGACGGCGATGGAGCGCCTTCGGAGGAGAGCCGAGGGACGAGTCATGGTCGGAGGCTAGCAGTCTGCGCCCGCGACTCAGTGCCGGTCGCGCCGCCGCACGACGAACTCGTCACCGTCTTCCTCCTGGCGGCGGAAGCCGAGCAGGTGGAACAGCTCGAGGGCGTACCAGCGAGCCACTCTGCGATCGACGCGGAACGTTCCGGGTTCGCCGCGTTGATGCCGGATTCCCGGGAACAGGCCGAGGAAGCGTTCCGGGCCGATCCTGCGAAGCAGACCGGAGACGCTCATCCAGAAGCGACTCACCTGCCGGATGATGAAGAAGCCGTCGTCCCCCTGCGGTTGGTAGAGAGGCATCAGCAGCAGCCCGCTCTCGGGCGCCTTGACCGTGCCGTTGCGATCTCGACCGAGGGGCTGGTCGCGAGTGACCGGTTGGAAGCCGACCCAGCCGAGGTTCATCCGGAAGCCGTCGAGGGCTTGGAGTGCGTGCCTGTAGCGAACGTCATAGATTCCGCGGAGACCGCGACTCTGCTGTGCCAGCCAACGGGCCGCCTGCCCGGGCTCGGGGCGTAGATCTCGGCCGATCACTCCGGAGGCTTCGAGCGCGATCCACAGCGCGGCTGCGGCCTGGTCGACGGCGATCGGATCGTCGTGCTGTCCGGTCTCGATCCCGATCGCAGTCACGGGAGCCTCGGCCAGGGAGTCGAGGAGCGTGCCGGTGACGTGCTCCTCGAGGCCGAGGACCGTCGGCAGGGGGAAGTGCATCGCGAACGAGCGGTTGGCGAGGCTGTCATCCAGAAGGGCGAAGGCGGGTCCCGCGGCGGAAGTCGTGTGGAGGTCGATGAGGAAGCGCGGCCTGTGGCCGGCTTCGTCGATCCTGGGCAGCAGCTCCTTCCACAGTTCATCGAGCTCCCTTTCTTCAGCCTGGAGGGGCCGAGGAGCGGACTGGAGCGACTCGAGCCGGTCGTCGGTCCACAGCCGATTGAGGTCCTCGTGCAGGAATCGGCGGTGTTCGGCGAGCGCCTGACGGTTGCCGGCCAGGACGACGAGCCTGCCCGACAGGAGGTCTTCATGGGGCCCGAGTTCTTCGAGGACCCGGAGAGCTCCACGGACCCCTGCAGGCTCGTTACCGTGCAGTCCCGCGATACAGATGAGCAGCGGCGCGTCGGGCGCCGAATTCCCCATCTCGCCGAGGATTCGGGGAGGTTCTTCGTCGCCGGCAGCAGCTGACTTCGGAACGATTTCTTCGGGCTTTTCCTCGGGCAGGCTCATGGCGGATCCGGAACGCCAAAGTACCAGGATAGGGGGCATCTGAGAATGCCTCCACCGGCTCGGCTCGCGCCGGGTACAGCCTAGCTGGCAGCAGCAGCCGTGGCACCCTCCCGAGGGGCGGGAGGCATCGCAAGTGGAGCTGGGGGACGCCTGCTGCCTCAGTTGAGGTAGCCGAGAGCGCGGAGTTCCTCGATCGTTTCGTCGTCGAGTTCCACGGCCGTCGCGTCGGAAGTCGGGCTTGCCGATCGGCGGTCCTTCAAGGCCTCCAGCAGACGATCGACTCGCTCTGGATGGTCGTTGGCGACGTTCCTGGTTTCGTCGGGGTCGTTGCGGCGATCGTAGAGCTTGACGTTGCGGTTGCGTACCGTCAGCGTCCATGCCTCGGTTCGAAGGGTCGCGAGGCCGCCGCCCTCGGAGTACGCAACGCCTCTCGATCCCTGCGCAAGGGGCTCTTCCTGAAGATAGGGCAGGAGGGAGTCCACTTCCCAGGCTTCGTCATGGATCGGGAGTCCTGCCAGTTCGACCAGGGTCGGTAGGAGATGGAGGGTCTGGGTGATCTCGGAGATCCGTCTTCCTTCGGGGATGCCCGTGCCCGCGAGAATGAGCGGTACGCGAGCGAGTTCGAGAACCGGTCCGGAGGTATGGACCATCCTGCCGCCTTCCCCGAAGGATTCTCCGTGATCGGAGAAGAGAACCACGATCCGCGGGCGTCCCGGCCGTGCAAGGTCGAGGGCTGCCAGCACCTCCTGGAGAGTGTCGTCTACGAACTGGATCTCGCCGTCGTACAGGTCGCGGATGAACTGCAGGTCCGATTCCTCCAGCAGGTCGATGCGTGGGTCTTTCTGAGTGCCGATGCCGTCGCGCCGAAGGTCGTGTCGATCGACGTAGTCCGGGTCGGTGAACGTGTCGTGGTAGTCCTGCGGGACCGATGTGTAGGGAGCGTGGACATCGTAGGTGTGGAAGAAGAGCAGGAGGGGGGCATTGCCCATGGATGGCAGCCGCGAGGCGACACGCTCGTCGAAGCTCTCCAGTCCTCGTACCTGGGAGTAGTCGTCGAATCCCCGGTTGAATCCGAAGTTCGGACGGACCCAGCCGCCGGCATAGAAGCCTGAAGTCCGGTAGCCGTGCTCAGCGAAGTACTCGGGCAGGGTCCTGATGTCGGAGGGAAGCCCCCGACCTTCGAAGCTTGCACCATGCGTCCAGGGATAGGTGGCGGTGAAGATCGAAGCGAAGCTGGGAAGAGTCCAGGATGACGGGCTGAAAGCCTGTTCGAAGAGGGTGCCCGAAGCAGCCAGGGCATCGATATTCGGAGTCTCCCGGGCGCCTCCGTAGCAGGAGAGATGGTCGGCGCGGAGCGTGTCGATGGCGATGAGAATGATGTCGGGTCGCGGCGGCTCCCGGGTGTCGTTCGACCACAGCAGAAGCGGAGCCAGCAGTCCGGTTGCCTGGAGCGATCGGGCCGCCACCTTCTTGCCCTGCCTTCTCGGAGTCCGCAGTTCAGGCTGCCCGATCCGGATCTCGACGGAGACTTCTCCCGGCGCCTCCTGGGAAAAGTCCAGGTTCTCTTCGAACCACTGGGGACGCCGCTTCAGCCTCCGCACTTCACTGTGAATGACCTGGATCTCGTCATTGCGGCGAAGGGAGATCTCGATCGTGACGTCGGCTGATTCTCCCTTCGCAAGTTCTGCATCCAGAGACCAGAAGAGGGAGGCCATCGCTCCTGAGGGGAGATCGACGACATCTTCGAGGGTCGCCGGGAGCGCGAGCTTCTGGACCCATCGGCCCCTTCGGTTCTTGTCGGCGTAGATCGGCTCGGAGGACTCGAAGTAGCGAGCCAGGGTCGGGCCGTTGTAGGAAGCAGGCTGCTCATCCACCGCCGTCGAGCAACCCAGGGCCAGTACAGGGGCGAGGCTCAGCAGAGTGGCTCGTCGAAGCCACCGATGGTTTCCCTGATCGGGCCGCGCCCTGTCCTCGTAGCCGCGGCTTGTTTCGAAGCCTTTCCGACGGGCGTCCTCGGTCTCTCGGCGGAAGCTGGGTCGAGTCGGTGCAGGCATGGCTAAAAGAGTGTGGCTAGTCGATGTAGCCCAGAGCCCGCAGGCCTTCGAGAGTTGCCTCGTCGAGAATCACGTCGTTGCTTTCGCTCGCGAGATGCGAGACCGTTCGGCGTTCGAGTTCGGCACCGAGACGTTCGACGACATCGGGGTGATCGTCGGCCACGTCCTTGAGTTCGAGAGGGTCGTTCTTGCGATGGTAGAGCTCGGTGGTTTCTCCGTCGAGGAGCAGGGACCAGGCGTCGGTACGGATCGCGAACTCGCCGTGGTGCCCCGACAGCGCCACGGAGCGTGGGTTCATAGGAGGGGGATCGTCAGAGAACTTGGCTGCCAGTGAACGCCCCTGCATCTGTTCTTGCGGAGCGCCGTCGAGCCCGAGCAGGTCGACGAGAGTCGGGAGGATGTCGAGCGTCTGGCTGACCTCCTTCACGCGACGGCCTGAGGGGATCCCGCTGCCGGCGAAGATCAGGGGGACTCGGGTGAGTTCGGCCCGGGGGCCCGCCCCGTGGCCCACGTTGTCGTGTTCCCCGAAGGACTCCCCGTGATCGGAGAAGAACACCACGATTCGAGGTCGGCCGGGACGGTTGGCGTCGAGAAGCCGGAACATCGTGGGGAGAAAGTCGTCGACAAAGCGCACGCCGCCGTCGTATTCGTCGCGGATGAACTGGAAGTCCTGCTCCTCGAGAATGAGTTCCTCGTTCAGGCGGCTGAACAGGCGCCCGCTGAGATTCTTCGTGTCTTCGTAGTCCGGATCGGTATAGAGGTCGTGGTAGTCGTCGGGGACCGAGGTGTACGGGTCGTGGGCGTCATACGTGTGAACGAAGAGAAGAAGCGGAACGCCCGCCATTCCCTTCAGGCTGGGCGCCACCCTGCGTTTGAAGCGTTGGAGGCCGTAGCTCTGCGTGTACTCGTCGAAGCCGCGGTTGAATCCGAAGATCGGTCGAACGTAGCCGCTGCTGTGAAATCCCAGGGTGCGGTAGCCGTTGGCAGCGAAGACCTCACCAAGGGTGGTGAGTGAGTTCGGCAGGGCCCGCTCGGTGGTTTCGACTCCGTGGGTCCAGGGGAACGTCGAGGTGAAGATGGAGGAGAAGCTGGGAAGGGTCCAGGATGCTGCACTGATGGCCTGCTCGAAGAGCGTGCCGGAAGCGGCGAGCGCGTCGATGTTGGGGGTCGGGCGCGGTGCACCGTAGGCGGAGATGTGATCGGCCCGCAGCGTGTCGATGGCGATCAGAACCACATCCGGCAGGGGTGACACCGAGTCTGGATCCCTGGACCAGAGCAGGAGCGGAGAAACCGCCACCTTCCCGGCGGCGCTGAAGTCGTCGGTTGTGCCCCGGAAGCGGACTTCCAGTTCAGCCGGACCGGCAGGCTCGCTGGACAGATCCACGACCTCTTCGAACCACTTCTTCGAGCCGAGCGGACGTGTCCTCTCGAGGACGACCCGACTCAGCGCTCCCCTCCGAATCGAGATCGTCACCGAGACGCGGCGATCGGGACGGTCTTCGTCGATCTCGCCCAGGATCGTCCACGGCAGCACCGCTCTCGCGGCCGGTGGCAGGTCGACGCTCTCGGACAGCGATCCGGGAAGATCGATCTCGGCGGCCCAACGTCCTCGACTGTTGACTTCGACCCATGTCGGATCGTGCGCTACGAACGAGCGTTGCAGGACGGCAGGCTCGGGAGCCGGTTTCGTACACGCCAGGGAGAAGACCCCAAAAAGGACGGCAGCCCGGGTGAACCGCGAATTCCTTCGGCCGAGAAGGCGGGTGGAAGCCTCGTCTCCGGGGCCTCGTCTCACGGGACCTCCCGGCGCTCACGAGGACGAATCAGGCATTCCTGTGCGGCGGAAACCACCAACTCTCCCCGTTGATTGAAGAAGCTGCCCCGAACGAAGCCCCTCGCGCCTGCCGCCACCGGACTCTCCTTTGCGAAGAGCAGCCACTCGTCGGCGCGGAAGTCACGGTGAAACCACATGGCGTGATCGAGGCTGGCTCCCTGGAGGGAGAAGTTCTTCAACTCGGGTCCATGAGGCAGCATGCTGGTGCTCATGAAGTCCATGTCGGACATGTAGGCCAGGAAAGCGTAGTGCACGACCGGGTCGTCGGGCAGTGGCAGAGTCGACTTCATCCACGTGTGCTTGATCGGCGCGATGGCTTCGTCGCGGAAGCGGGGGACCATATGGAGGCCCTCCACCTGTCGGCTGTCGATGGCGTGGTAGCGGAAGGCGTAGCGTGCCGCGCTCGGGTCCTTGCGGTTGAGTTCCTCGAAGAACTCGGCCTCGGACTGGAGTTTCTCGGGCGGAGGTACCTCGGGCATCGGACGCTGGTGACTCAGCCCCTCCTCGCGTCGCTGGAAGGACGACGACATGTTGAAGATGGCCTCGCCGTGTTGGATGCCCCGAACGCGGCGGGTGGTGAAGCTCTTGCCGTCGCGGATCCGATCGACGTCGAAGAGGATCGGAACCTCGGAGTCGCCTGGACGAAGGAAGTAGCCGTGAATGGAATGCAGGGCGCGATCTTCGACGGTTCGCGACGCGGCCACGATCGCCTGACCGAGCACCTGTCCGCCGAAGACGTGGGTCCCCGGGCCGTTCTGGGCTCGAAAGAGGTTGACCTCGATCCGCTCCATCTGGAGCAGGTCGAGAAGGTCAGCGAGCGCTTCTTCGGAGGTCCTGGGAGTGACCATGGCCGACCGATGGTATAGCACCGGCGCGCCGGTTTCGGTGCCGAGTGAAGTCCTCGGATCGCGCCGGCGCGGCCCTGGAGATGGCTTTTGGGGTGCGTCGGTCTAGAATCCCACGGATCCATCAGGAGGAAACTCATGAGTCTGACCGAGAGCTACGTCGCTGCGGACACCCGTTCTCCGATCCTGGACACCACTGTCGGAGGTGCGCTGCGTGAGGCGGCTCGACTCGCTCCCGAGAAATGGGCCCTCGTGGAAGGCATCCCGGAGATCTCCGAGCGCCGCCGCTGGACCTATGAGGAGATGCTGCGCGACGCCGAAGCTGTCGCCTGTGCCCTTGCCGCTCGCTTCGAGAAGGGCGAACGAGTGGCGGTTTGGGCCCCCAACATTCCCGAGTGGGTATTGCTCGAGTACGGCGCCGCCTTGGCCGGACTCGTTCTCGTGACGGTCAACCCGGCGTACCAGCCGGCCGAACTCGAATACGTCCTGAAGCAGTCGCGCTCATCGGGATTGTTCTATCTGCCCAGCTTCCGGGGGAATCCGATGCAGAGCTACGTCGAGCAGGTCAGGCCCAGACTGTCCGAGCTGCGCGAGGTCATTTCGTTCGCAGACTGGGACGAGTTCCTGGCCGGGGCCGATCGCGAGCAGCCCCTTCCCGAGGTCTCTCCGGATGATCCCGTGCAGATCCAGTACACGTCGGGAACGACGGGGTTCCCCAAGGGCGCCTACCTCCATCATCGCGGCATCACGAACAACGCCAGGTTCTTCGCCGAACGACTCCAGATGGGGCCGGGCAGTGTCTATCTCAACCCGATGCCGCTCTTCCACACGGCCGGCTGCGTGCTCGGCGTCCTGGGGACGTCGCAGGTTCAGGGCACGCTGATCTGTCAGCTGCAGTTCGAGCCGGGGCTCTTTCTCGAACTCTGTGAGAGCCTGGAAGCCACGCACATGGTGGCGGTGCCGACCATGCTGATCGCCGCCATGGAGCACCCGGACTTCTCGAACCGGGACCTCTCCAGTCTCGAAGTGGTGAGTTCCGGCGGAGCCACCGTTCCGGCGGACCTGGTCCGACGGATCGAGTCGACCCTCGGTGTGCAGTTTGCGATCGTCTACGGACAGACCGAGAGTTCGCCGGTGATCACGCTCATGAATCCGGACGACTCACCCGCCGACAAGTCGGAGACTCTCGGTCCCGTGCTGCCTCAGACGGAGATCAAGGTGATCGATCCCGAAACCGGTGAGACGGTGCCGATCGGAGTCCAGGGAGAACTGTGTACGCGCGGCTACCTGGTGATGCTGGGCTACTTCGAGATGCCGGAGAAGACGGCCGAGACCATCGACGAAGAAGGGTGGCTGCACACCGGCGATCTGGTGACGATGGACGAGCGCGGCTACACCACGATCACCGGACGCTTGAAGGACATGATCATCCGGGGTGGAGAGAACATCTACCCGCGAGAAATCGAGGAGGTCCTCTTCGAACACCCGCAGGTTGCCGACGTGGCGGTCGTCGGACTCCCCGACGAGCGCTTCGGAGAGATCGTGGCGGCCTTCGTGCGCGATGCCGACCCCCAGGCCTGTGCCGACGACGAAGAGCTGCACGACTACATGCGCCAGCACCTGTCTCCGCAGAAGACGCCCGCGCTGTGGTTTCACGTCGAGGACTTTCCGATGACCGCGTCGGGAAAGATCCAGAAGTTCGCCCTGCGGGAGATGTGGGAGAAGGGCGAGTTCGAGCCACCGGACTGAGCCTCCCGGCTCGGCAGGCGGACTCCTCGGCAGGCCTCTGACAATCCGCGCCGTCGGGCGGCGCCGACCCTAGTGGCCCTTGAACACCAGGAAGAGGAAGGGTACGGCGAGGGTGGCGAAGAGAACGGCGGCGATGAGGTATTCCATGATGACTCCTTGTTGCGGCGCCGCGAGCGGCGCTCCCTGCATGGTGGTCGAATTCTGGCGCTCTGTCGGTCGGGCGTCTTCACCCGCAGGGGCGGGTGCCTCTGACCGTCCTTTCGATGGGGAGACCTTCCCTCGCTGAGGGCGGTGCGATCGATGGCTCGCGGTCCGAGTTCTCTCACGGCGTCGACCTGGCTGCTGCTCTCTGCCTTCAGCGTTCCCTGTCTTCCCTCGAACCCGCTGGATCTCGATCTCGGGCGCAACCAGGTTCGAGTGATGGCGGATCCCGTGACCCTGGAGCCCGGCGACTCGATCTTCGAGTGGTCGTTGGTCGAGCGCCTCCTTGCGATGGGCTACCGGCGAGTACGAGGTCGGCAGCCGGGTGAGCCGGGAGAGTTCTTCTGGGGCTTCGACTCCTTCCAGATCTACCTTCGGGACCACCTGGCGGACGGCCGAGTGGAGGCGGCGAGGCTCTGGAGCCTGGACCTGGATCGTGAGACGGGCGTGATCCTGGCGATCTCCGAGACCGACGATCGACGGGAACGGAATCGCAAGCGAGTGGTTCTCGAAGCAGCCGTTGTCGCCGAAGCGTTGGACGAGTCCCGGGCTCCTCGCGTTCCGGTCCACCTCGTTTCGCTTCCAGAGCATGTCTGGCGCTGCGTGCTCGCGATCGAAGATGCTCGCTTCTTCGATCATCCCGGTGTCGATGCTCGTTCAGTGGCACGCGCTGCCGTGGCCAATGTCGTCGGAGGCGGCGTTTCCCAGGGTGGAAGCACGATCACCCAGCAACTGATCAAGAACCGCGACCTTTCGCCGAAGAGGACGATGGGCCGAAAGGCCTCGGAGGCCGTTCGCGCCCTGGCGCTCGAAGCCGACTATTCGAAGGAGGAGATCCTCGAGGCCTATCTCGACACGACCTACTTCGGGCACGTCGAGGGAAGAGTGATCCATGGCCTGGGAACCGCTTCGCAGGCCTTCTTTTCGAAGTCGGCCCGTGATCTCGACCTGGCGGAGGCGGCGTTACTGGCCGGCATGATCCAGGGGCCGAACGGCCTGAGCCCGATTCGCAATCCTGAACGCTCCCTGGCCCGCCAGCGTCAGGTGCTCGAACGGATGGAGCAATTGGGCTGGTCGAGCCCGAGCGAAGTGCGAGACGCTCGAGCAGCGGGCCTGCCACGGTTGAGGATCACGCCTCCGGCGGCCGAACTCGCTCCAGCGACCCGCCTGTGGATCGCTTCCGTGGTCGCCGAGCATGCGGCTGCGAGACTCGACGAGGACCGGGGAGTCGTGGTCGAGAGCAGCCTGGATGCTGCGCTCCAGCGCTCAGCGGAGATGATCGTCGCAGAGTGGGGTCGTCGACTCGCAGGCAGGGGGCAGATCGCCCTGGTCGCTGTCGACGCGCAGAGCGGCGGAGTGCTGGCCCATGTGGGCGGGATTCCAGGCAGTGGAGGGGAGTTCGACCGTGTCCGATCGGCGGCGCGCCAACCGGGATCGACGTTGAAGCCTTTCGTCCTCCTCGAGGCTCTCGAAGGTTGCGGAAAACGAGAGCCGTTGACCCTCGCGTCCCGGGTTTCCGACCGCGCTCTCCGCCTCGATCTCCCCTCAGGGCCGTGGGAGCCGCGCAATCCGGACGGGCGGAACCGGGATGTCGTGACCGTTCGTCAGGCTCTCGTCGAGTCCCTGAACCTTCCGTTCGTTCGGATCGGGCAATGGTGCGGCTTCGAGTCGACCGCCGACCGAATGCGTCGTGCCGGGTTCACTCTTTCCGCTGCGACTCCGCCTGCCTTCGTTCTGGGAGCGGTGGAGCAGCGTCCGCTCGATCTGGCGATGGCCTACACGACGTTCGAAGCGAAGGGCGAGGCGTCACCGCCCAGAATCGTGTTCAGACTTCGCACGCCGTCAGGGTCGGGTCTCGCCCGGCTTCGGAGTGATGGCCGGCGAGTGGCCTCCGAGCCTTCCAGCTGGCTGGTGAGAGAGGCGTTGCGGTCTTCGACCTCGGCAGCCGATCTGCTCGGCGCGGATCTCTCGGCGGCTGGAGCCTGGGGGAAGACGGGAACCTCTTCCGACGGTCGCGATGCATGGTACGCGGGAGGTCTCGGCGGTGTCGTGGCGGTCGTCTGGGTGGGGCGTGACGACGGCTTGCCGGCCGCTGTCTCGGGAGCCGGATCGGCGGCTCCGGTGTGGCGAGACTTCATGCGCGCGAGGGCTCGTCTGCGGCCCGTGAGGAGAGATCCGCGGCCGAGGAGGATCTTCGAGGCCGGGGTGCCGTGGCGGGTGTCTGGGGTCGGGAGGGATGGCGGAGAGCTCGAGTTCTTCAGGCGGGGAGCCGGGCCGAAGTCTTCCAGAGGGATCGTCGAGTAGCCGAGGCAGAGGAAGACCGCCGCGACGACGAGCGCCGCCTGCGGGCGGTGAACGAAGAGGCTCCCGAGTTGGCTCAGGGTCGTGTGGAAACGGATCGGAACGATCAGAAATAGGTGCCGGTTCCCGGTTTGGGGATCGGGTAGTTGCCCTGCTTGTCGGGCAGACTCTGGGGCTTCGCCTTCCATGCCAGCCGCTCCGGCGCGAGGCTGACATTCGACGCCAGGGCATCGGACCAGGTGACCACCTGACCGGAGTAGGTTGCCATGCGTCCCATGATGGCGGTCATCGTGGCGTAGGCTCCGTCTTCTGCCTCGTTGAACGGCTGGTCCTTGCGGACGGCATCGAAGAGGGCATCGTGCTCGCGCTGATAGGGGTCGACGTCGAGATTCGCGAATCGCCACTGCGGCTTGCCCTTCGCTTCGATGATGCCGTCGCTGATGTCGGCGTTGCCAAGAGTGCCGTGGGCGTACTCGTGCACCTCGCTCCAGGTCTGGGGGATGTGGCGGCACTGGGCGATCATCTTCGTGCCGTCTTCGAAGGTGTACTCCACCATGTGGTGGTCGTAGATCTCGCCGTGGTCCCTGCCCGTTCGCCACAGGCGACCGCCCTGACCCTGGGCCTTCACGGGGTAGCCGCCCTTGACCCAGTTTCCGACGTCGATGTTGTGGATGTGCTGTTCGACGATGTGATCGCCGCACAGCCAGTTGAAGTAGTACCAGTTCCGCATCTGGTACTCCATCTCGGTCATCTTCTTCTGGCGTTCGCGAACCCACACGCCCTCCGAGTTCCAGTAGACCCTGAGCAGCGTGACCTCGCCGATCGCACCCTCCTGGATCCGTTGGACGGTCTCGACGTAGAGCGGGTCGTGATGGCGCTGGAGGCCGACTCCGACCTTGAGGTTCTTCTGTTTGGCGGCGCGGGCCGTTTCCAGCACGGACCGGACTCCAGGCGCGTCGACGGCCACCGGTTTCTCCATGAAGACGTGCTTGCCGCGCTCGATGCAGTACTCGAAGTGCTGCGGCCTGAAACCGGGCGGCGTTGCCAGGATCACGAGGTCGACTCCGCTGTCGATGGCGTCGCGGTAGGCATCGAAGCCGACATAGCGGTTGGCGCTGTTGACCTGGACCTGCTCGCCGAGAGCCTCGACGAGTTGCCCATGGCTGCTCTCGATCCGATCCTCGAAGGCATCGGCCATCGCAACGAGTTCGACCGGCCCGGCGGTTCTCAAGGCCTGGGCCGCGGCGCCCGTACCGCGACCACCGCATCCGACCAACGCTACGCGGATGGTGGCGTCACCGAGGGCTCTTCCGGGGTTCGGAGTGTCGTTCGCTGCGAGCCGGGGAGCCAGGGCTCCTCCGACGATCAGGGCCGAAGAGGTCTTCAGGAAGTCGCGTCGTGAAGCGTCGTGGGGCATGGGGAACTCCTGGTTGGTGGTGCCAGTGTAGCGGTTCGAAGCAGCGTTCGTTCAGCGTTCGCCGCGTCGCTGGGCCTCGTAGATCCGCAGGACGGAGGGGGTATCGGGTCGCCAATGGTCGTCCCACTCCTCGTAGGGCGGAGGATCGAGCGGCCGGACGACCCTGAAGCCGACGAAGTCGGCATTGGTGAGGTACCAGATCGACTGCGGCAGCTGGGGATCGCGTCGCTTCCACGAGGCCGACGAGGCGCGTCGGGCTGCACAGCGCAGATCGTTGACCGGGTCACGAAAGGAACCGCCCCGGATCACCCGGCCGTACTCCTCGCTGGGCCGCGCGAAGGGGTCCTCGACTTCGGTCGGCGCGTAGGGCACGAGAGCGTCGAGCGTCCACTCGGCCACATTGCCATGCATGTCGAAGAGTCCCCAGGGGTTGGGCTCCAGTCTGCCGACGGCGGCGTACTGGCGATTCGAGTTGGCCGCGAACCAGGCGTACTCCTCGGCGCTCGTCGGGCTCTTGCCGAAGGACCAGGCGGTGTCGGTTCCCGCCCGACACGCGTACTCCCACTCTGCCTCGGTCGGGAGCCGGTGGAAGCGACCGGTCTTCATCGTCAGCCAGCGGGTGTACTGGCGCGCTGCCAGTTGAGTCATCGAGATGGCCGGATAGCCGTCGTGTCCCATGCCGAAGTCCATCGGCGTGTAGGGCGGAGTGGGGCGTGAGACGGCATCGGCCCAGCGATCCTGGTCGACGCGCCGGTTGGAGTCGTCGAGATCGAGCATGAAGATGTCGAATTCGTCCCAACGCACTTCCGTACGTCCCATCCAGAACGGGGAGATCCGCACCGCTCGCTGCGGGCCTTCGTCGGACTTCCTGCCGCGCTCTCCCGGAGGGCTTCCCTGGAGAAAGCTCCCACCCCGGACGGGAACCATCTCGAAGGTCGCACCCGTGCCCGGAATCTCTTCGGTGTAGGCGAGCATGGAAGCTTCGTCCTCGGCTTCGGATCCGGCGACCGGATGGGCGGGCGGCGCCTTCTTGGGCATCCTGGGGTAGCGATCGGCTGCGCCGACAGCAATCAGGGCGCCTGAAGCAGCCAGGACCAGGATGGCGGCACATGCGCGTCGCAGATTTCGGGAGCCTGCGAGTCGGAGAAGATCGAAAGTTTCGTTCATCGTCCTGGTCCCATGGAAGGCCATGCTCGAACCGACGGGTGGGTCGAAGAAGAACCGTCGTCGGATCGACCCGTGGCTCACCGGCTCTTCGGATTGTAGACGCCGAAGGCGACCTGAAGCATCTCCCATACGACGAGGAGCTTGGTCCTCAGGCTCACGATCTTGGTGGGGACCGTGCCGCTCTCGGGATAGACCCGGACCACGGGAATCTCCTTGGCCCGAAGCCCGAGGCGACCCGCGCAGTAGATCAGGTACATCTGCAGGTTGAATCGGACGAATTCCTTGCGCAGGGGCTGGCAGCCCGGGTCTTCGAGCAGCCGGCGGCTGATCGCCCGGAAGGCGTTCGTTGGATCGGTGTAGCGAACGCCGGAGGCGATCGAGAGGATCGGAGCGAAGATGTAGCGCACTCCGATGTATCGATCGAGCGGCGTGTTCGCGTTCACGCCGCCCTCCATGAATCGCGAGCCCTGGACGAGATCGTAGCCCTCGTCGAGCGCTTCGATGAACCGGGGCGTCGCCTCGACGCCGTCCTTGCCGTTGCCGTCGACCGTGACGATGCCTTCGTAGCCCTCGTCGAGCCCGTAGCCGAGACCCATGCGGGTGGCCGTGCAGAGACCCAGTTCGCGGGTCTGGACGAGAGCTCTCACGTTCCTGCTTCTCAGGTAGTCGAGGTCGGTGGAGCCGTCGCTGGAGTAGCTGTCGGCGATGACGATGTCGATCTGATCGCTGTAGGGCTGCAGGCGGTCGAGTTGTCCGCGCAGCCGGTCGCCTTCGTTCCAGACGACGATCAACATGCAGTAGCGCGTGCGCCGGGGGGCGAGTTCGTGGGTCTCGAACTCCGGCAGTTCCCTCGGCAGTTGCATGATCCGGCGCACTCTAGCAGTCGCTTTCCAGGGATGCCTGCTCGGCGGTGTGCCGTACAATCGCGTTTTCCAACTTTCGAGAAGGAGTCACCGTTTGAGCGATCCCAGCCCTCGCTTCGAGACCCTGCAGGTCCACGCCGGCCAGGAGCCGGCTCCAGGCACCAACGCACGGGCCGTCCCCATCTACCAGACCACCTCCTACACTTTCGACGACGCGGCGCACGGCGCCCGCCTTTTCGCTCTCCAGGAATTCGGCAACATCTACAGCCGGATCATGAACCCGACCACCGACGTGTTCGAGCAGCGGATGGCGGCGCTCGAAGGCGGGGCAGCGGCGATCGCCACGGCCAGCGGCCAGGCCGCCCAGATGATCTGCATGACCATGCTCGCCCAGAGCGGAGACAACATCGTCTCGACCTCGCTGCTGTACGGAGGCACCTACAATCAGTTCAAGGTCACGTTGCCGCGCATGGGAGTCGAGGTGCGCTTCGTCGACGGTGACGCGCCCGACGACTTCGCGGCATTGATCGACGATCGCACCAAGGCGCTCTACGTCGAGACGATCGGCAACCCGCGCTTCAACGTTCCGGATTTCGAGGCCCTGGCCGAACTCGCCCACAGCCATGGGATCCCGCTGGTGGTCGACAACACTTTCGGGTGCGGAGGCTACGTCTGTCGACCGATCGAACATGGTGCCGACATCGTGGTCGAGTCGGCGACCAAGTGGATCGGCGGTCATGGCAGTTCGATCGGCGGCGTCATCGTCGATTCGGCGCGCTTCGACTGGTCGAACGGACGCTTCCCGGTGTTCACCGAGCCGTCGCCGGCCTACCACGGCCTGAAGTTCGCGGAGGTCTTCGGACCCGACGGGCCGTTCGGCAACATCGCGTTCATCATCCGCTGTCGGGTAGAAGGCCTGCGCGACATGGGGCCCTGCATCAGCCCGTTCAACTCCTTCCTGCTGCTGCAGGGACTCGAGACCCTGTCGCTGCGGGTGCAGCGCCACTGCGACAACGCGCTCGCCTTGGCTCAGTGGCTGCAGAACCATGAGGCCGTCACCTGGGTGAGCTACCCGGGACTCGACGACCATCCGAACCACGAGATGGCGAAGAAGTACCTTCGCAACGGTTTCGGCGGCGTCCTGTCGTTCGGGATCCAGGGCGGTTCGGAGGCGGGGGCGAAGTTCATCGACGCCTGCCAGTTGGCCAGCCATCTGGCCAATGTCGGCGATGCGAAGACGCTGGTGATCCATCCCTCCTCGACGACTCATCAGCAGCTGAACGCCGATGAGCAGCGCCAGGCCGGCGTCAATCCTGAAATGGTCCGTGTCTCGGTCGGCATCGAGCACATCGACGACATTCAGGCCGACTTCGACCAGGCCTTCGCCAAGGCCGTCGGCTGACCGTGAGGAGCTGGCGGAAGTCCTGGCCTGCTTCGACTTCCGCCAGCCTCCGCTCTTGAGTCACTCCTCGCTCTTCTCCGACGACGCCCCGACTCGCGGCGATCGACCGCGCTGGAGTCGCTCGCGTCGGCTCGGTCCCTACCGACTTCTGCAGAAGATCGGGGAGGGCGGCATGGGAGAGGTGTGGGAAGCGGAACAACTCGAGCCGGTTCGTCGATCGGTGGCGGTCAAGATGATCAAGCCGGGAATGGACTCCCGCGAGGTGGTTGCCCGGTTCGAGTCGGAACGGCAGATGCTCGCGCTGCTCGACCACCCCGCGATCGCGCGGGTCTTCGACGCCGGCACCACGGACGAGGGGCATCCCTACTTCGTCATGGAGCTGATTCGCGGCGTCCCGCTGGTCGAGTACTGCGACCGGCGAAGGTTGTCGACAGACGAGCGTCTTTCGCTCTTCATGGAGATCTGCGATGGCGTCCAGCACGCCCATCAGCGGGGAATCATCCATCGCGACCTCAAACCCAGTAACGTGCTGGTCGTGGATACCGAGGGGATCCCGACGTGAAGGTGATCGACTTCGGCGTCGCCAAGGCGACGGCCATGAAGCTCAGCGCCGAGACGATGTACACCGCCGAGGGCCAGTGGCTGGGGACGCCGGCCTACATGTCGCCGGAGCAGGCCGAAATGTCGGCGCTCGAGGTCGATACGCGTTCGGACGTCTATTCGCTGGGAGCGATCCTGTACAAGCTGCTGGTCGGCGTGACCGTGTTCGACCCGTCCGAGTTGCAGGACGCAGGCTTCGACGAGATGCGGCGGCGCATTCGAGAAGACCTGCCGCCGCGACCCTCGACTCGTTTGAGCTCCCTCGGCGACAGTTCGTCCCAGGTCGCCCAGAGTCGTGGGCGTGCCATCGCCGAGTTGGAGCGCGACCTGCAGGGTGATCTGGACTGGATCGTCCTCAAGGCGCTGGAAAAGGACCGGGAACGGCGCTACGCCACTCCGAACGAGATGGCCGCCGACATTCGACGCCACCTCGAGAATCGGCCCGTTCTGGCCCGTCCGCCGAGCCTCGGCTACCGCCTCAGCCGCTTCGTGCGTCGCAACCGTCTGGCGGTTTCGGCCGGGATCCTGGTCGCTCTTGCCCTGGTCGCGGGGGCTGTCGCGGCGAACCTCGGACGCCTTCGAGCGATCGAGGCCGAACGAATCGCCACGGCGGAGGCGTCCAAAGCGGTTGCCATCAACCGATTCCTTCGCGACCTGCTGGTCTCGGCGCGCCCGGAAGGCGGACAGGGCCGCGAGGTCACGGTCCTCGAGGCGCTCGAAGCGGCTCGCCGGGAGATCGATGCGACGTTCGAGGATCAGCCGGAAGTCGAGGGGGAGATTCTCGAAACGCTCGGGGTCACCTATCTGCAACTCGGTGAGTTCGAGATCGCTCGGCAGCTGCTCGACCGGAGCCTGACGATTCGCCGTCGGCTGCACGGTCCCGTTCATCTCTCGAGTGCGTCACTTCTCAACGAGTTGGCTCGTCTCGACCATGTCGTCGGAGAGCCCGAATCGGCGGAGAGTTCTTTCGAGAGTCCGAGGAGGTGCTTCGTGCCCTGGGTCCGGACGTCGAGAGTCAGTTGGCCGCGTCGCTCAACAATCTCGCCCAGTTGCTGGCGGAGCAGGGCAGGCTGGACGAGGCCGAGACGCTGTTGCGTGAGTCCCTGGAGACGAAGAGGCGGATCTACGGCCCGGTTCACGAAGAGATTTCACCGACCCTGAACAACCTGGGCATGCTGCTGACCGACCGACAACGTTTCGAGGAAGCCTCCGAGATGCTGCTGGAGGCGATCGAGATCAATCGGCGACTCCTCGGCGAGGAGGCGGGGCTGGTCGGGATCAATCTCAACAATCTGGCCGAGGTCTACCGCGAGCAGGGCGATTGGCGACGAGCGGAACAGGCGTCGCGCGAGTCACTCGAGATCAAGGCGAAGGCGTTCGGAGAGGAACATTGGAGCTATGCCGGCAGCCTGACGAGCCTGGGTCCAGGCTCTCGCCGGTGAGGGCCGCTACGAAGAGGCCGACGTGATCTTCGCCAGAGCCATCGGGATCTTCGAGGCGTCTCTCGGCGCCGGGCACTGGAGGACTGCGGCGGCGCGGGCTGCCCGCGGCCGGGCAGATCTCGACAGGGGAGAGGCGCAGCGAGCGGTGGACGAGCTGACTCGAGCGGTGGGCGTCCTGGGCGCCGAGTTGGGCGAGTCCCACCGACTGACGAGAACGGCTCGTTCGACACTCGAGAACGCGTTGGCCTCGATCGGCCTCCCGACTGAGCCGAGTCGCGGAACACCGTCAGCCGAGCGCTTCTGGGGGAGGAGGCCGATCTGCGCTCCTCTTTCATAGCAGCTTCAGGCCGACGAGTGCCTCGAGTTCCTCGAGGGCTGAGTTCGGCTCGACGACCTTGATGGTGGTGATGCCAAGGGCCTTCGCTGCCTTGAGGTTGGATCCGATGTCGTCGAGGAAGGCGGTCTGCTCGGGTTGGGCGCCGATCTTCTCGAGGGCGTAGTGATAGATCCTGGGGTCGGGTTTGCGCAGTCCGACCAGGCTCGACTCGATGAAGGCGTCGAAGAAGGGGCATTAGGGATCCAGTTTCATGTTGGTAGCGTATCTATATGATGCTGATTGATCTGAAGCGATGATGGTTGATCCTTGGATCCATGATACGACTGATCCAGTTTATTCTGACGTTGGTGACTACATCTGTCCGATCGCGGCTGTCTTTACAGGCGGAGAATGCGGCGCTGCGGAATCAGTTGTTTCTGTATCGAAAATCAGGACAAAGGCCAAGAATTAGGCCTGCTGACCGGCTGCTCTGGTGCTTCATAGCGAAATTTTGGGCGGGCTGGCGCGCAGCCCTGTACTTTGTCCAGCCCAGGACCGTAACGACTTGGCAGAAAAAGCGATTCCGCGACTACTGGCGCGCGCTCAGTCAGTCGGCTAAGCCAGGCCGACCTCGGATTTCGCCAGAACTCAGAAAGCTCATTGGGCGGATGTGGGAAGCCAATCCGACGTGGGGCTCGCCGAAGATCGTCGCTGAGCTCGCGATGCTTGGAATCGACGTTGCCAAGTCAACGGTAGAAAAGTATCAGCCCAAGCGAACCGGGCCACCGTCACCTACGTGGAGAACATTCCTGGACCAGCATGTTCGAGATCTCGTATCGATCGACTTTTTCATTGTCCCGACGGCTACGTTTCGGGTGTTGTTCGTCTTCATCGTGCTTGCCCACGACCGGCGGCGAATTGTTCACTTCAACGTGACGGAACATCCTACGGCGCAGTGGACGGCGCAACAGATCGTCGAAGCGTTTCCGTTTGATACTGCTCCGAGTTATCTGATTCGAGACGGCGATGGCATATACGGCGAGCGCGTTACGCGGAGGATTGAAAGTCTGGGTATCGACGAGGTCATCACGGCACCTGCGTCGCCATGGCAAAACGCCTATGTGGAACGAGTAATTGGGACGCTACGCCGAGAACTTTTCGACCACGTCATCGTGCTCAACGAGCGGCATCTCAAGAGACTTATGTCGTCGTATCTGGATTACTACCATCCGTGGCGAACACACCAGTCCTTGAATAGCGACGCGCCGGACGGTCGTCCCGTACGAGCAGCGGAACCCTGCAACGTTGTTGAATTCCCGGCCGTCCACGGCCTTCACCATGTCTATCTTCCGAAGGCTGCATGAATATT
>CALOFD010000021.1:0-91203 GCA_942492505.1 Thermoanaerobaculia bacterium
GCAGGCCGGCGTCGGGAAGGACTTCGAGGGCGTAGTCGGGTCGGCCCGAATGATGCCGCACTCGGACGCCGCAATGCGGTATCCTGTTGCCGCGACGCGGCAACATGCCGTGACGGCCCGCCGGAGGAGGAAGCCCATGCCCCGAGTCATCAAGCGATACGAGAGCCGCAAGCTCTACGACACCGAAGAGAGCCGCTACGTGAGTCTGTCCGAGCTCGCGGCCTGGATTCGCGAGGGAGTCGATATCGAAGTGATCGACAACGTCACCGACGAGGTGGTCACCGAACAGACCCTGACCCAGATCATTCTCGAGGATCGCAGGAACGGCCGGAGTCGGCTCTCGGTCGACACCCTTCATGAGCTGGTCCGGGCTGGAGGAGAGCGGATCAGTGAAGGAGTGAACCAGGTTCAGAAGGGCTTCGACCGCTTCGTCCGGACCTCGATCGAACGGCTGCCGCCGATGAGGGAGGCCCGCGATGAAATGAGTGCGCTGAGAAAGCGGCTCGACGATCTCGAGATCCTGTTGGCGGGAATGGAGAAGCCCGAGGAGAGGGCTGGGGAGGAGGCGCCGCCGAAGCCGATAGTCGAGCCGAAGAAGAGGGCCAAGTCCTCGGCGGCCGAGGAGGTGCGCAATGACTGACGAGAGACCCTCGAACCGCCGAGCGCGGCGAATCTGGTGGCTGGTGCTGGGAGCCGCCGATCTGCTGAGAGAGAGGTCGGCAGTTCTCTCTGAAGAGCTTCTGCAGCGTGGCGAGAAGCTCGACGGTCCGGTTCGGAGCCGGGTGGCCGAGTGGAAGCAGACCGTTGTGCGGGAAGTGGACGAGTCGGTGGCCGCTCTCGGCCGAGCCCTGGGACGTCCGGTCCGTGGCATGGCCGGGGTCGGCCCGCAGGAAGTCCGGGACGTGGAAGTGCGTCTCGAAGACCTGGAACGTCGAGTGCGATCGACCCCCGACTGCGCCGGTTGAGTCGAACGGCGTCCGAACATCGGGGACTGCCGATCCTGTCGCTTCCGGCAGTCGATCAGTCCTTCTGGGCAGCAACGACGCGGAGGAGGGGGAGGGGGGAGGGAGGAGGAGGACGGGGAAGAGGGACGAGGGGAGAGGGGGGACTAGAGAAATAACTGGGGGCCCACAGCGCGGGTGGGGGGCGGGGGGGGGGGTGGGGGGAGGGGGGGCCGTGAGGGGGCGGGGGGGGCGGCCCCCTCGTCGTCGCGGATCTCGGCTCCCCTGACGCGGGCCCGTCCGTCGCCGAAGTCGCGGTCGCGGTCCGCGAAGGCCTGCTTCAGGCCCTTCTCCCCGACGGTCGCCACGAAGCGCCGGGCGCTCGGGGCCTGGTGGCCGCGGGCGTCGTTCTCGGCCGCCAGGCGTTGCAGCGTGCGGGCGCCCATCAGCTCGAGGCCCAGATTGACGATGCGCTTGTTGGCCGCCAGCAGCTCCGGGTCGATCAGCGCCATGCGATCGAGCAGTCCCTCGACCTCGGCCTCGAGCAGGTCGCCCGGCACCGACTTCAGGACCAGGCCGATCTGGGCCGCTTCGCTGCCGGTGACGGTGTCCCCGGTCAGTGTCAGCCGCTTGGCCCACTGCGGGCCGACGTTGTAGAGCCACATGTTGTTCGGCAGCGCGCCGAGATCGCGCGCCGGCGGAAAGCCGATCGTGGCGTCGTCGGCGGCGATCACCATGTCGCAGAGCAGCGCGATGTCGGTGCCGCCGGCCAGGCAGAACCCGTGCACCTGGGCGATGGAGGGCTTGTGCATGTCGAAGAGCGCCATGCGAAGGCGCTGGGAGCGTTCGAGCTGCCAGGCGTCGTCGTCGAAGCTGGCGGCTCCGCGGTAGGGGCCTCCCTCGCGTTCGTCGCGTCGGCTTCCGAAGCCCGACAGGTCGTAGCCGGCGCAGAAGGAGGGCCCGGCGCCGCGAATCACGACGGCATGGACCCGGGTGTCGTCGTCGGCCTCCCAGAGGGCCTCGTGCAGCTCCTCGAGGAGCCGGAGGTTCATCGCGTTGCGCTTCTCGGGGCGATCGAGAGTGATTCGCGCCCTGCCACGTTCGACCTCGTAACGGATGGTCTCGAAGTCGCTCATGCTGTTCCTCCGGTTCTGACTGTTGCCCTGGCAGTGTCAGAGTCCGGCGTCGTGAAGCCGTCGACTAGGCGCTGCCGGTGGGGATGTCGTTGAAGGGCACGCCCCGGTCGACTCGGATGTCGCCCGGAAGCTGCAGCACTCTCTCGGCGATGATGTTGCGCAGGATCTCGTCGGTCCCTCCAGCGATCCGGAAACCCGGCGAGCCCAGGAAGGCGGATTGGAAGAGCCCGGCGGCTTCCGTCAGTTCCTCGGAGACGAGGACTCCTGCGGCCTCCATGAGGTCCATGCCGAAGTGCCGCGATTTCCTGCTGTTTCGCAGCACCGACCATCTTCTCGATCGACGCTTCGGGTCCCGGGGTCGCGCCTCGAGCCAGAGCCGTCATGCTGCGCGCCTTGATCAGCCGCAGGCCCTCGGCCTCGATGTACCAGTCGGCGATCCTCGAACGAACTCCGGAGTTCGGCAGTGCTGGAGCGCCGTCGATCTCCAGTCGCTGGGCCAGTTGGAGCAGATGGTGTGCATCGGGGGGCGAGGCCCCGCCGACGGCGAGGCGCTCGTTCATCAGAGTGGTCAAGGACACCTGCCAGCCCTCGCCGACTTCGCCGAGGCGCTGTGAGTCCGGGATCCTGAGATTGGTGAAGAAGACTTCGTTGAAGTTCGCGCCGCCCGAAATCTGCTTGATGGGCTTGATCTCGACGCCCGGGGACTTCATGTCGAACCAGAAGAACGTCAGCCCCTTGTGCTTCGCCAGGCTCGGATCGTGCCGGGTGACCAGGATGCCGTAGTCACAGTAGTGGGCGCCGGAAGTCCAGACCTTCTGGCCGTTGATCACCCAGTCGTCGCCGTCACGGACTGCCCGGGTGCGCAGGCCGGCGAGGTCCGATCCGGCGGTGGGCTCCGAGAAGAGCTGGCACCAGATCTCCTCGCCTGACGTCATCTTGGGCAGGCGCGGTTCTGCTTGGTCTCCTCGTCGGCGTAGTCCATCAGTACCGGGCCGCACATTCCCAGGCCGATGGCGAAGGCCCTTGGGGAACGTCGAAGCGCGCCTCTTCCTCTCGGTAGATGACGGTCTCCATGGGGCTCGCGCCCCGGCCGCCGTACTCCTCGGGCCAGTGGATGGCCGCCCAGCCGGCCTCGGCCTTCTTCTTCTGCCAGGCCTGGGCGGCAGCGACGTGCGCCGCCTCGTCGGTGCGGGCAGAGAAGAGGCTGTCCTGGGACTCTCCCTTCGGACTGGCGTTGGCCTCCAGCCACGACCGAACCTCGGCGCGAAACGCTGCCTGCTCGGGAGTGTCGTTGAAGTCCATCAGGCCGCCGCCTGCTTCTCCAGACGCTCGATCAGGAGATCCTTCCAGGAGCGCAGGCTGCCGAGAGCCAGGGACAGGAGCTTCGCCCGACGGTAGAAGAGGTGACAGTCGTGCTCCCAGGTGAAGCCGATGCCGCCGTGCGTCTGGATGTTCTCCTTCGAGGCGTAGTGATAGGCCTGGGTGGCGGAGATCCGCGCGCCGGCGGCGGCGACGGCCAGTTCCGGAGCGCCGCTCTCGAGTGCCCAGGCGCCGTAGTAGCAATTCGCCCGGGCGAGTTCGTTCTTGATGTACATGTCGGCGAGCTTGTGCTTGATGGCCTGGAACGAGCCGATCGGGCGTCCGAAGGCGTAGCGCCCGCGCGCGTAGTCGCAGGCCATCTGCAGGCAGGCGTCGGATCCACCCAGTTGCTCCATCGCGAAGAGAACGGCGGCGCGGTCGAAGACCTTCCCACGGAGGTCCCAGCCGTCGCCATCGGCCTCCGAGCGGTCGGCGGGCGCGTTGTCGAACTTGACGCGGGCGTGGGAGCGAGTGGGATCGATGGTTTCGACCACTTCCCGGGTGACGCCCTCGCCGCGAGATCGACGATCGCGAGGCTCGGACCGCTGCTCCCCTGTGCGACGACGACCGCGAAGTCGGCGACGTCGCCATCGGGTACGGGGATCTTCTCGCCGTTGAGGACGCCGCCGGAGAAGGTCGTGCTCTGGGTGCCGGGCGTGGGGGTGCGTGTGCCCTCTGCAAGGGCGAAGGTACCGATCACCTCGCCCGCGGCCAGCTTGGGCAGCCAGTTCTGCTTCTGCTCTTCGCTGCCCGCGGCGAGAATGGCCTCGGTGGCGAGGTAGACGGAAGAGGAGAAGGGAACCGGAGCCACGGCCCGGCCGAGCTCCTCGGCAATACAGCAGAGCTCCAGGTAGCCGAAGCCGATTCCGCCGTACTGCTCGGGGATCGCGATCCCCGTCCATTCGAGGTCGACCAGCCCGTCCCAGACATCCCTGGCGTAGGACTCGTCACCGTCGAGAATCCTGCGGGGGACGGTGAGGTCGCAGCTCTGCTTCAGGAACTCGCGTGCCTGCTTCTTGAGCATCTTCTGGGCGTCTGAGAAATCGAAGTTCATGGTGTCTCCCTGACTGGTTTGGGCGCTGACTGCGGGATCGTCGATGTCCCGGAAGGGGCTGTGTCCCGGCGTGCTGGTGGTGATCGACCGGCGCTTGCGAACGTTCCTTGTCGCGCTCTGCGGGCGTTCGAAACGCCGCTCGCGCAAGGGCGCGATGCTAACACGCCGGAACGGCGGCCCGACGGGCTTGTGGGCCTCAGGTGGAGGTCGGCGGCGAGAGGGCGAGCGTCGCCTCCTCGTCTCGCTTCATGGCGAGCGGGCGCCTTCGCAGGAGCAACGAGATGTCGTCGAAGATCCGGTAGACGCAGGGGATGATGACGAGGGTCAGGAGGGTCGCGAAACTCAGACCCCAGGTGATCGCGATCGCCATCGGCCGCAGTGACTCATCGACTCCGAAGAGGCCGAGTGACATCGGAAGAAGGCCGGCGATGGTGGTGATCGAAGTCAGGATGATCGGCCGCAGGCGTGCGCTTCCGGCGCGTCTTATGGAGTCTTCGACTCCGACGCCCTCGCTTCGCCGCCGGTTGATGAATTCGATCAGGATGAGTGAATCGTTGACCACGATTCCGGTGAGGGCGAGAGTTCCGATCAGGGCGGACATTCCCAGGGGCTGTCCGAGAACGTAGAAGCCGAGCACGACGCCGATGAAGGAAAACGGCACCGAGAACATCACGATCAGAGGCTGGATGAAGGAGCCGAAGAGTCCTCCGAGGATCACGTAGATCAGGACGACGGCGATGACGAAGGCCTGCATCAGGGAGGCGACGGATTCCTCGGTATCCTCGAACTCGCCGCCGTACTCGATGGTGTAGCCGGGATGGCGGTCCGCGATGTCGCTGAAGCGGGCCATCAACTGACGGTTCGCGCGCTGCGATGTGATCACCTGCTCATCGACCTCGGCCATGACCTCGATGGCCCGTCGGCTGTTGTGATGCTGGATCTGGGAGACGCCCTGGCGGCGAACCAGGTCGGCGACGTTCGAGAAGGGAATCGGACCCTGGGGCGTTGCGAACTGCATTTCGGCCAGGTCGGCGAGGCTGCGTCGATGCTGCGGGGCCAGTTTCACCATCACCTCGATCTCCTCGTTGCCGTCGTAGATCCGCGTCGCTTCGAGTCCCTCGAAACTGCCGCGGATCTCCTGGGCGATGGCTGCAACGTCGAGCTGTGTATTGGCGAGTCGCTGGAGGTCGAAGGCCGGAACCACCTCGTCCTTGCCGGGCGGGAAGTTGTCGGTGATCTCGTGAACTCCGTCCAGGGTCGAGAGGAACGTCGCGATCTCGTCGGCGATCTGCTCGAGGGTGGCGAAGTTGTCGCCCTTGATCTGGACATGGACCGCCTTGCCGACGGGCGGCCCCTGCTCGGCCTCCTCGAAATGGATGGCCCGCGCTCCGGGGATGAACTCGAGATTCTCGCGCACCTCGGCCAGCGTCTGCCGACCGGATTGGCGTCGCTCACCTTCGGGCACCAGCTCGATCGAGATCTGCCCGACGTGGCTGCCGGACACGGAGTTGTAGGCCCCTCGACTCATGGCGCCGGCGCGGGTGCGTACTGCCCGAATGTCGGGATTGTTCGTCCTGACGGCCAGGACGTCCGACTCGATCTCTCGCAGGATCCGATCGGTTTCGTGAAGGGAGGCACTGGGGCGTCCTTCCATTCCGACGCTGAACGACTGCACGTCGTTGCCTCCGAACAGGATGAAATCCATCTTCGAAGCGACGATCAGGGAGCCCGCGGCGGCCAGGACCACCAACGTCACGCAGGCGTAGCGCCAGCGCAGGCAGCTCGAGATGAACCGTTCGTAGGCGATGGAGAGAGAGGCGACCCACTCCCTGGGCTTCGGCGCCTCCCGGGTGGGCCGTGTGCCGCTCCATTCGAGAACATGGGCCGGCAGGATGAAGAAGGCTTCGAAGAGCGACGCCACCAGGGCGAGGCAGATCACGACCGGAATCGTCGCCATGAACTTGCCGACGATGCCGCCCATCATGAGAAGGGGCAGGAAGGCGGCGACCGTTGTCATGACGGTGGCGACCACGGGCGCCGAAATCTGTTCGGCGCCGAAGATCGCGGCCTGCTTGAGAGGCATCCCCTCCTCGAGATGACGGTAGATGTTCTCGCACACCACGATGGCGTCGTCGACGATCAGGCCGAGCACGAGGATCATGGCGAAGATGACCAGTTCGTTGAGCGTGTAGCCCCAGGCGTTCAGGAAGATGAACGATCCCAGGAAGGCGACCGGCAGACCGGCCGTGATGATGATGGCGGCGCGCCAGCCGATCGCCACGGTGAAGGACAGCGCCACGAGCATGAGGCCCACTGCGAAGTTCTGGAAGAGCGCTCGCAGGCGATTGCCGATGTCGATCGAAGTGTCCTTCAGGACCACCAGTTGCGATCCTGCCGGCAGGCGCGACTCGTAGGCGTCGAGGGTCGCCCGTACCGCGGTCGAGATGTCGAGGGCGTTGGAATCCGGGCTCTTCTTGATCGTGATGTTGAGACTGGGATGGCCGTTGAGGCGGGCCAGTGCGGAAGTCTCGGCGAAGGTGTCACGGACGGTGGCGAGGTCACGAACGCGAACGTAGCCGCCGTCCCGGTCTTCGAGCAGGATCGTTTCGAAGATCTCGTCGAGGTTGGTGAACTCCGCTTCCGTCCGGACGGCGAACTCTCCGCGGTCGAGGCGAATGAGGCCTCCGGGAAGGTTGAGGTTGCGGTCGCGAAGAGCCTGTGAGACGGCCCGCAGGGAAAGTCCGTAGGACTGCAGGCGGTAGGGGTCGACCTCCACCCAGATCTCACGTTCTCGCAGGCCGTGGACGGTGACCTCGTCGATCCCGGGCACTCGACGCAGGGACTCGCGCAGATCCCTGGAGAGGTCGCGCATCTCGCGTTCGGGAGCGTCACCTACGAGACTGAGCGTCATGATCTCGAAGGAGGCCTTCACCTCGGTGACACTCGGTCGCTCGGCCTCGGCGGGGAAACGTTCGACCTTCTCGATCTGGTTCTGGATCTCCGTGACCTTCTGGAACAGGTCTCCGACGCCGGCTTCGAACTGGATGACGATCGATGAGAAGCCGTCGCCGGAGGTCGAGGTCATGACGTCGATGTCGTCGATCTTCTCGAGTTCCCTCTCGATCGGGATGGTGAGGAGTTGCTCGACTTCTTTCGGGGAGGCGCCGGGTAGGATGGTGGTCACGTTGACCATCTCCATGGGCATCTCCGGGAAGATCTCCTGTCCCATCTGTTGATAGCTGAAGATTCCGCCGACGATCACCAGGATCATCAAGAGGTTCGCCAGGATCGGTCGATTGACGGAGATCGAGGGCACGCTCACAGCCGCGGAGAGTAGCAGTCCTCGATCGACGACAGGGGCGGGAGAAGGTAGCGCCTGCGGCTATACTCGGCATCCTTCCCACGCTGGCCAGGTCGAAACCACCCCTTCCTTCTCATGCCTGTCGGTCGTCGACTCTTCGTTGCTGCCGGCGCCCTGCTGATCGGCCTTTCCCTGGGGGCGGTGGCGTGGGCTCAGGCTCCGTTGACCGGGTCTGTCAGGGGGCGTACGGTGGATGTCGATGGGCGGCCGCTGCAGTCGGTTCAGGTGACGGCTCGCTCGACTCTCCTGCCTTCGCCGCGAGTCGATCAGACGGGCAGGGACGGTCGCTTCTTCCTGCGCGGACTGCCACCGGGCACCTACGGCATCACGTACGCGGGAGAGGGCCTCACGACGGTGGAGAGGCGGGTTCGAATCGAGCTCGGCCGCGTGTCGCGCAGTGATGCGGTGATGGAGGTCGCGGAGTTCGAGGAGATCATCATCATCCTCGCCGAGAAACCGCCCGCGGTCGAGACTCTGGAGTCGAGCGACTACCAGGCCTTCGACGCGGTCGACCGGCTCGCCTTTCCCCACGATCTCGCTTCGATCCCGCGCCTGGGTCCGCTGGCCAGCGATCTGGTCGTTCGTCGTGATCTCGGTCAGACCTCGATCGCCGGCGGGCTGGCGTGGGACAGCCGTGTCTTGATCGATGGGGGAGAGATGAACGATCCGGTGCTGGGAGTGGTCGGCGACCCCGTGACCGGGTTGTCGGTGCCGGTCGTCACCGACACCCTGGAAGTGGTCGAAACCCTCGACGGCAATCTCTCGGCGGAGTACGGGCGTTTCACCGGCGGAATCGTGAGTGCGCTGACTCGCCGCGGCGACGACGAGCTGCACGGTTCCCTGCGCCTCGACCTCTCGAACCCCGCCTGGCGCGCGCGGACGCCGTTCGAAAGCGACCGGTCGGCGACGCGGCCCGACGACCTGCAGTCGGTCCAGAGCGCCTCGATCGGCGGACCGCTGGTCAAGCGGCGCCTGCAGATCTTCGGCGCCATTCAGGAGGGGGACCAGCGGCAGTCTTCGCTCTTCGGTCTCGGCGGCCACCGACCGACACTCGTCGACGACTCGCGTCTGCAGGCGAAGGTGACGGCATCCCCGGGAGCCGCCCACCAGCTGTGGGGTTCGATCGCTGCAGCGAAGGGCACGGTGGTGGCAGCGTCGCTCCCCTCGACTCTCGATCCCGCGGGCCTCCAGGAGTCCGAAGTGGAAAGCAGCCGGGTGAGTCTGGCCTGGGACGGCCATTTCACCTGGGGACTGTTCGGAGAAGCGCGGTTTTCGTTTCACGACAGTGGAGTGATCGTCGAAGCGGTCGATGCCGGCGGGGTGTCGACCCTGCCGGCGTTTCGGGCGACCCAGGAACCGGGCCACTACAACGCACCCTGGTGGAACCCTCTGCAGCCTTCGACGGTCGACGGAGTGAGGCTGTCCGGATCGATCGGCCGGGTGCTGCATGGCGGCGTCGGCGGCCACGAACTCGAGGGTGGATTCGAGACCTCTCGCGATCGCGGAGAGGGTCTGGGCGATCCTTTCCGATCCAACTCGGCTCTCATCGCCGACGTTCTGCTGACGGCGGATGGAGAAGCGGTGCGGGATCCCGTAGGGCGTCTGCAGCCGCTATTCGAGACGGGGCGTACCCATCGCCTCGATCTGATCCCGGCGGGCGATCGGGTCGACGTCCGGAGTACGGCTCTGTGGGTGCAGGATCGCTGGGCAGCCCTTCCGAAGCTGGCGCTCAACCTCGGGTTGCGAGTCGAAGGTGGGGAGGTGATGGCGCCGGGCGCGCTCGAAGCCGTGAAGCTCGAAGGGCAGATCCTCCCTCGGGTGACCGTGGGGTGGGACATCCGGGGCGATGGCCGCGCGGTGTTGTCTGCCGGCTACGGGCGCTATGGCGGCAGGGTGAATCCGACTCAGGTCGCCGAGCTCGATGCGATCCGGCGTTCCTGGACCTATGTCGGTCCCGAAGGCGCCGGAGTCGACTTCGCGCCCGGCTCCGACCCCGGCAACTGGCAGCCGGGTGGAGGAAGCACACCGAGTCGAATCCTCACCGCCGGCGACGATCTGCAACCCGCCCTGACGGATGAGATGACGATCACCATCGCGGGTCAGCTCGGGCCGATCGGCTGGGTGGAGTTGAGTGCCATCCAGCGCAGCGCGCTTCGCATGCCGGAGGACTTTTCCGATGTCTCGCTCGGGACGATCGAACGCAACGGTGAAGTCTTCGATCGGGCGCTGCTCGATGCCTCGAGCGCGGCACGCCGCGACTATCACGCCGCCGTTCTCCGGGCGGGGATCCGGTTCCGGAAGAACTGGCGCGCCGCGCTGCAGTGGTCTCACGAGTTCGAGCGGGAAGGCAACTACCTGGGCGAGAGCGAACTGCGGCCCGCCGCCGTCTCGGGCCTGGGCGACTACGAAGAGATGGTGTTCCTCGGTCGGAGCGAGCCGACCGGCACCCTCGATCGCACGGCGCGCGATCTGGCCAGGCTGTGGTCGGTCTGGAACCAGCCTCTCGGCCCGGGGATCCTGTCGATCAGCGGCTTGTACACCCACTCCGGCGGCGCCGCCTACAGCGTCAAGGCCTACGGATTTCCCCTGACCGCCGAGCAGCTCGCCTCGAACCCCGGTTATCTCGCGCCGCCATCGCAACAGACCCTGTTCTTCGACGGTCGTGGGAGTCGCCGGGTCCCGAGCTGGCAGACGTTCGACGTGGCGCTCCGCTGGGCCTTCGAGTTCGGCCGCTGGGAACCGTGGATCGAAGTCGAGGCGCGCAATGTGTTCGACGATTCCGCGGCTCGCGAGGTCGCATCGACGGTCCTGCCCGATCCCCTGGGGGCGACCGACTCGCAGGGTCTGCCCGTCGCCTACTCGACGCCGGCCGGCATCGCGCAGGCTCGCAGGCCGGAGGACTACGTGACGCCGAGGGAGTTCCGCCTGTCGGTCGGTCTGAGCTTCTAGGGTCGTCACCTCGACGATCGGGCGCTGTCGAAGCGATGCCAGGCCTTCTCCAGCCGTTGAGGCGAGGCGGGAACCGAGGGTGCCGACTTCCTGGGCGAAGGCCGAGATCCGGAGTTCCTCGATCAGGAAGCGAGCCCGTTGGAAGTCGGGATCGCTGTGATCGAGGGGGTCGGCGTGACCAAGGCGATCGGCGAGACCAGCGAGGATGGGCTCCAGGCTCTCGAGTCTCTCGCGGTCCCGATGAGGGTCGACTGCGGCCTTGTCGAGGCGCGTTTCGATGGCGCGCAGGTAGCGCGCGAACTGCCTCCGGTGACTGGCAGGAGTCGCCAGGAGCGTGCCGCGAAAGAGCAGTCCGTCGAGCTGGCGTTCGACGTCCGGGGTGAGTCCCACGTCGTCGAGCTGCCCGAGTCGGTCGCGGAGTTCCTCCGCCCTGGCGATCCATCCTTCGTAGCGCCTCGCCAGGTCGAGGGCCTGGGTCACGATCGTCGGCCGTACGTGCTCGAGGGCGTTGAAGAATCCGGGCTGATCGCGAGGGGGTTCGTCGTCCAGGCTGTCGAGCGCCGTTGCCAGGAGGACTTCGTCGACGGCGTCGGTGGGCTCAGACAGGCCGTCTGAAGGCGCCCACGGCGCCGATGGCAGGAATCCCCATCGCAGCGCCAGGGCCGATGACGCCAGCTCACGCCGCGCCAGCTTGCAGGGTTCGGCCAGAGCCAGGACGAGAAGCCGTGCGATCGCTCGACGGCTGCAATGGCGGGCGAGATCGGCGTCGTCGAACAGGGTCAGGTCGACGCTATCGCCACGGTCGAGGAGGGTTGGATAGCGCAGCAGGCGATGACCCTGGAACGAGGCCTCGATCGAAGGCGGCAGGTCCTGACGCCAGCTCTTCAGGCCGACTCGGTTCCACTCTTCGTTCGGCAGCTGGGCCAGGGCCGTGTCGACGGTGCCCGAGAGTTGGTGCTTCAACTTCTCGAGATCGTCGCCCCGCGCGAGTTCTTCGCCACCTTCATCGAGGACCCGAATGTGGAGGTGGCAGTGGGCGGGGAGCGTCGACTCGGCCCACGGATCGTCGGGCAGGGTACGCCCCGCTCTTCGCTGCAGAAAGGCCAGGAGGGAGTCACGAAGCGATCCTTTTCGCTCCTGGCGATCGTCGAGGAAGGCGTCGACGGTCGCGCCTGCCGGGGTGAAGAGCTTCCGATGGCGTTTTGGAAGGGCCTTCAGCAGCGCCAGGACCTTGTCCGGGAGTTGACCTGGAACTCCCCACTCGAGTCGCTCCTAGCGCAGCTTGGGCAGCAGCGGAAGGGGCACGTCGATCGTGACCCCGTCGTCGCTGCGTCCGGGCTCGAAGCGGTAGCTCAGCGGCAGGTCGAGATCGTCGTCCTTCCAGCGGTCCGGGAAGAGAGTCCCCGCCGAAGGATCGATCTCGCGTCGCAGCAGGTCCTCGAAGCGCATCTCGAGGATGTCGGGGTCGCGTCGTTCGGCGGAACGCCGCCAGGTCTCGAAGCGTTCCCGGTCGCACACGGCGGCAGGGATCCGCTGCTCGTAGAAGTCGATCAGCGCACCGGAGTCGACGGCGAGGTCGCGGCGCCGGAACTTGTCCTCCATGGTTTCGACCTCGGACAGCAGATCGAGGTTGTGGCGAAAGAACGTCCCCCGGGTCTTGAAGTCTCCCGACGCCAGGCCGTCGTCGATCATCAGTCGTCGGCACAGTTCGGGATCGTGGTCGGTGTACGGAACGCGGTCTGTCGCGCTCAACAGCAGGCCGCCGAGGGAGGTTCTCTGGCGGACCGTGACGCAGCCCCGGCCCGCATCCCACTCCGGGTCGACGTACTCGCGCTGCAGCAGGTGGGGGGCCGCTTCCTCGACCCAGCGCGGTTCGATGCGGGCGCAGGTGCGTGCGTAGAGCCGGGAGGTTTCGACGAACGAGGCCGCGACCAGCCAGTGGGGCGGCTTGCGGAAGAGGCCCGAGCCCGGGAAGAGGTAGACCTCGCGGCCCTGCGGGGCATCGTAGGCTGGGCCCGCACCGCTGCGATTCGCGATGTGGGTCGGGAGGCCGACGAGCAGCGCCCGGTGGAGGGGCTTGTAGAGAGCCGGGTCGATGGCGACGACCAGCGGCCCGGGCTTCGGTGCCACGATGCCTCGAGACTCCTTGCACAGGATGGCGAGTTGCTTGCGAACGTCACGCCATTCCCACATCCTCGGCAGCGAGAGATGGATCTCCCTGCAGTGCGCTTCGAGGGCCTTGCGCTTCATCTCGCGTCGGCTGGTTTCGAAGTGGTTCCAGACCTGCAACAGGGCCAGGAAATCGGACTGGGAGTGCTGGAGTTCGTCGTGCGAGTCTCGGGACGACGTCCGCAGGGAGGCGGGTCGGGACCGCGGGTCGGGAATGCTCAGGCCGGCAGCGATGACCAGCATCGCGTCCAGGCAGCCCTCGGCGCCGGCGGCGATCAGAAGGCGGCCGATGCGTGGATCGACCGGCAGGTGGGAGAGAGTCCTGCCGATCGGCGTGAGGCGCTGGCGTTGATCGAGGGCGCCGATCTCCTCGAGCAGGCTCAGGCCATCGTTGATCGATCGGGTCTGCGGCGGGTCGAGGAACGGGAAGTCGCGGACTTCGCCGAGCTTCATCGCCTTCATCTGGAGGATGACAGCGGCGAGGTTGGTGCGCAGGATTTCCGGATCGGTGTGCTCCTCGCGGTCTTCGAAGCCGTCCTGCGAGTAGAGCCGGATGCAGACACCGGGACCGAGCCGGCCGCAGCGGCCCGCACGCTGGCTGGCACTTGCCTGGGAGACCTCCTCGATGGGAAGGCTCTGCACGTTCGTTCGGCCGTCGAATCGCGAGATTCGAGCGAGGCCGGAGTCGATGACCGAACGGATGCCGGGGACGGTCAACGAGGTCTCCGCGATGTTGGTCGCGAGAATCACCCGGCGTTTCGAATGAGGCGCGAAGATCCGGGCCTGATCGGCCGACGACAGGCGTGCGTAGAGGGGAAGGATCTCGAGATCGTCGGGACCGCGCCGTTTCAGCAGGGTCCGGCATTCACTGATCTCGCCCTCGCCGCTCAGGAACACGAGGATGTCGCCGCGCGTCTCCGTGACTAGTTCCTCGACCGCCGTGAAAACAGCGCCAGGCAGATCGTCGAGGAGATCCCCTTCAGGGGGCGCCAGCGGATCTCCACGGGAAAGGTGCGACCTTCGATCTCGAAGATCGGCGCGTCGCCGAAGTGGCGGGAGAACTTCTCGGTCTGGAGGGTGGCAGAAGTGATGATCAGGCGCAGATCCGGTCGTTGTGGAAGGAGTCGATGGAGATAGCCGAGAAGAAAATCGATGTTCAGGCTGCGTTCGTGGGCCTCGTCCAGGATCACCGTGTCGTAGTTCCGCAGTTCGGGATCGCGTGCCAGTTCGGCGAGCAGGACGCCGTCGGTCATCACCTGGAGCAGGGTCTGCTGATTGGTTCGATCGTCGAAACGAACCTTGTGATGGACTCTTTCGGCTCCGACTTCTCCGACCTCGTCCCGGATCCGGGTGGCGACCGCGCGAGCGGCGATTCGGCGAGGTTGGGTGTGTCCGATTCTGCCCAGGCGTCCACGGCCGGCGGCGAGGCAGATCTTCGGCAACTGCGTGGTCTTGCCCGATCCGGTCTCTCCGCAGACGATCAGGACCTGATGCTCGACGATCGCCGCGGCGATCGGGTCGGCGTAAGCGGCGATCGGAAGTTCCCGCGGGATCTCCAGATCGGCCGCCGCCGGCCACGCGGGTGGCACGGGCCGGGAAGGACGGCGGGGACGTGGGGCGGCCTTGCGGCGCACGGCTGTCGGAGGAGTCGGGGAGCCGGGGCGCAATCAGCCGGTCGGCTTGAACAGGACGACCATCACCATTCCCGCTGCTGCGAGGGCCAGGCCACCGAAGAAGCGCCAGTCAGGCATCTCCTTGGTGGGGTGGAAGTACACCATCGTGGCGATGGTGTTGATGATCGGCGCGCCCGCGAAGACCAGGGGAGCCACGTAGATGGCTCCACCGGGTCCAGCGATGGTGGCAGCGAAGATGACGCACAGAGCCCCGGTCGCGCCGGCGACTCCGGCAGCCACTCCGATACCCAGCGGCTTCGTGTTCCAGTTGGGTTCGCCCTTCTCGGTGGGGTCGTTCTGGAGCCCGAAGATCAGGAAGGAAGGAATCATGACCGCAACCAGAAAGTAGGCGAGCCCCACCATCAGGAAGGCGCGCAGGTTGCTCTTGAGTTGCATGGCGGATTCGTGGACGAGAGGCACGTACACGCCCCAACTCAAGGCTGCGCCTGCGACGAAAATCAGGACCATGCCCCACTTCGACATCGGATTCTCCTTGGACTCGCTGAAAGGTAGGGTGCGGCCTCTGGACCGCGAAACAGTCGGCCCCGCGGCCTCGGTATACTGAACGACACTATCAGTCCGACAAGTTCAGTCCGACAAGTCGAGGAGGCGCCCATGGCCAAGAAGTCTCTGCCCCTGATTCTCGCGATGCTGATCGCGCTCGCCGCGGTCCTGCCGGCCGGCGCTGCAGACGATCTCGACGAAGGAGGAAGCGACCTCCCGATGGCGGCTCCCGAGGACGTTGGAATGTCCAGTGAACGACTCGAGCGCCTGAGCGCAGCGATGCAGCGTTACATCGACGATCGTCAGGTGGCCGGCACGGTCACGTTGATCGCCCGCCGAGGAAAGGTCGTCCATTACGAAGCGCAGGGTTCGAGGTACCCGGAGGGCGGTGCCGAGATGACGCGCGACACCATCTTCCGGATCGCCTCGATGACCAAGCCGATCACCTCGGTGGCCCTGATGATGCTCTACGAGGAAGGACACTTCCAGCTTCGCGACCCGATCTCGAAGTGGCTGCCCGAGTTCGAGGAGATGAGAGTGGCCGTTTCTCCTGGAGCCGACGAGTACGTCGCCACGGCTTACAAGACCGTGGAGGCGGTACGTCCGATCACCGTTCAACATCTCCTGACCCACACCGCAGGACTGGCGAACTCCTACCGGGGGTTGACCCGGCCCGAGTATCTCGAGCTCGGGGCGAAACGCGACAGCCTCGACACGACCCGTGACACGACCCGCCGCCTGGCGGAACTGCCGCTCAACTTCCAGCCCGGCGAGGCCTGGGAGTACGGTCCGGCGACCAACGTCGTCGGCGATCTCGTCGAAGTGATGTCGGGAATGACGCTCGACGAGTTCTTCCGGGTGCGGATCTTCGAACCCCTGGGAATGAAGGACAGTCACTTCTATCTGCCCGAGGACAAGGTCGATCGACTGGCCGCCCTGTACCGACCCGGTGAGGGCGGCGAGATCGAACTCACGGAGGCGCCGGGTCCCGAGAGTCGCTGGGTGCGCGAGCCGCACGTCTACTTCGCCGGAGCCGGCGGGATGGTGTCGACGGCAGCCGACTACTTCCGCTTCCACCAGATGATGCTCAATGGGGGCGAACTCGACGGCGTTCGGATCCTTTCTCCGAAGACGGTCGAGTTGATGACGGTCAACCACATCGGCGACATCGAGGTGTGGCTCCGTGGCCCTGGCTACGGCTTCGGTCTCGGCTATTCCGTGGTCACCGACAAGGGACTGTCCGCGATGCCCACTCAGTTGGGCAGCTATGCCTGGGGTGGAGCCTTCTGCACCGTGTTCTGGGTCGATCCCCAGGAGGACCTGCTGGGGATCCTCATGACCCAGGTGCGGCCGTACACCCATCTCAATATTCGCCAGGATCTCACCACCCTGACCTACCAGGCGATCGTCGACTGACGGCTCGCACGCTCCAGCCGGTGAGCGGAGTTCAGGGCTTTGATTTCACGCCGGTGGGATCGGACGCCGTCCGTACGCGGCCGTCCGGAAGCACTTCGCCGGGTAGCGAGAGTCCTTCGGCCAGACGCAGCAGTTCGTCGGCGAGTTCCGAGCGAAAGCGGCGAAGGCTACGGATGGACTCGACTCTGCGAGCCTGGGTGACGAGGGTTCGCAGCGCCTTGTAGAGGTCGATCGCCATCCTCTGGTAGCGCAGCGCGAGCGCCCCGCCGACCACGCAGAGGACGAGGGCGACCAGGTAGGTGAGCATCGGCGTCGAGGGAAGCCAGCCCCGCGCTTCGAGCGCGGCAGGAGGCCATGCCGTAATCAAACCGGCGGCGAGCAGCCAGGCCAGTGGAAAACAGAGCGCGCCGAGAGCGACCTTGATCCCGGCCTGCGAGGTTCGGGTCGCCGAGAACCTCTTCGCCGTGAAGTCGAGGGCCGTAGCGATCGGCAGGTTGACGATGTATCCGAGCAGAACCAGGGGAGGCAGGAACAGGTACACCACGATCGCCTCCAGGACGCGCAGGGAGATCCGGCGGCCGACGATCCTGCCGGCGGCGCCGAGGTCGAGATCCTCATCGTCGAGACGAAGCACCCGCATCAGACGGTGGTAGCGGCCGATGCTCGCGAACAGGGCACGAGTCTCTTCGGGGTGGCTTCGAATTCGCTCGTTGTAGCCCACCCAGAGCCGTTCGAAGGCGAGCACCCGCTCGCGCATGTCACGCCGCGGAAGGTGCACCCCAGCCCGCGCCGAACGCTCGGCCCTCAGCAGGCTGGCAGCGCGCTGCATCAGGGCGTGCAGCCTCCAGGTCTCGGTCGCGTGAACCACCTCGTGGAGGCTCTTGCTGATCTGTCGATTCAGAGCCTCGACGACCTCGGCGTCGTCGGACGGTTTCTCCGCCGGCCTGGTCACCGCGACGCTCGCCTTCGGGACATCCAGGGGAGGGTGGAAGACGACGAGCGCTCGCGAGCGGAAGGCGTGTTTGTGATCGTAGTGAAGGCCCACTGGCACGACGTGGGGTGAAGGGGAACCCTCGCTCTCGGCCAGTGAGCGGGCCTGCAGAAAGAGTCGGGCGGCCCCCGATCGGGTCTCGAGAGGTTGAGGCTCATCATGCGTCGCCCCCTCCGGGAAGAGTGCCACGAAGTCCTTGCTGGCGGCGGCAGCGAGGGCGGCGAGGCTGCGCTCGTTGGCGGCCCTCCGGGCATCTTCGGAGAGCTCCCCGGAGGGATCCTGGGGACGGTGCAGCGGCACCGTTCCCAGGGCGCGAATCACGCTTCCGAGGATGCGGGTCTCGAACAGACCCTGGCGGGCACCGAACACGACGGTCCGCGGCGAGTTGCACAGGATCAGGAGCGGGTCGATGAGGCCGTTCGGATGCCAGGAGACGAAGAGCCCTCCGCCGGTCGTGGGAATGTTTTCGGCGCCGACGACCTCCACGCTGCGGAAGAAGGCCCGCGACAGGATACGCAGGAGGGCCCTGAAGGCCCCATAGGCACGCGGCGTCGGCGCACCCGCGAGGGGATCGTCGGGAGATTTCGGTGGTTGCGATTGCAAGGCATGGAAGCGTATCGCGGCCGGGCGCGGCTTCGTTGTCTCCCTGCCGGGCCTCACGTAGGCTAGCGACGATGAACGAGCCTTCGGAAGATCGACCGGCGCCGGCCGTGTCGGCCGACCCGACGCCGGGCGTAGGCCCGAGTGGGGACCGCCTGCAGGTTCGCTGGGCTCTTGCCGCCCTCGTTGCCTTGACGCTCGCCCTCACCCTGGTCGGAATCGACTGGGGGCTCCCGAACGAGAGGAGCTGGTCGGTCGATTCGATCGGCGGCCGGACCTCGTTGACCCAGTATCCGCGCCTCGCCGACCACTGGAAGCATCGCTACCCGCCGATGCAGTTCTTCCTGAGCGCTCCCTTTCTGGCAGCGCTCGATTCCATGTACCCGGGCAGCGGCTACTACTCCTACGGATCCCGCGAAGCCGGCGAGCCGGAGACGTTGCACAAGTTGTCGGCGGCCATGCTCCTGGCTCGCTTCTTGAGCGTTCTGATGGGAGTCGGCACGGTGATCGCCGTCTTCCTGAGCGGCCGTGAGCTCTTCGAGGACTGGCGGGCGGGGCTCCTGGCCGGACTGACGGTGGTGACTTCGCAACTGTGGGTCTTCCATGCCCGCGTCTCGAACCTCGATGTGCCCATGGTCTTCTGGTTCTCCCTGGCCCTCTGGGTCGGGATCCTTGCCGCGAAGAAGGGGAGGACGAGGGACTTCGTGCTGCTCGGACTCTTCGCCGCGCTCGCCATGTCGACGAAGGAGCCGGCTGCCGGTTTCCTGGTCGGCCTGGCGCTCGCCGTCATCGTCGGACGGTTCCTGGAGGAATCGAAGATCGGTGGCGGATCGAAGGCCGGTCTCATGGCTCTGTGCAAGGGGCCGGTCTGGTTCGCGCTGGCGAGTTTCGTGGTCGCCATGCTGCTGTTCAGCGTCGGCCTCGGCGGAGGCTGGGCGCCCTATCTGGAACGCCTCGGGTACTGGGCCAAGGATGCGGACGATCCAGCCGACGCCTACAAGGCGGGCAGACTCCTGAGACGAGCCGGCGAGCAGTTCGTGATGGTGATGGCACCTCCCTTGACGCTGCTTGCCGTCGTCTCGGTGGTCGTGGTCGTTGCACGCCGCTGGAAGGAGTCGCTGTTCGTCGTCCTGCCTCCGCTGACCTTCTTTCTGCTGATCGTGCTGCCGGTCAGTTTCATCCGGGCACGGTTCGCCCTGCCGGCGCTGCCCTCGATCGGTCTGGCGATCGGTGGAGCCGGCGTGCTGTGGCTGAATCTGGCTCGCCGGCTGGGGTGGACCCGCTGGGTGCCGCATGCCCTGATCTTCGGTCTGTCGCTGGTCTACTGCCTCGGTTTGGTCCAGGAGTTCCTGAGAGACAGCCGGTACCTGGCGGAGACCTGGCTGGAGGAGAACGCGATTCCAGGCGAACACGTCGCGATTCTCGGTGAGCGTGGGCCGCGGCCCTACTGGACCGGCATGTCCTACAGCATGAGGAGTCGCTGGAGGCGCGCGACCGATCTGAAGCGGTTCGAGGAGTCACCGCCCTATCCCAAGTTCGTGGTGGTCACGAGAGCGATGCTGCCGCCGGGCATGCCGCCGTGGCTCCGGCGGGCGATGAACTCGGGCAGGGCGGGCTACGAGATCGCTGCGACCTTCGGTTCGAAGGACAACGACCCGACGTCGATCTCGCGCTGGCTTCCCGACAGTGGTTGGATTCGAGGCTATCGGGTGAGTGAAGGCGCGACGATCTACGTGCGCACCGTCAGTGTCGAAGAAGCCCGTCGGCGGCTCCGGAGAGCGTCTCCGGAGAACCGGGTCGAGGGCGAGAAGCAGCGACCGGCGCGACGAAGAGAGCGCCGATCCAAGTCGTTCACGGAGTGAGTGCGCAGAGTTCGGTCTGTCAGGCAGTCGCGCAGGCGACCAGCAGGCGGCACGCCTTCTGGTACTCCGACAGATCGACGAACTCGTGAACGGTGTGGGGATGGTTCTGGCCGGCTCCGAGGGTCACCGTCGGGATGCCCTTCTCGTTCAGGTAGTTGGCGTCGAGGCCCCCGTTGGCGATCACGATCTTCGGTCGCATCCGCATCGCCCGGGCGCAGGCCATCGCGATCTGCACCGGTTCGGCCTCTTCGTCCATGTGGAACGGCCGGTAGTCGGTTTCGCTGCGGAACTCGGTGGTGCCTGCCAGCCCGCGATCGTTGGTGACGGAGGCGGCCGCCTTCTCGAAGGACGTTCGATAGGCCTCGGTGATCTCGGCGAAGAATTCCGGGTCGTGGCTGCGCGATTCTCCACGGACGAAGACGTGATCGGCGACCTGGTTGGTCGCCTCGCCGCCCCGAATCACACCCACATTGGAGGTGCCGATCTTGCCCCTCTTCTTCACGCGACCGAAGTAGCCCCTTCGACTGACGTCGGCGATGGCTCGCGATGCGATCAGGGCAGCCGAGATCCCTCCCTCGGGGTGGAGTCCGGCGTGGGTCGAAAGGCCCCGGACGTCGACTTCCCAGCGATCGGCGCCGATCGCGCCGACGATGATCCGACTGGCCTTGCCGCCGTCGACGTTGAAGCCCATGGCGGGATTGCCCAGATCGCCCGGGTCGACGAACCGCGCGCCCCACAGGCCGACCTCTTCACCGACCGTGAGCAGGAGGGTGATCGGAGGACGTGGAGTCTCACTCGAGAGCAACGACTCGACCATCGAGACGATCGCCGCGCAGGCGGTGCGGTTGTCGCCTCCGAGCGCGGTGTTGCCCTTCGAGACGATCCGGTTTCCCTTCTTCACCGGCACGGCGCCGCGACACAGGGGGACCGTGTCCATGTGTCCCATGAACAGACGGCGCGGACCTCGCACGGTTCCCGGGATCTTGACGATGAGATTGCCGATCTCCCAACCGCCCCAGTCGCCGTCAGGGATCTGCTTGTTGACGCGATCGTGACGGATCCACGAGGGCTTGCATCCGGCGGCGATCAACTTCTGCCGGATGGCCTCTGCGACGTTGCCCTCCCTGCCACTGAGTCCTTCGACTCGCAGGAGGTCCATCAGGTGCTTTTCGGTTCGCTTCTCTTCGGCTCTCGCCATGGTTGGGTCCTCACGATTCAGGATCGTCCCCTGGATGGGAGACGATCCCGGGATTGTAGCCGGGAGTCGGCACGTATACTCGCCGGACCTTTCGGTGAGCGTGGATCCAAGCATGTCGTGGACGATGAGGGTCCTGTTCGGGCTGCTCCTCCTGGGAAGCCTCGCGTTGAACGCCTGCGGTGTGGGCTGGGGGATGCCGAACGACTGGGTCTGGTCGGCGGATTCGATCGCCGGGGAACGCGGACGGGCGGGAGTCGACGCCCTGTTCGGGAGGTGGGTCGATCGCTACCCGCCGTTCCATTTCCTGGTTCTGAGTCCGGTTTTCCCGGCCTCTGACGCCCTGGCGTCGGTGTTCGGTTCAGAGCCTCATCCTGACGATGAGCGAGTCGCGGTCCGTCAGTGGACTCGAACGGCCTGGTCGATCGTGCTGGCGAGGCTGGTGGCTGCTTTGATGGGCGCCGGCACCGTGCTCGCCGTGGTCCTTGCCGGGCGCGAACTCTTCGGCGAGCTCAGGGCAGGGTTGATCGCAGGACTCTATGTGTCGCTGTCCCAGCTCTTCGTCTTCTTCAGCCAGGTCGGCAACGTCGACGGCCCGATGGTCTTCTGGTTCGCCTGGGCGGTGTGGGCGGGGGCTCGATGCTCGTCGCGGGGCAGCCGGGGAGATTTCGCCCGCCTGGGAATCTTCGCCGCGCTCGCGATCTCGACCAAGGAACCGGCTGCCGGTTACCTGCTGGGACTGGCCGTTGCGGTTCTGATCGCGCGGGCGACCGATCCGACCCATCGTCCCTGGTCCATCGCCGCAGCGCTGTCGGCTGCCTTGAGGGGGCGTGTGTGGATCGCCTTCTGGCTGTTCTGGCTTGGGTTCCTGTTGTTCGACGTCCTGCCGGGCGGTGGTCCCTGGGCCTACTCGAGGCGTGTCGAGTACTGGCAGGAAGCCACGCCGCATTTCTCGAGAGGACTCGACCTGTTGCAGCTCTCGTCTCGCAGTCTGGAGCAGCTCCAGATGGGACTGGGGCTACCGTTGGTGGCGCTGGCTGGAGTCTCGGTTCCGTGGACGATTCTCCGTCGACCTCGTCAGTCGCTATGGGTCTGCCTGCCGCCGCTTGCCTTCCTGGTGACGATCCTGCTTCCGATCGGCTATGTCTACCCGCGCTTCCTGCTTCCAGTCATTCCCTGCGTCGCTCTGGCTTGCGGCTTCACGTGCTCAGAATGGCTCGGTCGTCCGAGTCCGTGGGCCCGAGTGAGGGCGGTGCCGCTGGTGGCGATCTTCGGGATCTCGCTGCTCTACTGCATCGGTCTCGAGTTGGAGATGCGCGCCGATTCCCGGGTGCGAGCCGCCGATTGGCTGGACGAGAACGTGGCTGCCGGTGAGGACGTTGCGGCACTGGGCTGGCGGTGGGGCCTGCCGGTGATCGAATCGCAGACGCGATCTCCCGACTATCGTATCGATCGCGGTCGCAAGATCGCTTTCGAACTGCTGGAGGAAGCGCCCGCCTATCCCCGCTATCTGGTCCTGAGTCAGGAGTCGTCGGGTCGCTGGAGATTCGAAGATCCGAGGTTGTATGACGCGCTTCACTCCGGGCGTTGCGGCTACGAGATCGCCGCGGCCTTCGAGCGTCTGTACCTCGATCCGCGCCGAACCTTCCTGGGGCTGGCCGGTTGGGAGCAGGGTGCGATCGGCTGGGTCAGCCCGAAGGTGACGATCCTGCGTCGCAATCTTCCGGAGAGAGGGACCCGACGGCGGTTGAGTTCGGTCTCGAAGGCTCGCCCGCACCCTGAATGCGGCTTCGGACTCAAACGCCGATCGCGCCGATGACCCTGGTGCTCCGGATCCGATTCAGAGGCTCGATCACGGGTCGACCGACCAGCGCCACTCGAACTCCCTGGCACGGCTGATGCCGATTCTTCGGCTGACCTGAGGTCGCGCCGGCGGTGGGCGCAAGTCGTCGACGATGCGGATGCCGGTGGCGTTCGTGAGGCGGGCTCCGTCGTCGCCACCGTCGATGGCGAGGGCTTCGCACAGCTTCGCGGGGCCGTTGCACAGGTCGGCATCGCGTCGAGCCCTGGAGCGCCGCTCGCGCATGACGGCGATTCCGGTGAGGGGTTCCAGTCCCCGGATCAGCACGGCCTGTCCCCGGCCCTCGGCGGAGCAGACTGCGTTGGCGCACCAGTGCATGCCGTAGATGAAGTAGACGTAGAGCCCTCCCGGCGGTCCGAACATCGCCGCGTTACGCGCGGTGGGGCCGCGATGGGAGTGGCTGGCAGCGTCTCCCTCGTCGACGTAGGCCTCGACCTCGACGATCCGCCCGCTCGCCCTTCTGCCGACCAGGATCTTGTTCAGGAGCTCGGGGCCGACGATACGGGCGTCACGGTCGTAGAAGGCCGCCGGCAGGGGCTGAGAAGGCTGATTCAGGGGCCAGACTCCGGCGGTTCGCCGAACGCGGCTCGCACGGCCGCCGGTGTCACGAAGCTCTCGTGGGTACCGAGTCGCACCGATACGTAGACCACTTCGGCCGTGAACACCGGTCGGCCCGACACGCTGCCGGTGTAGGTGAGGGCCCAGGACTTGCCTCCCCAACGCCTGGGTGCGAGATCGACGTCGAGGCGATCTCCGAAGCCGCACGATCCCTGCCATTCGAGGTTGCAGCGAACCAGCATCATGTCCCAGCCTTCGGCGCGGCGGAGGTCAGGGTGGCATTCGCGCAGGAAGGACTCCATCGCCTCGTCGATGTAGACCATGTAGTGAGCGTTGTAGACCACGCCCTGCCGATCGACCTCGCCGTATCGAGGCCGGAGCGAGTGACGATAGGTGGAGATCGGCTCGGCCATCGGGGCTTGCAGGATTGAGAAACGCCGGCAGGCGAGTATATCCAGCCGCCCTCAGCGCCCTGGGGGCTCGAAGGCCTGCCTACTCGTAGCGCAGCACTTCGATCGGATCGACCCTCGTCGCTCGCAGGGCAGGGACCAGGCAGGCGATCACGGCCACGAGGGTGAGCGCTGCGGCAACCGCGGCGAAGGTCCAGGGGTCGTTGGCGCTGACTCCGAACAGCAGCGCCTGCAGGAAGCCGGTGAGGAAAAGGGTCCCCACGGTTCCCAGGGTCAATCCTGCCAACGTCCACAGCAGTCCGCGAGAGAACACGAGGCCGAGTACGTTGCCGCGATCTGCGCCGAGCGACATTCGGATCCCGAACTCCCTGCGTCGTTCGGTCACCGCGTAGGCCAGGACACCGTACAGGCCGATGCCCGCCAGGAAGAGGGCCACGGCACCGAAGGAGGTGAGCAGGACAGAGAGCAGTCGGGTCCTGGAGATCGATTCATCGACGACCGTTTCCATGCTGCGAAGCTTGGCGACCGGCAGGCTGGAGTCGAGGTCCCGGACCACCGAGCGCAGGCTGCCGGCGAAGGTCTCGGCCGGCAGCGTCGATCGCACCACGACGTTCATGGTGCGGGGGAGGAACGGGCCGAAGAGCGAGGCGACCTGGGGATAGGAGAAGTACACCTCGGTGCCGGTCTCCGCTTCGATTCCACCCTGCTTGACGTCTTCCACGACGCCGACCACGCTCAGCCAGGGGACGGAACCTCCAGGGAGGAAGGGCCGAAGGCGCTTGCCGAGTGGGTTCTGCCCGGGCCAGAACGTCTCGGCGGTCTTCTGGTTCACGAGTACGGCGGGGACCGACTGGTCGTCGTCCGTCGAGCGGAAGGCCCGTCCGGCGACCAGTTGGATTCCCATCGCCTCGAGATAGCCGAGGTCGGCGAACTGGTAGTAGTCGATGTTGAGAGGCGGACCGTCGGGCGTGGGTTCGAGTCCCTCGAACTCCATGTCGTTGGCATCGAGCTGCCGTCTCGGCGGCAGTCCGCTGGCAGCTCCCACAGCCTCGATTCCAGGCTGCTCCAGCAGGCGTTGCTGAAGTCTGCGATGGAAGTCGATCTGGGCGGCGGCGTCGGGATAGGTGGCGGGTGGCAGGAAGAGCTCGAAGCTCGAACGCTCGGCGACCTCGAACCCGGTATCGACCTCGGAGAGGGCGGAGACGCTGCGCATCATCAGGACCGAAGCCGCCACCAGGGCCACTGCCAGGGCGACCTCGGTGATGACCAGGGCGCCGCGGGCGCGACCGCTGACCCCGCCGGTGCGCTGCCCGCCTTCCTTGAGGAGTTCGCCCACCTTGCCGGTCGAGAGCTTGAGGGCCGGCAGCAGTCCGAACGCCAGTCCGGTGAACACCGTGAGGAGCAGGGAGCCGAGGAGCACGGAACCGTCGATGCTCAGCTCCGAGGTTCTCGGGAGACTGCCGGGGAAGGCCTCGAGGACGGCGCGCAGGGCGCCATGAGCGAAGGCGATCCCGAGAAGCCCGCCGATCAGGGCAACGACCACGCTTTCGGTCAGGAGCTGGCGGAGGAGGCGCCATCGCGAAGCCCCCATGGCGGTGCGAAGCGCCATCTCACGTTGGCGGGTATCGGAGCGGGAGAGCAGGAGGTTGGCGACGTTGACGCAGGCGATGATCAGAACGAATCCCACCGAGGCGAGGAGAGCCATGAGAGCGGGTCGGGTGTCGCCGACCACCCGTTCGTGGAGCGGCTGGAGGGCGATCGGGTGGTTGTCGGGCGCCGGTGAGTGGCCGCCGCCGGCACGTTCCCGCCAGTCGACCAGCAGCAGGTCGAGCTCGGCGCGGGCCGAGTCGAGGCTGACCTCGGGCCGCAGGCGTCCGATGACGAACGTCGCATGGTTGGCCCGGCGTTGGCCGACGTCGGGGCCGAAGGCCATCGGCAACCACACATCGACGCCACTGTCGTCGAGGTCGAAGCCGGGCGGCATGACGCCGACGACGGTGTGGGGACTGCCGTCGATCAGCACGTTCGAACCGATGACTCCATCGTCGCCGCCGAAACTCTGTCGCCAGAGCCTGGAGGACAGGACGGCGACACTCGCTGCGCCCTCGACGTCTTCTTCAGCGCTGAAGACACGACCTCGCTCCGCTGCAACGGCGAGGGTGTCGAAGAGGCTTGCGGTCACGTTCGCCGATCGGACACGCTGAGGACGATCGTCGCCCGCAAGGCTGACGCTCGAGGTGCGATAGGCGCCCATGTCGGCGAACGATCGGTTCCACTCCCGGTACTCGAGATACTCCGGAGGAGAGATCCAGAAACGCTCGAAGTCCATCGACGGAAAGGACGAGGTGGCGTGTACCAGCTGTTCGGGAGCCGGGTAGGGAAGAGGTCGTAGGAGGACGCCGTCGAGGAGCGTGAAGATCGCTGTATTGGCACCGATCCCGATCGCGAGGGTGAGGACGATCACGAGCAGGAGCGCGGGAGCCTTGCGATAGCCGCGAAAGGCGAGGCGGAGGTCTCTCGAGAGTTCGTTCACGCGCAAGCTCCTTGGTGATCGGATCCCACGGGTCCAGGGTTCTCGACCCGATTGGGATCCCCTTCCAAGACGGGCGGATCGGTGGAAAGTTTCAAACTGGGCAACGTGAACGCAACCAAACGGCCCCTGCTCCCGTAAAACTTCGGTAAACCGACTCCATCGACAGAACCACCCCTGGGTAATCCCTCTTGAATCAGCGATCTCGAGCTGTCTGGTCCGTGCTGGGCATTCTGATGCTGGGGTGCGCGCTGGCCGTTGGAGTCGTCTCGCTGTCGGATTCGTCGCCTCAGGTCGAACTCGACTCGCTGGTCGTCGTCCCCCTGGTCGATGTGTCGGATGGCGGAGAGCAGGAGTATCTGGCACAGGGACTGAGTGAAGCCTTGACCCAACGCCTGTCGGCTCTGCGAGGCCTGCGGCTGGTATCGCACCGGCGGGCGTTGAAGTTGACCGGCCGGGAATCCCTCGAGCAGCTGACCTCGGATCTCGAGGTCGATGCCGTTCTTCGTGGAACGGTGGAGAACGTCGGGCCGTGGGTGAAGATCCACGTCGAACTCGTCGAGGGGGCGACCGGTCGGGTGCTGCTCACCTCCGAGTTCAATCGCGATCTCGAAGACGCGCTGGAACTCGAGGCCGAAGTCGCCTCGGCCGTAGCGCAGGTGGTCAGCGAACGTCTGATGTCTGGCGCGAGGCGTGGGCGCAGGATCGATCCCGACGCCTACAAGGCCTACCTGAGGGGGCGCTACTACCGGCACCGCGGCGGTCCCGAGGATCTCGAGCGTGCCGTCAGCTATCTCGAACGATCGATCGATCTCGACGAGTCCTTCGCCGAGGCCCATGCCGCCCTCGCCGAGGTCTGGTTGATGCGAGCCGGAGAACCCGGAACGGTCCTGAGGACAGCCTGGGAGCGGAGTAGCGCCAGCGCCGCCGAGGCCCTTCGTCTCGACCCCGAGTTACCGGCGGCCCATGCCGCGGACGCGATGATCAAGTTCTTCCTCGAATGGGACTTCGCCGCCGCGGGATCGAGCTTCGAGAACGTCCTCGCCCGGTCTCCCAACGAGGCCGGCTCGATCGAGCTCTACGCCCGCTATCTCACGGTCTCCGGCCGCTTCGAGGAAGCGTTGGAGCACTACGCGACTCTCGATCGGATGGAGCCGGATGGCCAGGCTCGGATCTCGGCCGTCCAGGTCCTCTTGTTCTCCCACCGCTTCGATGAGGCACGCGACCTCCTCCAGGACCTGATGGCTGAGCGCCCGGAATGCCCGGACGTACGCCTGATGCTCGGCCTGCTCTACGAGCAACTGGGCCGCGAGTCGGAGTCGGTGGCGTCGTACATCGCTGCCATGGAGCGCTACGAGATGCCCGAGTGGGAAATCGAAGCGCTCGCCGAACTCGGCGTCGACGGAGGCTTCCGGGAGCTGTTCTCGGTGCTCGCCGAGCAGTCCCGTTCGCCGGTCCAGCGCGCCGCGTGGCTGGCCCGGCTCGGCGAGAGCCAGGAAGTGGTTGCCCTGCTCGAAGAAGCGCTTCTGTCGCGCGACAAGACCCTGCCGTGGATTGCCGTCCATCCGGCCTTCGAGGGCCTGCGCGAGGATCCGGGCTATCAGCGCATCCTGGACATCCTCGGGCTGCAACGCCCGCCGGTGGGGGGAGACGCTCCTCCGGCCGAGAATCCGATGATCTTCAGCTTCCGCTGAAGTCCGCCCGTCGATCAGTCTTCGAGGCCGCCGAGCAGGCGGTCGATGTCGTCGGGAGTGTTGTGGACGTGGGCTGAGATGCGCAGTTCGCCGGCGCGGTGGGCGAGATCGATTCCCCGTTCGACCAGCCTGGCATGGATGGCGGCGTTGCGCCCGGGGTTCCGGTGCGAGAGGAAGACGAGGGTCGAGCGGCGGTCGGGGTCTTCGGGGCTGGTCACGTTCCAGGTCGAGCGGTCGAGGCCGTCGAGAAGCCTCTGGACGAGGCCCTGGTCGTGGCGCTCGACGGCGTCCAGGCCGACTTCGTGAAGCGCCCGAAGAGATTCGCACCAGGGAGCGAAGTTGAAGAAGTTGGCGGTCGAGAACAGGTCGTAGCGGCGCGGGTTGCCGCTAGCGGGGGCGAGTTCGAGATCGGGGCGTGCCAGATCGTCGGCGGTGTAGAGAGCCTGCCACCAGCTCTGGTTGAGTGACAGCGAGTCGCGCAGGTCGGCCCGCATCCAGCAGAAGCCGGTCGCATAGGGGCCGAGGAGCCACTTCCAGCCGGCGTTGACGACCGCGTCGACTGGAGTCACTGCCAGGTCGAGGGGGCGAGCCCCGAAACCCTGGGTGGTATTGGCGATGAAGGTGACGTCGGCGGCACGACAGATCTCGCCGATCGCGCAGAGGTCTGCGATCCGACCGGAGAAGGAATGCACCCAGCTCATGCAGAGGACTCTGGTTCGCGGCCCGATCGCTGCGTCGATCTCTTCAGGCGTCGGCATCCGGTCCGCTGGGGCGAGTTGCTCGACCACGACGCCTTTCTCGGCGAGTCCCAGCCAGGGCAGGATGTTGGAGGGGAAGTCTCCCGCGATCACCAGGACCTGATCGCCGGACTGCAGCGGCAGGCCGTTGGCGAGCAGGTGAAGGCCGTAGGAAGCCCCGTTCGCTGGAATGACTTCTTCTGGATCGACGCTCAGAAGGGCGCCGAGAGTGGCGCGGAGTTCGCTGGGAACGGCGCGGAAGGAGGCGTTGTCGAGTCGGTGGGGGTGCTGCTTGTCGCGGATCGCTCGACGCCCGGCTTCAGCTGCGCGAGTGGGGAGGACTCCCTGGTGGGACGTGTTGAGCCAGATCCGACTCCCGAAGTCCTCGAACTCGATCCATCCGCTCATGATCGGGAGAGTAGCGCAGGGAGAGCCCCAGCCGTCGTTTCGATCGGTTGGGACTCTCGAGAAGATGTCCTATATTGAGGCCCGAGAGACATTCCCATGAGTTCATCGACACGTCGGGCCGATTCGTGAAGCGCAGGGGGCCGTTCTGGTTGGGACCCGAGCCGGTCTTTCCGCCTCCCGAGCTCGCCGATGTCCACGGACTCCTGGCGGTGGGTGGAGATCTCGCACCCGAGCGTCTGTTGGCCGCCTATCGGGCCGGCATCTTCCCCTGGCCCATCGACGAGCCCGAGGCACCGCTGCTGTGGTTCTCCCCGGATCCGCGCTTCGTGCTCGAACCGCACGAACTGCACGTGTCGAGATCCCTGAGACGGCTTCTGCGAACCGGACGCTTCGAGGTTCGCTTCGACACGGCGTTCGAAACGGTCATGCAGCGCTGCGCGCAGGTTCCGCGACACGGTCAGGAGGGAAGCTGGATCACGCCGGCGATGCTGGACGCCTATCGGGATCTGCACGGCCGGGGGTGGGCGCACTCGGCGGAATGCTGGGAAGACGGAGTCCTGGTCGGAGGGGTGTACGGTCTGGCGATCGGATCCGCCTTCTTTGCCGAGTCGATGTTCTTTCTGCGCCCGGATGCGTCGAAGGTCGCTCTCGTGGCGCTCGTTTCGATCCTGCGTCAGGCTGAGTTCGAGCTGATCGACTGTCAGCAGGAGTCCGAGCACGTCGGACGCTTCGGTGCCCGCCTGATTCCTCGCAGTGAGTTCCTCGAGCGGCTCGAGGGCTGCGTCGTCGAGGAACGAGCCCTTCCCGACGCCGGCCGGGTACGGTTCGACAGCGAGTTCTGGGCTACTCTTCGTTCCTAGCCGCGAACCTCGAGCGCTTCAGGAGACCCACGAATGGATGTAGGAATCTCGATCTTCCCGACCGACTATTCGATCCGCCCGGACGATGTCGCCGTCGAAGTCGAAGGGCGCGGGTTCGACTCGCTCTGGTTTCCCGAACACACCCATATTCCGGCCAGCCGGGCGACCCCGTTTCCCGCCGGCGGTGAACTGCCGAAGCACTACTGGCATTCGCACGATCCGTTCGTCGCCCTGATGGCGGCTGCGGCGGCGACGTCTCGCATCAAGCTGGCCACGGGAATCTGCCTGCTGATCGAACGAGACACGATCACGGTGGCCAAGGAGGTGGCCTCGCTCGACTTTCTCTCGCGAGGCCGGGTGATCTTCGGTGTCGGCGGTGGATGGAATCGGGAAGAGATGGAGAACCACGGAACCGACTACGACACTCGATTCAGTCGCATGGTCGACCAGGTTCGGGCCCTGAAGACGATCTGGACCGAAGACGAAGCCGAATACCACGGCGAGTTCGTCGACTTCGATCCCATCTGGAGTTTCCCCAAACCGGTTCAGAAGCCCCATCCGCCGATCTTCTTCGGAGGCGGGACAGGCCATACCCGCCAGCGCGTGGTGGATGTCGCCGACGGTTGGCTGCCGATCGGCTTCTCGGCCGATGCGGTGATCGCGGGCCGGCAGGATCTCCAACGACGGGCCGCGCAAGCGGGTCGCGACCCGGCGACGCTCAACGTGACGGTCTTCAACGCCCGACCCGACGACCTCGAACGCTACCGGGAGGCGGGGATCGATCGCGTCACGCTCGGTCTGCCCTCGAAGGAGCGCGACGAAGTGCTGCCCCTGCTCGACCGTTACGCCGAGGCGTTGAGCCGGACCTGAGGGAGGGACGCCGGCCGCAGCCAGGCGTACGGCGACGCGCAGGTCATGCCGCCCGTCAGCCGATTCGCTTGTCGTGACCGGCCCAGTAGGGTTCCCTGAGCTCGCGCTTGAGGACCTTCATGGCTCCGGAGAGCGGCAGGGGTTCCTGGCGGAAGTCGATCGACTTTGGGACCTTGTAGCCGGCGATCGATTCGCGCGCGAAGGCGATGATCTCTTCGGCGGTCGTCTCGGTGATCTCGACGCCGGGTTGCGGAACCACGATCGCATGCACCGCTTCGCCCCAGGTTTCGTCGGGGATCCCGATGACCGCGACCTGGAGGACCGCCGGATGGCCCGAGATGGCGTTCTCGACTTCGGACGAGTAGACGTTCTCGCCTCCTGAAACGATCATGTCCTTCACCCGGTCGACGAGGAAGAGGTAGCCGCCCTCGTCGAGATAGCCCGCATCCCCGGTGTGGTACCAACCACCCCGGAAGGCTTCCTCGGTGGCCTCGGTCTTGTTCCAGTACGCGGTCATGTAGTTGCCGCCCTTGGCGCACACCTCGCCACGTTCGCCGGTGGGCAGGAGATTGCCTTCTTCGTCCTGGATCGACAGGATGACGCCCTGGACGGGTCTGCCGACCGAACGCAGTCGCGCGCCTCCGATGCGATGCTCCTCGTTGCCCAGGACGGTGAGGACGGACGAACTCTCGGTCATTCCGTAGCCCTGATAGAGCTCGAGGTCGGGAAGCATCTCCAGCAGACGATCGAGCAGGGCGGAGGGCATCGGCGAGGCTCCGTAGGTCAGCGCCTCCAGACTCTGGATCCTTTCGGGGCGGAACTCGGGGTGGTTGACCATCATCCCGATCATGGTGGGAACCATGGTCGTGGAGGTCACGCTGTGCTTCTCGATGAGGTCGAGGACGACGCCGGGCTCGAACATCGGAAGCGTGACGATGGTTCCGCCCGAGAAGGGCGTCGCCAGCACGCCGACCATCGAGGCCGCGTGGAACATCGGAGTCTGCATCAGGCTGACTTCGGTTTCCTTGAAGCGGCTGAAAGCCATGGCGCAGTGGTAGCAGTTGAGCATCTCGGCCCGTTGGCTCACGAGTACGCCCTTCGGCAGGCCTGTGGTGCCGCCGGTGTACATCAGGACCACCGGGTCGTCTTCCTCGGGTTCCGACGGGATTTCGGGGGTCGCGCTCGCGAGCAGATCCTCGTAGCGCAGGTCGCAGGGGCCATCGCCCTCGCCGATCAGGACCGTCTTGCGAATGGGACTGTCGCCGGAGGCTTTCATCGCCTTGTCGAACATCTCGGCGAAGTGCTGGTCGACGAAGACCACTTCGGTGCCGGAGTCGCGGACGATGTAGTCCAACTCCTTGCCGGCCAGCCTGAGATTGAGCGGGTTGATGACGCCGGCTCCCAGATAGGCGGCGTGGTAGAGCTCCAGATACTGATGGCAGTTGACCGCCATCACCGCGAAGCGATCCTTCCTGCTGACCCCGAGTTGGGACTCGAGGGCACTCGCCAGACGCAGGACCCGATCGCCGTGCTGGCTGAAGGTGGCCTGGTAGTCGCCGTCGATCACCGCGACCTTGTCGGGCCAGCGTTCGAGAGCGGGAAGGAACTGCCGGTGGTAGATGAGCTCTTTCATGGGATCTCCTCGACGGGTTCTACGACTCAGCCCTGTTGCAGGACTTCCAGTACCTTCTGGGGGTGGGTTTCGGCCTTCGGCACCCGCTTCCAGTGTTTCTTCACCTTGCCCTGCTCGTCGATCAGGACGGTCGAACGAATGACCCCGACCGACTTGCGCCCGTAGAGCACCTTCTCGCCCCAGGCGCCATACTTCTCCATGACCTTCTTGGTGGGATCGCAGAGCAGGTTGAAACGCAGCTTGTGGTTGCGGGCGAAGGCTTTGTGGGACTCCGCGTCGTCGGGCGAGATCCCCAGGATCACGGCGTTGTGCTTCTCGAAGTCCTTGCCGAGATCGCGGAACGAACAGGCTTCCTTCGTGCAGCCGGGAGTTTCGTCCTTCGGGTAGAAGTAGACGACGACGTTCCTGCCCTTCAGGTCGCGCAGGGCGACCTTCTCGCCCCTGGCATTTTCGAGCGTGAAGAGGGGGGCCTTCTTGCCTTCTTCGATGGTCAAGGATGGTCTCCGTTTCGAGAGTGGGTGTTCGTGAAGTCGGCGCAGTATACCCGGGGGCCACGGGGGGGCGGGGCAGCCTGCCGAAAACTGGATGCGAACGGGTCGAGGACTCGCCGGGCCGGGGGTACCCACGGCCGGGGGCGTTCGGCGCCGATCACCGAGGCGAATCACGATGAGCGACGATCCAGTTCCTGGCGACGGTGAAGATCGCCCGCGCGACTTCATCCGCACGATGATCGCCGACGACGTGGCCGCCGGCCTGGGTGGCAGGGAAGTCCGTACGCGGTTTCCACCCGAACCCAACGGCTATCTCCACATCGGTCATGCCAAGTCGATCTGCCTCAACTTCGGCGTCGCCAGGGAGTTCGCGGGGACCTGCAATCTGCGTTTCGACGACACGAACCCGGTCAAGGAGGACGTGGAGTACGTCGAGTCGATCCAGGAGGACGTGCGCTGGCTCGGCTTCGACTGGGCAAGACCGCCTGTTCTACGCCTCGGACTACTTCGAGCAGCTCTGTGTGTGGGCGATCGAGCTGATCAAGGCGGGCCACGCCTACGTCGACAGCCAGTCCCTGGAGGAGATCCGCGAGGGGCGCGGCACGGTCCACAAGGAGGGCGTCCAGAGCCCCTTCCGCGACCGCTCCGTCGAGGAGAACCTCGACCTCTTCGAGCGCATGCGCGCCGGCGAGTTCGCCGACGGCGCGCACGGTGCTGCGGGCGAAGATCGACATGGCGTCGCCGAACATGAACCTGCGCGACCCGCTGCTCTACCGGATCCGCCAAGCCCACCACCACCGCACCGGCGACGCCTGGTGCATCTACCCGATGTACGACTTCGCCCATCCCCAGTCGGACGCCATCGAGGGCATCACCCACTCGCTGTGCACGCTCGAGTTCGAGAACCACCGGCCGCTCTACGACTGGTTCATCCAGAACCTGCCGGTGCCCTATGAGCCCCATCAGACCGAGTTCGCGCGGCTGAACCTCACCTACACCGTCATGAGCAAGCGCAAGCTGGCCGCTGCTGGTATACGACCACATCGTCAGCGGCTGGGACGACCCGCGCATGCCCACGCTCTCCGGCCTGCGCCGGCGCGGCTTCACGCCGGAGGCGATCCGCGACCTTCTGCGACCGGATCGGCGTGGCCAAGCGCAACAGCCTGGTCGACGTCGCGCTGCTCGAGCACGCCGTCCGCGAGGACCTGAACCGCGCGCGCCGCGCGTGATGGCCGTGCTCGACCCGCTGAAGGTCGTGATCACCAACTACCCCGAGGAGCAGAGCGAGGAGCTCGTAGGCGGTCAACAATCCCGAGGATGCGGCCGCCGGCACGCGCAAGGTTCCGTTCTCGCGCGAGATCTACATCGAGCGCGAGCGACTTCATGGAGATCCCGCCGAGGAAGTTCTTCCGCCTCGCGCCGGGTCGCGAGGTGCGCCTGCGCTACGCCTACTACATCACGTGCACGGGCTACGAGACGGACGAGGCCACGGGCGAGGTCGACTCTGGTGCGCTGCACCTACGACCCCGAGACGCGCGGCGGCGACGCTCCGGACGGCCGCCGCAAGGCGGGCACGCTGCACTGGGTCTCCGCCGAGCACGCGGTCGACGCCGAGGTCCGGCTCTACGACCGCTGTTCAAGGTGGAGAATCCAAGAGGAGTCCTCGAACACCTGAATCCCGATTCCCTCGAGGTCCTACGCGGCGGCAAGCTCGAGCCGGCCCTGGCCGAGGTCGAGTCGGGACAGACGGTTCAGTTCGAGCGTCTCGGCTACTTCTGCGCCGATCCCACCGGCACCCGCGCAGCGCCGGTGTTCAACCGCACGGTGACCCTGCGCGACACCTGGGCCCGGATCCAGAAGCGGCCGGACGGGACTTGAACTCCGCTTCATGGTGCGCTGGCCGCGATTGGCAAGCCAGGAACGAAGAGCGAGGACGAGCGCTTCGGTCCTTTGGTCGACGCCGCTCTTGTTGAGGTGATAGGCCGTGTCAAAGAACTGGTTCTCGGCTAGACCCTGACCTCGCAGTTCGAGAAGGGTAAGACCTTCGATTGAGGAGAGAAGATCAATGCACTTCTGTTCGAAAACCGTGGGCTCTGTTGCGGTTGCACTCGGTGGTAGGACATAGGCGATCGAAACTCCCTGGGCCGTCTCGAGGCGCACGAAGTCTTCTATCTCCCTGAACACCCGAGAAGGCGAGCAGAGCGCGCGCCACCCGACCGACGGCGACTCGAGCATCGACTCCCTCTCGACCAGTGGACCTTGAACGACGAGGGCAGGTCGTAGTGGGCGACTACGTCGCCGTAGGAGTTGAATGACGACCGACTGTAAGGCGTACCGACTGGCGCGGGGTTCTCCTCGGAGATCCTGCAGCCCTCCGACAGCCCTGGTGATGAGATCCAAGCCGCTGTCGAGGATCGCGACGAACTCGGGGATGCGAATGAAGCGGGCGTTCTCGGGTCTGTAGAAGACTGTCTCGGCGATCAGGCTCTGGTCGTGAGCGTCTCGACCAACAGTTCCCATCGAAGCCAGGCTTGCTCTTCAGCGAGGCCACTTCTCTCAGCATGATAGGGCCAATGCCCAATCTTGCATGGATCGACCATGTTGATCGTGGGTATCTGCGAGTGCTTGCTCCAGTCGCTGTGAGTCTGTACCGAAGGCGGTAGCCGATCCGCCGACGAGGACCAACTTGGGTGCTTTCAGGCTGTCTCAGTCGATCGTGCTTGTCGATCGTCACAGCGACGTAGCGGCCGTCCATGAGTGGGTTCCTCAGCACGACTGCCGCCAAGACGACTTGAATCGCAAGGAAGAGACTGATGGAAAGCGTGAATCTGGCCATGGGTTAGAACTGGAAGTAGATGAAGGCACCGGTGGAGCGTACGCGGTGAACGCCAATGTCGAAGCCCCAGCCCAGAGAGAAGCCAGGGTGTAGGTGCGCCGTCGAACGATCCGGTTCTTGGGAGCGCACTCCAGCGAGCCAACACCATCTCCAGCGGCGAGAACACAAGCGCCATCGCACCAGTCAACAGGAGGAGCAAGAGCGAGGCGGTCCCGCCTGGTGGAGTTCCAGGACGGCCGCCGGCCGGGCCACCCCCGAGTCCGATCCCGGATGAGAAGCATCGCGAACGCGCGGTCCGAAGGTCCACGGATCGGATATCATGCTCACGAAGCAGGCCAGCACCGCATGACCTCGGATCAGATCGATGCCCGGGAGCCTCGGGTGCATCGCGCCGGCCAGCGGAACAGCGCGCCGGACCACGAGCGCGGCGCCGTGGAGTGCGCCCCAGACCACGAAGGTCCAGGCCGCGCCATGCCAGAGCCCGCCGAGCAACATCGTGATCATCAGGTTCACGTAGGTGCGGGTGCCGCCGCGGCGGTTGCCGCCGAGCGGGATGTAGAGGTAGTCGCGCAGCCAGGTCGACAGCGAGATGTGCCAGCGCCGCCAGAACTCGGCGATGCTGCGCGCGAAGTAGGGGAAGTCGAAGTTCTCGCATCAGCTCGAAGCCGAGCAGCGGCGCGCTGCCCGATCGCCATGTCGGAGTAGCCCGAGAAGTCGCAGTAGATCTGGAACGCGAAAGCGACGCTCACGCGAGCACAGCGCCGCGCCCGGGCGTCGGCGGCGGATCGGCGCCGAAGACGGGGTCGACGACCGGGCGCCAGGTTGTCGGCGATGACACGACCTTCTTGAATGAAGCCCAGCAGCAGAGCAGCTGGAGAGGCCCCGTCGCGAGACGTCGTCGCGTGAAGCGCTTCCGGGCGCGCGAGCTGCGGCAGGAGGTCGACGCGCGCTCGATCGGCCCGGCGACGAGCTGCGGGAAGAAGGCGACGAAGAGCGCGAACTCACCGAGGTTGCGGGTCGGTTTCAACTTTCCGCGGTAGACGTCGATCGTGTAGCTGAGCGTCTGGAAGGTGTAGAAGCTGATACCGTTGCCAGCAGCACGAGGCCGAGTGTGGCGGCCCGATGTTCCAGCCCAGTTGACCTGGAGACGGTCCCCAGGCTGTCGCAGTCGGCATACTGAAGCGGCATACTTCGCAAGGAGTCCCACAAGATTCGCGTCCGCGATTCGCACTGACCTGAGAGAAGCGAGTCTTCTCCGAGGGGAGTGTCGAGGGCGAGCCTCGAGCCATGGGAAGAGTCAACGAGGCTCGAGACCAGAGATGAGCGCAAGAAGCTTCGATAGTCCCACCAGCCGTAGAAGATGTAGCAGTCTTCTTCCGAGAAGGACGTCGTAGCGGCGACATTCTGCCCCGGGGTGGGATGAGCTAACGACACTCGAGACCAGAATGAGCGCAGAAAGCGATAGTCCCACCAGCCGTAGAAGATGTAGCTCGAAACGACGAGGACGGCATTCTGGGTGTGTGATCTTCGGCACGTCCAATAGACCGTCCAATCGACGGCCAGGGTGACCAACAGGCCGAGACCAGCAGTCAGAGTCGTTGAGAGTCGACTGCAGCGCGTCGTGCGCGGAGAGCCCAGAGTGAGGGTTGATTCATTCAGCTCGACGATTGTAGGCGCATCAGATGATTGGGCTCCTGATTTCTATATGATGCAAACCCTTTGAATTTGTCCTTGGAGCTCCCGAATCCATGAAAGCCGCTGTACTGCATGAGGTTGGAAAGCCGCTCGAGATCGAAGACGTGGCGATTGCCGACCCCGGTCCCTTCGAGGTTCGGATCCGGACGACGGCGACCGGCGTCTGCCATAGCGACCTCCATTTCATCGAGGGCACCTGGCCTCACCTGATGCCCGCGTTCGGTCGACGCATTCTAGTCGCCCATCAGATAATCGAGGAGGCGCCCTGATTTCTATATGATGCAACCCTTTGAATTTGTCCTGGAGTCCCGAATCCATGAAAGCCGCTGTACTGCATGAGGTTGGAAAGCCGCTCGAGATCGAAGACGTGGCGATTGCGACCCCGGCCGTTCGAGGTTCGGATCCGGACGACGGCGACCGGCGTCTGCCATAGCGACCTCCATTTCATCGAGGGCACCTGGCCTCACCTGATGCCCGTCGTTCTGGGACACGAGTCGTCGGGAATCGTCGAGGCGGTCGGCGACAGTGTCGACACTGCAGGCCCGGCGATCACGACGTGATCACCGTGCTCTCGGCCTTCTGCGGTCACTGCAACAACTGCCTGTCGGGATCGCCGAACCTGTGGGCCACGTGTCGAACACTACGAGCCCGGCGATCACGTGATCACCTGTCTCTCGGCCTTCGGGTACTGAACAACTGCCTGCGGGATCGCCGAACCTGCCCCGCCGCCGCCCCACCATTCGCAACAACGACGCCCCGCCCCCCCTGTCGCAGAACGGCCGGCCGGTTTATCAGTTCGCCCATCTGTCGGGCTTCGCCGAGGAGATGCTGGTCCACGAGAACGCCCTCGTGAAGGTGCGCGAGGACATGCCCATGGACAAGGCGGCCCTGATCGGCTGCGGCGTCATCACCGGCGTCGGCGCCGTCTTTCGGACCGCGGCCATCGAACCGGGTTCTACGGTGGCGGTCATCGGCTGCGGCGGCATCGGACTGTCGACGATCAACGGTGCGGCGATGGCCGGGGCCGGACGGATCATCGCCATCGATCTGGTGCCGTCGAAGCTCGAGCTCGCCGGACGATTTGGGGCGACCGACACCGTCAATGCCGCAGAGGGCGACGCCGTCGCCAAGGTGATCGAGATGACCTCGGGCGGTGTCGACTATTCCTTCGAGGCGATCGGGCTGCCGCAGACCGCACAGCAGGCGTGGCGGATGTTGCACAACCATGGCACGGCGACGGTGATCGGCATGTTGCCGGTCGGGTCGACCGTCGAGATTGCCGGTCAGGATCTGCTCAGCGAGCGTAAGCTCCAGGGCTGCATCATGGGGTCGAACCGCTTCCGGATCGACATGCCGCAATTCTGCGACGCCTACCTGGCCGGCAAGCTGAAGCTGGACGACCTGCTCTCGAGTCATATCCGTCTCGAAGACATCAACGGCGCCTTCGACGAGATGAAGCAGGGCGAGGTGGCCAGACAGGTCATCCTCTTCGATTGAAGCTTTCGAACAAGGGCGCCGCCATGACGCCGGGAGACACCGATGACCGATGACAAGCGCGACCGGGACGACTTGAAGGCGGATCGCCGGGACTTCCTGACACTGGGCGCCGTGGGCGGCGCTGCGGCCCTGCTGGGGGTGGTCGGCTGTGCACCGGGAGAAGACGCCGGCTCCGAGGTCGCGGCAGGAGAGGCGGCGCCGTTCGATCTCGAAGAGACCTCGATCCGCGAACTCCAGAGTCTGATGGAGACCGGGCAACTGAGCGCCCGCGAGATCACCCAGCGCTACCTCGATCGCATCGCAGCGGTGGACGGGCGAATGCGCAGCGTGCTCGAAACCAATCCCGACGCTCTCCAGATCGCCGATCAACTCGACCAGGAGCGAACGCAGGGCAGCGTGAGAGGGCCCCTGCACGGCATCCCCATCCTCCTCAAGGACAACATCGATACGGCCGATCGCATGACGACCACCGCCGGTTCGCTGGCGTTGGAAGGGTCGATCGCGCCGGCCGATTCGCACGTTGCCGCTGCGCTGCGCGCCGCCGGGGCGATCCTGCTCGGCAAGGCCAATCTCAGTGAATGGGCCAACTTCCGTTCCGAGCGTTCGTCGAGCGGCTGGAGCGGCCGCGGGGGTCAGTGCGGCAATCCCTATGCTCTGGACCGCTCGCCGTGTGGATCGAGTTCAGGGTCGGGAGCCGCTGCGTCCGCCAATCTCTGCGCAGCGGCGATCGGCACGGAGACCAACGGCTCGATCGTCTGCCCGTCGTCGGCCAACTCGCTGGTGGGAATCAAGCCGACGGTCGGTCTGTGGGGTCGATCGGGCATCATTCCGATCTCCCACACCCAGGACACCGCCGGTCCGATGGCGCGCAGCGTCGAGGACGCGGCCATTCTGCTCGGTGTCGCGACGGCACAGGATCCCGAGGATCCCGCCACCCGCGATCGCGGAGAAGTGTTCGACGACTACACCCGATTCCTCGACGCGGCTGGTCTCGACGGAGCGCGGATCGGCATCCTGCGCTCGAGCTTCGGCTTCCACGAGGAGGTCGATGCCCTGCTCGACGAAGCGATGGCCGCCATGGCCGGGGCGGGCGCCGTGCTGATCGATCCCGTCGAGATCGATCTTTCCGAGATGGGGAATGCCACCTACGAGGTTCTCCTCTACGAGTTCAAGGCAGGTCTCGAGAAGTATCTGTGGGACCGAGGCCTGTCGGCGCCCTGGAAGAGTCTGGCCGAGATCATCGCGTTCAACGAAGCCAATCGAAGTCGGGAAATGCCCTACTTCGGGCAGGAGATCTTCGAGCTGGCGGTGGAGAAGGGCGACCTGACGAGTCCCGAGTATCTGGCGGCTCTCGCCACGGCCCGTCGGCTCACCGGACCCGAGGGCATCGACCGGGCGATGGACGACCACCGTCTCGACGCGATCTTCGCCGTCACCGGAGGTCCGCCGTGGAAGATCGACCTGGTCAACGGCGACCATTTCGGCGGCGGCAGCTCGACGCCGGCCGCGGTTTCGGGCTATCCGAACATCACGGTCCCGGGAGGCTATGTGCATGGCTTGCCGGTGGGGGTCAGCTTCTTCGGTCGAGCCTGGTCCGAACCGACCCTTCTTCGAATCGCCTACGGCTTCGAACAGACCACACGGCACCGCGTCGCGCCGACGCTGCCCGATACGCTCGATCTGGGCGCACCGATTCAGCCGGCCGGCTCGACCGCCTGACGGCTTCAGTGGATCGACGGCGGCCGGAACTCGTCGGTGCGGAAGTCGTAGCGGGCGCCGCAGAACGAACACTCCACTTCGATGTCCTCGTCACCGTCGAGGATGTCGGGCTCGCGTTCGACCAGGGCGCGGATATGGTGCTCGAAACGCTCGCGCTCGCAGTCGCACTTGAGGGCGAGTTCCGACTGGTGCAGGGACTCCGGTCCGAATCCACCGAGGATGCCGTCGAGCAGGCCTTGCCCGCCGCCGTTCTCGAGCAGCGTGCTCACGGGTTCGGCTTCGGCGATCACCGATTCGAGCAGCGCCAGTGCGTTGGGGTCCGCACCCGGCATGGCCTGCACGATCAGGCCGCCGGCCGACGAGATGCCCGACGGGTTGGCCTGCACTCCGAGCAGGACGGCGCTGCGCACCTGCTCGCTGATGTGCAGGTAGTTGGCGACGTTGCTGGCGATTCCGCCGCCGATCAGCTGCACCTTCGACTCGTAGTTGTCGTCCTTCTCGGTTTGTCGGATGACCTTGAGCATTCCCGTTCCGAGCGCCACGGTCCCCGAGAGATCTCCTTCGGCGAGGGAGTTCCCCACCAGGCCGCGAAGGTGGCCGAGGGTGTCGGCCTCGGCGCGGATCGTTCCCAGGGGGCCGTCGCCGGCCATCTCCATCAAGAGTCGGGGTCGGGCGTTTGGCAACCAGTCGGGTGATCATGACGGTCGCCGCCATCAACTGTCCGAGGCCGATGGCCGCAAGCGGCGACAGGTCACGCGACACGCGGGCCTCCTCGAGGAGCGAGGCGATATCGACCATCGCCCAGCGAAACTGGCTTTGGGCGGCGTGGCCGAGTTCGAAGGTGCCGCGGCTGATCGAGGTCAGGGGTGCGTTCATGAGCCGATGATCTCAGAAATCCACCGCCCGACGAGAGGCCAACCGGACGATCTCGACGAAGGTCGCCGAGCGGGCGGCAGCTGGCGGCGATGACCGGTCGACGATGTGCCCCGCGATCGGTTTCGACTCGACCGGCGGGTAGGGCCCTCCGGTCGCCACAGCCGTAGAGGGCATCGAGTCGAAGAATCGAGGCCGATGCCGGGCCGTCTCCGGATAGGGTCAGGCGCCCTCCTGGATCCCGGCGACTGTCGGGGGCAGATTCCTCGGGGGCTCGAGAACAGGAGAAGTCGATGAAACGGAGCCCCCATGGATACGCCGCGATGCTGGCTGTACTGCTCGTCTCGACTGTCGTCGGCCGCAGCGACGCCCAGGACCTGAGGATCACGAACGCCCGGGTGGTCGACGTCGTCGCGGGATCGATCGGCGAAGCGACGGACGTTGCGGTGCATGAAGGCCGGATCGCCGAGATCGGACCCGGCGCCGGCGGCGACGGGGCGGGACAGTCGATCGATGCGCAGGGCAGCTTTCTGCTGCCAGGGCTGTGGGATGCCCACGTTCATCTCGCCAACCGGCCCGACCCGCCGCTGGCGCCCGAACGCCAGTTGGAGATCTATCTGTCGTACGGCGTCACGAGCGTCCGCGACATGGGCGGCGATGCGGCCGTGCTCGTTGCGCTGCGGCAGCAGGCCGCGTCGGGCGAGATCGACTCCGCGCATCTCGATGGCTGGTCCCTTCCTGGACGGCGCCGGGGAGCCTCCCGTGTTCCGGGCGATCACGACTTCTTCGGACGCGCCACCGGCGATCGCCGAACTGCGCGGACACCGCGTCGACTTCGCGAAGGTCCAGGCGAGACTGGGCGTCGACGAGTACCGGGCCGTCGTCAAGGCGGCGCGGGCCGAAGGTCTCACGGTCGCCGGTCACGTCCCCGACGCCGTGTCGGCCCTCGAGGTCGTTGCGGCCGGTCAGCGGACGATCGAACACGCTTCTCCCGCGCTGCCCAGCGACGCGGGCCTGCTGTTCGCGTGCAGTCCGCGCGAGGCCGGGTTGCGAGAGGAGCTGGAGTCTATCGGGCGTTACTCCGGAGAGTCCCGGTGCCGACCGCACCGTTCTTCTTGGTCGCATCGCCGATCTGCGAATGGCCCTGCTGACGGAGCGCACCGAAGCCAGTTGTCGAGGTCTGTTCGAGGCCCTGAAGCAACACTCGACCTTCGTCGTGCCGACGCTGGTGTGGTCGCAGAGTGCCCTGACGCGCGGGGTCGTCGACGTGCCGTCCGAGTCGGTGCTTTCCGTATTGCCCGCGGACTACCGAGAGCGTCTCGTCGAGGGTCGGATTCGCTATGCGGAGACCGCGCCTCCGGAACGCCTCGTCCACCACCGGGCGGTGGCGCGCGAATCCCAGCGATTCGTTCGCGATCTCCACGAGGCCGGTGTGACCGTGGTCGCCGGGACCGACTCGTTCGACGGCTTCGTCCTGCCGGGCTTCAGCCTTCTCCAGGAGCTGGGACTGTTCGTGGGCGCCGGACTGACCCCGCAGGAGGCGCTGCGTTCAGCGACGATCGACGCCGCCCGAATGGCCCAGAGAGAGAGCAGGATCTCGGAACCGTGGAGGTCGGCAAGTCGGCCGACCTCATCCTGGTGGGCTCCAACCCCTTCGAGGACATCGGCAACCTGCAGGATCTCCAGGCGGTGATTCGGGCAGGACGCCTCTACACCTCTGCCGAGCTCGGTGCTCTGCGAGCGCCGACCGCGCCCGATCCCGCGCCCTAGGTTGGGAACGGGAGGTGGATCGGCGTCGGCGCCGGCGAGGGCGAGGGCGCTACGCGGTCGACGCCAACCACTACGTCGATGACGCCAACTGCTACGCAGTTGGGGCGGTGGCGGGCAGGGGGGCCGGTGGCAGGCGCCTGGCCGGGGTGAGGAAGGGGATCAGGAGCAACGGCACGAAGGCGAGCAGACCGTCCATCGCCAGCATGTTGCCGTAGCCGAACTCGGCGGCGCGAGGGTTCTGCCACAGGCTGGAGTAGGTGTACACCACGTTGTTCAGAGCCATGTAGGCGGTGAACTGGGTTCCCGCTACCTTGGGGTTGGTCAGGCTCATGTAGATCGCGTTCTTGGTGCCGTACTGGAGGCCGAAAGCGAAGTAGTAGGCGATGCCGGCACCGGTCAGGATCCCGACGGTAATGCCCTCCATCCCCATGCCGGTGAATCGCGAGGCGAGCCACAGCGTCGGGATCGCGTTCATGGGAATACCAAGACGGCGAGACAGCGGCGGTGGCCCCAGCGATCCGACAGGAAACCGCCCAGCAGACTGCCTACCGCGGCGATCAGATTGGCGACGAAGCTCAGTAGTGCGATTCGCCCTTCCGCCATTCCCAGGTCGACCTGCATGGTCGTGAAGGTCGACAGGCTGAGAGCCATGGCGCCCATCGGCATCAGGGCGAAGAGAACTCCGACCGCGGGTCCCCGACCCGATCGGAAGAGGCCCACCCCGACCTCCCGGACGAACGCCCTGAGGATGTCGGCGAAGCGTCGCAGGATCGGCTGTGCGAGGGTCTCCGTGGTGACCAGGCTTTCCGCATCGGGTGGCTCGCGCAGGGGCAGCGATGACGAAGACCAGCAGGGCCGTCATGTCGACCAGGCAGAAGGCGAAGGCACCCGAGAAGCCGAGCAGGGCGGCGATTCCGAGCGCACCGCTACCGCCGAGCGCGATTCCGAAGTACTGCGAGCCGAACATGAAGCCGTTGGCGGTGCCGAGTTCCTCTTTCGGAATCACCCTCACCGCCAGGCCGTCGATGGCCACGTCCGAGGTGGCCGCGCAGGCGTTGTGGACGATGGCCAGGAGCGTGAGGGCCTCGACCCGGGTCGAGAGATCGAAGAACAGCATGGCCGCCAGAGAGGCGATCATCATGAGCTGGCACAGCACGATCCAGGTCCCGACTCGGTCCGTAGCGCGCCGGCCGGACGAGATCGATCAGCGGGGCCCAGGCCCATTTGAAGGCCCAGGGGGCGTAGAGGGCAGCCGTGAAGGCGCCGATCTGGGCCAGGCCCATGCCCTGCTGGCGGAAGAGCGCTGCCAGCGCGATCGAGGTGAAGCCGAAGGGAATGCCCTCGGAGAGGTAGAGGAGCGAGAACACCCGCAGGCGACCTCGCCGCGAATCGAGGGGGTTGAGTCGCATCGGGTGGGCGCATTGTAGCCCTGCCACGGACGCCGCGGGGCGAGGGAGTCAGATCCGGTAGACGCGGCGGGCCGTTTTGCCGAAGAGGGCGCCCTTCTCGTCGTCGCCGGCACCCTCGGCAAGACGCTTGAAGGCATTCCACAGGACCGTGTAGGAGCACGACACCCGATCGACCGGGAAGTTGCTCTCGAACATGCAGCGGTGCACGCCGAAGAGCTCGATGCACGGCAGGATGTAGGGACTCCAGGCGGCTGCGAGAGTTGCCGAGTCGGGAGGGACGGGACGTTTGTGGAAGTCGAAGCCGCAGATCGGCATGCCCAGGCCGCCGAGCTTGACGCTCACGTTCTCCAACTCGGAGAGGGCTCGAATCGATCGCAGCCATTCGCGACGGATCTCTTCGCGCTGACCGGCGTACGGGCCGACACCGAGAGGACCGCCGACGTGATCGAGGATGATGGCAGTGGACGGAAACGTCCGTGCCAGATCGACTACCGTCGCAAGCTGAGGGTGGTAGAGCCAGGCGTCGAAGCTCAGCCCCAGGGGTTGGAGCTGGGCGAAGCCGTCGCGAAACGTGGGATCGAGGTAGAGATCCTTCGGTGGGTGGGTGTGCGAGTTGCGCACCTGCGGACTGTCGTCGAAGCCGGCGGCATGACGAATGCCGCGAAACCGCGGGCTTGTCGCCAGGTGGGCCACCAGAACCGGCCGGACGGAGGAGCCCTGGAGATCGGCGTATCCGACGATGCCGTCGGCAACGGAGTTCCCCTGCGCCGCAGCCTCGTCTGCCTGGCGCTGGACGAACTCGGTCTCACCGACCGGTCGGAACTCCTCGGGTCATTCCGTTCGGTACTCCGCCCCGCACTCGACGAACACCGTGCCGGTGACTCGATGTCCGCCGGAGAGGTCTTCGAGAAGGTCGCCCTGCAGGTAGGTCCCGTCGGGGAAGTCCCACAGATGATGGTGGGGGTCGAAGATCTCGAGGTCCGGTTCCAGTGCGTCTTCCGGGTGGGCGTCGAGCCATTCATCGGCTTGCATGGTGTCTCCCTGGCGGGGTGTGGCACGGTGATTCTCCGCCATTCTGTCTCGCCCGGGGCTCCTTGGCGGAGCGGCCCGGCCGGCCGTGAGCCGGCACTTTGCGTAGAGGCGCGGGGGCGTTCGACGACCGCGCGCCGGAAGCCACTGAGAGCAAAGGGAGTTGACAGGCTGCAACCGCAAGCCTAGAGTTCGGCCAGTCATTCCCGATTCTCGATCCGCTCTCCAGGAGGCCTGCATGCGCCGTACCCTGATCTGTCTCGTCGCCACTCTTCTCTGCGTGGGGCCCACCTTCGCGGCCGCCAAGGATGCCGAGGTTCCCGAGGCGCCCACGTTCACGAAGCACGTGTTGCCGATCCTGCAGCAGAACTGCCAGGACTGCCATCGTCCGGCCGGCCTCGACATGGGCGGCATGGTGGCGCCGATGTCGTTGCTGACCTACGACGAAGTCCGACCGTGGGCGAAGTCGATCGCCCGAGCCGTTCAGAGTCGCGAGATGCCGCCCTGGCATGCAGCCCGTGAGCAGTGGGGACTGTTCGAGGCGGAGCGTTACCTGTCGGACGCCGAAATCGCCACGGTGACCCAATGGGTGCGGACCGGAGCTCCGATGGGCGATCCCGCCGATGCCCCGGAGCCCGTCGACTTCTCCTCGACCGGTGGATGGGCGATCGGCGAACCCGACCTGATCATCGACATGCCGGTGAAGTACGTGGTGAAAGACGAGATCGAGGACGAGTACGCCACCTTCCGTCAGGTCCTGACGGCGGAGCAGTTGCCGGAGGATCGTTGGATCAAGGCGGTCCAGTTCAAGCCGACCGCCAGCTTCGTCCACCACATCATCCTGCGCCCCATCGGGGGGATCGCTCCCGGCTACGCGCCGCGCGTGTTCCGCGAGGGTTACAGCCAGAAGCTGCAGGCAGGCTCCGAGATCGGCTGGCAGATGCACTACCACAAGGAGGCGGGCGAAGGGACGGCCGTCGTGGATGATTCGACCCAGGTCGGAATCGTCTTCTACGAACCCGGCGAAGTCATCACCCACGTGATGCAGGGCGACGGCCTGGCGACTCGCGGCTTCAAGATCCCGGCCGGCGATCCCGACTACTCCCACACCGGCGAGTACGTCTTCGAGGAAGACTCGCTGATCGTGGGTTTCAACCCCCACATGCACCTGCGCGGCAAGGCGGCGAAGGTGGTCGCCACCTACCCGGACGGCAGCGAAGAGGTCCTGCTCGACGTTCCGAAGTACGACTTCAACTGGCAGCACGACTACAGTTATCGGGAACCGGTGCGCGTTCCGGCCGGCACGAAGACTCAATTGACTTTGTGGTGGGACAACTCGCCGGAGAACCCCAACAATCCGGATCCCACCCAGGACGTGGTCTTCGGTCGCCCGACGACGGCCGAAATGGGGTTCGGGTTCATGAAGTTCGTCAGCGTCGAGCCGGCGAACATCGTGGTGGGCTCCGAGGCGCCGAGTGAAACGCCGAGCGCCGGCGGTCCCTAGGGCCACAGAGGGCGTTCAGATCGCGCTCCGCTCGACGGCCGTCTTTCCGAAGGGCAGGCGGCCGTCGTCGGTTCAGGCCTCCCGAGCGACTTCAGCAGCGCCCGGAGGCGTACTCGAAGACGCCGCGGGCGATCTGCAGCCGCAGAAGGTCGCTGGCGCCTTCGCCGAGGCGCAGGGTGCGCACCTGTCTGTAGAGCCGCTCGAAGGGATGCCCGACGATCAACGCCTGGCCGCCTGCGAGTTGAATCGCTTCGTCGATCACGCGTGACACGGTCTCGGTGCAGAGCACCTTGACCGCCATGATCTCGTTGACCACGTTGTCTTGCCCGTCGGCGAGCCGAGCGGTCCGATAGAGGGCGGATCGGGCGGCGAAGGCGGCGATCCGCAGGTCGGCGTAGCGCAGGCGGATCGCTTCGTGATCGGCGAGCGGGCTGCCGCTGCGGTGCGGTTGACGCAGGCGTTCGGCCAGCTGTTCGAGAACGAAGAGGCAGATGCCCGAGGATCGGGCTGCCACGGAGAGTCTGACGTCGGAAATGTTGCGCAGTGCCTTCGGCATGCCCTCTCCGATGCCGCCGAGGAGACAGTGCTGCGCAACCTCGACGCCGTTGAAGGACAGGGCCAGATGGTGGCTGCCGTCCAGCGACTGGAAGGCACGTTCGATCTCGATTCCGGGAAGGTCGTTGTCGATGACGAGGAGCGCGGTGCCGGCCTTGTTCGGTTCCTCCGACCGTACATTCACCAGGGTGATGTAGAAGTCCGCGTCGCCGCCGCGGGTGACGTAGCTCTTGCGTCCCTCGACCCGATAGTTGTCGCCGTTGCGTCGCGCCTCCGTCGGGCGGGTGGCGTCGCTGGGCTCGGTGAACGCGAAGGCGGCGCGCTTGCGGCCGTCGAGAAGGGGTTGGAGGTGAGACTGCTCGAGGGGGCCGGTGGCGAATCTGAGCAGCCCCGGATCGGGACCGAGAACGGCATCGGCGCTCTCCAGGCCGCAGGCCGCGAGGGTTTCGTCGACCACGACGCGGGCGAGCGGAGAGAGCGGCTCTCTCTCGTCGCCGGGCTGGTTGAGAGTCCAGAATCCCCGCCGCTTCGACAGTTCCCGCACCGCTTCGACCAGGCCGTCGGGATCCCCGTCTTCGAGCGCCGCGACCTCGTCGCGAAGAAACGCGGCCAGCCGGGTCTGGAGGGACGCGACCTCTGGAGGCAGGAATTCGGGCATGGCGGCGAAAGTGTGGAGGCCGGGGCGAGCATAGCGCAGGGTCGGAGAGTCCCTTCGTACGGCGCGATGGGTGGTCGGGTTAGGATCCAGGCTCCTGGAACTCGAAACCGAGGAGGCATTGGATCATGGGGAGAATCTTCGTTCGCAACATCACGTACCTGTTTGTTCTGCTGGGGCTGTCGACCAGCGCGGGGCTCTGGGCCGGAACCTACTTCGAGGCCACCTCGACAGCCAGGAACGCCGACAAGAAGAAGGCGACCAGCACCACCCTGGTTCACGCCTGGATCGATGGCCTGAAGGCGAAGGTCCTGTTCATCGATGGTGACGAGGGGATGATGAAGGATGGCTCCTACTTGCTCACTCCGGACGGTGGAGAGACCCTGTTCCTGGTCAACCCGAAAGAGGAGAGCTACTTTCGATGGACCATCGACGGGATGTTCACGATGATGAGCGCGACGTTGCAGGGCATGGGTCCTCTCTTCGAGATGGACCTCTCGGACCCGAAGTTCAAGGAACTCGGCGAAGAGCCCGGAGGCACCCTGCTCGGTCACGCGACACGCAAAGTGACCACCTTGACCGGCTTCACCATGGACATGAAGGTCATGGGGATCAAGCGCCATGCCGAGATCGAAACGGTTCAGGAAGCCTGGATCGCCCAGGGCCTCGACGACCTGGGCTTTGGGGTGTGGTTGCGACGCAAGCCGCCGTCGACTGGCGACGCCGAGTTCGACGAGCTGATGCTCGAGGGGTGGAACGCCCGTCAGGGGTTTCCCCTGAAGTCGGTCGCAACGACCAACTCGACGAACAAGAAGGGCAAGACGGAGACGACCATCTCGCAGATGACGGTCGATGTTCTGCGCGACGAGTCGATTCCCGCCTCGACGTTCGAGATTCCGGAGGGCTACGAGGAAGTCGAGATGCCTGCCCTGGCGGCCGAAGGCGGAGATTCGGCTTCAGACGGTGAGAGCGAAGAGGAGTCGGGTGGCAAGAACCCGTTCAAGCGCTTCGGCTTCGGCAAGAAGAAGGATTCCTGACCCGGCCCGCAGGTCGCGATAGGCGGTTCCCGGAAACCCCACAGCCGTCTGGCCGTAGACCTGGGTAGCAGATGCTGAACGACGCCTGGATCGAATTGCGGCGGATCTTTCGCGGCCTGGCTCGCGAGCCGGGCTTCGCCGTCGCTGCGATCGTCATCCTTGGACTGGGCATCGGCCTGAACGTGCTCACCTTCGGGGTGGTCTCGACCATCCTGGAGCAGCCGGTGCCCTACGAGCAGCCCGATGACATGGTGCGGCTCTACGTCACCAACTCGGAGGGGGTGCCCTTCGGCGTCTCCTACCCGGAGTTCGACGATCTCCGCTCGCGCCAGGACCTGTTCAGCGAGGCGGCCTTCAATTCAGACGTCGGGATCTTCAATCTCGTCAGCCGGGACGGCGCGGAAACCATCCTTGGCGAGATGTTGTCGTCGAATTTCTTCTCGTTCGTTCGTCTGCCGCCGTTCCTCGGTCGCGACTTCACGGCCGCAGAAGGCGCCGAGGGCGGCGAGACCGGTCGTCATGCTCAGCTACTCGGCCTGGCAGCAGCGCTACGGCGGAGATCCGTCGATCCTGGGTGAGCGCATTCGCATCAACGGCGAACCGCTGACGGTGATCGGGGTCGGGCCTCGCGACTTCGAGGGCACCATGACCGGCCTCAACAGCGAGATCTTCCTGCCCTGGGGGACGGCCCTGGCGATCGATCGTCAGGCGCGGGAGACCCGAGACCAGCGAGACGAGCGCCTGATCTTCATGCTCGCAAGGTTGAATCCGGGCGTCAGCTTCGAGTCTGCCCGGGCGGCGCTGGAAGTCCAGGCGCGCAGCTTCGCAGAGGACCACCCGGAGTTCGAAGCCACCGACTCGATCGGGATCTGGCGAGCCTCGCAGGTGCGGATGCATCCGATCATCGACCAGGCTGCGGCACCGGCGAGCGGTTTCCTGCTGGCGGTTGTCGTTCTGGTTCTGCTGGTCGCGGCTTCGAATCTGTTCGGCCCCTGATGGTGCGGGCCTGGGCGCGGCGTCGAGAGGTCGGATCCGCCTCGGCTCATCGGCGGGGTCGTCGCGCTCGGCGGTCGTCCGGCGGATGGTCGCGGAGACGGTCGTTGATCGCGTTTGCCGGGAGGAGCTCTTCGCAGGCCTGGTGCTCGCCGCCGGCCTTGGCCGCTTCGCCGGCGTGGCCCGTCGCCGCTGCATGCCGGCCGCTGCGCGGCGCCTCTTCGATCTCGGGGTGTGGTGGGACCCTGGTGATCGCTGCGATCGCTGGCATTGCTCTGTCGATGGCGATGACGGAGTCGTCTGCTGGGGTTCGTCGCCCGCCAGGCTAGGGGCGGTTCGCCCTAGCGCTGGAATCGTGCCCGCCTTGCAGGCCAATGCCGGTGCAGTCGCTGCGTCACGCCGGCAATGCCGGTGAGGCGCCTCGCGGGAGCTGGATGAGACGCGTCCTCGTGATCGCCCAGGTCGCCGGTTCGTGTCTGTTGCTGGTGGTCGCCGGCTTCTTCCTCGAGAGTCTCTCGGCGAGTCAGAGCCAGGATCTCGGTTTCCAGACCGATTCCACCGCGCTGACCTTCGTCGATCAGGGCATCGCAGGAGTCGACCCTGCGACATCGCAGCGCCAGTATGCCGCGAGTTGCTTCGTAGGGCCCGAGCCGTTCCAGGCGTGGAGTCGGCCGCCCTGATGAGCCGGGTTCCGCTGTCGATGTTCGGCGGCAGTTCGACACGAATCCAGGCCATGGGTGGAGACTCGCGCGAGCGCGGTCTGCTGGCCCAGGACACGGCGGTGACTCCCGGTCTTTTCGAGACGCTCGACATTCCGTTGCTCGGCGGCCGCCTGTTCCGGCCCACCGATGACGCTGCGGCGCCCCCGGTTGCCGTCCTCGGTGGCGGCCTTGCCAGGGCCCTGTTCGCCGAGAGCAATCCGATCGGTCAGAGGCTACGGCGGGGAGAGGAAGGGGCCTGGCGCGAAGTGGAAGTCGTGGGAGGGGTCGCGGGAACGCGATCGACCTGGGGTACCCAGGCTGAAGACAGCCTGCAGATCTACCTTCCGCTGGAGCAGTCGCCGCGTTCCGGGGTCGCCCTCGTGGCGCGCGGCCGGGGCGAGGTCGGGAGCCTGCCCGAGACGCTGAAGGGCGTCGTTCAGGCGGTGGCTCCCGAGGCGCCGATCCTGCAGTCCTCGACCCTCGACCAGAGTCTCTCGCTGATTCTCTACCCGGCGCGCTTCGCGAGCCATCCTGCTGACCGCGGTTGGCGCGCTCGCGTTGATCCTGGCCAGCTTCGGGCTCTATGGGGTCGTCGCCTACACGGTTGCGCGTCGTCGGCGCGAGTTGGGGATCCGGTCGGCACTCGGAGCGAGCCAGCGCCGACTGGTGCTGCTGGTTCTGCGCGAGGGCGTGATCCTGTCTTCGATCGGGGCAGTCCTGGGTCTGGTTGTTTCGCTGGCGATCACCCGGGCCCTGCGTTCGGCGCTCTTCGACGTCCAGTCGACGCTGCCGCCGTGGATCCTCGCGATGGTGGGTCTGCTGCTGGCGGTCACCCTGCTCGCCTGTTGGATCCCCGGACGCCGGGCCGCTGCCATCGATCCCGCGAGCGCACTGCGCTGGAGTAGCCGGCATAGCTCGCGGAAGCCAGCTCGTCGGTCGGCGAACTCGGGCGCGAACTCTGGCGGATCGCGGCGCCGTGTTGGTCGAGGTCGGGAATCGGTCCGGCCTGAAAGTCCCTGCCATCGACCCTGGCCGGGGGCGCCGGCATGGAAAGCAGCCCACGGGGACTCGCCACGTCGATCCTGCGCAACTGCGGATGCCGGGACAGGGCAGCGAGGTCGTTGACGAAGCCGTAGGCCAGGTCGGCGCGTTCGAGGATGACGGAGGCCGATTCCCGGTCGTGACGTCGGAGCCGATCGCCCACCATCGAGTCGACTTCGCCGCGATTCGCCACTCGAGCCGTGTTGTCCCGAAAGCGAACGTCGTCGGCGAGGGACTCGTCCTCGAGGAGGTGCAGCATCAGGCGACGGAACTCGGCGTCGTTCTGGACCGCCACCAGGACCGGTTCACCCGTACGGAGCTCGAAAACGCCGTAGGGAGCGATGGTCGGATGGGCCAGTCCGATCCGCTGCCACGGCCGTTTCGAATAGTCCCAGCCCAGCAGCGGCGTCGCCATCCAGTCGGCGAGGCTGTCGAAGAGCGAAACCTCGATCCGGCAGCCGACTCCGGTTCGAGCCCTGGCGATCAGCGCTTCCAGGATGGCGGCGTTGGCGTTCATTCCGGTGGCCACGTCACAGACCGAGACCCCGACTCGTCCCGGCTGGTCTGGACTGCCGGTGATCGAGGCCAGGCCGCTTTCGGCCTGGATCAGGAGGTCGTAGGCCTTGCGGTGGCGGTAGGGACCTTCAGAACCGTAGCCGCTGATGTCGCAGGTGATCAGGCGGGGATTCAGGCGGCGCAGGTCCCCACTCCCGAGCCCCGCCCGCTGCGCCGCGCCCGGTGCGAGGTTCTGGACGAAGACGTCGGCCCGCGTGAGGATCCGCTTGAGAAGAGCCTGATCCTCGGTGTTCTTGATGTCGGCCACCAGGGACTCCTTGCCGCGGTTGGCCCAGGCGAAGTAGGCGCTGATACCGCCGGCGGCGCTGTCGTACTGGCGCGCGAAGTCGCCGCTCGCGCGCTCGACCTTGATCACGCGGGCACCGGCATCGGCCAGGCGGCAGGTGGCCAGGGGCGCAGCCAGGGCCTGCTCGATGGCAACCACCAGCACGCCCTCGAGAGGCCTGCGCGGGGTCGCCCCGCAGGCCGGCGCGTCTGCGGTGGGGTTCATGGGGAAGCCTCGCGCAGCCGCAGCAGGTAGCGCTGTTCGCCCTCGAGGCAGAGTTCGCCGTTCTGGTTGTGGATCTGGGAGCGAATCGTCACGACACCGGTCGTCGTCTGCTTCTCGAGGGCGACGATCTCGAGGGTCGCCGTGAGCGTGTCGCCCGGATGGACGGGAGCGAGGAAGCGGCTGGACTGGTCGAGGAACGCGATCAGGGCGTCGCCGACATGGTGGGGGAAGAGTCCGGCTCCGGCGGTGGTGTGGAGCAGGACCTGGAAACCGTGAGCGAGGAGGTCGCGGTGGCCCTTGTCGCGACAGTAGTCGCGGTCGTAGTGGATGGGGTGATTGTCGCCGCTGAGACCCTGGAAGGCGACGAAGTGCGCTTCGCAGACGGTTCGACTCGGGAGCGGAAAGATGCGGCCGACCTCCAGGTCCTCGAAGCCGAGCGCCTCGACCAGTTGGCAGTGGGGAAGTCGGGCTTCGGCATCGGCGACGACTCGAGAGTCAGGAAATCTACCACCGGGGCCGGCGACTCCGTCTCGCGGGTGCCTGTGGGCTCCCCGAAATCGACGCGATCGGCGTGTCTTATCTGGCACAATGTCGACCGTGCGTAGATCACCCCTCAAGAGTCTCCTCTCCCTTCCGATCCTGCTGGCCGCCTGCGGTCCGGGAGAGGGCCCGGGCGACACGATGACCGACGGCTCCGGCGGAGAATCCATGTCCTTCAAAGATCCCCATTCATACTCTCGTCCTGCCGAGGTTGTCGTCACTCATCTCGATCTCGAACTGGACATCGACTTCGAAGCGCGGGTGCTCGAAGGGGTGGCCGTCCTGAGTCTCGATCCCCGTTCTGACGTAGTCACCGAGGTGGTGCTCGATACCTGGCAGTTGGAGATCGACGCGGTCGAAGTCGACGGCGCCGCGGTCGAGTTCACGCTCGGCCCGGAGGACCCGTTGCTGGGTCGATCGCTGTCGGTTCCGGTTACCACGGCTTCGAAGGCGCTGACGGTGCGCTATCGGACCTCGCCCGAGGCGCGGGCGCTGCAGTGGCTCGAGCCTCAGCAGACCCTCGGCGGTCGGCGACCCTTTCTCTTCACTCAGTCGCAGGCGATCCTGGCGCGCACCTGGATCCCGTTGCAGGACAGCCCGGGGGTTCGTTTCACCTGGTCGGCGACCGTGCGGGTTCCCGCCGACCTGATGGCGGTCATGAGCGCGGTCAATCCGACCGAGCAACGACGGCGGACGGTATCTACTCGTTCGAGATGCCGCAGGCCGATCCCGTCCTACCTGATGGCGCTGGCGGTCGGCGACCTGGAGTTCGGCGAGGTGGGGCCCGTACCGGGGTCTACGCCGAGCCGCGGTTGCTCGAGGCCGCCGCTTGGGAGTTCGCCGATACCGAGGCGATGATCGAGGCGGCGGAAGAGCTCTACGGCCCCTACCGGTGGGAGCGCTACGACATCCTCGTGCTGCCGCCGAGCTTTCCCTTCGGCGGCATGGAGAACCCCTGCCTGACCTTCGCGACCCCGACGATCCTCGCCGGCGACCGGTCGCTGGTCGCGCTGATCGCCCACGAGCTGGCGCACTCGTGGTCGGGCAACCTGGTCACCAACGCGACCTGGGCGCGACTTCTGGCTCAACGAGGGCTTCACCGTCTACTTCGAGCACCGGATCATGGAGGCCCTCTTCGGGCGCGACTGCGCCGAGATGGTGGCCCTGCTCGGCCGGCAGGACCTCCAGGACGAGATCGCCTCGATGAGCTCCGCGCGGGCCGACACGCACCTGCACGTCGATCTCGACGGCCGCGATCCCGACGACGGCATGACGGCGATCGCCTACGAGAAGGGCTACCTCTTCCTGCGGATGCTCGAGGAGCACCGGTGGGACGCGAGCGCTTCGACGCTTCGTCGAGTCGTGGTTCGAGCGCCACCAGTTCCGAGTCGATCACGACCGCTGACTTCGAGGCCTGGGTCCAGAGCGAGCTCCTGACCCCCGAGGAGGCCGCGAGCGTCGGCATCGCGGCCTGGCTGCACGAGCCTGGGCTGCCGGGCAACGCTCCACTGGCGAGCTGTGACGCCTTCGACCAGGTGCGCGACCTCGCTGCGCGCTACGCCGCCGGCACCGTCTCCGCCGAGGATCTGCCCGGCGACACCTGGGTCACCCACGAGTGGCTGCACTTCCTCGAGTCCCTGCCCCCGGATCCCTCTCGAGGCGCTCGATCGACCTCGACGCCTTCGATGGTCCCTCGGCGCGAGCGGCAACTCCGAGATCCTGGCGGCCTGGCTCAGGCTGGCCGTGGCCACCGACTACCGCGGCTCGGATGCGGCGCTCGAGGACTTCCTCACCCGTCAGGGGCGGCGCAAGTTCCTCGTTCCCCTCTACCGCGAGTTGGCGAAGACCCCCGAAGGGACCGAGAGGGCTCGGCAGATCTATGCCGTCGCCCGCCCCGGCTACCACCCCGTTGCGACCCTGACCCTGGATTCGACGTTGAACTGGGAGTAGCGGGGCGTGGACTACGGCTGGCTGTCGATCTTGCCGCCGCTGATCGCGGTCGCCAGCGCATTGATTTTCCGCAGTGTCGTGCCGGCGCTGCTCCTCGGCGTCTGGAGCGGTGCTTGGATGCTCCGCGGGGAAGGTGTTCGCGGCCTCTTCGCGAGCCTCCTCGACGTTTTCGAGGTCTGGGTGCTGGGAGCGCTGGTCGACGCCGATCGTCTGTCGATCATCCTGTTCAGTTTCATGATCGGTGGCACCGTCGGCGTGATCACGCGTAATGGAGGCATGCAGGCGATCGTCGAGAGGGTGGTGGTCTTCGCCCGCGACCGCCGGCGCGGCCAGGTGGCCACGGCCGCTCTCGGTACGGTGGTGTTCTTCGACGACTTCGCCAACACGCTGGTGGTGGGCAACTCGATGCGGCCGGTCGCGGATCGACTCGGGATCTCGCGAGAGAAACTCGCCTTCCTCGTCGATGCCACGGCTGCCCCGATCGCGTGCATCGCCCTGGTGTCGTCGTGGGTCGGCTACGAGGTGGGGCTGCTGCGGGGGGCCTTCGAGGGCATCGACGGTCTGGCGGTGTCTCCCTATCTCGCCTTCGTTCGCTCGATCGCCTACAGCTTCTACCCGATCGCCATGCTCTTCTTCCTCTTCTCCGTCGCGGTTTCGGGCCGCGACTTCGGACCGATGCTGAAGGCCGAGCAACGCCAGAGACTGGAGCCGTCCGCGGACGAGAACACGGACGAGAAGCGCAGGCGCGCCCGAAGGACGACATCCCGCACCGGGTGGTGAACGCGCTGCTGCCGATCGCCGTGCTGGTGGTCGGCGTGATCGTCGGCATCCTCGTGACGGGAGAGGGCGACACCCTCAGCGAGGTCTTCGGTTCCGGCAACAGCTACAAGGGACTCATGTGGGCCTCCTTCGCGGCCACCCTGACCGCCGGCGTGCTGTCGCTGGGACAGCGGATCCTTGGGCTCGAGGAGATCGTCGACGCCTGGTATCGCGGCGCCCGCCAGATGTTCTTCGCCATGATCATCCTGGTGCTGGCCTGGGCGCTCGGCAAGGTGGTCGAGGATCTCGAGACTGCCTCGTTCCTGGTTTCGGCTCTCGGAGAGAGCCTGCCGGTGGTCCTGCTGCCGGCGCTGGTCTTCCTCCTGTCGGCCGGCGTGTCGTTCGGCACCGGCAGCAGCTGGGGGACGATGGGGATCGTCCTGCCGCTGGCGGTTCCCCTGGCGTGGTCGCTGCTCGGAGGAGTCGCCGCAGGGGCCGCCGACTCGCCGATCTTCTACTCGACGATTGCCTCGGTGCTGACCGGAGCCGTCTGGGGCGACCACTGCTCGCCGATCTCGGACACGACGATCCTGTCTTCGATGGCGTCGGGGTGCCACCACCTGGATCACGTCGCAACCCAGATGCCCTAGCGATCGTCGTCGGTTCGGTCGCGGTTCTCCTGGGAAGCGTGCCGACGGCTCTGGGAGTGCCATGGTGGTTGGCGCATCTCGCGGCGCTGGTTGCTCTCGGCCTGATCGTGCGCTTCGTCGGGCAGCCGGTCGAGCCCGGGGGCGGGACTGTCGCCCGGTCGGAGGTGACTTGAGCGACGTCGCCCTCAACCTCGCAGGCAGCTGCTATCGCGATCCTGCGCTCTTCGAGCGTGAACAGAGCGAGATCTTCGGCACGATGTGGCTGCCGGTCTGTCGCTCCTCCGAGGTGGGCGAGAAGGGCGACTACAGGGCGTTCACTCTCGGTCGCGACCCGATCGTCGTCACCCACGACGGTGCGGGCGTTCGGGGTCACTACAACGTCTGCCGCCATCGGGGGTCGTGCCTGGTCGAGGACGGAGGCGGCAGGCTCGACGATCTGGTCTGTCCCTACCACGCGTGGCGCTACTCACTGTCGGGCGATCTGCAGGTGGCGCCGAAGATGGACGCGGTCGAGGGCTTCGATCGCGGCGACTTCTCCCTGAGTCCGGTGCGGGTGGGGAGCTGGCAGGGTTTCGAGATGATCTGCCTCGACGAAGGCGCGCCGCCGCTGCGCGAAGCCCTGTCGGATGTGCCTGCGATGGAGCCCTGGTCGTTGCCGGACCTCGAGGTCGTCGAGTCGCACTCCTACGAAGTCGCGGCCAACTGGAAGGTCCTGGTGGAGAACTACAGCGAGTGCTACCACTGCGCCCGGGTGCATCCGCATCTGCATCGGATCAGCGATGGCGGAGGTCCGCGCGCCTCCCGAAGACGCAGGGCCTTCAACGGCGGTCCGATGAATCTCGGCGACGGCTTCGACGACGATGTCGATGAGGGGCCAGAGTCCGTGCGGTCCGCCTGCCCGGCGTGCACGGCGAGGATCGTCGCCTCGTGCACTACAACCACTTCTATCCCAATCTGCTGCTCGCCCTGCATCCGGACTACGTTCTGGTTCATACCGTGTGGCCGCTGGCGGTCGACAGGATCGCGCGTTGACTGTGCCTGGCTCTTTCATCCATCGCAAATCCCGTGGAGGGATTTCGACCCGAGCCGATGCCGTTGAGTTCTGGGACCTGACCAATCGCCAGGACTGGGAGCTGTGCGAACGCGTGCAGCGAGGCGTCTCGTCTCAGGGGCATCGCCCCGGCAGGTACCAGTCGACCGAAGATTGCGTCTTCTTCTTCGATCGCTGGTATCGAGCGCGCATGGCTGGCGACCTCGGCGATGAATGAGAGCGTTCAACGCCAGAGGCGTTGGCATGGCAACGAGAACCCAGGAGCCGAGATCTCGGCTCCTCCCACCGAATCAGAACAGGAGATTCCCGTGAACCCAGGCAGGGCAGCCCATGAACTCAGCGTCAAGAGAGCCAGTGCCATCGTTCGAGCCGACGATCAGGACGTAGCAGGCCGGGCCATGGAAGCCGCGATCACGGCGGGCTTCACGGTCGTCGAGTTCACCCTGACGGTGCCGGGGGCCGTCGAACTGATCGGCGAGTTCTCCCAGCGCCCCGAACTCGTCGTCGGCGCGGGAACCGTTCTTACGGTCGAGCAGGCCGACGCCGCGGTCGAGGCCGGCGCGGAGTTCCTCGTCTCACCGGTCGTGGACCGGGCCGTCATCGCTCGGGGGCTCGAGCTGGGCGCCGACGTGATCCCGGGCTGCCACACGCCGACCGAGATGCTGCTCGCCCATGAGTCGGGCGCGCGGTTGCAGAAGCTCTTTCCGGCGCCGGCCGGGGGACCGGCCTGGTTGCGCTCCCTGCTCGGTCCGCTGCCGTTCCTGAAGGTCGTTCCGACGAACGGCGTCGACGAACACAATGTCGCCGACTGGTTCGCGGCGGGGGCCCATGCGATCGGCTTCGCGGCTCCGCTCTTCCAGCCCGGGTTGCTGGCCGATCGCGACTACGACGGCATTCGCGGCGGGCGCCGAGACGCTCGCTGCGCGGCCTAGTGGACCCCGCGATGCAGCCGCCGGTGTAGCGGACGAGGCGGTTCGGCGCTGACCGTGCGAGGCCCCTCGGCTCAGAGCAGGTTCTTCAGACGGTTCCGCGAAGCAGGCCAGCCCCGAGTAGGTCCCGACCGCGTAGCCGAGGAGACCGACGGCGGCACCCGGCAGGGTGAGCGAGGTCCATCCCCTGGCATTGGCCAGGGCGATCGCCGTCGAGGGCCCGCCGATGGCCGCCTGCGAGGCAACCGAGATCGTCGGAAGATCGAAGTCGAAGGAGCCGTCCACCGCCATAGAGCAGAAGACCGTGCATGGCAACGACGGTGAGCGTGATCCAGAGGACATCCAGTCCGACATCGAGAATCCTGTCGAGGCGACTGGCGGCGCCGATGGCACAGAAGAACAGATTCAGCGCGAATCCGCCGAGCATCAGGCTGCCGCGCAGACTCTGGACTGCCTCCAGCTGGGCGGAGAGCAGTGCAGCGGTGGTGAGCCACACGATGCTCGGCCCGGGTAGCACCGGCGACAGCACCTCGATTCCGGCGACCAGGATGAGGCCGAGGGCTCCGAGCAGGGCGAGATCGATCGGTCTGCAGGCACGCCGTCCTCGATTCCGGAGTGCGGTGGCCGCATTCTCGACCTTGGACTCTGGCGCGGCGTTCGGATACCAGCCAGCTTGAGCCACAGGGGCAGCATCAGGGTCGCCCCCATCCAGAGCGAGGTCACCACGTTGTCAGCCGCACTGGCGGCCGCGAAGAGATCTTCCGGCAGTTCGAGCGCCCTGCCGACTCCGACGAAGTTGAGGCTGCCGCCGGAGTAGGTGCCGGTGAGCACTCCGCCGAGCTTCCAGCCGTCCTCGGGGAACGCCGACGAAAAGAGCAGACTCGCCAGGATCGCGCCGACAGCCGTCGCCACCAGGGCCAGCGCGAAGGCGCCGATCATGCGCCCTCCGGCGATCGCAGGTCTCTCAGTCGGACGCCGAACAACAGCCAGACGATGGCCAGCGAGGTCACGCGGTCCGCTGAATGCGGAGTAGACGGGTGACTGGTCGGGAATGAATCCGAGGTTCGATGCGAGAGCGGTGGCCGCGATGATCAGCAGGGAGGCGCCGACCGAGGCGGCCCACTTCCAGGTCGCGGCAGCCGTGTAGGCGGCAGCCACGGTCATGAAGAGCACCCCGCAAAGCAGGAGCGGTGAATCGATCATTCTCGTCATGCTATCCCGCGCGCGGCCACGGTGATCGACGAAGGACTGACCGGCGGTCAGGTATGCTCTCCGGTCTCGTCAGGGCACACACTTCAGAAGGACGACGGACCTCAGGGTCTGTCGCTGGGGGGCGATCGTGGTCAGCGTTCAGGTGATCGGATGTGGCGACGCCATGGGAAGCGGCGGTCGCGGCCAGACCGCCTTCCTGCTTGAGCACGGCGACGGCTCATTGCTCGTCGACTTCGGAGCCACCGCGATGGCTGCCATGCGGGCCCAGGGAGTCGATCCTGGAGCGGTGGATGGAATCGTTCTCTCCCATCTGCACGGCGATCATTTCGGCGGGATCCCGTTCTTTCTTCTCGATGCCAGATGGGTGAGTGGTCGGCATCGACCGTTGGTCATCGCGGGTCCGGAAGGGACCCGTGGCAGGGTCGAGGCGGTCTGCGAGGCGTTCTATCCGGGTCTCTCGAAGCAGGAGATGGGGTTCGAGATCGACTGGCGGGTGCTCGAGTCGGGGCGCCGGTTGCGGGTCGCGGGAGTGGAGGTGGTGGCGTTCCCCGTCGACCACGGCAGCGGAGCGGACACCTACGGCCTGCGACTGCGAGTCGACGATCGGGTCCTCGCCTATTCCGGCGACACTGAGTGGACCGACAGCCTGCCGGACCTGTCGGCCGGCAGCGACCTGTTCATTTGCGAAGCGTCGTTCTTCGAACAGGAGATTCCCCATCACCTCGCCTACCGAACCATCCTCGAGCACCGCGATGAACTCGGCGCCAAGCGACTGCTACTGACCCATCTGAGCCAGGAGATGCTCGATCGCCTCGAGGAGGTGGAGATCGAGGTCGCCGACGACGGTCTGCGGATCGCAGCTCGTTCGTTGCAGCCCGGCCTACGCGGCTTCGGCCGGACCTCTTGGTCGGCTCACCGCCGATTGCGGGGGAGCCGACACTCGAGCATCACGACGTCCTTGCCGTTGGCGCGCTGCTCACCGACCTCCAGGAACCCGAAACCGTGGTGGAAGGACATCGAGTCGGGATTGGGAGGATCGCTGTTGACTTCGCAGGTGAGGACCTCGAACTCGCCGCTGCCGAGGTCGCAGGCCGCCTGGTAGAGGCGGGTGGCGAGTCCGCGTCGACGGTAGTCGGCGTCGACGACGATTCGGTCGACGTAGAGAGAATCGTGGATAGCGCTGCCGGAACCAGAGAAGTTGGGACTCGTGTAGTCGGCGTCCTGGTCGAGGAGGAGGACGAACGCGGCGATCGGGCGATCGGCGGAATGGTCGTCGCGGGCGACCAGAAGTGCCCTGGACTGGCGATGAAGGTGCTCGAGCTCACTCCGACCCAGGCTGCCGACGTGGGGGATCGCGGCGTCGTTGAGGCCTCGAATCGCCTCCAACTCGTCGAGCTGCGCTGGAGAGATCTGGAGGGCGGGTTCCGACTCCGACCTGTTCACCCGCGGGGAGTCGGAGCGCTCGGGCATGAATCGAGGCTATCAAGGGCCTGGGCCGTGCGTCCTCTTCGCGACAGTCACTCCGAGAAGGAATTAATTGATAAAGTTCTATGAACCATGCCTCCTCCGACGAAGATCGGAAAGTACGAAGTGCTCGAACAGGTGGGCACCGGTACTTTCGCCACGGTGTACAAGTGCCGCCATCCGTTCCTCGATCGGACTCTGGCGGTCAAGGTCTGCACAGCGCAGGACGAGACGCTGCGTCGTCGCTTCACCCGCGAGGCCGAGATCGTCGCCGACCTCGATCATCCGAACGTCGTTCGGGTGTTCGACTTCGGCATCAGCGACGAGGGTCCCTACATCGTCCAGGAGTTCCTCGACGGAGAGGACCTGAGAGCGAAGATTCGCGATCGCGAACCAATGACCTACCTGCAGCGGGTCAGCTACCTGCTGCACGTCGCGCAGGGACTGGCCTACGCCCACTCGAAGGGCGTCGTTCACCGCGACATCAAGCCCGGCAACATTCGCATCCTGGGTGACGATCGGGTCAAGATCATGGACTTCGGCATCGCCAAGCTGGCGCATTCCGAAGAGCGCTTGACGAAGGCCGGCGCGATTCTCGGCACCGCCGGGTACCTGCCCCCTGAGCAGGTCCTGGGACGTCCGGCCGACCAGCGAGCCGACATCTTCTCGTTCGGCGCGATGGCCTACCACCTCCTGACCTTTCATCGACCGTTCCCCGGGGACAACGTGAAGGAACTGCTGAGGCAGGTCCTGAAGGTCGATCCCGAGCCCCTCAGTACCTACTGGCCGGGTTGCCCTGCCGAACTGCAGGCTGTTCTTTCGAAGTGCATGGAGAAGGAGCCCGGCGATCGCTATTCCAGTTTCTCGAGCGTCATTTCGGAGTTGGCCGGGGTGGCAACGCAGCTCAATCCCTTCGACGGCGCCGAACGAGACATTTCCGACGAACTCCCGTCTCCGTCCTACGAGATCTCGCGGCCGGAAGGAGACGCCCACGGCACGATTCCGCTCGACAGTGGGCCGAACCGGCGCAAGGAGCGTTGGTGGCGATGGCTCAGCGGGCTGCGGTTCCCGAACGTGCCGTCTCGCAAGCTCAAGAAGGCCGCCGGCAGGTTCGACCTGTCGTTCCTGGATCGATTCTTCGGCGGTCGTGCGGCGGGTGCGACGCTGGCGGTGGTGACCGCGGTACTGCTGATCGCCGTGGTGATCTGGGCGGCGGGTCGCCGCACCAGCGCCGAAGACGTCCTGTCCGATCTGCCCCAGGTGGCTTCGGACGGCGTCGAAGCGAGTCGGATCGGGGAAGAGGGAGCGATGGTGGTTGCCGCCACGCCATGGGGTGTCGTTTCACGAGTCAGCACCGCTGACGGCACCCAGGTGGCCCTGCCGCCGGAGCGGGTGACTCCACTCAGCCTTGCGGTCGGACCGGGACGCTACCGGGTCGAGATCTCGAATCCCTACTCTGAAACGAGTGAAGTCTGCCTGGTCGACGTCGTCGCGTCTTCGGTCGGTCGGTGCGAGGTGAACTTCTACGACATGGATGCCGTCGAGTACTTCAAGGAGGGAGGGTGGTGGCCATGAGAAGGCGCTGGCTCCTCGGCTTCCTGATCCTCGCTGCGGTTTCGCTGCCGGCGAGCGCGCAGGGGTTCCTCAGTCGCTACAAGGATGGTCTGGAGGCGGTCGAACTCCAGAACTGGACAGCGGCGGCTCGCTCCATGCGTAGCGCGCTCGACGAGCGCCCGGAAGAACGCCTGCGCCTGCCGTTGAACGCCTACTTCCGTCCCTACGTTCCGCACTACTACTATGGTGTCGCGCTTTCGGAACTCGGTGACTGCGAAGGTGCCCTGCTGGCGTGGAGCAAGTCGACGGCCTACGGGGTGATCGACAAGCGCGAGCGCCTGTACTCCGACATGACGGAACGGCGTTCAGTCTGTGAAATCCGCCTGCGGGAGATCGAGTCGCTGGCCCGTCGGGTCGAAGCGACCCTGGCCCAGGCCCGGCTGGTCGGGGTGGAAGTGACTGCACTGGCCGAGGAGAGGGATCTCCAGGCAGCCTGGGCCGCCGGTTCGCCCTCCCTGGCGGAGCGCCGTGAACGAGCGCTCGAGTCGCTCGACGGCGTCGAGCCGAGACTGCTTTCAGAAGAGAGATCGGGGCGGCGTGAACGACTCCTCGAGGCCGAGCAACTCGCGGATCGAGCTCTCGAGGAACTCGCCCTGGTACGCACCCAGGTGATCGCCACCAGCCGTGAGGCAGAGCAGGCGTCGATCGAACGCTCGCGGGCCGATGCGTCGAAGCGGATCGATGCGCAGCAGGCAAGAGCCCGGCAGCTACTCGACGAGACGGAGTATCTCGAGCCCTACCCACCGGTGGTCGGACGGGCCCGCCGCGACCTCGAACGCGCCCTCGAGGGCGCCAGGAGTGTCTCCGACAGGGACTCCGAGGCCATGCGTCGATCGGCCGCGCGGATCGCTGCAGCGACCGAAGCCCTGAGGGTTGCGGCGCAGGGACCCGGCCGGGAGTTGACGAGTGCGGCCGAAGAGTTCCTCAGTGGCTCGTACGAGAACGTCATCCGTGCTCTCGACGGGCGCCCGTTCGACGATCGCCGTGCCCGCTCCCATGCCCATCTGCTGCTCGCGGCTTCACGTTTCCAGTTGTACCTCCTGGGAAGCGAGAACGACGAACGGCTGCTCGACGCCGCTCGCATCGATGTGCGCAAGATGTACGAGGTGGGTGTTCCCCTGGCGCCTTCGCCGCGCACGTTCTCTCCGCGCTTCATCCAGTTCTTCGAGCGCGTGTCACTGACCACCGTTCCCGCCGGCGGCTGACCGAGAGCGGTTGTCGCGGACTCGTGGTCGCAGCCCTCGCCGGCGCGGTGAAGCCGTCCTGCGGTTCCCTGCGGGCCGATAGGATGCCTCTCGCACAGGAGGAGGCGCGCGGATGAGCGAATCGAGAATCGAAGTCGAAGTGGAGGCTCCGATCGGGTGGATCACCTTCAACCATCCCGAGCGGCGCAACGCGATGTCGTTCGATATGTGGCGCGCCCTGCCCGACGCCGTGCAGAGGCTCGAGAACGACGCGGCAGTGCGGGTGGTGGTGCTGCGTGGTGGCGGCGAGGAGGCTTTCGTCTCGGGTGCCGACATCTCCCAGTTCGAATCCAGACGATCGGGAGGCGATGCCTCGAAGAGCTACGAGGAAGCCTCGGCGGCCGCGAATCGGGCCCTCGCCGGATGTTCGAAGCCGACGGTCGCCATGATCCGTGGTTTCTGCCTCGGAGGCGGACTGGGGCTGGCGCTCGACTGTGATCTGCGGATCGCCGCTGACGATGCTGTTTTCGGCATCCCGGCGGCTCGACTCGGAGTGGGCTACGGCCACGTCGGACTGGCGCGGCTGCTGCACCTGGTCGGTCCGGCGCGTTCGAAGGAGATCCTGTTCCTGGCGCGCCGTTACGACGCAGCCGAGGCGCTTGCCATGGGTCTCCTGAACACCGTGGTCGGGGTCGAGGCCCTGGAGGCCACGGTGCGCGATCTGGCGGCGACCCTGGCCGACAATGCGCCGCTGACCCAGAAGGCGGCGAAGGTCGTCGTCGACGAACTGTGCCGGGGCGCCGCGGCCGACCTGGAGCGCTGTCGACAGGTAGTCGCCGACTGCTTCGAAAGCGAGGACTACGCCGAGGGTCGTCGGGCCTTCATGGAGAAGCGCAGGCCTGAATTCCAGGGACGCTGAGCCTTGGCGGTGGGTGTCGGCAGGGATCAGGCTCCGAGGACCGCGTTCCGGACGTCGGCGAGGCGTTCGATGCAAGCCACCGCGGCGTCGGGGTCACCGACGAGATTGCGCACCAGGACGTCGGTGTAGCCCATTTCGGCGAGTTCGAGGAAGGCTTCGCTGACCTCTTCGACGCTACCGACCACGGTCGCTCCAGGGGGAATCCCCGGTAGCCGCCTTCGACCACCGGGCCGGCGGTCTGTCGGGCCTCCTGCGCGGACTCTCCGACGTAGATGTCGCGGCGAATCGTGATCGCGCTCGGTGTGCGACCGTGGCGCTCGCAGGCCTCCCGGTAGATCGCGATCTGCTCTCGTGCCTGGGCCGGCGGAGCCCAGGGTGCGGCGATCCAGCCCTCGCCGAGGCGAGCAGCCCGGTCGACGGCGGCGGGTGCGCTGGCGCCGATCCAGACCTCGATCGGCTCGGGGGGAGTGGGGGAGACCCGCGCTGCGGTGAACTGCCACCGCCCGTCCGCGTCGACCTGTTCGCCATTCCACAGCCGCCGCAGGATCGCCAGCGATTCCTCGAATCGCGACGGACGATGGCGGGCATCGATCCCCATGCCCGGGAACTGATGGTCGTCAGGCCCGATCGCGCACTGCAGGATGAACCGCCCCTCGGCGATCGATGCCAGGGTCCCGACCTGCTCGGCGACGATCACCGGATGCCAGAGCGGCAGGAGGTAGAGGGCGCCGCAAGGCCGATCGCCCCACTCGGCCAGCATGCGACCCAGAATGGGGCTGTTCTGGTAGTAGGGCCGCGAGGTGTGGTGATGGTCTCCCACGAAGAGGGTGTCGAGTCCGGCCTGCCAGGCCGCACGAGCGCGATCCACCATCCAGCCGGCACCCTCGCGAGCGCCGGCGTGGGGATGGCCGCTGGTGACCGAGATCCCGACTCTCAAATCAGGCGGCCTTCTTGTAGAAGACGGCGACTCCGATCAGGGCGCCGATGGTGGCGAAGATCGAATCGATGATCAGGTTCATGAACATGCCGAAGAAGATGATCGGGAAGGTCATCTCGCCGCTGGCGAGGTTCGACATGATCTCGGCCATCTCCGGCGGCAGCTCGGCCGTTTCGAGGGCCTCCTGCACCTGATCCATCATTCCCATGCTGCCCATCATCAGATTGAAGGGCAGGGCGGCCAGGGTCCCGGCGATCGCGCCGATGCAGCCGGTCATCAGGCCGAGGATCGCGGCGTCGCCGTAGGGGGGTTGCCCGCCGGGCGGCACCTGCTTGAGGTAGAGCCACGACGCCAGCGCTCCGCCGCCGATCACCAGGGCGCAACAGAAGCAGTTGGCGAAGTTGAGGATCGGGATCGCCGAGGCGACGCCGAGCGCGATGCCTCCGATCAGGGCCGGGCGAAGCTTCTGCGGTGTCGAATCAGTCACAGGCGTCTCCAGGTTGCAGGGCCGCAGGGCGGCCGGTCAGTTGTTGGTGGGCGATGAAGACCAGGGCGGCCAGCGGCATCGCGGCGAGCATTCCGCTGAGGAAGCGGGTGGAGGGCTGGTTGAGATCGACCAGGGCCCAGTCGAGGGCGAGGGGAACGATGAAGATCAGGATTCTTCGCGGTTGCTCGAGAATGTAGTTGCGGCCCGAGGTCCAGAACGGAACGACGATCAGGCCGATCACGGCGCCCACGTAGAGACCGAAGCAGCGATGGCAGACGGCGAAGGCGTGGCCGTCGAGATGGAAACTGCGTTCGGAGATCTGATGGCAGAGCGGGTCGAAGGCGAGGTAGATCCAGGCAGCTAGAGACGATCCCCTCGAGGCGGCCGCGGGAGCCACGATCGGCAACGAGACGAAGACCACCGCAGCGCCGAGCAGGGCGAGCCAGCTGATCCGAGCCTGACTGCGGGATGACACGGTGCGATGTTAGCAGTCGAGATCGGCGTCGGCTGCGAGATTCGCCGATGGCGCGGAGCGGTTAGAGTGACGCTTTCCGTCGGAGGAGGATGCGGTGTGAGCCGACCAGCGCTCGAAGGGATCAAGGTGGTCGAAACGGCCTGCGGCGTCGCGGGTCCGTACTGCGGGAAGCTGCTCGCCGACCTCGGGGCGGAAGTGATCAAGGTGGAGCCTCCCGCCGGCGACCCGAGTCGTGGAGATCGGGGGCCGGCGAGCGTGGACTCGCTCTTCCTCTATCTCAATACGAGCAAACGCGGAGTCGTCGTCGACCGCACCGTCGAGGCGGCAAGTCGACGCCTCGATGCCCTGATCGAACGCGCCGACCTGGTGATCGACGACGGCAGCCTGCTCGTGCAGGGCGAGGCGTCGCTGTGGCTGTCTCGTCATCCGTCGACCGTCTTCGGCTTCGTCACGCCCTACGGTCTGACCGGTCGGCGGGCCGGAGAGCCCGGCGGAGACCTCACGCTCACTCACGCCTCGGGGTTCGGCAACCTGTTGCCGACCCGCTCGGTGGACGTCGATCGGGCGCCCATCCGGCTCGGTGGTCAGCAGGCCGGCTACCACGCCGGGCTGATTCTGGCCCTGGTCGCGCTGTCAGCGGTGCGAGGATCGGAGCGGGGTCGCCCGGCGGGCGTTCTCGACGTTTCGATCCAGGACGTCATGCTCGCCATGATGTCGCCGATGGTCACCGGCAACCGGTATCAGGACACGACCTGGAGCCGAGTCCCCGACCGTCCTCCCGCGATGGGGCGCATGAAGACGCGCGACGGCTACGTGATCCTCAACGCCTTCGACGATCACCACTTCGAGGCCTTCCGCGAACTGATGGGTAATCCCGACTGGTGCCGGGGCGACGAATGGAAGTCGATGGCCTACCGCGTCAACCATCTGATGGAGATCGCACCGTTCATCGACGCCTGGATGGCCGAACAGGACAAGGACGACATCCATCGTCGAGCCGGAAGATGCGGAATTCCGATCGGCCCGATCAACACGGCCCGTGACGTACTCGACAACCCGCAGTATGCGGCCCGCGACTACTTCGTTGCCGTCGAGCATCCGGCGACGGGAACGCTGACCTATCCTGGCTGGCCCTACCGCATGTCGGGGTCGCCGCCGAGCGTCAGTCGGCCCGCTCCGCGACTCGATCAGCACTCCGCAGAGATCGACGATCTGCTGGCACGAACCTCGGTCGTCGGGGAGCCGGCGAAGGCGGCTATGGCTGCCGATTCGGCGCCGGCCCTGCCTCTTGCGGGCCTCCGGGTCGTCGAGATGTGCTGGGTGTGGGCGGGCCCCTATGCCGGATCGATGCTGGCCGCTCTCGGCGCCGAGGTGATCAAGGTCGAGGGGCCTCGCCGGACCGATCTGACGCGCCGCTCCGTCGTCTGGCCGCTGCCTGACGAGAAGCCGCATCCGCTGCCTCCCAATCAGGGCATGGCCTACAACCAGGTCAACCTGGGCAAGCGCAGCCTGACCGTCGACATCTCGAAGCCCGAAGGGGTCGAGGTGCTGCGACGCCTGGTCGCCGCCTCGGACGTGGTGGTCGACAACATGCGGCCCGGCGCCCTCGAGAAGGTGGGGCTCGGCTGGGACGATCTGCGGGCGGTGCGCGACGACCTGATCGTCGCTTCGTCGTCAGGCCGCGGGTATGCGGGCGAAGAGCGTGACTTCCTGGGCTATGCGATGGTGCACCAGGGCATCGGAGGAGGCGCCTACATCACCGGCTACGCCGACGATCACCCGTGTCACTCCGGCGGTGACGTCGACCTGATGAACGCCGTCACCCTGGCGTTCTCGATCGTGGCCGCGGTCCGTCATCGCGACCGCACCGGCGAGGGCCAGGTGATCGACTACTCGCAATGCGAGGGCGTCACCAGCTTGCTGGGAGAAGTGCTTCTCGACTATCAGCGTAGTGGCGTGCTTCCCGAACGACAGGCCAACCGGCATCCGACGGCGGCGCCCCATTCCGTGTACCGGGCGTGGGGCGTCGACCGATGGGTGGCCGTCGAGGTCCACGAGGACCCGTCCTTCGTTCGCCTCGCCGAGGCCATCGGTCGCCCGGAGCTCGCCGAGGACGCTCGCTTCTCGACCGCGGCAGCGCGCAAGGACAACGAGGAGGCCCTCGACGCGGAGTTGGCGTCCTGGATCCGCCAGCGCGACCGCGACTGGATCGTGCGCCACCTCACGACGGCCGGTGTGACGGCAGCCCCGTCCCGTGACGGCCGCGACCTCTATGCCGATCCCCACCTTCGCGATCGCGAGGCCTTCCAGACCGTCGAGCACCCCGAGCTCGGTCCCCTCGAACTCGTCGCCGCACCCTGGCTGATCGACGGCCAACGCCCGGCGAGCGCCTGCGCGCCCCTGCTCGGGGCCGACACCGACGCCATCCTGCGTGATCTCGGCGTCTCCGAAGGCGAGATCGAGCGTCTTCGGGCGGAGAAGATCACCGCCTGAGCTTGACCGTCAGGGGGCGGTCTGGGCGGGGCTCAGGGGGCGGTCTGAGCGGGCTCAGGGGGCGGTCTGAGCGGGGCTCAGGGAGCGGTCTGAGCGGGGCTCAGGGAGCGGTCTGGCGCAGGGAGCGGTGGCGCTCGAGCCTTCGTCGATCTTCGCCTCTCGCACCATCGCGCGGACGTCCTCGAGCAGCTTCCTGGCGTCGTAGACGATGCCGTCCTTGATCGTGTAGGCAACGCCGCCGACGCGACCGACTTCGTTGGTGGCGCGGTCGAGTTTGACGTGGCCCGTGCCGTAGAGCACCTTGAAGTTGTGGATCGGGTTCTCGGGCACCACCACGAGGTCGGCCTTCTTGCCGACCTGCACCGTGCCGATCTCGTCGGCGAGACCGGCGAGTTCGGCGCCGTTGAGGGTGGCGGCCCGGATGACTTCGAGCGGATGGAAGCCGGCTTCCTGCAGCAACTCCAGTTCACGAATGTAGGCGAAGCCGAAGAGCTTGTAGATGAAGCCCGCGTCGCTACCCACGGTCACCCGTCCGCCGCGATTCTTGAAATCGTTGACGAATCGCATCCACAGCGCGAAGTTGTTCTTCCAGTCGATCTCGTCCTGGGTGGTCCAGTCGAAGTGGTACGAGCCGTGGGCGATCGGGTTGGGCTGGTAGAAGCGCCACAAGCCGGGCAGGGTGTACTCGTCGTGCCACTCTGCCCGACGGGCCCGCATGACGTCGCGGTTGGCCTCGTAGATGCTGAAGGTCGGATCGAGGGTGAAGTCGAGGGCCAGCAACTCGTCCATGACCGCTTCCCAGCGTTCGGATCCGGGCTGCGCGGCCTGCTGCCAGAGCCGCCCGGCTTCACCGAAGCGGTCCTGCTCGTCGTTGTAGTTGTAGTCGAGCGGGTAATCCTGCACGGCGCGATCGTCGAACAGGGCTTCGGGCAGCCCGTACCAGTGCTCCATGCTGTCGAGGCCCCAGCGCGCTGAGGTCAACACGTTCACGCGGGTGACCGACATCTGGGCGTGGTGGAAGGCCGTTCGCAGCCCCTGGATCTGGGCTTCCTCGAAGACCGCTTCGAGGATCTCCGGCATGCCGTCGATGAACTTGATGCCGTCGGCGCCTCGTTCGCTGATTCGTTGCACCCAGGCGCGGGCGAGTTCGGGCGTGTCGACCGAACCCGATCCCATGCTGCCCGGGAAGCGCGCGTGAACGACCAGGCGGGGCGCCACGATCTCGTTGGCGGCGCTGCGCCGTTTGTGATCGAGGGTCCAGCCGAGCCCCATGCCGGAGCCGACTTCGCGGGCGGTCGTGATGCCGTGTCCGAGCCAGAGCTTGAAGACGTACTCGGGAGGTGGAATCGGACCCGTGAGGCCCTGCAGCATGTTGCCGATGTGGGCATGGCTGTCGACGAAGCCGGGCAGCACGTACATGCCCTCGGCGTCGATGTCGCGGGCGCTGCCCTGCGGCCTGCCGCGCGGGTTGATGGGAGCGCCGGGGGCGCCGACCGAACGCACTTCGACGATCCGGTCGTTCTCGATCACGATGTCGACGGGGCCGATGGGCGGCGCGCCGGTGCCATCGATCAGGGTGGCGCCGCGCAGCACCCAGCGCGCGGGAAGGGGCCCTGTCCCTCGCGGGTGCGATCGGGAGCGGGGTCCGGACGACGGATCGACATGCTCTCGAAGGCGGCCTCGACCTCGTCTCCCGGGTCGTGGGCGAAGTCGGGGCTCTGGCCCACAGCTGTCGTGGCGGCGAAACAGAGCAGGAGCGAGATCGTCGAGGTGCGCATGGTGAGGGTCCTCCGGGTGAGCCGATTATAGGTTCCTCCGCGTTCCGACGGCGGCCGTACAGAGGGATAAGATGGCCGGCCCGAGAGGAGTCCCATGACTGAACCCCCCATCAACGAGCCCCCCGTCAGCGAGCCGCGCTCTCGCAGTCGAGTGATCGGGTGCCTGGTCTTCGCGCTCGTCCTCCTCGTGGTCATGGGTGGGGTGGCGGCCATCCTGACCTGGATCGCCGTCAGTCGGGTCGGCCCGAAGAGTGCCGAGATCGACCGCGGCTCGATTCTCGAACTGCAACTGTCGACGCCGCTCACCGAGGGGCCGCTGGGAGTCAGCTTCGCGATGTTCACCGAGGCCCGTCCGGTGACCTCGCTATGGGATCTGCGAGCCGTGTTGCAGGCCGCCAAGGACGATCCCGACATCGCCGGCATCCGCCTGCGCCTCGGCACCGCCATGGTGGGCTGGTCGACGGCCGAGGAGATCCTCGATCAGCTCGACGGTTTCCGCGAGTCGGGCAAGCCGGTGCACGCGCTTCTCGAAGGCGACATGCTGGGCGATCTCGAGATCTTCCTCGCCACCGGCGCCGACAAGATCTGGATGACTCCCGAAGGCGCTTCGATCCTCAACGGCATCGCCGCCGAAGTGCAGTTCTACCGGGGAACGCTCGAGAAGGTCCACGTCGAACCCGAGGTGATCATGTACAAGGAGTACAAGAGCGCCGGAGAGCCCTACGCCAACACCGCCATGAGCGACTACATGCGTGAGTCGCTGGGCGCCGTGCTGGCGAGCGTTCACGATCGCCTGCTGGAACGGCTGGTCGAGAGTCGTGGCGTCGACCCGCAGGCCGTCGAGGACCTGATGGCCCGAGGCATGGCGCCGGCCCAGGCCCTCGTCGATCTCGGTCTCGTCGACGAGCTCGGCTACGTCGATCAGGTGCGCGCCGGCCTGCTCGAAGCCACCGGGCTGGATCGCTACCACGGCGTACGAGCGTCGGACTATGCCGGCACCCTGCGCAGCCGCCGTCAGAGCGGTGAGATCGCCGTGATCTTCGGCGAAGGCATGGTGTTGACCGACGCGCCCCCGCAGCTGTTTCCCTTCCTCACCGGCGGGGTGCTGTCGGGCAGCGCCGTGGCGCGACACATCGACAGCGCGGTCGCCGACCCGCGAGTCGAAGCCATCGTGCTGCGCATCAACAGTCCGGGCGGTTCGGCCGTGGGTTCCGACCTGGTTCGACGCGCCGTCGAGCGGGCGCAGGAGGCCGGCAAGCCGGTCGTGGCGAGTCTCTCCGACCTGGCGGGCTCGGGCGGCTACTGGGTGATTCTCGGCAGCGACGCGATCGTCGCACGGCCGACGACGATGACCGGTTCGATCGGCGTCGTCTTCCAGAAGTTCGATATCGAGGGCCTGCTGGAGTGGGCGGGAACCAACACCGATCGCATCCTGACCAGTCCGGCCGCCGACATCTTCGGCACCGGACCGATGTCGGAGCAGGAGATCGCAGGCGTCAGGTCCTGGATGGACTCGGCCTACGCCTCGTTCACCGACCACGTCGCCGTCGGTCGTGAGATGTCGAGCGAGGCGGTGGAGGAGGTCGCCCGCGGCCGCGTGTGGAGCGGTCGCGATGCGGTCGAGAACGGCCTGGTCGACGAACTCGGCGGCTTCGATCGAGCCATCACGCTGGCCGCCGAACTGGCGGGTCTCGAGCGCCCCGCCGATGCGACCACCGCGGTGTTCCCGGAACCCGTTTCGATCTGGGACCAGATCTTCTCGCCCGATCTCGGAGTGGACAGTTCGACTTTCCTCGCCGGCCTGGAGAAGGCCGACGGCTTGAGCCGGGGCGAGATCGACACAGAGATCCTCGAGTGGGTCCAGCAGGCTTCGCAGCCCAGGGTGCAGGCCAGGATGCCGTCGATCGTGTTGCGTTGAGGGCCGGTCTCGAGTCCGCCTGAGTCAGGCCTCATCGGTTGAATTGATCGCCCGCTTCATGCGAGTGTGGCGGTGCCGGAGAGCAGAGTGGAAGCATCGTTCAAGAGCAGTTCACGCCGCAAGGAATTGCGCTTCAAGCGCATCTCGACCATCACGGTCGTGGCGGTCTACTTTCTCTTCCTGGTCGGCAGCATCGTTCGAGCCTCGGGCGCCGGCATGGGCTGCCCCGACTGGCCGACGTGCTTCGGGAGATGGATACCGCCCGTCTCGGAAAGCCAGTTGCCGCAGGACTATCAGGAGATCTACGCCGAGCGGGGCTACGCGGAGACCACCTTCAACGCGACGAAGACGTGGACGGAATACATCAACCGTCTGATCGGCGCCACCATCGGCATCCTGATCCTGGTCACCTTCTGGGCCTCGTTCACCTACTGGGGCCGCGACCCGATGATCGTCGTGATGTCGTTCTTCGCGCTGGTCTTCGTGGTTTTCAATGCCTGGCTGGGGTCGATCCTGATCGAGACCAACCTCGCCGGGTGGTCGATCAGCCTCCACCTGGGCGCCTCGCTGCTGGTGATCCTGTGCCTGCTCAACGCCCTCGTTCGCTCCTATGCCGGGCCGGTGGCGAGAACGGGCCTGCTGGCCCGCAGCCGCCTGGCGCCGATGTTCCTCGCGGTGCTGCTGCTGTCGCTGGTCCAGATCTATCTGGGCACCGAGGTGCGCCAGGAGGTCGATCTCCTCGCCCAGGTGTCCGAGGACCGCGGAGTCTGGACCGAATCGTTGGGGAACCCGTTCCTGATCCATCGCAGCTTTTCGATCCTGGTGCTGCTGCTGAACTTCATCCTGGTCTTCCGGATCGGTCGCGCCACCCTCTCCCGGGGTCCGCTCTGGACGATCGGCCTGGTGGTCTGCCTGCTGCTGCTCGCCGAAGCGGGCACCGGAGCCGCTCTCTACTACCTGGAGATGCCGGTCGCGTTGCAGCCGGTCCATCTCCTGCTCGCCACGATGATCTTCGGTCTGCAGTACGTCATGTGGCTGCAGTTCCGACGCGCCAATCGCGACCTCTGATTGCGCCAGCCGCTGGCGACTGATCCCGCCAGCCGCTGGCGACTGATCCCGCCAGTCCCCGGCGACCGATCCCGCCAGTCCGGTGGCGACCGGCGCCAGCCGGCGACCGATCGCGCCAGCCGCTGGCGACCGATCCCGCCAGTCGCTGGCGACCGATTCCGCCAGCCGCTGGCGACGCACTGCGGTCAGGGAGTGCCTGTCAGCGGGAACCCGGCGAAGAATGCCGAGGCCGATGGCTAGGCGGTCTTCCAGTGGCCGGGGACCGTCTCGAGGATCTTCCTCTCAGCCAGGAGACGCTCGATGTGCAGCCCCATGGACGTTCGCTCGATGTCGTCGGCGCCGGGCAGGTCGTCGTGGGGGCGGTAGATGAAGCGATGGGCGACGATCTCGTCCATCGTGCGCGGCTCGGCCAGGTACTCGAGCAGGCGGGTCTCGCGCTCGACGATCTTGGCGGAGTAGCGATCGAGTCGCTCGAGGAAGGCTTCGCGACTGTCGAGCAGCCCGATGTGGTGGCCGCTCAGGTACCAGCGGGCCTCGATCGGGCGAAGTTTCTCGAGGGTGCGCTCGAAGTCGACCAGGCTCGAGGCGCGATCGCCGTAGTAGGGGCCGAAGCTCGACAGATCGACATCGGCGAGGAAAAGCAGGTCGTCGGGCTCGACCCGGAAGACGCAGTGGCCGCCGGTGTGGCCGGGGGCGTGGATGACTTCGACCGCGACGCCTCCGCCGAGTTCGAAGCGGTCGCCGTCCTCGAAGGCGATCGCGTCGGGGCGGGGAACGAAGTTGTACTTCTCGAGCAGCAGCGCGGCGAGGCGTTCCCTGCGCTGCGGTTCGACGCCGTACATGTCGAGCATCGCGTCGAGCGAGTGCAGCGCCGGAGCGTCGGCCGAGTGGACGTGGACCGCGGCGTCGGGAAACAGGTAGTTGGCGGCCATGTGATCTTCATGGGCGTGGGTCAGCAGGATGCGATCCACCGTGCCGATCGCGGCGCGGCCGCGCAGATCGACGCCGGGAGTGGTGTCGAGCAGGACGCGCTCTTCGGTGCCCTCGACCAGAACAGCGTTGGCGTCGGGGTACTTGCCGTTGTCGACGCCGAACAGAACGGTGCCGGCGCCGAGCTTGCGGTCGAGAAGGGGAGCCGTCATCGGGGCGGCAGGTTAGCAGGGATACGCGACACACCGAGAGGCCCCGGCGGCGGTTCTCGCCGGGGGTCCGATCCGTGGCCGGCAGACTCCGTCAGGTCGAGACTTCGGCCCGCCCGAGCAACTTGTGGATCCAGCGGCGATACGACTCGATCGGTTGCGCCCCGGTCACCACGCCGTAGCTGTCGCCGACCCGCACCGCCGGCACGCCGTTGGCGCCGTTCTCGATCGCCTCGGTGTGTTCGTCGACGACCTTCTGGAGGAGATCCGGGTCCTTGCGGGCCTCGAATCCGCGATCGGGAGGTCGGCCTCGGTCCAGATCACCCGCAGGGTGTCGTCGTCGCTGATGTCTCGATTCTTGCGGAAGTAGGCGTCGAGGAGCCGTTCATGGATCGATTCGAAGGCCTCTTCGCCGAGTCGGGCGGCGGCCTTCGCGACCATGTGGGCGGGAACGCTGTGGCTGGGCGGACCTTCGTCCGTGGCCCAGACCCTGAAGCCCGCCGTGGGCTCCTCGGCCGCGCAGCGCTCCCAGGAGCGGGTGTAGTCGCGGAACTGTTCGAGCGTTCTGGGCGGGTCGGAACGCCGCGGCCGCAGCATGAAGGCCCGCCACTCGAGTTCGAGATCGCCGGCGAACTCCTTCTCGAGCGCTTGCAGCCGGACCGCTGCAACCAGGCACCAGGGTCAGAGATAGTCGCTGTAGACGACCAGGTGGACCGGCTTTGTCACCGGTCCACGCTATCAGGCGCAGAGGGGTGCAGCCGGCCCGTCGGGTCTGTTCAAACGCTTCCCGAGCCACTACCATAGAGGGCCCGACCGAACGGTCGGTAGCACTCTTCGAGAGTCTCTCCCAACCTCCCACCCTTCCCATTCAAAGACGCTGTAGGAGAACGACAATGGTTGCGATCACGAACATGGTGGACCTCGAGAACCGGGGCGAAATCGCCGTCCTGGCCATCAACAACCCCCCGGTCAACGCGCTCAGTCAGGGGGTCCGCCAGGGTCTTCTCGAGGGAATGCAGCAGATCGAGGCCGACGATTCGGTGAAGGCCGTGGTGGTCTGGTGCCAGGGTCGCACGTTCATCGCCGGCGCCGACATCACCGAGTTCGGCAAGCCGCCGCTCGCTCCGGGTCTGCACGAGGTCCTCGATGCCCTCGAAGGCGGCACCAAGCCGACGATCGCGGCGATCCACGGCACCGCGCTCGGCGGCGGCCTCGAAGTCGCTCTGGCCTGTCACTACCGCGTCGCCGTGGCCTCGGCCCGGGTCGGACTGCCCGAGGTCAAGCTCGGCCTCCTGCCGGGCGCCGGTGGAACGCAGAGACTGCCGCGGATCGTGGGCGCCCAGCGCGCCCTCGAGATGATCACCTCGGGATCGATGGTTGCGGCCGGAGCCGCCCTCGACGCAGGCCTGCTCGACGCCATCGTCGAAGGCGATCTGCTCGAAGACGCCGTGGTCTACGCCCGCAAGGTGGTGGCCGACGGATCGCAACTCAAGAAGGTGCGCGATCTCGACGACAAGGTGAAGGCCGATCGCGGCAACCCCGATCTGTTCAACGAGTTCCGCCGCAAGATCGCCCGCAAGACCCGTGGTTTCGAGGCGCCCGAGGCCTGCATCCAGGCGGTCGAGGCGGCCGTCAACCTGCCGTTCGACGAGGGCATGGCCAAGGAGCGCGAACTCTTCGGCAAGTTGATCTCGGGCGTTCAGGCGCGGGCGCAGCAGTACTACTTCTTCGCCGAGCGCGAAGCCCAGAAGATCCCCGACGTGCCGAAGGACACGGCTCAGGTCGAGGTGAAGAAGGTCGGCATCCTGGGCGCCGGCACCATGGGCGGCGGCATTGCGATGAACTTCGCCAACGCCGGCATCCCGGTGACGATCGTCGAGCGCGAGCAGGAGTTCCTCGATCGCGGTCTCGGCGTGGTTCGCAAGAACTACGAGCGCACGGCATCGAAGGGCCGGATCTCGGCCGACGACGTCGACAAGCGGATGGCGCTCTTCGACGGTCAGCTCGACAAGGCCGCGTTCGCCGATTGTGACCTCGTGATCGAGGCGGTGTTCGAGGACATGGATCTCAAGAAGTCGGTCTTCAAGGAGCTCGACGCGATCTGCAAGCCCGGCGCGGTGTTGGCTACGAACACCTCCGCCCTCGACGTCAACGAGATCGCGGCCGTCACCTCGCGTCCCGAGAGCGTGATCGGCATGCATTTCTTCTCGCCCGCCAACGTGATGCGGCTGCTCGAGGTCGTGCGCGGCGAGAAGTCGTCGAACGAGACGATCGCCACCGCCATGGGCATCGGCAAGAGGATCGGCAAGGTGTCGGTGCTGGTCGGCGTCTGCCGCGGCTTCGTCGGCAACCGAATGCTCTTCGCCCGCGGTCTGCAGTCGAACGCGCTCATCATGGAGGGTGCGACGCCCTGGCAGGTCGACGACGCGCTCTACGACTTCGGCTTCCCGATGGGGCCGTTCGCGATGAGCGACCTCGCGGGTCTCGACATCGGTTGGAACGAGGCCACTTCGAAGGGTGAAACGTTGCGCGACGTGCTGTGCGAGCGCGGTCGGCGCGGCCAGAAGACCGGCGCGGGCTGGTACGTCTACGACGCCGCCAGCCGTTCGAAGGCGCCCGATCCGGAGGTCGAGGCCCTGGTGCTCGAGTTCGCCGAGAAGGCCGGGATCGAGCGTCGCGAGATCTCCGACGAGGAGATCATCGAACGCTGTCTCTACCCGATGGTCAACGAAGGCGCGAAGATCCTCGAAGAGGGCATCGCGATCCGCTCGAGCGACATCGACGTGGTGTGGGTGAACGGCTACGGCTGGCCGGTCTACCGCGGCGGACCGATGTTCTGGGGTGAGACGGTCGGTCTGGCGAAGATCGTCGCCCGCATGGACGAGTTGCGCGAGAAGCACGGTGACGACTTCGCCGTCTCACCGCTCCTTCGCCGCCTGGCGGACGAGGGCAAGAGCTTCCGCGACGCATGACGTCGTACTCCGAGTCGGTGAGTCGCGAGGATCGCGACGGCGTCGCGATCCTGTGGGTCGACAATCCGCCCGTCAACGCGCTCAGCCATCACGTCCGGGAGGGCCTCGACGCCGGCGTTCGCGCCGTTTTCGAGGACCCCTCGATCGTCGCCATGGTGCTGGCCTGCAAGGGCCGCACGTTCATCGCCGGGGCCGACATCCGGGAGTTCGGACAGCCACCGAAGGGCGTGCAGACCAACGCGGTGCGGGAACGCTTCGAATCCGGCGCCAAGCCGGTCGTGGCCGCCATTCATGGCACCGCGCTGGGCGGAGGGCTCGAAATGGCTCTGGTCTGTCACCTGCGGGTGGCGGAGAAGTCGGCGCGCCTCGGTCTGCCCGAGGTCAAGCTGGGCCTGCTGCCGGGTGGCGGCGGCACCCAGCGGTTGCCTCGCCTCGTCGGTGTGCCCCGCGCCCTCGAGATGATCACGAGCGGCCGCCACGTCGGCGCCTCGGAGGCGAAGGAGATCGGCCTGGTCGACCGGGTGGTCGAGAGCGACGTGGTCGACGCCGCGGTCGAAGTCGCCCGCGGGGCCGCCGCGTCTCCTGAGCCGCCGCCACGGGTCCGCGACCGCACGGCAGACCTGGGAGGCGAGGGGCCGGCAGACCAGATCTTCGCCGACTTCCGTCGCAAGATCGCCCGCAAGACGCGGGGTTTCGTGGCGCCCGAGAACTGCATCAAGGCGATCGAGGCGGCCGTAGCGTTGCCCTTCGACCAGGGGCTGGAGCGCGAACGTGAGTTGTTCCAGGAACTCGTCACCGGTCTGCAGTCGAAGGCCCAGCGCTACGCGTTCTTTGCGGAGCGAGCGGCCCGCAAGGTCGAAGGCGTCCGCGCCGACACGCCGCGCCGGACGATCGGCCGGGTGGGAGTTCTCGGCGCCGGCACCATGGGCGGCGGCATCGCGATGAGCTTCGCCAACGCCGGCGTTCCGGTGACGATCGTCGAGGCGGAACAGTCTCGGCTCGACCACGGTCTCGGGGTGATGCGCTCGAACTACGAGCGCAGCGCGAAGGCGGGTCGGTTCACCGACGAGCAGGTCGAAGAGCGGATGGGCAGCATTTCGGGTTCGCTCGACAAGGCCGCCTTCGCCGACGTCGACATGGTCGTCGAAGCGGTGTTCGAGAACATGGACCTGAAGAAGAGCATCTTCGGGGAACTCGACTCGATCTGCGGTCCGCAGACCATCCTGGCGACTCGAACACCTCCTACCTCGACGTCAACGAGATCGCCTCGGTGACCTCGCATCCCGAGCGCGTCCTGGGAACCCATTTCTTCAGTCCCGCCAACATCATGAAGCTGGTCGAGATCGTGCGGGGCGAGAAGACCGCCCCCGACGTGCTGGCGACGGCGATCGACCTCGCCGGCCGGATCGGCAAGGTGCCGGTCGTCGTCGGGGTCTGCCACGGTTTCGTCGGCAATCGCATGCTGGCGCAGCGCCGTCTGCAGGCCGACCGCCTGGTGCTCGAGGGCGCCATGCCCTGGGACGTCGATCGGGTGCTCTACGATTTCGGCCTGCCGATGGGTCCGTTCGCGATGAGCGACCTCGCCGGTCTCGATATCGGCTGGCAGAAGGAGACGTCGAGTTCGAGCACGCTGCGCGAAGTCATGTGCGAAGCGGGTCGATTCGGCCAGAAGAGCGGCTCCGGCTACTACGTCTACGACGGCAAGAGCCGCGCCGGCGCACCCGACCCCGAGGTCGAGGCGATGATCCGCCAGTTCGCCGATCGTCAGGGGATCGCACCGCGCGAGATCGACGACGAGGAGATTGTCGCTCGCTGCCTCTACCCGATGGTGAACGAGGGCGCGAAGATCCTCGACGAAGGCATCGCGACCCGCGCGTCGGACATCGACGTGATCTGGATCAACGGCTACGGTTGGCCGGTCTATCGTGGGGGTCCGATGTTCTGGGCCGACCACCTGGGACTGAACCGGATCGTCGAGACCTACGACGACTATGCCGGTCGGATCGAAGGTGACTGGGAGGTCGCGCCGCTGTTGCGCCGCCTGGCCGACGAGGGCGGTACCTTCACGGGAGAATAGAACCATTCGAGCGGTCCTCGGCGTAGGGAATCCGAAGCCTCGACAGGGCTGTCGAGCGAAATCGGCGACGAGGCCCGGCATCGGCGCCCCGGCGACGTTGACAGGGTAGGGGGCCGATGCTGAAATACCGGGACTTTCGGGGGTCGTACGACCTTCTCAGCCTGCAAGGAGAGACAACATCGTGAACGTGAACGAAGCACGCGAGAAGCTCGACGCCCATGTGCGTGAGATCGTCCAGTGGCATTTCAGTCCCGAGACCGGGTCGCCGTTCTGGCTCGAGAAGGCCAGGGACTTCGATTTCAATCCGCTGACCGACGTCGGTGGCTTCGACGACCTCAAGCAGTTCCCGCCGTTCGAGGACGAGTGGCTGCGGGGCGGTCCGATCGAGCGCTGGATCCCGAGGGGGCTGGCCGGCAAGCCGGTCTACGTCTTCGAGACCGGCGGCACGACGGGTACGCCGAAGAGTCGCATGACGATCGACGACTTCCGCACCGACTACGAGATGTTCTCCCACACGCTTTCCGACGAACAGTTCCCGAAGGGAGCCAACTGGCTGATGCTGGGCCCCTCGGGTCCCCGTCGTCTGCGTCTCGCCGTCGAGCACCTCGCCCAGTACCGGGGCGGCATCTGCTTCTGCATCGACCTCGATCCGCGCTGGGTCATCAAGCTCATCAAGAAGGGCTGGACCGAGCACCTCGAGGCCTACAAGGAGCACACCGTCGATCAGGCCGTGACGATCCTGAAGGCCAATCACGACATCCAGTGCATGTTCGCGACGCCCAAGCTGCTCGAGGCACTCTGCCTGCGGCTCGAAGACGAGGGCACCACGATCGCCGAGTACGGCGTCAAGGGCATCTTCTCGGGCGGCACCGAGTTCACCCCCCAGTGGACCCGCTTCGCGATCGAGGAACTGCTCGACGGCGCCTTCATCACGCCGACCTACGGCAACACCCTGATGGGTCTCGCCGCGTCGAAGCCGGTGGGCCCCGAGGACGGCTACAAGATCACCTACTACGCGCCGCAGCCGCGCGCGGTGATCGAAGTCGTCGACCCCGACAACACCGATCAGGTCGTCGGCTACGGCGAAACCGGCCGCGTCAAGCTGACCACGCTCACCAACGAGATGTTCGTTCCGGGATTCATGGAGCGCGACAAGGGCGAGCGCGAGGAACCCTACGAGAAGTACCCGTGGGACGGGATCTCGGGCGTGCGACCGTTCGAGACCGTCGCCGGTTCGACCACCGTCGGCGTCTACTAGGGGTCGGCCGATCGGTGCGCAAGTAGAGTAGGGCGCGTCTTCGGACGAAAGTCCGTACGCCCGAAGCGTTCGCACCCAGACCGTTGCATTCGACACTCAAAGACTCATCATCGACTCGAAACGAGGAACATCATGATCGACATTCCACTCCTACGATGGGGCAAGCCCTACGACAGCCTCGAGAAGGACACGGTCGTTCACTTCGAGACCGGTGAAGAACTCGCCACGGTCAGCCAGGCCAATCCGGCCATGGTGCAGCGCGACCTGCGCCAGGTGGGCAAGGCTCGCGCGGCGCTGCGCAAGGTCGGCATTCCCGGCCTGCTCGAGATGATGAAGAAGGCCGCCGACCTCTACATGGACGGCACCCTGCCGCTCGGCAACGGCACCCAGACCCCCGATGACTTCGTGCGCTATCAGTCGGCGACCACCGGCCTGCCCGAGCACATGTGCCGCTTCAACATGGAGAAGAACGCCTTCGTTCTCAACAACATGGAGAAGATCCTCGACGCCCTGACGCGCGGCCTGCCGCTCGACATCCTCGAAAAGGGAGAAGGCGTCGAGTCGCGCGGCGTGCCGGTGAGCTACCAGGCCCTGTCGCCGGTGCTCGGCCTGGTCCTGCCGTCGAACTCCCCCGGCGTCCATACCCTCTGGTTGCCGATCATTCCGCTCCAGATCGGCCTGGTCTTCAAGCCGGGTCCGCAGGAGCCCTGGACCCCCTATCGCGTCACCGAGGCCTTCTACGCCGCCGGCGTGCCGCGTGAGGCCATCTCCATCTACCCCGGGCAGGGCGACATCGGCGCCGCAGTGCTCGAGGCCTGTCCGAAGAGCCTGATCTTCGGCGGCACACCGACCGTCGAGCGCTACAAGGGCAGCCCGGCCGTCCAGGCCCACGGCCCCGGCTTCTCGAAGATCCTGATCGGCGACGACAAGGTCGACAACTGGCAGGACTACCTCGACATCATGGTCGACTCGGTGCTGAAGAACTCCGGTCGCGGTTGCATCAACTGCTCCGGCGTCTGGGCGTCGCGTCACACCCGCGAGATCGCCGCCGCCATGGCCGAGCGCATGGCCCAGGTCCAACCCCTGCCGCCGCAGGACGAAAACAGCGCGCTGGCCGCGTTCACCGTTCCCGGCATCGCCGAAGCCATTTCGGGACAGATCGACGGCTTCCTGGCCTCCTCGCCCGACGAGGACATGACCGCCATCGCCCGCAACGGCGCCGACCGCCTGATCAAGCGGGAGCGCTGCGACTACCTCCTGCCGACGGTCATCCACTGCCCGTCGCCCGGTTCGGACCTCTCCAAGGCCGAGTACATGTACCCGTTCTGCTCCGTCGTCGAGTGTCCGCAGGACCAGATGATCGAGAAGATCGGCGGCACGCTGGTCGGAACCGTCATCACCGACGATGAAGCCTTCCGCGCCCAGGCCATGGACGCCACCAACATCGACCGCCTGAATCTCGGCCCGATCCCGACGATCCAGCTCGACTGGCTGCAGCCCCACGAGGGCAACATCATCGAGTTCCTGTTCCGCCATCGCGCGTATCAGGCGTCGTAGACCTGTCTGACCGGCCTGGCGCTGAGTTCGGACCGCCCCGGGGGCGCTGCTATGATCGTTCGCAGGCTTCTCGAGGGCATTGAACCGTGATGTACATCGATCCCGGCACCGGCAGCCTCGTCATCCAGGCCATCATCGCGGCGATCGCGAGCGGCCTCTTCATCTTCCGGTCGTGGTGGTTGAAGCTGCTGTCGGTGTTCACCGGTCGCGGCCCGAGTTCGACTGCCGAAGACGTTGGATCCGACCCTGAAGCCTAGTCAGCGACTGCCGGCGTCGTTCCGGGATCCGAGCGGCTTCCTGTTCGAGAGCGACGGGGTGCTGCTGCGCGAAGTCGATCTGAGCTTCCAGGAAAGCTACGACGGCTTCGTTGCTTCCGGTCTGTGCGCCGAACTGATCGAGGCTGGGCTGTTGATCGAGCACGAGGAGGTCGATCCGTCGCTGGGCTCGGATCGGGCCTACCGGGTTCTGCGCCCACACCGGATCCCGTTCGTCTCGTACCCCTACGAATGGAGCTTCAGCCAGTTGAAGGCGGCGGCGCGGCTGACGCTGGAGGTCCAGAGGCGCAGCCTGGCGCGCGGATTCTGTCTGCGCGATGCGTCGGCCTTCAACGTGCAGTTCATCGGCGCCCGGCCCGTTTTCATCGACACGCTGAGTTTCGGGCCCTACCGGGAGGGCGAACCCTGGGTGGCCTATCGTCAGTTCTGCGAGCACTTCTTCGCGCCGCTCGTCCTGATGTCCCAGGTGGACCCACGTCTCGGTCGCCTGCTGCGGACCTGGATCGACGGCATCCCGCTCGACGTCGCCGATTCGATGCTGTCGTGGCGCTCGAGATGGTCGCGAGTCTCGGTGCTTCTCCATCTTTCTCTCCATTCGAGGAGCCAGCGCCGCCATGAGGGCGACTCCTCGGCCCCGAAGAGCGCGCGGTTGTCGAAGCAGCGCTTGCTCAACCTGATCGAGAGCCTGGACGAAGCGGTGGAGAAGACCCGATGGGATGCGAAGGGTACCGAGTGGGCCGACTACTACGACGCGACCAACTACAGCGGCGAGGCCTTCGAACACAAAATCGCCGAGGTCGGCCGCATGCTCCGGGAGTCAGCGCCCGAGACCGTCTGGGACCTCGGAGCCAACAATGGCACCTTCAGCCGTCTGGCAGCCCAGTCCGGTGCCAGGGTCGTGGCGATCGATTTCGACCCTGCCGCCGTCGACCGGTGTTTCATTGCCGAACAGGGAAGCGATCACGAGATCCTGCCTCTCCTGATGGATCTCACCAACCCTTCGCCGGCCCTCGGCTGGGCGCACCGTGAGCGTGACTCGCTGGCGAGTCGGGGCCCGTGTGACATGGGGCTGGCGCTGGCTTCCATGCACCACTTGATCCTCACGGGCGGGGTACCGCTGGCTCGGGTCGTCGCGAACCTCGCAGAGCTCTGCCGAAGCCTGGTCCTCGAGTTCGTGCCGCGGGAGGACTCGCAGGTCGAGAGAATGCTCGGCGTTCGTGAGAGTCGGCTCTACGAGTTCGACCGCTCGTCGTTCGAGACGGTCGTGGCCGAATGTTTCGAGATCGTCGAACGGGTGGCGATCGTGGACAGCGTTCGCGTCCTGTACCGGTTGCGACGGCGCTGAAGCTCGCTTCCTGAAGGAGCCTCCTGGTTCCGGGCGTGGTGATGCGTCAGGGTGTCGGCGGCGTTCCCGAGCTGGGGTCGAGGATGAGCCGGTCGCCCCGTTCGACGACAAAGAAGCTTTCGTCGGGTTGAGGTGGCAACGCGAGATCGAAGGCGGCGTTCAGCGCTGAACGGACCCAGTTGACGGAGGTTTCGGGGTGACCGGTCGGCATCGCCGCGGTCGGCAAGAGGACAGCGTTGAGGTTGTTGAACTGGGCGAGTTCGGCGTCGGGACCCCGGTCGTCTTGCTGAAGGCGATGATACTGAGCGGAATCGGTATCGACCCGGTTGCCGAAGCGCGGTCCGTGGTCGCCCTGGAGCACGATGATCGGGCGGGGTCCGTAGGTGTGTGACTCGAGAATCCTGTCGAAGGTCAGCAGGAGGCGGCGTTCCAGGTAGGCGACCTGGTCGATGTAGGCGGCCTTCCGCCGCTCGAGGTCGTAGCCAGGAGCAGCCCAGTCGATGCCCTGGTACTCGTCGACCACGGTTCCGTCGGGTCGGTGGTAGTAGGGCATGTGAGGACTCATGAGATGGACCAGGATGGCGCGAGGTCGGCTGCGCGGTTCGGCAGCGAGTTCTTCGAAGGTCTCAAGGGTCCATTCGATCGAATGGGGCATCCAGGCCATGCCGCCGGCGATGAACTTGCGGTCGCGCTCGAGCGCGGGCAGGAGGCGCAGCGGAGTCTTCGACCAGAGGACGAGCGCGAACTCCGGCAGCCGAGTGAACTCCCGGACGTCGATGGCGGGGTGCCGCAACGTGATCCATGGGTGGCTGCCGATGAAATGAGCCGCGTAGCCGCTATCGACGGCGCCCATGAAGAACTCGGAGTGAACGGTCAGGTGACGTGCGGTGGCGGTAGCGGCGTCCCAGTCCGAGTCCTGGAAGGATGGCTGAAGCAGCCGGCCGTTGAGCAGAGAGGGCAGGGCGAAGCGGGTCCGGTTGTAGTTGCTGCGGCTGTTGCGGACCACATGGAAGCCGCGCTTTTCCAGTTCGCCGTAGAACGAGTCCAGGGGGTGTTCGAAGAGGCTTTCGAGAACGGCTTCGCCGCCGAATCCATCGGCGATGATGAGATACAGGTCGGGGGCTTCCAGATCGGGCGCTACGGTCCGCGCTGACTCGGCTCGGGCCGCGAGCAAGTCCTGCCGCCGCGTTTCGGTGATGGAATGTCGAAGCAGGCCGCCGATCTGGAAGACACAGAGGAGAGCGAGGACGGCTGCCATGAGCTTCGCCAGTCCCTGGACGGTCTTCGTCGAAAGTCGGAAGAGGATGAGCCATGCCGCGATCAACAGGATCTGGACGGCGATCAGGAGGTCGAGGACCGGCCCGAGCCGGATCTGAACGGAGAGGTCCCAGTAGTTGAAGAACAGCAGAATCCCAACGCCCAGGCAGAGCTCGGAGCGACCCTCGGTGCCGGCGAGGCGACCGAGCAGGGCCTGGAGGCCGACAGCGGCCATTGCGATTGCGCCAGTCAGCAGCACGGCGGCGATGGGGTCGACTTCTCCCGGGTTGCGATTCCAGAGATGGAGCGGCACCAGAACGGCTGCGAGCGCCGGGATCAGGCGCAGGAGCGCTGGAGACCTGGAGGGGATGTTGTGCATCGACTCGAAAGGCAGTTCCCGACGACTTGACCTGGGGGAAACCATGGGTTCCCAGGCGACCCTTCTGGAGATTCTCGGCATTCTAATGACTCAGTCACAACACGTCCGCCCTGCCATGGCGTCGCCCGACTGAAGTGCTGTGGCTCGAACCTCAGGCGGAGAAGTGAGATCTCTGACCTCGCAATCCAACCGATACTCGTTGAGAACGGTGACGGACTCGGATCGGGTGAATCTGACGACTGGGCGTCCCCTGCTGGGTCGAATCGGAGTCGGGTTGAAACTCTGGGCCCTGTTCGAACGTCTTCAAGAGTAGGAACTCAACGCTCGGAGACCATCATGCGCCTGGCCACCTCGACTCTCTCCCTCTGTCTGCTCGTCCTTCCCGCAGGGGCTGCGACCAACGACACGACTCCCGAGCTCCCCAAGGAGGTCACCTTCTCGGAGCACGTGGCCCCGGTGATCCACGAGAACTGCGCCAGTTGTCATCGCCCGGGAGACATCGCGCCGATGTCCCTGCGCACCTACGACGAGGTGCGTCCGTGGGCGAAGTCGATCCGGCGAGCGGTCGAGGACGGCACCATGCCACCGTGGCACGCCGACCCCGAGTACGGCGTTTTCGCCAATGACCGCAGCCTGAACGACTACGAGCGCGAACTGATCTCGAAGTGGGTCAAGCAGGGGGCGAAGGTCGGTGACGCAGCGGCCGTCGACGCCGTCGCCGAGATCGGCCCCGGCTACCGGCTGGGCGAGCCCGACGAGGAGATCGTCTTCGAAGAGGTCTCCCTCCCCGCCGGCGGGACCCGATGTGTTCCGTGACCTGGCGCAGGCCTGGACCCTCGAGGAAGACCGCTGGGTCGAGTCGGTCGAGGTCCTCCCGGGCGACCGTTCGGTGGTTCACCACGTGATCATCTACGTCCTCAAGCCCGGTCAGACGTCGCCCGACAGCTGGCTCGGCGCCTGGGCCGCCGGCATGGAGCCGATGACCTTTCCCGAGGGCACCGGTCGCCTGATCCGGGCGGGCAGCACGATCATTGCCGACATGCACTACCACCCGGGCGACGAAGCGGCCACCGACCAGACCCGGATCGGCCTCTACTTCCACGACGCCGAACCCGAGAAGGAACTGGTCAACCTCTGGGTGCAGAACGCGGGCTTCAAGATCCCCGCCGGCGCTCCGAACCACGAAGTCCGCTCGGCCTACACCTTCCTGCAGGACTCCGTGATCCACGGTTTCCTGCCGCACATGCACTACCGCGGCAAGGACTTCAGCTATGCGCTGCGCTACCCCGATGGTCGCGAGGAGACCGTGCTCAAGGTGAGCGGCTACGACTTCAACTGGCAGACCCTCTACGAACTCGAAGATCCGATCGAAGTGCCGAAGGGCACCAAGGTCCTCTGCGTCGCCCACTACGACAACTCCGAGGCCAACCTCGCCAACCCCGACCCGACCCGCGACGTGACCTTCGGCAACGAGTCCTTCGACGAAATGATGATCGGCTTCGTCGACTACACCGTCAAGGACGGCCTGCGCCCCCTGTCGGCCGAGGAGCGCCTCACCAACATCATGCGCGAACTCCTGGCCGAGCATCCCGGCGAGGTCTTCGACGTCATGCTCGAAGCCGACGGCACCCTGGCCACCGGCCTCTACTTCCCGAAAGAGGGCAACGCGACCTGGTACATCCCGGTCAACGGCGAACTCTGGGAGTCGAACCTGACCGGCCTGAAGAGAGACGATGAAGGCACCTACACCGCCAAGCTCGTCACACCCTTCGGAACCTTCGATGTCACCGGCACGGGTGGTCCGGAGGCCGGAACGGTCGAGGGCGTCGTCGACATGGGCGCCCAGGGCACGATGACCTACGAGGGCAAGCTCGCCGGTTCGGTCTGAGATCCGGTTGGACTCGAGGTCGGACCTGCGACGGAGGCTCGATCGGGGTCTCCGTCGGCTGTCTCATATGAGAGGATCGGGGCGATGAAGCCCTATCCCCTCGAGATGGTCGAACGCCTCAGTTTCGTCACCGAGAGCCGCATCCTGCTGGTCGTTCTCGATGGCATCGGCGACCTGCCGGTCGACGGTCGCACACCGCTCGAGGCGGCGACCACGCCTCATCTGGATGAGATCGCACGACAGTCGGAACTCGGTCTTTCCACTGCTGTTCTGCCCGGCATCACACCCGGCTCGGGACCCGGTCATCTGGCCCTCTTCGGCTACGACCCCATGGTCTACGACGTGGGCCGCGGCGTCCTTTCTGCGTTGGGGATCGGCCTCGACCTCGGACCCGATCAGGTCGCCGCGCGCGGCAACTTCGCGACCGCTGCCGAGGACGGCGCCATCAGCGATCGCCGCGCGGGCAGAATCCCGACGAAGTTCAACGAGACCCTCATCGAAGCGCTCAGGAACGGCATTCCCGAGATCGACGGCGTCGAAGTCAGCCTCTATACCGAAGCCGAATACCGCTTCGTCCTGGTTCTGAAGGGCGACGGTCTCAGCGGCCATCTCAACGAGAGCGACCCGGGGCGGGTGGGGGAGGTGCCCGTAGCGCTACGAGCCCTCGACGGGTCCCCGGCAGGAGCCCACACAGCAGGGATCCTCGATGAGTTCGCCCGCCGCGCCGGCGAGATCCTCCGCGACATCCCCGAGGCCCGCAACAATGAACCCGCGGTCAACACCGTGCTTCTTCGCGGCATCGGCAAGAAGCCCGACCTCCCACAACTCGGAGAAATGACCGGGATGTCGCTCGGCTCGGTCGCTGCCTATCCCATGTACCGCGGCGTCTCACGCCTCGTCGGCATGGAGTGCCTGCCCATCGATCTCAGCGGAACCGGCGAGCGCACCGAGAACAAGATCGCCGCCTACCGCGAGCACGCTGCCGACCACGACTTCATCTACTTCCACGTCAAGAAGACCGATTCGAGCGCCGAGGACGGCGACTTCCCAGCCAAGGTCGGTCACATCGAAGCCTTCGACGCCATCGTGCCCGACCTGCTCGAGTGGAAGCCCGACGTCATCCTGATCACCGGCGACCACTCGACCCCCTGTTCGCTGAAGGCCCATTCCTGGCACCCGCTGCCCGTCATGCTGTGGAGTCGCAACGGTCGCCCCGACGGCCGGCGCTACACCGAAAGCGATTGTCGCGGCGGCAGCCTCGGAACCCTCCGTCACCTCGACCTGCTGCCCTTGATGATGGCCAGCGCCCTCAAGCTCAGGAAGTACGGAGCCTGAGATGACGGGGCAGATGACCGGCGAAGTCGCCCTGATCAGCGGCGGCGGCACGGGGATCGGTCGCGCGATTGCCCTGGCGTTCGCCGCCGAGGGCGCCGACGTGGCGGTCACCGGCCGACGCCTGGAGAAGCTCGAGTCGGTGGTCGCCGAGATCGAATCGTCGGGACGCAAGGGCCTTGCGCTTCAGGGGGACGTATCGCAGCCCGAGGACTGCACCCGCTGGATCGCTGAGGTCAGCGAACAACTGGGGGGACTTTCGATCCTGGTGAACAACGCCGGCGTCGCTTCTCCCGGACGACTCGAAGAGGTCTCCGACGACGACATCCACCGCATCGTCGACATCGACCTCAAAGGACCGATGTTCCTCACCCGAGCAGCGATCCCCGCCCTCCGCGCAGCCCAGGGGGCGAGCATCCTGAACATCTCATCGTCGGTGACCTCCCATGCGATCGAGGCCTACTCGGTCTACTCCGGCGCCAAGGCGGGACTCGAGTTCCTCTCGAAATGCTGGGCGCGGGAGCTCGCGGCCGACCGGATTCGGGTCAACACGATTTGCCCCGGAATCGTCGATACGCCGGTGTTCGAGACCATGATGCCCAAGGACGAGATCCCGGCGCTGCTCGAAGGGTTCCGCGAGGTGATTCCGCTTGG
>CALOFD010000022.1:0-12150 GCA_942492505.1 Thermoanaerobaculia bacterium
GTCAACTCGGAGACCAGGGATGGTCACCCACCGTCATCGTCGAATGCAGGATGCTTCCCCTCCAGGAGCGGGCCCACTGCTTCCGCGACGGCATCGATCTCCAGCTCTCGACGCTGAGACGCACGCCTGCAGAGGCCGTCAGTCCGCGGGCGAAGACCCAGAACTACATCAACCTCCTGCTGGCAGACCGCCAGGTCAAGGCACGCACTCCCGATGCCTGGAGTCTTCTACTCGACGTTCGGGGCAACCTGTGTGAGGGGCTCGGCTCGAACGTCTTCCTGGTGCGCGACGGCCGCCTCCTGACACCCCGCGAGCAGGGCGTCCTGCCGGGTGTGAGTCGGAGTGTGGTCTTCGAGTTGGCGAGGCGGCTCGGAATCGACTGTTGCGAGACCGATCTCGATCCCTACGATGCGGCTGCAGCCGACGAGATCTTCCTCACCTCCACGAGCCTGTGCATGTGCCCCGTCCGTAGCTTCGATGGGCGCCTGGTCGGCAACGGCGCTCTTCCCGGGCCGATCACGAAGCGCCTGACCGACGCCTGGATCGAGGAACTCGGCGGCTTCGACTTCGTCGCCCAGTACCTCCGGAGGCTCGAGGGCGGCCTGGCCCAAAGCGCCTGACCTTGAATCGTCAAGCGCCGCCGACGAGCTCAGCGAAAGCCGGCGCCGCAGGTCTCTGGACCTGGGCCTGCACGATCGCAGCGGCCTGCCTCGGGGCCTGGTGCGCCGCGGCTCTCTGGTCGAGCGCCCGGCATCTGGACCAGGCTCCCCTCTGGGACATGGCCCAGAACGGCTGGCTCGCCTACCAGTTGTCCTGGGATCTGGAGCATCTGCGTCTCTTCGATTTCCTGAGCCACCTCGCGGATCACGATCTCTGGCCGCCCGGCTACTCGCTGCTCCTGATGCCCTGGGTCGGGTTCGGCGGCGGCTCCTTCGCGTCGGCGATCCTCTTCCAGACGGTCTGCTACGCCACGGTGCCGCTCCTGCTCGCACTTCTGGCGTGCCGGATCTCCCCCGGCAACACGGGAGCGGCCGCCGCCATCCTCGCCGTGCTGCTGTGGACAGCCTCGCCGATCGCGGGTCTGTACTCCCTGCTGACCATGCGGGAGATCCCCGGCGTGGTGTTCACCCTGCTCGCCATGCTCACCTACTCGACGGCCGTGCGAGCGGGGACTCTGCGAGCGTGGCGCACCTGCGCCTTCGCAGCCCTCGCCCTGATCTCGATCAAGTACAACTACGGCCTGGCCTGGGTGGCGGCGGCCGCTCTCGACCGCGTCTCGGCGATGTCGACTTCCGAGCGGCGCGACCTTCTCCGCGAACTCGTCCTTCTTCTCATTCCCTGGAAGGCGCGCTCCCGGGCCTGGGCGGCCGTCGCCTCCATCCTCTGGCTGCTGGCTGTACTCCATCTGGCAGGCATCGGCATCAGCGGGGGTCTATGGGGCCTGATGGTGATCCTCACCGTGGCCGGCCTGCGATGGGCCTGGCTCCAAAGGGCCTCTCTCGGCATCTGGCTCGCCGCCATGCCTCCCCCGGGAAGAGCCGCCCTCGAGTTCCTCGCCCTCCCTCTGTGGCTGTGGTTTCTCCTGCCGTCACCAAGCCATCTACGCTCAGCCCTCGCCTTCCTCGAGAATCGAAGCAGCGAACTGACGTGGAGTGAGCATCTCGTCTTCTATCCGCGGGCGTTCGCCGAGACCTTCGTGCCCGACCCGGCGATGGGCTCTCTCGTACTCCTGGTTGCAGCGGCGGGGGCGGTCCTGGGCCTTCGTGACGCAACCCCCGCCTGGCGGATGAGCGCCCTCTTCGCGATCGTCATGACCGCCCTCGCGATCGTGCACGGATACAAGATCGACCGTTTCCTGTTGACCGTGAGTCCCCTCTACTTCGTCCTCGCGGCCGTCGCCGTCGTCCACCTCCTCACCACCATCCTGCCCTCCGCTGTTCGCGGCTTCGCACTCCTTTCCACTTGCGCCCTGGCCTTCGTCGCGTGGATGGGCGTGGTCGAAGAGAAGGTCATCCCCTGGGCCGTCGACCAGGCCGATGCCATCGCCGGCCCCCCCGGCATCCTGGAGGCCGCACATCAGTTGGCAGCCTGGTCCGTGAACCGTGAAGTCGTCGGCCTCGTCGGAGGTTCGAACGAACTGAATCCCCACCTCATCCGCTGGATCGCGCTGCGCGACCACCCGGGTTCAGCGGAACTCATCGAGCCGCCACGGCGCGTCGCCGATCGGGCCGTCCAGTGGGCCGACGAACACGACCTGCGCAGCGTGGTCGGATTCGAACTCTCCGCCTCCTCCCCCTTGAGGAACCAGGACTTCGAGAGCTTCAATGCCTGGAAGGGCGACTTTCTCAGTCAGCTCGGATCCGCGGCGGGATGGCACGCGGTCGACGAACGACTCGACGAGGAACTCGGGCTGCGGATGATCGAGTTGGAACGGCAAGACGGCTGAGTTGCACCTACTGCAACGCCTCTTCCACCTGGACGAGGGCCTTCTCCAGCGCTTCTCGCAGTTCCGCTGGAAAGGGAGACGACTGGAGTCTCTCGAAGATTCCCTTCGCCTGTTCGAGATCTCCGCCTCGCGCCAGTCGAACGCCTCGGTTGAACTCAGCGATCGACTCCGCCCGGGCCCCCTCCTCCTCGACCTGGCTCAGGGCGGCATCGACCTTCTCGCTGAGATCACGATCGAGCGGCAGGGCGCGAAGAGCCTCGAGGGCCTCGGCCGAGGCCTCGAGGTCCCCCTGCCTCGCCAGTTCGAGGGCGGCCTCGAAGGCATCGAGATCCGCGAGACGCTTCCACTCGAGTCGCAGTTCAGCCCTGCGTTCGATGAGCATCTCCTTCAGGGCCGCATCCCGGGTGACGTTCAGGGCGGCCTCGAGCAGGGCGAGGCCGCCGTCCCTGTCGCCGGAGTAGAAGTCATCGAGAGCCCGATTCACTTCGGCATAGGCCACAGCGGACTCCGCCGCCCTGGTGAGTTGGTCGCGGCCGTAGCCGCGTAGATGTCGTTCCAGGAGTCCTCGAGCCTCCACGCTCTGACCTGCTACGGCATACGCCGAAATCAGCCCGACCAACACGTCAGGACGCTGCGGCACCGATCGCCATGCCCCTTCGAGAGCCTCGATGCCGCGAGCCGGCTCCTCGTCGAAGACCCAGGACATGCCGAAACCGACGCGTGCGGGAATGTTCTCCGGTTCCAGTTCGAGAACGGCGGCGAACTGCGCTCGGGCCGCGCGCAATGTATCCAGGGGATCGCTGCCTTCCCCTTCTGCATCGCCTCGCTCGATCTGGAACCGGTCGAAGAGTGCCTGACCCAGGAGCCAGCGGCTGCGAGCGTTGTCCGGCTCCAGCTCGACAGCCCTGCGAAGCCAGCGTTCGCCGCTCACACGGTCTCCCTGGACCGCTCGGAGCAGGCCCAGGGTGGACCATGCGTCGGCGTTCTCTGGATCCACGGCCAGCGCCTCCTCGAGATGTTCGAGAGCCGACAGCTCGGGGCCACCCGAACGGACCAGCAGTTCGCCGAGTTCGGCGAGAACGTCGCTCCTCGGGATGTCACGAACCAGCTCTCCTCCCCCGCCCAGCGGGCCACGGAACTGAAAGCGGTAGTAGTTGAAGGCCGCGCGATGGACGTAGCCCTTCAACTCGCGTTCTGCTTCCAGGAGGCTCATCCCCATCGTCTCCTCGAAGGCGACTACGGGATCTCGGCCGGCCGCGACCTGGAAGGCGAACCCACTCACCTTCGGCCGCAGGGACGGATCGCCGGCCATCAGCATGTGGACCAGCGCCCAGGACTCAGCGTAGATCGTGCCCTGGCGGATCCCCTCGTTGTAGTCGGGCGAGCGGCGGTCGATCTCGAACAACTCGGCGAGAGGGATCAACGGGTTGTCTCGAAGCCAGAGGACGTGGCGATCGATATGGCGGCCGATGTCGGCGCTCTGGTGGTCGGACTGGAACGTGCTGTAGAACTCGGCCAGACCTTCGTCGAGCCAGAGGGGAATTCCCGGAACGTTGGTCTGCAACCACTGGTGCACGAACTCATGGAAGACCACCGTGAACGGGGCCTGCCCCGCCGAGGCATCGAGCGCCACGAAGTTTCCGTCCGGCAGCCCTACGAAGTAGCCGGAGACGTTCCGCGGTCGCCCATCCGTACCCATCTTGTAGGGCCGGAACGAGGCCTCGTTTCGAAACACGAAGATCTTGGTCGGAATCGCCGAGCGCACCCTCATGTCACTGGCAATGGTCGCCAGGACCTGTCGAAGCCGCTCGACCTGCTCACCGAGTCGAACCGTGTCACGCTGGCCGGCGTTGGAGATCAGCGTGAAGTGATCGGTGTCCACCCGAATCCAGCGCTCCTTCTCCCTCGGCACCGCAAGGGCCACGGATGCCGTCAGGGCCAGGACCCCGAGAGCGACGGCTCGCAGGCACTCAGCCGCCCTCGTAGATCTCTTCTCCAGCCGCCAGGGTGTGGTTCCACCGACAGTCCGGGGCGTCGGCGGTCCTGTGCTTGCGCGCAGCATGGGCTGCCCAGCAGACTATCGAACTCGGCCTCAGGCCTTCGCCTGGACGGCTGCCGGCCTCAGGGACGCGTCGGCCGACCCTGCATCGCGAACGGCGGCTCGACCCTCGTCCTCCCGCAGCACGACGCCGTCGGTTCTCTGCTGCTCGACCATCGACTCGAGGATCTGTCGGGCTCGCAGGAGAGAGGTCTGAGCGTGATCGACGCGACTGGCCAGCACGGGGTCGAACACCCTGCCGAGCTCTTCGAGTCGGCCGCTGGCCTCCTGCAGCAGGTCGTGCATCCTCCGAACCTCGACGCCTTCGAGAATCAACGACCGATTCGTCATGGTCTCCCTCCTCCTCAGACACCGTCCATGCTGGCCGGCGAGGCCGATCGCGGGAAGGCCCAGTCTCCGTCATTCGACTGGCCGTACTGAGTCAACTCTACGTCGGCCGTCAAGCCCACCGCGCCAGCAAGCGACCGCAACCACCGTTCTCGAAGCCGGAGGGTCCCCTGCAGTTCGAGAGAAGGGTGCTTGGCCGGTCGGCGGGGCTGTTCTAAGATCGCCCCTCCTGCACACTCCTTCCCGTGCACTTCGCCAAACCTCCAGGAGAAGCATCATGCATCTCAGATTCATCGACTCTCGTTTCGCCACCTTCCTCGTCCTCGCACTGGCCCTGGTCGCTTTCGGCTGCGCCGGCGGTGACGCCCCGACCGACGAACATGCCGACCACGCCGAGCACGACGACCACGCCGACCACGAGGCCGACGCGGCCGAAACGGACTCGGACGCACCGCGGGTCTACTTCTCCGATCTCAAGGACGGCGATACGGTCACCTCGCCTCTTCGTCTCGCCCTGACGGCCGAGAACTTCACGATCGAACCGGTCGGTGACGGCATGGTGAATGAAGGTGCCGGCCACTACCACCTCGGGATCAACGAGCACTGCCTGCCACCGGGCACCGTGATTCCGCCCGGCACCCCGGGTTGGATCCACTTCGGCGACGGCTCCAGCGAGATCGAAGTCCAGCTCGAGCCCGGGTTCACCCATCTTTCGCTGCAGATCGGAGACGGCGAGCATCGCACTCTCGACGAACCCGGTCTCTGCCAGATGGTCAACGTCGAAGTGATTCAGGAAGGCGTCTGACGAACCGGGCGCCGGCAACGGCGTCCCTTCGCGACTGGGTCGGCCGCCAGACTGACGGCCGACCCACGTCGCCAACCCGATGACCCAGCACGCCCCCCGGATCGGAGTTTTCGGGTGGGGCATCGTCGCCCCGCGCTCACCGGACATCGACGCCTTCGAGCGAAACCTCGCCGACTCCGAATCGTGGCTGGAGCCCTTCAACGGCTTCGGGCCCGACAACTTCCTGGTCGGCAAACCGACCTTCGATTTCGCCGACTACCGTGACTGGCTGCGTGAGCGGTTTCCACCCAACCGCTTTCACCAGATCACCTCGAAGCTCGGCATGCCGACGCAGTTCGCGATCGGCTCGTTCATCCAGAGCCTGAAACAGAATCCCGGCATCGAAGAGGTCCTCAAGGCTCTCGGGACCCAGGCCCACGTCTACATCGGTTGTGGTCTAGGTGATCTGCCGTCGATCTACGACAGCAGTGTGGACCACTACGAGGTCCAGAACCGATGGGATCGCCACTGGTCTCAACCCGAGAACAACCAGACTCTCGCGGCCTATCTGGACGACCCCGACCTCTGGCAAGGTCCCGAGGTTCCTCCTCACCCGGACGACGTCGAGGCCGAGGAGCGACGTCTGGCGGAAGTCGCCTGGTGGCGGTTCTGGGCGCCCCAATCCAGCCAGTTGGCGACCTACCTCTCCGAGCTCAAGGAGATCGAGGGGCTGAGCGTGACCGGCGAGGTCGAGGCGGGCAAGAAGGCTCTCCTGCGCAAGAAGCGCACCCTCGCCACCGAACTCCAGGAGCGCTGGGGGGTTCCAAGCCCGCCCTGGGACGGTCCGAAGGCGGCGGGAGTGATCTGGAACATCCACAACACGCCTGCTTCCCAGGTCTCGATGATGGGACAGATCAAGGGCCTCACCTTCGCCCCGGTGGGCGCGTGCGCCACCTTCGGCCTGTGTCTCGGACTGGCGATGAACGCCATCCGGCTCGGGCAGGCCAAAGCCGTCGTGATCGGGGCGACCGACCCACCTCCCCATCCCCTTCACGTGGCCGGCATGTACAAGGCGCGCGTGATCTCGGCCGACGGAAGAGTGTCGAAACCCCTCAGTGAGATGCGAGGAACCCACATCTCGGGAGGCGCGGCGACCTGGATCGTCGGCGACTACGACTACATGACCGAACGAGGCTTCGAACCCGTCGGTCTGGAACCGCTGTCGGTCGGCCTGAGCAGCGACGCCGACCACATCATCACGCCCTCCGTCGAAGGCCCCCTGCTGGCGATGGAGGCTGCGATTCGTGATTCAAGACAGCCCGCCGACAACATCACCGGCTGGGACCTTCATGCCACGGCCACGCCGGGCGACTATCTCGAGGTCGAGAACCTGCGCCGCGTCGCCCCGGAGAACGTCCTGGTCACCGCTCGCAAGGGCACGTTCGGGCACGGACTCGGGAGTAGCGGAGGCTTCGAGCTGACCGCCCAGTACCTGGGAATCGCCGCCGGAAGGATCCACCCCACGCCGCTCTCGGAGTCTGAATTGAACAAAGAGATCGCCCAGCTTCATCGCAACTTCGCCTTCGACCACGCCGTCGAGGCACCGTCGGGAATCGTCGGCAAGCTGTCGATGGGCGTAGGCGGAATCAACAGCTGCGTCATCTCCAGACCCTGGTCGAAGGACTGAGCCGGCCGGCTTGCCGCAATCCGTCGGCAAGCTCTCCATGGGCGTAGGCGGAATCAATAGCTGCGTCATCTCGAGACCCTGGGCGAAACCCTGAACCCGAGGGCTTGCCGCAATCCGTCGCCCCCCCACGACCTGATTCGCCGCTAACGCGGCATGGCGGCTGGCAGGCCGCCGTCGACCGGCAGGGTGGCGCCTGTCGTCGGCGTCTCCTCGCGGGCGAAGAACAGCACGGCTCGGGCGACGTCTTCGGCGCTGATCTTCACCTTCAGAAGGTTGCGGTTCCTGTAGTACTCCTCGAGCCCCTCGAGATCGAGACCCCGTGAACGGGCGCGCTCCGTGCCGACGTCCTTCCAGAGCCCCGAAGCCACCTCTCCACGGTCCGAGAAGATGGCGTCGGGGTTGATCATGTTCACCCGGATGCCGTAGGGCGCCAACTCGATCGCGGCCAATCTCCCCAGCTGATGCCCGCCGGCCTTGGAGACCGAATAGGCGGCGAACTCCGCACCGGGAGCGAACACGTTCTTGGACGCATTGACGACCACGTTGCCACCGGTCCCCTGGCTCTTGAACAACCTGACAGCTTCACGAAGGGTCACGAAGTAGCCGTTGAGATTGACGTCCAGAACCCGGTTCCAGTCCGCCAGGCTGAGCTCGTCGATCGGACAGCTGCGGGCGATGCCTGCGTTGAGTACGACGAGATCGAGCCCCCCGAAATGGACGGCAGCGGCTCGGAACCCTGCGGCCACCGAGGCTTCGTCGGTGACGTCCATCGGCACGCCGACGCAACGTGCGCCACCGGCCGAATTCGCCCGTGCAACGGTTGCAGCGAGGCTTTCAGGGTCGACGTCGGTCGCGACGACGGCAGCTCCGTCGAGCGCCAGCGCCCGCACGACAGCCGAGCCGATGGCGCCGCCGGCCCCCGTCACCAATGCCACCGAGCCCTGCAATCGGGGAGCCCTGGCGCGCCCCAGCTTGGCCTGTTCCAGGCTCCAGTACTCGACATCGAAGAGGTCCTGCTGCCCCAGCGCGCAATAGGGGCCCAACGCCTGCGCGCGACACTTCACCTCCACCGTGTGCTCCACCAGATCACCGGCGATCGACGCAGCCCCGGCGTTCGCACCCACCGCGAAGATCCCCAGTCCTCGAACCGCGATCAATCGCGGAAGACTGTCCAGACGCTCGAGATTCCGATCTCCGCAGTGCTCTTCGAAGTAGGCGACGTAGGCTCTCCGGTACTCGTCGAGGCCTTCTTCGGCCGCCCTTCTCCACCCCGCCGGATCGCCCGCATCGAAGGCAGGCACCATCCAGGGCTTCTCTTTCGTCCGAATGACGTGATCCGGAGTCAGCGGACCGCTGTCGAGAACCCCGAACAGGACCTCGTCGTCGACGGCATCGGCGATCTCCTGGGTGCAACGGAAATCGAGCACCCAGCGACGCGGCTTTTCCTCCGCTCGGGACAGCAGTCCCCGCAGGACGGGAGCGACCGTTGAGGCAGCAAGCTCCCGTCTCTCGCGATCCCCTGCCGGCGGCGAGGATCCGAACGAAGCCGTGCTGCCGGTCCTGCGCTCGAACCAGGTCTCGGCCCGGGTGACCAGCTCGATGTGCTTCTCATAGCTCTCCCGGGCCGTCGGACCGAAGGTGAAGAGTCCATGCTGGAGCAGTACCATCCCCTCGCAGTCCGGCTGCTGGTCGAACACCTCGGCGGCGACCCGTGACAGGTCGAAGCCGGGCATCACGTACGGCACGACAGCGATGGAATCGCCCAGAGCCTCTCGCACGTTGGCTTCCCCGGATTCCTGATTGGTCAGGAGAAGAATCACGTCGGCATGCGAGTGATCGACGAACTTGTGGGGCAGGAAGGCGTGGAGCAGTGTCTCGACCGAGGGGTTCGGGGACGCCGCGTCGAAGAGGTGGGTTCGGACCTGATTGACCATCTCCTCGTCCGAGAGCCGCTCGATCTCCCGCAGGCGACGAAGATAGGCGAGGTCGATTCCAGGCAGTCCGGGCGGCTCGATCGTGTCGAGATTCCACCCGCTGCCCTTGACATAGATCGCCTCGACCTCCTCTCCGAAGAGGTTTCGGGCGGTCGATTTGACTGACGTGTTGCCGCCCCCATGCATCACCAGGGAAGGCACCGAACCGATCAGCCTCGACGTATAGACGCGAAGCGCCAGGTCTTCGCCCCACTGCTCGAACCGAGTACAGAACTCCCGCGCTTCATCATCCGACCACCGACTTCTCATACCTGCTCCCTGATTTTCTAGGGCATCGCGCCCAGGATGGGCGGCGCGCCCAGAACTCCGACCCCGTCCATGAGGTCGCTCTGACGCCGCCAGAGCGCACTGTAACGCCCTCCCGACTCGATCAACTCGAGATGAGTACCGCGTTCCACCACCCGCCCCTCCTCGAGAACGAGAATCTGATCGGCGCTGCGAACCGTCGACAGTCGGTGGGCGATCACGAGCGTCGTTCGCCCCTCACGAAGCCTGCTCAGGCCGTCCTGGATCAGCATCTCGCTCTCCGAGTCGAGGTTCGACGTCGCCTCGTCGAGCAACAACAGACGGGGATCGGCCAGCAAGGCCCGGGCGATCGCAACCCGCTGGCGCTGTCCGCCGGAGAGACGGACTCCGCGCTCGCCGATCACCGTTTCGTAGCCGTCCTCCAGCCCCTCGACGAACTCCGCGCAATGAGCCAGTCGACCCACTCGTTCGATCTCTTCCCGCGAGGCCGCAGGGCGCGAGTAGCCGATGTTCTCGAGAATCGATCCGTCGAAGAGGAACTCGTCCTGCAGGACGACACTCAGCCAACGACGGTAGTCCGAACGGCGAATCGAACGAAGGTCCCGACCGTCGATCAGGACACGTCCGGACGTCGGATCGTCGAAACCCATCGCCAACCTGAAGACGGTGCTCTTGCCGGCGCCGCTGACCCCCACCAACGCCGTCGTCTTTCCTTGCGGAACGACGAAATCGATCTCATGCAGGACTTCCGGACCCTCACCGTAGGCAAAACTGACGCGGTCGAACGCCAGTTCGCCGCCGAACTCCTTCAGCTCCTGCCGATCCGAATCGGCATCCACTTCCGTCTCGAGAGCCCTCACTTCGCGGATCCGGTCGAGCCCCGCAAAGGCCTGCGCGGCCTGCATCGCCAGCGAGGCCATCTGCACCATCGGCGCCACCAGAAAGCCGGTGAATGCCAGATACATCACGAGATCACCCAGGGTCATGCGGCCCGAGGCGATCGCCCGGGTACCCAGAAGCATCATGACCGACGACAGGATGCCGAAGCCGATCGTCGTCATCGCCCCCATGCTCGACATCGCCGTGATCGTCCGTCGGGTCACCCGCAGCAATCGGTGGGTGCCGGCCGCGAAGAACCGGTCCTCCCGCTTTTCGGCCGTGTATGCCTTGACGACTCGAACGCCCGAGAGACCTTCGCCGAGGCGACCCGAGATCTCCGCTTCGACCTTGTTGCGCTCGCGAAAGATCGGCCGGATCTTCCAGATGCTGCGCAGCAGAACCGACGCGAAGACCGACACCATGACGACGGTGGCGAGGGTCAGTCGCCAGTCGAGCCAGATCAGCACCGCCAGCGCGAGAACTCCGGTCACCAGACTGCCGACCAGACGGACCAGTCCACTTCCGACCAGATGCGTGATGCCCTCGGCGTCATTCATGACGCGAGAGATCAACTCGCCGGTGCGTTTGCCTTCGAAGAACGAAACCGGCAGGCGGATGATGTGTTGCTCGACCTCCTGGCGCAACTGGGTCACAGACAGCTGAGCCGTGACGCCGAGGATCTGTGAGAGCAGGAACGAGGTGATCGCCGACACCAGGCTGCCCACCAGGGCGGCACCGACCAGCCAGGGCAACAGTTCCATCCGCTCCTTCGCGATGACCTCATCGACCACGTACTTGGAAGTGGCGGGCAGCACCAGTCCGGCCGCCCGGCCCACCAGGAGCAGAGCCAGCCCCACCAGCAGGGCGCCCCGCCGAGCCCACAGCAGCCTGCGCGCTTCGGACCATGCGGCCGAAAGGCGAGGACGTAGCTTGTCGCGCCAGCCGGCCATCAGGTCGGATCATACGTCGTAGGAGCCGCTGACTCCCCACGATTCGGGCAGCGCGGGGTAGGATGCCGCCTCATCGAAAGGACCTCCAAATGAGCATTCGGGCCGTCATCTTCGACCTCGGCGGGGTCGTTCTCGAGTCACCTCTCCACACCATCGCCGACTACGAGAGAGAGCACGACCTGCCCGCCGGCCTGCTGAACCGGGTCGTGGTCGAATCGGGACGCACCGGAGCCTGGTCGCGTCTCGAGCGGGGCGAAATCGACATGGAGACGTTCTGCCGGGACTTCGACGCCGAATGCGAACGACATGGGGCGATCTATCCCGCCGCAGCCGTCATGGCGGCGATCGCCGCCTCGAGCGGACCTCGTCCCCAGATGCTCGAGGCTCTGCGGCGATTGCGAAGCGCCGGTCTGACGACTGCCGCGCTGACCAACAACTGGAAGAGCGACGGGCAGGACCGTCACGGCCTGCGCCCCTTCTTCGACGCCTTCATCGAGTCGAGCCTGGTCGGACTGCGCAAGCCCGACCCCAGGATCTATCACTACGCCCTCGAGAAGATCGCAGCGCAACCCGAGCAGACCGCCTTTCTCGACGACATCGGCGCCAACCTCAAGGCTGCGAAGGCGCTCGGCATCACCACGGTCAAGGTCGTCGAGCCGAACTCAGCCCTCGAGGAACTCGAGCAACTCGTCGGCCTGGAGCTGCTCTGAAGGGGAGAACAGAGGAGCGTCCCCTCTAGGAAGACCCCGCCTCCCCGGACGATCTTCGGCAGGTCTCA
>CALOFD010000023.1:0-9676 GCA_942492505.1 Thermoanaerobaculia bacterium
GACTGACGATCGGCGGCGTGCTCACCCGACCGCTCGACTTCGTCGAGGGACAGCGCTATCCCCTCATCCTCCAGATCCACGGCGGGCCCGAAGGCAGCAGCCTCGACGGCTGGAGGACCCGCGCCACCTATCCGGTGCAACTGCTGGCCGCCCACGGCTTCGTGGTCCTCGAACCCAACTACCGTGGCTCCGGAGGACGCGGCGTCGCGTTCTCGAAAGGCGACCACGACGACCTCGGCGGCGTCGAGTTCGACGACGTTCTCGCCGGCATCGACCACCTCGCGGCGATCGGCCTGGTGGATCCGGAACGGGTCGGCACCGGCGGCTGGTCCTACGGCGGCTTCTTCTCGGCCTGGGCGGCTACCCGCCACAGCGAACGCTTCAAGGCCGCCATGGTAGGCGCCGGCCTGACCAACTGGTTCTCTTTCGCCAACACCACCGACATCCCCACCGAGATGGCCCTCGTGCACTGGAACAACTTCTGGTTCAACGAACCGGAGTTGCACTGGCAACGCTCACCGCTCGCCTGGATCAATCAGGCCAACACCCCGACCCTCGTCGTGCAGGGCGCCCGCGACGCCCGCGTGCACCCCGAGCAGAGCCTGCAGCTCTACAACGCCCTCAGGCTCAAGGGCGTGCCCACCAGCCAGGTGGTCTACCCGCGCGAACCCCACGGCATCACGGAGCGCGCCCATGAACTCGACTACATGGAGAGGGTCACCGGCTGGTTCCGGCGCTATGTGAAAGGCGACTCGGAATAGGAGCCGCTTCCACTATGCTCGGTGCGATGGCGGCGCCGAACCGGGTCCATTGCTCGTACCACAAGTGCCTGACGGTTTACTTCGGCCGCGTCATGCGGGCGGTGTTCAACCGCTGCCTGCCCTGGAGCGGAGGCTTCCGCCACTACAACAGTCACCTCGCCGACTTCTACGACGGTTTCGAAGACGATCGTCTGTCTTCGATCAACAACCGGGGTCTCGACCTCGACCGCCTCGGCGACTTCCGTCTCACCCGCTTCGTTCGCGACCCCCGGGACCTGGTCGTCTCAGGCTACTTCTACCACCGCCGCGGCGCTGAAGCCTGGACCACCGAGTCGTCGCCTACCGAACAGAGCTGGTACTTCGCCAACGGCTGCGTGCCGACCGGCATGGAGGGGACGGACCTCTCCTTCGCCCAGTACCTCCAGTCCCTGCCGGAAGAGGACGGCCTGCTGGCGGAGCTCGAGTTCCGCCGGTTCCACTTCGAGTCGATGGAGCAGTGGCCCGCCGATCATCCAAGGATCTCGACCTTTCGCTACGAAGACTTCATGGGTTCCGAAGTGGCGGTCTTCGATGCGATCTTCGACTTCCTGGAACTGTCCGTGGTCGAGAAGGCCCTGGCCCGACACTTCGTGAAACGCTATTCGCTGGCCCGGGCGAGCGCAGACGCTCACGTGCGCGACCCGAAGCCGGAGCAATGGAGAACTCACTTCACTCCCGCGGTTCGTCGCGCCTTCGACTCCCGCCACGGCGACCTGCTTCGCCGACTCGGCTACTCCGCGACCTGAGACGGCGAACGTGGCGAAGATCCTCATCGTGACCGGCCCCTTCACGGGACTGCTGCTGTCGGCGCTCGAACTCGCTCGGCGTCTCGGGGAGCGCGGCCATGCGGTCAGTTTCGCCGGCCCCGGATCGATCGCGGAGAGGGTCGAGGCTCGAGGACTCGCTTTCGTCGAGCTTCCGGCAAGCCGCTACTCCGGTTTCCTCGACGAAGATCGGGAAGACGGCCTGTTCGTGAGGTTGGGCGGCCTTCGGGAGCGACAGGAAAGGGCTCTCTCGAGCCTTGGCGTCGGCAATCTCGGAGCCGTGGTCGACTCCAGCAAGATCGACCTGGTGCTGATCGACGGTGAACTGCACGAACAGATCTTCTCGCTCTGGCAGCACCGCGCCCGGCTGGTGCTTCTCAACACCTTTGTCTCGATCTGGAGAGCGCCGGGAGTCCCGCCCCCCCACGTCCGCGCGCTACCGGGTGAAGGATGGAAGGGGACCCGCGCCGGGACGGCCCTGCTGTGGTCGGCGTTTCTGCTCCGCAAACGTGTGCGTGCCTGGAAGATGAGGATCCAGAGAGTCGGCTGCGACCGGATCTCACTGCTCGAAGAACTCGCTGCCCAGAACGGTGTCGATTGGCGCACGGAGATCGACACCGGGCAGTGGCAGATCCCCTTCACCTATCGTCGGCTTTCGACGCTCAGCGTGCATGCGATCGAGTTCGAGTTCCCGCACACCCCTCCCGCCAGGGTTCGCTACGTCGGGCCGATGGTCGACCGGATTCGCCCGGAGGAAGCTTCTGGCGAGTCGGAGGCGCGGCTGACCGCGGCTCTGGCCCGACGAGCCAACGAAGACGGCTGCAGTTTGATCTACGCCGGCTTCGGATCGTTCTGGAGCTTCGACCGATCGATTCTCGAGGCCCTGGTGGCGACCGTCCGCCGCCGACCGGAATGGCATCTCGTCGCCAGCGTAGGGAGGGACTTCGACGAGAAGGGGCTCGATCGGCCCGCCAATGTGACCCTCCTGCCCTGGGTGCCTCAGATCCGGATCCTTCCGCATTGCGACGTGGTGGTGACCCACGGCGGCATCAATACGATCGACGAGTGCGTGCTCGCCGGAGTGCCCATGCTCGTCTACTGCGCCAACCAGACCGACATGGCCGGCAGTACTTCGAGGGTGAAGTACCACCGGCTGGGGATCGTCGGTGAGGACGACGACGGACCCGACGAGATCGAGGAACGGATCGACCAGCTGATCACCGAGACGGTCTGGCGAAGCAGGGTCGAAGCCTTGAGAAGAGACTACCTGCGTTACCGCGAGGAACGGGTGGCCGAGAGGTTCGTCGAACACTGGCTCACGCGGATCGAGGCAGGAAGGTCGAAGCACTGAGAGGCGGTCTCTCGCTCGACGCAGCCTGGGCCGCAACCGACTCGAAACGCCTTTCAGCGTCGAGCGACGTCCACCATCGCTCTTTCCGTCTGCTCGGCGATCGATGTCCAGGAATGAGCCCGGGCCACCGCCAGACCTCCCTCGACGAGGCGCCGGCGGAGGGCATCGTCGCCGAGGACCTCCACCAGGGAGGACGCCAGCTCGTCGCGAGATTCCGCCCGGATCAGGAGCGCGCTGCTGCGGTCTTCGAGCACCTCCGGCAGGGCGCCGACACGGGTCGCCACCACCGCGACTCCGAGAGAGAGCGCGAGGAACAGAACTCCCGACTGGCTGATGGCTCGGTAGGGAAGGGCGACGACGTCGGCACAGCGGAAGTAGCCGGTCACATCGGCGAGCGGAATGTACTCGAAGCGATGAACGGCTCCGGCGCGATCGGCGCGATCGACCAGCTCTCTTCGGGCCTCGGCGCCGAGCTGAACCGGATCGCCGGCGATCAGGAGCCGCGCCCTCGGTCGTCGGGAACGTACCTCTTCCCATGCGTCGAGAAGAACGTCGAGCCCCTTGTACGGGCGGATGTAGCCGAAGAACAGGACGACCTGGTCCGACTCGTCGAAGCCAAGGCTGCGGCGCGCTGTCCGGCGGTCGGGGCCTTCTCCGATCCGATCGAAGAAGGCGTAGTCGCCATGGCCGATCACCACCGACCGATCGACGCCGACGCCACACTCCTCTTCGAGTCGACGTCGATCGACCTCGGAGTGCGCGATGACGAGATGACTCAGCCGGTGGATGGCACAGAAGACCGCGTCCCGGAAGCGGTTCGTCTCGTGGGCGGTGACCTGATGGGCGGTGTAGACGACCCGGCGCCCGGCGAAGCGCAGTAGCAGGATGTAGAGCAGTGCTGCCTGGTTGGTGCAGTGGAGGTGAACCACGTCATGGCGCTGGCGGAATGCGAGCCGAGCGACCCTGAAGGCGTCGACCAGGACTCCGAACCGGCGAACGAACCGGCGCCATCTCGACTCTCCCTCCGGTGGCCTCGTACCCCAGCGCCCGACGACCGGCAGCACTTCGATCCCTGCGGCCGCTGCCGGCGCGGCCACTTCGCAATCGACGGTCGTTGCCAGCGAAACCGTGTTGCCCCGCGCCGCGAGGGCGCGGGACAGATTGAACACATAGTGCGTCAGGCCGCCACGACCGAAGACCTCGACTTCCAGGATTCTCACCTGGGCTCCGGGTCAGCCGATCGAGGCACGTCCCACTGGCGGGCGCTCCTGACAGCAACGACGAAAACGGTATCCATCCACACTCGACCTAGACTTTCGCGCCCGCCTCCGCCGGTCAAGCACAGCGCGGTGATCGCGTCTACAATCCCATCGTGACCGGTCGACGCCCGGATGGGTATCCATGAGTTCCGAGAACCGAGACGACCGCACCGCACGCCTCGAGGAGGCGATTCGACGACGCCGGGAGCAGGCAGGCTCCGCACCGGCGCTGCCGTCGCGCCCTGCCGACGTCGTAGCGAAGCTGGGCGAGATGCAACGAAGTCTGTGGTTCCTCCATCGACTCGAACCGGCATCGGCCGCCTACAATCTCGCCAGCGCCTTCCGAACCTCGGGCCGACTCGACGAGCAGCGCTTGCAGAGAGCCCTCGACGAGGTCTGTGCGGCCCATCGAATCCTCCGATCCAACTTCGTCTCTTCGCAGGGCGAGGTCATCCAGAGCATCGACCACGAACGACGGCTGACACTCGAGAAGTTCGTCGTCCCGGCGTCGGCGATCGAAGCACGGGCGACGGCCGAGGCGTGCAGACCGTTCGTTCTCGAGTCGGGTCCGCTGGTTCGGTTGATCCTCGTCTGTGCCGAGGACTCCGAGCAGACCCTGCTCGCTCTCATCGCCCACCACATCGTTCTCGACGAACGGTCGCTCGTCATCTTCTGGACTCAGTTCTGTCAGGCCTTCTCGACGCCAGGCACGGTCGCGCCGCCAGCGCGTCAGTTCGACGACTTCGTCCACGCCGCCGCCGAACGGTCGCAAGACGATCGAGAGCGGCAGCTGGATTTCTGGAGAGCGCGACTCGATCCGGCGCCGCAGGATCTCGACCTGCCGTTCTCCCGAACGCTCGCGGATGGGTCCGATCGGCACGGCCGCCTCCTTCGCAGACCGACAGAAGCCGGTCTGATGAACCGAATCGAGCAGACGGCAGCTCGCCTCTCAACGACGCCCTTCGCCGTGCTGGCCTTCGCTTTCCGAGTTCTCCTGGCTCGCTACACAGACTCTGCGGACGTGGCCTTCGGCACTCCGATCTCGACCCGGACCCGGCGTGAGACCGCCGAAATGCTGGGATACTTTCTCAACCCGGTGGTCCTGAACGTCGCGATCGACGAGGACGCCGGCGTCGAGGAGGCCCTGGGCGCCTTCGCGCGCGAGATCGGCAGATGCCGTGCGCATGCCTCGCTGCCGTTCGACGAACTCACCGAGCATTTCGGTCCGGAGCGACGGGGTGCATCACACCCCTTCTTCCAGACGATGTTCGTGCTCCAGGAGGCTACCGATCCGCTGCGGCTGCAAGATGTCGTGCTGGAGCCGATCGAGCTCGATCTCGGCGTAGCGAAGTTCGACCTGACTCTCTTCACCACGGTACGCAGCGGCGAACTCGAACTGGGAGTGGAGTTCGTTTCGCAGCGGTTCGCCGAGGAGACCATGGCCTGCCTGCTGGGGCACTACGAGACCCTGATCGCCAATCTGGTCGCGGGTTCGACGTCACCGGTCGCAGCGATCGAGATGCTGACGGTCGAGGAGCGCCTCGAGATCGAAGAAGGGTCGAGAGGAGCCGAACTCGTGGCGGACCGAGCGGCGTTGCTACCGGAACGGATCGCCGAGCAATGTGGTCTTCGTCGCGACCGGCCTGCCGTCGCCTGCGGTGCGAACCAATGGACCTGGCAGGAACTGGAGCAGCGGGCGCGGTCGGTGACCCACGACCTCGTACGACTCGGGGTGGAACCGGGGGATCGAGTCGCCCTGATCGTCGATCGATCGTGCGAGCTGGTCGCAGGACTCCTCGGCATCCTCTGGGCCGGGGCAGCCTACGTGCCCATCGACCCGAGCTATCCAGACGAGCGCAATCGAGACGTTCTCGACGACGCCGAGGTCGCGGCGATCGTGACGCAGAGGCGGTTCGTAGAAAGCGTTCCCTCGTCGATGATGGAGAGGGTCGTGCTCGCCGATGCGGATCGGCAGGCCCGGGATCGCGACGAGGCGCTCGCTCCAATCGCCGCCGTCAGCGGCGAGCGCCCGGCCTACCTTCTCTACACCTCGGGATCGACCGGACGCCCTCGTGGGGTGGTGATTTCACATGCCAATCTGAGGACCTCGAACCAGGCCCGCGAGACCTACTACGGACCGCCTCCCGACCGATTCCTCCTGCTCTCGAGCGTCGCCTTCGACAGTTCGGTTGCCGGCATCTTCTGGACTCTCTCGACGGGAGGAACCCTGATCCTTCCGACCCCCGAACAGGCGAGGGACGTGCGCAAGCTGGTCGACGTCGTCGCAGAGAAACGACCGACCACACTGTTGACCGTGCCGTCGCTCTACGGCGCCTTGATCGGGTTCGCCGACGAGGTTCGCCTGGCCTCGCTGAAGGTCGCGATCGTCGCTGGAGAAGCCTGCCCTGCGGGCCTCGCCTCCCGTCATTTCGAGATCGCTCCGCAGGCTCGACTGTTCAACGAGTACGGTCCCACTGAAGCCACGGTCTGGGCGACAGTCCACGAGATCGATGCCTGTCTCCACCGGCGCCGGTTCCGATCGGCAGACCGATTCCCGGAGTCACCGTCGAGGTTCTCGACTCTCGACGACGTCTCGTACCGAAACCGGTCCCTGGGCAGGCCTGGATCTCGGTCCGACGGTCGCCGAGGGCTACTGGCGGCGCGACGACGAAACGGCTCTGCGGTTCGTCGCAGACGGAGGGGTGACGCGCTACGACCGGCGACCGCGTCGTCTGGAACGCGGAGGAAGAACTCGAGTTCCTCGGACGGATCGACGATCAGATCGCGATCCGGGGCCATCGCATCGAGCCGGCCGAGATCGAGGCCGCTCTCGAAAGCCACCCCGACGTCCGAGAGGCGGTCGTCATCGCTCGCCGCGCTCGCCCTGATTCAGACCACGAGGATCAGCTCGTCGCCTTCACGGTGACACCTTCCGCCGCCGCCACCCGGCTCCGCGACCACCTGGCCAGGTCGCTTCCCGACTTCATGATTCCGAGCCGCTTCGAGGAACTCGCCGAGTTCCCCCGACTGCCGTCGGGCAAGATCGATCGCAAGGCGCTGTCGGAGCTCCCTCTGGCCGAGAGGAGTGCATCGCGAGCAGTCGCCGAGACCATGGATCCCACCGAGCGTCGCCTGGGCGAGATCTGGCGAACCCTGCTCCAGCGCGAATCTGGGCCGGGGTCAGACCTCGGGCTCGACGACAACTTCTTCGAGGTCGGGGGGCACTCGCTGCTGGTCGTCAGGATGGCCGACGCGATCGAAAGGGAGTTCGGCGTCGAAGTCGGACTCACCGAGATCTTCCAGCAGCCCACTCTGCGCCAACTGGCCGCTCGGCTCGGCCGCCGACCGCAAGCCGACCTGCAGGGCTTCGATCACCTCTTCCCACTCCAGACCGAGGGCGGAGACGATCCCCTCATCATGGCGATTCCCCATTTCCTGTCCGATGTCCTCGCCGAGACCTGTCGCGGCGAGCGTCCCGTCTATGGGCTCCGTGGAGTCGGCATTCGTCCTGAGGGCAATCTCGGCCGATGGCCGACGATGGAGTCGCTGGCGGAACAGCTCGTCGACGAGATCGAACGTTGCTTCGACCATCGCCGCTTCGTCCTCGGCGGCTACTCGTTCGGCGCGTCGATGGCCTTCGAGGCCGCGAAGGTCATGACCCGGCGAGGGCTCGAGGTCTCCCATCTCCTGCTGATCGCTCCGATGCCCTTCGACTTCTACCGCCTCGGACCCCTGACCGTGCAGATCCCCGACTCGAACAAGCCCCCCTCGGAACTCAGCCCGCGTGATGTCCTCGACCGTCTGACTCGCCACTACCGACCCTGGAGTCGGCCGCTCTACACGGCGCTGGGGCAGAAGTTCGTCGTCGACCCGTGGAGGCGTATCCTGTGTGCGTTCGGACGCCTGCGAGTCGCGGCCGGGATGCCCCTCACGCCCCGGATTCAACACGCCGATGTCCGCATCGAAAGATTCCGACTGCACCGTGATTTCGACCCGACGCCGATCTCCGTTCCGACCACCTTCGTGAACCCGACGGACAGTCAGACCGACGCCGCCGCCACCTGGATGCCTCTCTTCGAAGGCCCGCTGAACGTGATCGAGACCGCCGACCCCCATCGTGGGGGGGAAGCCCTGGAAGCGACCCGAACCGTGGTCCGCGAGTTCCTCGAGAGATTCTCCGACACGGAGCGGTCGCCCGGATCGTGAGTACAGTCTGCCGATGAAGACCGAATCAGAGCCTCGCCGGCCTGCGGATCGCAGCCTGCAGACCCTCATCGAGGTGGAAGGACGGATCCGTCCCGACGACCCCGGACTCGAAGCATGGGTCGCCAAGTACCGCCGCGAACATCGCAACCGACTGGCCTTCGACCTCGAGATCGTCGCCCGGCATCTCGAACCGGGCGCCACCATCCTGGAGTACGGCGCCGTGCCTCTCTCGACGACGGCCGCGCTGGTCGAACTCGGCTACGCCGTGACCGGGCTCGACGTCGCTCCCGAACGTTTCGCCTCGACCATCGAAGACAACCACCTCACCGTCGTTCGATGCGATGTCGAGAATGAGACCGTGCCCTTCGCGGACCGGTCCTTCGAGGCGATTCTCTTCAACGAGTTGTTCGAGCATCTGAGGATCTCCCCGATCTTCACCCTGCGCGAGGCCTGGCGGGTGCTCGAGCCCCAGGGGCTGTTGCTCCTTTCGACGCCGAACCTGAGATCGCTGCGTGGTCTGCGGAATCTGGCGATCGATGGTCGCGGACATGCCTCTTCGGGAGGGATCTTCGAGCAGTACGAGAAGATCGACACTCTCGGACACATGGGGCACGTCCGCGAGTACACGCAGCGGGAAGTGAGCGAGTTCCTCGAACGGATCGGCTTCCAGACCGAGGTGCGGATCTTCCGCGGCGGACACGGGCGGGGACTCGCCGGCGTCGCCGAACGACTCCTTCCCCAACTGCGTCCCTTCTTCACGATCGTTGCGAGGAAGGTCTCGGGTTCGCCGTCGCCAATCGACGATTCGCCGAGTCCCTCAGGGCAGGGATGACGTCGGTCATCGAAGGGCGGATCTTCGTCGTCGGCGCACCCCGCTCCGGCACGACCCTGGTCCAGAGCCTGATCGCCAGTCACAGCCAGGTCACCTCGTTCACCGAAAGTCATTTCTTCAGCCGGCACTTCGAGCGATCGCGGGAACCGGATTCGCAGTGCTGCTCAGGGACCCCAGAGCGCGGCTGAGCGAGTTCCTGGACGAGAACCCGGACGACGGAGTCCGGTTCGATCCCGGAAGGCTTCCGCGATCCGCGCACTGGCCGATCGTCGGCACGCGCAGACAGGCGAGCTTCTTCATCGGAACACTCGACCGAATGGCCCAGCATCGCGGAGCGTCGTACTGGGTGGAGAAGACTCCCAGGCACCTGCACTTCGTGCCGTTTCTCGATCGCATCCTCGACGAACAGGCGACGACCCAGTTCGTCCATGTCATCCGCAACGGCCTGGAAACGGTGGCGTCAC
>CALOFD010000024.1:0-6911 GCA_942492505.1 Thermoanaerobaculia bacterium
GGGTCGGTCTTCGTCAGCCGCACCGAAGTCGCCGGCCTGCCCCGACCGGTCGCTCGGGTCCAGCTCCCGCCGGCACCCTAGCCGCCGGCACCCTGGCCGCCGGAGCCCTCACCGCACTCACCATCCGGTCTGACGACGGCACTCCAGGACGATCCTCTGGTTCAGGGTTCGGCCGTAGACCTGACGATTGCTCGCCAGGGGCTGCGCCTCTCCCATCCCGACAGCCTCGAGCCGCTCCGCAGCCATCCCCGCGGCCAGGAGTCCCTCGACGACAGCCCGCGCCAGGCGCTCGGAGCGCGCCAGGCTGTCCTCGTCCGAACCCTCGCCCGAAACATGGGCCACCACCCTGGCGTGCAGCCGCGGGTCCTGTTGCAAGAAGGCCAGGAGCGACGACTGCAGGCCTCGCCAACGCTCCTCCAGGACGCCGTGGGAATCGAGATCGACTCCCAGCAACGGAACGTCACAGGCGATCGGGGGCGGCGGCTCGCATTCCACCCCCCCCCGATCCACGGGCTCGCCGTGAACCCAGCGGAACGGCCCGCCGAGGCTCGATCGGACGCCCTGCAAACCCGATCGTGAGGCGACCATCAGGAAGAGATCCGCCGCACCGCTGACTTCGTCCGTGGCGATGGCGCGAACGACACGGCCGTCGAGCGTCCCGGTCAGCGGCCGACTGCCGTAGCATCCGCTGAGCGTGGCGCCCGACGAACTCATCGTCAGTTGGACTCCCGACATCTGCCAGCTGCCCGAAACCGGACCGGGCTCCGTGGAGCGCTGACTTCCCCGGCCGATGAGTTCGGTCATCTCGACGGTCGACGCCGCAGTCTCGTCACCCGCGACCACCAGGGCCAGCTTCAGCCACAGGATCTCGCCGTCTTCGAGTTCGACCGGAATGCCCTCGCCGGCAGGGCCGGCCTCCGGTAACGGCTCGACAGCCTCGGCGTCGGCTGCCTGGGGAACGGGTTCGGCCTCGATCCCCCGGGTGTCGACACCCGCCGCGACGGTGGCTTCAGCTGCCGCTTCGGTGTCTTTTCGTCCCTCGGGTCCCTCGAGTCCCACCAGCGACCCTTCTTCTGATTCGATCGCAGATTCGGTCGGGGATCCCACGGGGGACTCGTCAGGGGATTCGATCGCGACCTCGGGTTCGGCAACTTCGGCTTCGGCAAGTTCGGCCTCGACAACCTCGGTTTCGGCAACCTCGGGCTCCGGGAAAGAGAAGTCGAAGACTCCGGCCAACGTTGGGTCGGTCCAGGCCAGGGGCTGCCAGGGACCCTCCGGCCCCGAAACCGAGCCGGCGATCTCCACCCGCTGCAGGCTCGCCAGGACCGAGGCTCCGGCCCCTTCGCCGCCGAACGCGAAGCCACTGAAGGAGGTCGGCGCCGGCAGGGCGAAGACGATCTCGATCGAGGTGCCGCCCGGAACGTTCTCGGCGAGGGTGAAGCGGGTCTCGAGACCATCGATCAGGGCGAACGCCGTGTCGCGCTTCACGCCGTGGTCGCTCGCCGTCGGGGAGATCCGAACGGGTTGGGCCCCACGCATGAAGCTCAACCAGTCGACCGGCGACTCCGACGCGTGGATCTCCGGTACGACGATCGCGAGGATCAGCGACAGCATCGTCGATCGAAGGGAGGGGCCGCGCGCACCGCCATGCATGTCCCGAGCCTAGCCGTTCCGGGTTCGGCCGCGCCAGCGAGATCGCTAGGATAGGGGCCATGAAGCTTCGTGCCTACGAAAGGGAGCGCGACCTCGAAGCCGTCCAGAGGATCTGGAGCGAAGTCGGCTGGGTGTCCGGCGACGAGCAGGTCGCCGCGGTCGAGGACTTCTTCAGCGCCGGTGAAGCCCTGGTCGCCGACGTCGGCGACAGCGCCGAAGCCGCCGTCAACGGAGCGCGCGGAAAGATGAAGTACCAGCAGGAGGACCTCGATCTCTGGTGCGTGACCTCGGTCACCGTGGGTCGCATCGCCCGCAGGCGCGGACTGGCGCAGTCGATGACCGCGGAGCTGCTCGCGATCGGAGCCCAGCGCGGCCACGAGATCGCGGCCCTGGGCATGTTCGAACAGGGTTTCTACGACCGCCTGGGCTTCGGAACCGGAGGCTACGAGCACTGGGTCACCTTCGATCCGGCGAAACTCCAGATCGACCGCCCGTACCCCCCGCCCCGGCGCCTGACTCTCGACGACTGGAAGATCATGCACCGGGCGATGGTTCAGCGTCGCCGTCGCCACGGCGGCGTCCTGCTCGACGATCCGGCGATCTTCAAGGCCGAATGCGTCTGGGCAGAGAACGCCTTCGGCCTCGGGATCGTCGACGACCGTGGCGACCTGAGTCATTTCTTCTGGGCCACCGCGAAGGGCGAATCCGGTCCCTACGTCATCAAGATGCTGTGCTACGACGACGGCGAACAGCTGCTCGACCTCCTGACTCTCATGCAGTCCCTCGGAGATCAGGTCTCCACGATCGGCATGCTCGAACCGAACGACATCCAGTTCCAGGACCTTCTTCGTCACCCGATTCGCAATCGGCGCAACACCGCCGGCGCCGACGAGCACGAGAAGGTCTCCAAGGCGATGGCCGTCTGGCAGGCCCGCATCCTCGACCTCGAAGGCTGTCTGGCGAAGACCCACCTGCCAGGACCGACCGTCGAGTTCAACCTGCGACTCTCCGACCCGATCGCAGAACTGCTGCCACCGGAGGGATCGTGGCGCGGAATCGGCGGTGACTGGCAGCTGGCCCTGGGCCGGGATTCGCACGCAACTCGCGGGACCGACCCCGCCCTGCCGACCCTGGAAGCCTCGGTGGGCGCCTTCACGCGCTTCTGGTTGGGCTGCCAGAATGCCTCGGGTCTGCGGGCAACCGACCACTTCCGGGCCCCCGACTCGCTGGTGGAACAGCTCGACTGGACGGTCCGGCTGCCGAGGATCCAGCTCGGTTGGGACTTCTGACCGGGGAGGACTCGATGAAGACGATCTGCGCCCTTCTGCTCTCGACCGTCGCCGCGGCCGGCTTCGCTCAGCTCGACCCCGAAGGGGGGAGGCTCGTCGACCTCAACGGCACGCGAATCTACGTTCATCGGATCGCCGCCGGGAATCCCGAAGAGGCCTCGGCGAGGATCCCGATCTACGTGATCCATGGAGGACCGCTGCTCGACCATGGGTACCTCGAAGGTCCCCTCGCCGGCCTGGCCGAGGACCGGGAGCTGGTCTTCGCCGATCAACGCCTCAGCGGTCGTTCAGCCGCGGATGCACCCGTCGATGGATTCGCAGTGGCGACGCTGGTCGACGACATCGAGGCGCTGCGCATCGAACTCGGTCATCCGAAGATCGGCCTCCTCGCTCACTCCTGGGGTGGCCTCCTGGCCCTCGAGTACGCCCTGCGCTACCCGGCGACTCTTGCGAGCCTGGTCCTGGTCAGCTCCATGCCGCCGAGCGCCGAGATGTTCCGCAACGAGCAGATCGCGCTGTCGAAGACCGTCACCACCGCCGACTCCGAGCTCCAGCGACAACTGCGCGAGACGGAGGCGTTCAAGGCGCGAGAATCGAGCGCCATCCGAGCCATGCTGATCCTTTCGTTCCGCTCTTCGATGGTCGATCCGAGCGACGCCTCGCAGCTGTCGTTCTACGTCCCCGAGGACTACGCCGAACGCAGCCAACGCTTCGCGGCCCTCGCCGGTGAACTGCAGGACTTCGACCTGACTCCTGAACTCGGACGCATCACGGTTCCGACCCTGATCCTCCTCGGCGACGCCGAGCCGAGCGCTCAGCTCGGCGGGCCTGCATTGGCCGCCGGCATCGAGGGAGCCCAGCTCACCATTCTCGAGCACTGCGGCCACTTCGCCTTCATCGAGCAGCCCGCAGCCTTCGAAGCGGCGCTGCGCGACTTCTACGAACGTTTCGGCGGATAGAGCTCGAAGCGCAGGATCCTGGCCTCGAGAGGTCCGTTGCGAACCGGCAGTCGCAGCGAAGGCCGCAGGCCGATGAACTTGCCCTTGCCGGGGTCGCCGGCGATCACCACGGCCTTCCAGCCCCCGTAGCGCTGCTTCATCAGGTCCCCGATCTCCTTCCACTGCTCCGGTGCGTCACTGAGCCTCTCGCCGTAGGGCGGGTTCATGACCAGCAGCCCGGGACCGGGTGGCGGATCCCATCCGAAAGCATCGTGACGCTCGAGACGGGCCCGATCGCCGACGCCGAGTCGATTGAGATTGGAACGGGCATCGGCGAGCGCCGCCCTCGACATGTCGATCCCGATCAACTCGACGTCGGGACCCGGCGCGGGCAGACTCTCCCTGCGAATCGCCGCGAAGCGGGAGGCATCGAAGTTCGGCAGACGCTGAAACGCCCACTCCTGACGCAGACTGCCGGCCGGGATGCCGAGGGCGAACGCGGCCGCCTCCGCCAGCAGGGTGCCGGCACCGCACATCGGATCGACGACCGGTCCGGTCCCGTCCCATCCACTCGCCAGGATGCAGGCCGCCGCCAGGTTCTCACGCAGCGGAGCCACGCCACGATCGAGACGGTATCCGCGGCGATCGAGCGGGGTTCCAGAGGTGTCCAGCAGCAGGGTGGCGCGGTCTTCGTCGAGCAGCACTCGCAGCGATCGGTCCGGGCTTTCGCGGTCGATCGAAGAACGCCTGCCGAAGCGTCGCCTCTGCGCGTCCACGATCCCGTCCTTCGCCCGCAACGAGATCCAACGTGTATCCCGCAGGGCGTGCTTGCGGCTCGACGAGCGCAGCGCCAGCGTGGCGCTCGGGTGGAAGAGGACCGATGTCCCCAGGCCGGCCCAGCTGAAGTCGCTTGCCACCAGCTTCTCCACCCCGGCCACCAACCCGGCCTCGTCCAGGGCCTGCCAACTGGCGAGCTGAACGAGCACGCGGTTGGCGGTGCGGAGCCTCCAGTTGGTGCGCCAGACGTCGACCCAGTCACCCTGGAACGAAACCGCCGCCCGCCGAGCGACCACCCGCCGGCAGCCGAGTTCTCGAAGCTCGTCGGCGAGCAGTTCTTCGAGACCCAGCGCACAGGTCGCGACCATCGAAAGCGTGTCCCCGGGCCCTTCGTTCGGCAGACGCTGCTTCGCCGGGTCACGGGTCTCGTGCCTGGGAGGGGAGGGTTTCATGCTCAGGGTCGGACCGGAAGATCGCGAAGGGCCATCCTACTCGTCCGTTCCGATTTACGAACTCTTGACGGGCGTTCTGTAACCAAATCCGTCCACGAACGTAATCATGAGTGAGCCAGAGAGAAGAAGGGCAGCCATAGCCAGGGCCGCCGAACTCTCCCCACCTCACCAACCCCGACCCTCAAGAGAGACCCGCCATGAACAACATCATCGCCACCATCCACAGAGCCGTCCAGGCCGACGTCGACCGCTACATCCGCACGGGTTCCCGCCCCCATGGCCTCGCCACCCGTCGGGTGGAACGCGAGATCTGCTACGCCGATCACCTCAAGGCCATCGTCGATCAGGTGGACCGTCAGCGGTCCCAGGCCGACGAGCAGATCGCCTGACCGGGGGACAGCGTCGTCGCAGCGCTCCCGGATCGGAACCTGACGATCGGGGTCGCCCCACCCGGTGGAGGCATCGCGCTAACATCGGTGCCATGCGTCGACCCACTCTCGCCTCGCTCAGCCTCCTGGCCTTCGTTCTCGCCTCATCGTGGGCACCGGTCGCAGCCGGCGATGACGTCCCCTCGCCAGCCGTCTGGCCGGCGTTCCGAGGTCCGTCCGGTCATCCGGTGGGCCACCACCCGGATCTGCCCACGACCTGGTCGAAGACCGAGAACGTCGAATGGGTGGCGCAGATCGAGGGACTCGGCTGGAGTTCTCCGATCGTCGTCAACGACCGTGTCTTCGTCACGGCGGCACGCAGCGAGACTCCCGGCAAGCAGCCGCAGATCGGCACCGACTACTCGAACGAGTACATCGCCGAGCTGGTCGCTCAGGGCCTCTCCCAGGAAGAGGTCATGGCGAAGCTCAACGAGCGCGACATGGAGATGCCCCACGAAACGCTGCTGCACTACGAACTCCACTGCCTCGACCTCGAGACCGGCGAGCGACTCTGGACCCGGGAACTCTTCAACGGCAGACCGCCCGGCGGCAGGCACCGCAAGAACAGCTTCGCGTCTGAAACACCGGTCACCGACGGGGAGTCGATCTACGTCTACGTCGGCAACCTGGGCCTGTGGGCCTACGACCTGGCCGGCGAGCAGCGGTGGCACACACCCCTGCATCCGTGGGAGATCTACCTCCAGTTCGGGACCGGCGCCTCGCCGGCCCTTCACGACGGCCGCCTCTACATCCTGAACGACAACCAGGAGAACCAGTTCCTGGCCGCCTTCGACGCAGCAACCGGCCGTGAGCTCTGGCGTACCCAGCGCGAGCTGACCCCGCCCGGCAACGAGATCCGACGCTCCGGTTGGACCACGCCCTTCATCTGGCAGCACGACCAGGGCACCGAGATCGTCGCTCCGGGGCCCTACACGGTCATCGGCTACGACCTGCGGGGGCGCGAACTCTGGCGCATGTCGCGGTTCTCGGTCGTGCCCATCCCCTCCCCCTTCGCCTCCGGCGGACTGCTCTACGTTTCCAACGGCGTGCACGGCGACGACTATCGACCGATCGCCGCCATTCGGCCCGGCGCTCGAGGCGACATCACCCTCGAGGGTGAGTCGACGTCGAGCGAGTTCGTGGCCTGGTACGACCGCGTCGCCGGCACCTATCAGCCCACACCCGTCGCCTATGAAGGATCGCTCTGGGTGAACTACGACAAGGGTTCGATCGCACGCTACGACGCCGCCACCGGAGAGCGCCTGTGGCGGGCTCGTCTGCCGCGCGGCGCCTGGGCCTTCACCGCTTCTCCCTGGGCCTACAACGGCATGATCTTCTGCCTGTCCGAAGACGGAGACACCTTCGTTCTGCGCG
>CALOFD010000025.1:0-66271 GCA_942492505.1 Thermoanaerobaculia bacterium
TATATAAATTTTGTAAAAATTCAAAAATAGAAATAACAATTACAGAAAAAAACTATTTAGATTCTATGCTTGAATCTATAAATAAAACAAATTCCGAATACATATTTTTTTTAGATTCTAACAATATAGTTGATTGCTATATTCCAGATATAAAAACCCTAAAAAATAATAATGTTGTAACTCATATTTATGAATATTATGATATAGAATATAAACAAAATAGAAACATATTATCTTCAAAAATTAAACAACTTTAGCAATTGCCTACCAATAATAACAAATAAAAAAATAGCAACCAATGCTTTAATAGAAGCACAAAAACTAAACTATAAAAATCAACTTGGAGCAATATATCAAATAATAAAATTGAGTTATCCAAATATTAAATTTCATAATAAGTCTTTATTTCAAAAATTTTATTCAAATAAAAACTTTGAAACATTTACAGAAAAAAAACAATACTGGAATTTATTATTTGCAAAATTATTTAAAAACATAAAATGAAAAAAATAGCATTAATAACTGGAATCTCAGGACAAGATGGAATATATTTATCTGAATTATTACTGTCTAAAAAATATATAGTTCATGGAATAATAAACAAAACATCAAGTTATAACATATCAAATAAAGTAATTTTACATAAAATAAATCTATATTCAAAAAAAGATATAAAAAATAATATCAAAAATAGATTTATTTTATGTAAAATTACTTTATTTGATATGTTATAACTTGATGTTTTGTTTATTATTCCATGAACTATATATTTTTTAGACAGTAATAATAACAAATAAAAATATAAATCATTTAATAGAAGCACAAAAACTAAAACTATAAAAATCAACTTGGAGCAATATATCAAATAATAAAATTGAGTTATCCAAATATTAAATTTCATAATAAGTCTTTATTTCAAAAATTTTATTCAAATAAAAACTTTGAAACATTTACAGAAAAACAATACTGGAATTTATTATTTGCAAAATTATTTAAAAACATAAAAATGAAAAAAATAGCATTAATAACTGGAATCTCTAGGACAAGATGGAATATATTTATCTGAATTATTACTGTCTAAAAAATATATAGTTCATGGAATAATAAAACAAACATCAAGTTATAACATATCAAATAAAGTAATTTTACATAAAATAAATCTATATTCAAAAAAAGATATAAAAAAAATAATATCATAAATAAAGCCAGCAGAAATATATCATTTAGCATCAAAACATTTCGATAAAAATAGATTTAACATATTAAAGATTAACATATTAACAACATATTATGTGCTAATCTCCTGGGAAATCCAAAGCCTGACGCTTCATGGTTTTGATCTTGTTGTTGGTCCCTTCAAGGGAGCCGGTGGAGATAGGGTAATCATAGTAGGCCAGGATGCCCCGGCGCTAGAGGGCCAGAGTTTTGGCGAATTTAATCAGCATGGGGATGCCGGAAGCAGTAGCCCGCGCCACCCAATCCTGAAGGACGGCTATGGCCGAGGGCTTATCTTTTGGAGCCAGATCTGCCTGCAAGTCCTCTTTCAGGTAGTAGGCCAGGGCCAGAGGTTGATCAGCGGCGGCAATATGCGAGGTGCGACCCTGGCGCAGAGGGAGAACAGGCACGGCACTGGCTGGCCCCACACTTCTGCGGTGTCGTTCACGGACGCCTGAGCAGCGAGGAACGACAGGCCGTCATGGAGGCATTCAGCGCCGGGACAGTTCGCGTGCTGCTGGCAACGTCGGTGATCGAAGTCGGAGTCGACGTTCCCGAGGCCTGTTTCATGGTGATCGAAAGCGCCGAGCGGTTCGGCCTGTCGCAGCTCCATCAGTTGCGCGGACGGATTGGGCGGGGTGGACAGGACGCTTCGTGCGTAGCCGTCCACGGACAACTCACCGACACCGGCAGGCAACGCCTCGAGGTCTTCGGACGAACGACCGACGGTTTCGAGATCGCGCGCGCCGATCTCTCGATCCGCGGGCCCGGAGAGATGTTGGGGAGCCGCCAGTCCGGAGTCGAAGCGGGCGCCGCCCTGGCGGCCGCCCTGCGTCATCCCGAGTGGCTGGAGGAAGCCGTCGAGGATGCCAGGAAACTGGTCGCCGATCTCGACTCGGATCGCCGTTCTCGCCTGATCGAAGAGTTGTGCCGAAGGACCCTCGAAGATCCCTCGCAAGCCCTCCTGGGAGGATAGACTCCGACCGGAAGAGGAGCCTGGTTGCGATGATGGGAAGAACGCTTTTGGTACTCGGCTGGTTGGCGGCGATCGGCCTCCTGGTGGCCGCAGGATTCGGCTACCAGGCCGAGGCCGGGGGAGCCGCGATGACGCCCCACATCCTGATTGCGTTCTTCTCGAGCCTGCTGCTTCTCTTCGCCCACAGCTGGGTGATGTTCTTCCTGATCGGGACCGGCAAGGCCATTCGCGAGGCCGTGGGGCGACTGCGACTCGACGAGCAGATCATCGAGGAGACCAAGCGCTACAAGAACGAGTCCTACCCATGGATCATGGCCGCGCTGGGAACCGTGATCGCGACCTTCGTCCTGGGCGGCGGCGCCTATGCGGAGGCGATTCCCTCATGGATCCATCACGGGCTGTTCTGGCTGACTGCGGCGGTGCAGTTCAAGACCCTGGTCATCGAGGGCCGGGTCCTGCTGGAGAACGACCGGCTGATGGCACGAATCGACGACTCCGCCTCCGACTCCATGGCCCTGAACGAGTCCGCGTGAGCACCACGACGGAAACCCGGGGGTATCTCCCCGAATCCTGGAAGGTCGACCTGCCGATCTTCGAGGGTCCCCTCGACCTGCTGCTGGAGTTGGTTCGCCTCCACGAAGTCGAGATCACCGAGATCCCGGTTCGGCTGGTCTGCGATCAGTACCACGAGTACCTGGCCTTGATGGAGGAACTCGATCTCGACATCGCCGGAGAGTACATCTACGAAGCCGCTCTCCTGATCCAGATCAAGGCCCGCACCCTTCTCCCGACCGCTCCTCTTTCCGAAGAGGACGGCGCCGAGGACCCGCGAGAGGAGCTGATCCGGCGCCTCCTGGAATACCAGCAACTGAAGGAGGCCGCCCAGTCGCTGGCGGAAACGGATACCCTGCGCGCCGCCATGTGGACCCGGACACCGCAGGAGAAGGACTTCCTGCCAGCCGAGGCGACCGAGGAGAGCCTCGATCTCGAGGAGATCTCACTCTACGACGTGCTGAGAGCCTTCCAGACCACCCTCGAGCGATACGACCGCGAGCATCCGGAGCCTCTTCACTACAGCGGTGAGGTCTACTCGATCCGAGACCAGTTCGAACGCTTCCTGGGCCTCATCGAGGCAGGGCGTCCCTTCGAACTCGTCGACGACCTCCTGGCGCTTCGCTCCCGGGGCGAAGTGGTGGCCGCCTTCCTGGCGGTCCTCGAACTCTGTCGACTCCAGCTGGTCCGCGTTCACCAGACCGACGCCGGCGCCATCCTCCTGTACCGAACCACGAGGCGGCTCGATCCAGCCGACCTGAGAGCCATTCAGTCATGAGCAACCAGAACGAGATCGAAGGCGCGATCGAAGCGCTCCTGTTCGTCACCACCGAGCCGCTTCGGCTGCAGGACGTCACGGGACTCTTCCCGGACGACGCGAAGGAGGAAGTCGCAGCTGCCTACGAACGGGTGGCTGAACGCTATACGTCTGCCGAGACCCACTCCGGCGTGATGCTCGACCGCGTCGGAGGCGGCATCCGCCTGGTGACCCGGCCGGAACTCCACCCCTACCTCGCCGCCTTCTTCGAGTCGCACCAGCGCGCCAGACTCTCGATGGCAGCGCTCGAGACACTCGCCATCGTCGCCTACCGGCAACCGATCACGGCTCCCGAGATCCAGGAGCTCCGGGGCGTCAGCTCGGCCTCCGTCCTCAAGACCCTCCTCGACCATCGCCTCGTCCGACTCGCGGGTCGCAAGGACGTCGTCGGACGGCCCTTCCTCTATCGCACCACGCGAGAGTTCCTGCTGCGATTCGGACTCGACCGGCTCCGTGACCTCCCCCCGCTCGAGGAACTGGAAGAACTCCTCGCGCAGGAACTCGGCGACGACTCGAGCAATGCTCCGAACCGCGGTGGCGACGACGAAGAGTCCCTTCTCGCGGAGATCGCCGCACTCGACGACGAAGATCAGGAAGGCGAGCTCTCGGCCGAAGAGTCGACTCGTCGAACGTCTCCGGCCCCCTCTGAGGTCGATTCGACTTCGTTGGATGAGACCCCATGAGCAGGACTTCGAAAGAACCGGAGGAGCGAGGCCCGCAACGACTCCAGAAGGTCCTCGCAAGGGCCGGCGTCGCTTCTCGCAGGGGCTCTGAAGAACTCATCGCCCAGGGCCGCGTGACGGTCAACGGAGAGACAGCGACCCTGGGCCAGAAAGTCGACCCGGCAACCGACTCGATCAAACTCGACGGTCGGAAACTCACCCGTCCCGCCCTGGAGCGCTACCTCCTGTTGTGCAAGCCTCGACGCTGCCTGACGACCGTGTCCGATCCTGAGGGCCGCCCGACCGTCATGGACCTGATCCCGCCAGCCCTCAGGCGCGGCCTTCACCCGGTTGGCCGCCTCGATTTCGACACGGAGGGCCTGCTGATCCTGAGCACGGACGGAGACTTCTCGCAGCGGGTCGCTCATCCCCGCCACGGCTGCAGCAAGACCTACGAAGTCAAGGTCAAGGGAGAACCCGATCCCAAGGCCATCGAGAGACTTCGCTCGGGGATCGTGATCTTCGGCAAACGGACTCGGCCGGTGGAGATACGGCGGATCAAGGACAAACGGTCCGGCGTCAACAGCCGTTGGAGTGTTCGGCTGTCGGAGGGTCGAACCCGCCAGATCCGGGAGATGTTCCAGCGAATCGGGCATCCGGTCCAACGTCTACGAAGAGTCGCGGTCGGCAGCGTTCGTGATCCCCGGCTTGCGCCCGGGCAGTTTCGGGATCTCACCCCGGACGAGATCTCTTCGTTGCGAGACGGCGAGAACCCGTCCCGGCACAGTCCCGCTCGATGAGTCGCGTCGTCGCCATCGACGGCCCTTCCGGCGTAGGCAAGAGCACGCTCGCACGAAGACTCGCTCGTCGACTCGACCTTCCCTACATCGATACCGGAGCGATGTACCGCGCCCTGGCTCTGAAGGCGCTGCGTTTGGGACTCGACGGGAGCGATCCCGAACAGATCCAGGACCTCGTCGACACCACCCGGGTCGATCTCTCGTTCACCGGGGGGGAAACGCGCACCCTGCTCGACGGTGAAGTCGTGGATGACTTCATTCGCACCGAGGAGGTCGCCGCCATGGCCTCGGCACTCGCTTCGAGAAGGGCGGTCCGGGAACATCTGGTCCACCTTCAACGCCGGATCGCTTCGGGGGGGGAGTCGTCGAGGGACGCGACATCGGCACCGTCGTCTTTCCCGAAACGCCGCACAAGTTCTTTCTCGATGCCGATCTGGCAGTGCGAGCCGAAAGGCGCTCCAGGCAACTCACCGATCGAGGAGCCGTGGTCGATCCGAGCACCCTGCAGGCCGAGATCGTCGAACGGGATCGAAAGGACTCAGAACGCGACCTCTCACCGCTGCGCTGCGACGACAGCTACACCCGGATCGATACCTCACGGCTGACGGTCGAGGAGGTCCTCGAAAGAATGGTCAGCGAAGTGCGATCGAGAGAAGAGGCGACGAGTTGAGGCTGGCTCAGGGCGCGGCCGGCCGGGCCGTCTGCGCCTGAACCGTCTCGATGAAGACGCGGGCGTTCTCGACCGGCGTCATCGGCAGGATTCCGTGTCCGAGATTCGCCACGTGGCCACCGCCCCGGCCTCTCTCGAGCATCTCCAGGGTCAGCTTGCGGATGTTCTCGGGAGTGCCCAGCAGCGCGGCCGGGTCGAGATTGCCCTGTAGCACCTTGCCTGGGCCCAACCTGCGGCGAGCTTCATCGAGGGGTGTTCGCCAATCGACCGAAACCACGTCGACGGGAAGCTCGGCGATCGCCTCGAGCAGATGGCTCGAATTGCGGAGGTAGAAGATCCGAGGCACGTTGCCGGGCAGGCCTTCGAGGATCTTCACCAGCGGCGGCATCGCCAGCTGACGCCAGCGCTGGGCATCGAGCAGTCCTCCCCAGGTGTCGAAGAGCTGAACGGCCTGGGCACCGGCTTCGATCTGGGCGGTCAGATAGTCCACGGTGAGATCCGCGATCTTGTCGAGCAGCAGGGCGAGACTGGCGGGGTCTGAATAGCTCCAGGCCAACAGGCGCGGAAAACCGTTCGCACCTCGCCCCTGCACGGCATAGGCCGAAAGGGTCCATGGTGTACCGGCGAAGCCGATCACCGGCACCCGGCCGGAGAGGGCCGAGCGAACCTGGCGCACCGTCTCGAAGACGTATCCCAGGCTCGAGTCGACATCGGGCCGTTGCAGGTCTGCGACGTCGGCTGCGCTGGAAATGGGGCGAGGAAAACTGGGGCCATCTCCCTTCTCGAACCGAAGTTCCATCCCCATCGCCTCGAGGACGAGAAGAATGTCTGCGAAAACGATCGCCGCGTCGACTCCGAGGATGTCGACCGGTTGCACGGTCACCTCCGCTGCCAGCTCCGGCGTCTTGCAGAGTTCGAGGAACTCGACTCGAGCCCGGATGGCTCGATACTCGGGAAGAAAGCGCCCTGCCTGCCGCATCATCCAGACCGGCCGTCTCGGCGTGCTCTCGCCGCGGCACTCGCGTAGGAAGAGGTCATTCATGCGGCGGACCTTAGCAGAGGCCGGGTCCCCTGGGCACCCGATCGGCACTGGCTCTCGAGGCCCTGCTGTAGACTCGGCCTGCCCATGTTCCGGCTCATCGCCTACGCCAGGAACGGCGTCCAACGCTTTCCCCTCGTACACGGCGAGACCCTCGTAGGCAGCGCACCTGATTGCGATATCCGCTTCACCGGCGACGAGGTCTCGGAGCGACATTTCAAGCTTCTGCGCGGTCCCGAAGGGATCCGGCTGGAGGTGGTTTCGCCTTCGAATCCCGTCCTCTTGAACGGTGAGAGAGTCGAGAGCGCTTCGCTTCAGGCCCTCGACGAGATTCGTCTCGGCCGCATCACGCTTCTGCTGGAGGACACCGAGGGCGAAGGAGATCGAGGTCCCATCGAGCCGCTCCCCACTTCGGAGCAGCTCTCTCCACGAGCTACGCCCGAGGAGATGACTCGGCACCTCGCCGCGATCAGTCGATGGGTGATGAGCGACACCGATAGTCGGGTCACCCTCGAAACCCTCGTCAAGGCCATCCTCGACGACTTCGGCGGTGGCCTCCTCGTCCTCTGCCAGGGCGGCGAGCCCGACAACCCCGGCATCAAGTTCGTCGTCGCCACGGAGCCGAGATGGCTCACCCAGGCAGCCAGCCTGCTCGGCCAGATCGTCGAACATAGAGCTTCGACAAGGACACCGGGCCCCATCGCCTTCGACGGGACACTCGAGGAGAAGGCCTGCAGGATCTACAACACCGACGTAACTGCTCTCGATCGACTGTACTCGGTCGCCACGGCCCTGCCGGCCTGGAAGGACGATGCATGGTCGGCGCTGCCGGCATTCCAGGCCCTGGGAGATCAGATGGTGCAGGGTCTCGTCCATCACGTCGGGCGCTACGAGCCGATTCTCCCCGGTCAGGGCTCGCGCCAGGATCTGCACCTCGCACCCGGACTGATCATCGGGGAGTCGAAGGCCATGGCAGCGGTGATGGAGAAGCTGAAGGCCATCGGCGACCCGCTTCTCAGGGTTCTCTTCCGCGGCGAGGCCGGCAGTGGACGCGAGGCACTTGCTCGAACCGTCCACCTCTCATCGCCCCGACGTGATGCTCCCTTCCTGTCCGTCAGCTGCGAGGGCGCCGATCCGAAGCAGATCGAGACCGACCTCTTCGGAGCCTCCGTCGGATCCGGCCCGGGAGCACCCTTCAGGAACGGCAAGCTGGCGCTCGCGGACGGTGGGACACTGCTGCTGGAAGAACCCGAGCACCTGCCGCTGGATCTCCAGGCGCGACTCGTCCGTTTCCTGCGCAGCGGCGAAGTGGAGGGGGCCGAGGGCGAGGAGAATCAGCCCGTCGATGTACGCCTGCTGGTCTCGTCCCAGGTGTCCCTGGAGCCCCTCGTGGCTGCCGACCGCTTTCGCGTCGACCTGGCGTACCGCCTTTCGGAGCTGGTGGTCGAAGTGCCCTCTCTCAGGCAGCGGCGCGAGGACATTCCGCTTCTGATCCAGGGCTCTGTGAACCGCTTCTGCCACGAGACCGGAAAGCGCATCGCCGGCATCACCGTCAAGGCCATGTCCGCACTCGCGACCTACGATTTCCCCGGCAACCTGCGGGAGCTGGAGAACATCGCACGACAACTCGTCTACCTGTGTCCCCCGGGCCAGCCGGCCGACGTGAATCTCCTGCCGAACGAGGTCCGACTGAGCGGTCTCGGAGCCGCTCCGAGGGTCGATGAGTCCTCCGATCTCGAACTCGAACGCCTGGTATCGGCCTGCGAGACCGCTGCCATCCAGGAGGCCCTGCGGCGTTGCCAGGACAACAAGTCCGGGGCGGCTCGACTGCTCGGAATTTCGCGCAACGGACTCACCATGAAGATGAAGCGCTACGGAATCGAGGGCAACGCTTGAGACAGAGGACCTGGCTCGGCCTGGTCGTCCTGATCTCCCTCTGTCTCGCCGCGCCACCGATTCTCGGCAGCGCGCTGCTGGCAGTGGCGGCAGCGCTCTGGCTTCTTCTCGATCGCCGCCCGGGCCGACGCTTCTGGGTCGCCGGGGTACTCGTGCTCGCCGGACTCCTCCTGCTGGCAGAGTCCAGGCTGTCTTCGCCGCCGGGCTCGACGGCGTGGCAGGAGATCGCCCAGAAGAGCGTCGATTCGAAGTTCAGGGAGCTGCGCGATCTCGCTCGCAAGGCCTCGACCGAGTTCGGAAGTCCTCCCGATCCGACCTCGCCGATCGAGAGCTTCGGGTTCCTCGAGCGACTCGCCTCCGAGTCCCCCGAACTGAGCTGGTACCTGATCGATCCCGACAGCGAGGCCCTCGCGTGGGCCGGGCCGGGTCTCCTCCACGAGATCGAGGGGCGAGCCCTGATCCCGGGAGCCGACCGTCTGTCGAGCTACACGGCCACCTCACTTCTCTACAGCCAACCGCTCGGAGAGACCGTCAGGCCCTGGAGTCTGGTCGTCGGCCGCACCTACCTGCGCCGCAATCCCCCCCTGCCTGCAGCGCTGCTGCGCGGCGTCGACATCGAAGACTGGTCGCTGCGTCGTGCGGATACCGAGTCGGGCTACCTCTTCGTCCTCAAGTCGGCCGAGTTCAAGGGTCCCTGGCGAGGAACCTGGTGGCGTGCGGCAGCCGTCCTGCTCGGCGTCTTGCTGCTGAGCCTGGTCATCGAGCGCGGCAGCAACCGCAGTGGTGTTCTCGAGCGCCGTGAGCTGGGACTCCAGATCGTCACCGGGGTGCTCGGTCTCGAGGCCGTCCTGGCTGCCATCGAGATCGACTTCGGTGCCATCGCAGCGTTGGGGGTCGGAGGTCTGTTCGCGCTGACACTGAGTCAGCTCCCACTCGCCGGAACGCAAGGCAGGTGGGGGCGGTCCGCGCTTCGATCGAGTCTGGGAATCGCGTCGCTGGTCACGCTGGCTGCGGGCTATGTCGTCCTGGTAGGACCCCGTCCGCTGGGCGACTCGCTGAGTTTCGAGGTCCACGACATCGCCCTGCGTACCGGTCTGCTCGCCGCCTTCGTGAGCATCCTCTGGTCGGGGGCAGCCGCACCCACGGCACGCCCGCGCCTGCTTCCCGTCACCCTCTCGTTCGCGATCCTCATGATCTCGACCCTGGTTCCCACCCAACCGGCACTGGCCTTCCCTCTGCTCCTCGTTGCCACCGCCCTGGGTGCGATCTGGTTGGGGGTCCGGAGTCGATCCGACGGAGGGCCGATTCTCGCCATGCTGGTCTTTGCTGCGATCGGCTCGGGAGTGGTGTGGGAGATCGCCCTGCACTTCGCTCCTTCGAACGAAACCGCCGCCACGACCGAGATCGTTTCGGTCGAGGAGAGGAGGTTGCTCCTCGCGGAGTTCTTCGAGGGGCAGGTGGCGAGAGAGATCCTCGAGCGGCCCGTCGATGCCGGCGAGTCCAGAGACCTCGCCGTAGCGTTGTGGCGAGCCTCACCGCTCAGCGACCGGACCGGCCTGTCGGCCGTCGCCGTCAGCGGTCCCTCTCGGGGGACCAGCACCTTCTCGTGGGGGCTGCCGCTGACCGGATCCGAGTTCGACCCCGAGGTCCTGGAGGACTCCGGAGTCTTCTCCGAATCCGGGGTGATGGAGTGGTTGGAGGAAGAGATCACGGTCGAACTCGACATGGCCACGATGAGCCTGCGTTACTGGTGGCTGCCCATCGAGGGATCGGCGCGCTTCGACTCGAAAGGGCCGGTCGAACTGGATCTCCTGCGAGGCGGGGCGGTGCGAGGATTCGCGGGTCGGCTCGGGGTGGCGACGCAGGACGCTACCCTCGTTCGCCCGGGGAGCCGGCCGTCGGCGGCCTTCCTGGCGCGCTCGGGACCTACCGGCATCGAGATCCGCCAGGGCGACGATCCCCCTGACAGAACCGCGCACTGGGCAGGCCTCGAACGGGTCGGTACACATGCCCTGATGGCCCTCCTCCCCTGCGTTCTCGTCGGGTTGGCGGTCCTCATCCTGAATCTCAGCGGGCGTCCGTTCCGCGAACGCGCCCGGCGCTGGCTTCGATCGTACTCGCGCCGACTCGTCGTCCTCCTTTCGGGGCTCGTCCTGGTCCCCTTGCTGCTCGTCAACGCCGTTCAGCTTCGCAACCTCGGAACACGACTCGAAGCCGAAAACCGCGAGGCCGGTGAAGTCGCCCTGCACTTCGCGCAGCGAGTCCTCAACGACTATCTGGTGGCCCTCGACCCCGGTTTCGGACTGCGCACGGCGCTGAACGAGGAGATTCTCGGTTGGCTCTCGGAGGTCGTCGATCGCGAGGTCAACGTGTACTGGGAGGGCCGGACCTTCGCATCGAGTCGTCCTGAGCTCTACTCTTCGGGCCTGCTACCGACCCGGATTCCCGGCGAGGTCTATTCCGAGTTGTCGCTTCGCGGCAGGGGGCTGACGGCTCGACGCAACCAGATCGGCGGCGTGGCCTACCTGGAACTCTACGCTCCGCTCGATCTGGGTCAGGACCTGGCGCCGACCTTCTTCGTCTCGACCCCCCTGCTGGCGCAGGAAGAAGCGGTTTCGGTAGAACTCGCCCTTCTCCAGCGTCAGGCCATCCTCGTCACTTCCCTGATCTTTCTGCTCCTGACCGCTGTCGGCTCGCTTCTCGCAAGGAACTTCACCCGTCCCCTGCTGCAGATCGTCGAGGGCACCGATCGCATCGCACGCGGAGCGGAGGGACTCGATCTCGAACCCCACGAACCCGAACTCGCTGCACTCGCCGAGGCCATCGACGACATGGCCTTTCGCCTGGCAGAGGGCCGACGGGCGCTGCTCAACGAGAAGAGACTCGTGGAGGAAGTGATCGAGAACATCACCGCTGGGGTGGTCTCGGTCGACCCCGAAGGCCGAGTGCGGATGCGCAATCGGGTCGCCAGCGAGCTGCTGGGCGTGGAGGTCGGAGAGCCGTTGATCGAGAGACTCGAGAGACGAGAACCGCTCGCGCCCTTGATCGACTTTCTCTCTGCCGATCCGACACGGGCCCGCCAGCAGACCGTCACGATCGACGAGCCGGGCGGCGACGGTTTCGAATGGAACCTCGTCTGGGTGCCGGCGGAGGGGGGAGGTCAGCCGGCGGCGCTCTTCGTGGTCGAGGATGCCACCGAGATCCTGCGCGGACAGCGTTTGCAAGCCTGGGCCGAAATGGCGAGGATCATCGCTCACGAGATCAAGAATCCCCTCACGCCGATCCGGCTGTCCACCGAACACCTGCAGCAGGTCTACGAAAACGATCCAGAGCACCTCGACCAGGTCTTCCGCCGCTGCACCGACAACATCCTGCAGGAAGTGGAGGAACTGCGGCGGATCAGTCACGAATTCTCGACCTACAGTCACATCCCCCAGGCGGAACTCGAGTCCTGCGACTTGAGAAAGGTCGTCGAGAAGGTCGTCGCCGCCTACGATTCGGTCAGCCAGGCCGACGGTGTCCGCCTCGAAGCCAGGGTAGGAGAGGTGGAGCTCCCGGTGCGTCTCGACGCCCGCCTCTTCGATCGTGCGCTGCGCAACCTGATCGAGAACGCGCTTCGAGCCAGCCCGCCGGACAGCACCGTATGCATCTCGTGCCGCAGGGAGGAAGATTCCGTCATCGTGGAAGTCAGCGACTCCGGCCCGGGGGTCGACAACGAGACCCTCAGTCGCATCTTCGACCCCTACTTCTCGACCCACGACAGTGGCACCGGCCTCGGACTCCCGATCGCTCGCCGAATCGTCGAAGAGCACGGCGGTACGATCGGTGCCAGAAACCGCGAAGAAGGGTTGATCGTCCAGATCACGCTCCCCCTCGAGACCTGAAGAGCATGCTAGGTTGCCCGCCGTGATCCAGAAGGTCGGTACTCCGAATCGTCGACCGTCGATGGCTTGCGTTCTCGACAAGTCCGTCCTGGGCCTCCTGGTTGCGGTCCTGGTCGGCTGTTCGGCCGAAGGCCTCGGGGAAGCCGGCGCTGTCGTCACGGCATCGAGCCCGCAGGCGGCTCCGTCACGATTGACGGTCGCCGTTCGTGCAGCCCTGCCACACGACCCGACGTCCTACACTCAGGGGCTGCTGTACGAGAACGGAGTGCTCATCGAGAGCGGCGGTGGCTACGGGAGGTCGTTCGTGCGGAGGTGGCGGCCTGCAACCGGCGAGATCCTCGCCCACGTCGACCTGCCCGACGACGTCTTCGCCGAAGGACTGGCAAAGGTCGGCGAGAATCTCGTCCAGCTGACCTGGCGTGAGGGAATCGCCTACGTGAGGAACGCCGAGACCCTGGAGGAAGTGCAACGCTGGGAGTACGGTGGGGAAGGCTGGGGGCTGTGCTACGACGGTCATACCCTGTGGATGAGCGACGGCACGGCCAGTCTGCAGAAGCGCGATCCTCGAACTTTCGCTCCACTGGGCCGTATCGAGGTGTACGGACCCGAGGGGAGTCAGTCGAATCTGAATGAACTCGAATGCGCCGAGGGATGGATCTACGCGAACGTCTACCAGAGCCCGAAAATCGTTCAGATCGATCCCGCCACCGGGGCGGTCAGGGCCGTGATCCGCACCGGGCGGCTGCTCAGCTCGGAGGAGGCCGCCGCGGCGGAAGTCCTCAACGGCATCGCCTACGTTCCAGAGAGTTCGAGTTTCTACATCACCGGCAAGAACTGGCCGCGAATCTTTCAAGTCGACTTCATTCCCGTGGAGGAACCCCATGAGTGATTGGTACGTCGCCCGAAAGGGCAAGCAGGAAGGTCCCATGAACACCGACGAAGTCCAGGCGCGCATCCGGGACGGGCGCCTGTCGGCAGGCGATCACGTGTTCCAGGCGGGCTTCGAATCGTGGCGGCGATTGAGCGAGGAACCCACCTTCGCCGAGGCCGCCAGGCTCGCTTCTCCGCCCCCTCCGTCGGGCCGATCGGACGAGATCGACTACAAGATCCACGGCGAGGAGATGCAGTTCGTTTCCATCACCCTCGATCCTCAGGAGGCCTGCATCGCGGAAGCCGGGAGTTTTCTGTTCATGGATCCAGACATCGAGGTCGAGACCATCTTCGGAGACGGTTCCGCGAGCACGGAAGGGAACTTCATGGGCAAGCTGCTGTCGGCTGGAAAGCGCGTGCTCACCGGCGAGTCTCTCTTCATGACGGTGTTCGGGAACCGGGGTGCAGAGCGGCGCGACGTCGCCTTCGCCTCCCCCTATCCCGGGCGGATCATCCCGCTCGATCTCGAGCAGCACGGCGGCACGATCCTGTGCCAGAAGCAGGCGTTTCTATGCGCCGCCAAGGGAGTCGCCGTCGGGATCGCCCTGCACAAGAAGATCGGGGCGGGGTTCTTCGGTGGAGAAGGCTTCATCCTGCAGAAACTGGAGGGAGACGGGCTGGCGTTCGTCCACGCCGGCGGCACCATCATCGAGCGCGAGTTGAAGGCCGGTGAAACGCTGCGGGTCGACACCGGCTGCCTGGTCGCCTTCGAGCAGCATGTCGACTACGACATCCAGATGGTGAGCGGAATCAAGACCGCGCTCTTCGGTGGCGACGGACTCTTCTACGCCAGTCTCACGGGGCCGGGCAAGGTCTGGATCCAGTCGTTGCCGTTTTCGAGACTCGCCAGCCGCGTCTGGGCCGCGGCACCTCAGGCCGGCGGCAAGAACGTCGGCGAGGGATCCGTCCTCGGCGGACTCGGGGACCTCGTCATGGGGGATCGCTGACCGACAGCGGGTCTGTCAGCGAGAGATCGGCAACCGGCAGGCTGCGCTCGGGTCAACCGACCGGAGCTTCGACCTTCAACATCCGCCCCCAGGCAGTGCGAAGATTCTCGGGGAGATCGAGTTCGGCGAAGATGTCGCGCACCTCGTCTCGACTCGTGTAGAGCCAGATGTCTTCCCATTGGGCATATCGCAGCAGATGGGAGATCGCCCAGGCCGATCGGGCGCGATCCGTACCCTCGAGTGCGAAGCGCAACTCGCTCTCGGTCACTTCCTGATCGGGGAAGAAGTAGAGCGGAGCTTCGGTCGGATCGGGCACGAGGTCATTCTATCGAGGTGCCTTCGATTGACAAGTTCTCGAAGCGTCAGCTGGACCGTACGTAGGACTGCAGCGCAGGCGCTTCCTGCAAGGGACGCTTCGCGGGCTCTACGGATGGATTCACCTCGCCCAAGTGAACTAAGATCCAAAGGCTCGAGCGGGAGTAGCTCAGTTGGTAGAGCACCAGCTTCCCAAGCTGGTGGTCGCGGGTTCGAACCCCGTCTCCCGCTCCAACCACCCTCTCGGACCGTCGGTCACCGGGCTCACTCACCCCTGTAGGCTAGCAACGATGCCGCTCTTCAAACGCGAGGCCCCGCGCGAGAACGCCTCTCGAGTTCCCGCAACAGCCGGACCCACCACGAGACGGTGGTGGCCCTGGGCTGTGTCATCCGTGGAGAGATCTCTGCCACCACGCCTCTGCGAATCGCCGGAGAGGCACTGGCGGCGACGATCGAGGCGGACGTGATGCAAGTCGAGCCGAGTGGACGGGTGGAGGGCAGCGTGAAAGCACGGGTCCTGCGAGTGGAGGGGACGATCCACGGCGACTGCCGATGCTCGGAGCGAATCGAGATCACCGGCACCGGCGAGGTCGTCGGTGATGTCGACTCACCGCGACTGGTGATCGCCGAGGGCGGCACTCTGCGCGGCAGAACGCAGATGAGCGGATCGGCCGCAAGGGCTGAGAAGGATCCGCGGAGAGAGAACTTGAACGGGGAGAATCAGCCATGAAGATCGGCGTGCCGAGAGAACTCAAGGACCGGGAGTTCCGCGTCGGAATGACTCCCGCCGGCGTCCATGCGGTCATCGCGAGCGGCGCCGAGGTGATCGTCGAGCGCGGCGCCGGAGAAGGGAGCGGGATTCTCGATGAGGAGTATCTCGACGCCGGTGCGAGGATCGAAGACGACGTCGAGGCGCTCTTCGAGCAGGCCGACATGATCGTCAAGGTCAAGGAGCCGATCGCCGCCGAGTACGACCGCCTGCGCGACGGTCAGTTGCTCTTCACCTACCTCCACCTGGCACCTCTGCCGGAACTGACTTCGGTGCTTCTCGAGCGCGGCGTGACCAGCATCGCCTACGAGACGATCGTCGACCGGGAGGGGCATCTACCCCTCCTCACTCCGATGTCCGAGATCGCCGGACGCATGGCCGTTCTCGTCGGCGCCTACTACCTTCAACGCGGTTTCGGGGGGCGTGGCACCCTGCTGTCCGGCGTTCCGGGAGTTCCGCCGGGAGACGTCGTGATCCTGGGAGGGGGAATCGTCGGGCTCAACGCCGCCAAGATCGCCCTGGGCTTCGGAGCCAGGGTCGCCGTGCTCGATACCAATGCTGAACGACTGCGCTTCTTCGACAACCTCTTCCACGGCGCGGTGACAACGCTTTCGAGCAACCACCACAACCTCACGGCCGCCCTGACTCGGGCCGATCTGCTGATCGGCGCCGTGTTGATTCCAGGCGGCTCGGCGCCGAAACTGGTCACGCGCGAGATGCTCCGATCGATGAAGCCGGGCGCCGTCGTCGTCGACGTGGCTGTCGACCAGGGGGGATGTTTCGAGACCACTCGGGCAACCACCCATTCCGACCCGGTCTACGAAGTCGAAGGCGTACTGCACTACTGCGTGAGCAACATGCCGGGCTCCGTACCTCGAACCGCCACGTTCTCACTGACGAACGCGACCCTGCCCTACATCGAGAAGATCGCCGCCCAGGGCTTCGAACAGGCCGTCCGGTCCGACCAGGGACTGGCTGCGGGCGTGAGTACGCTGCGAGGCGAGTTGACGTCGAGACCCGTAGCCGAGGCCCAGGGCAGGGACTACAGCCCGCTCGGAGGACTGATCGACGTCGCTTGACGGTCGGCGAACAGCCCCTGTCGGTCGGGCTCGTTCGAGTCCCCCCACCGTTCGTCTAGGTCCCGGCCGGCCAATGCGTGGCGCTGACTTCGGCCGCTGGACGACGGCTCGATCGCCGGCCGACACTTCCCGCCGCCGGGCGTCGGCGCGGCCGGACGCCGACCTCGGCCGCTGGCCGGCCGACGGTCTCGGCCGGGCTCGGCCGGCCGACGGTCCTCGGCCGGGCTCGGCCGGCCGATCTCGGCCGGGCTAGCCCGGCCGCCGATCTCGGCCGCTAGCCCGGTCGCCGACCTCGATCACCGCCTGCGTCCTGCAAAGCCGCCGGATCGCCGCCCAGCTCTTCCCACAGAGCGACCATGTCTCGCGGTGGGGAAGACTCGATGGTGAGTTCCTCCCCGGTGCCGGGGTGGACGAATCGTAGCTCGGCTGCGTGCAGGGCCGGGCGCGCGAAGTCCCTCAGTCGATTCCGGCGAGTGCCCCCGGGAAGGTTCTTCCAGCGATTCTCCCCGTAGGTCGCGTCCCCGACGATCGGGTATCCCGCATGCTTCAGGTGTACGCGAATCTGATGCGTCCTGCCGGTTTCGATCTCGACCGAAAGAAGGGAGGTCCACTCACAGCGATCCGCCACGCGCCAACTCGAGACGGCCCGCCGACCGTCGGTACGCACCGTCATCTGCTTTCGGTTGTGCGGGTGTCGACCGATCGGCTCGCTCACCCTGCCTGATTCGACCGGATGACCCCACACGATGGCCAGGTATCGCTTCTCGACCGTGCGCTTCTCGAACTTCCGACTGAGGGCGTCATAGGCGGCCTGGGTTCGCGCCAGCACCATCACCCCGGAGGTGCCGGCGTCGAGTCGATGCACGATGCCCGGCCTCTTCGACGATCCGACCTCCGCCACACCCGGGTCGGCGAACAGCGCCCGCTGGACAACGGAGTCCTCCTCCTTGCCGGCGCCCGGGTGAACCACCAGTCCGGCCGGCTTGTCGATCGCGGTGAACCAGTCGTCCTGCCACAGGATATCGAGCGCAACTGCGACCGGAATCAGTGGACTCGGGGAGGGCTCTGGAGGATCGAGAACGATGCTTTCTCCCTCGACCAGTCGACGGGAAGGCCTGACGGCCGCTCCTTCGACCAGGACGAAGCCGTCCACGATCCAGTGCTGAATCCGATTCCTGGCGACCCCGGCGCGGTCGGCGAGATAGACGTCGAGCCGGGTCCCCGCGTCCTCCGGATCGACGATCCAGCGGAGAGCGGAGCGCCGGTCCTCAGTCGTGGGCGGCTTCGACACGCGGCTGGGGTCGAAGAATGTCGATCGCCATCAGGACGATCCCGACCGAGATCGCACTGTCCGCCACGTTGAACGTAGGCCAATGATGGCGTCCGACGTAGACCTCGATGAAGTCGACGACGGACCCGCTCCCGACCCTGTCGATCAGGTTCCCGATGGCGCCGCCGAAGACGAGGGCCAGCGCCGTGAGTACCGTGAGGTCTTCGTCTTTCGTGCGGAGAAAGTACAGCAGCACCAGACAGAGCGCGACCGCTCCCAGGGCTGCCAGGATCCAGACACCGATTCGGCTGTCTCCCGCGGGGAACATGCCGAAGGCGATCCCGGTGTTGCGGACGAAGATCAGGTCCAGAAAGCCTGGAATGACGGTCTTCGGAGCGGCGCCGGCGAGATGGATCAGGGCCAGTTGCTTGGTCCACTGGTCGATCACCACCACGAGGGCACTGACCATCAGGAGGCGCAGCTTGAGGGGGGAAGGCCGTGACATGAGCAGGATTCTAATGCACCGGTGGCCCGGTCCTCAGCCGACCGTATTCGAGTCGGAGGCGGTCGGCCGCTCCTATCGAGAGGGAAGATCTCCGGTCAAGCGCCGACGATGAAGCCAGCCCTGGAGGTCGTTGGCACTCCAGATCAGATGAATCAGGCCGAATCCCGAGATCGCTCCTCGAGCGATCGGCCGCATCAGGACTTCGTGAACCGCCGGCTCCGTGATCAGGAGGAGGAATCTCTGCCAGGACTCACTCCACGGTGCGAGCACCAGGAAGACCCCGGCCTCCACACAGTAGAGGAAGAACAGGAAGTTCGGTAATCCACGCAGTCGCACAGACCCGATTCTACGCAGCCGCGCCCTTCAGGTCACGGACGACGCCGCCCTTACGGACGACGCCGCCCTTACGGGCGGGGCCGGCCGGATCGACCCGCGGACGAAGACGAGGGACTCGGACGCGCTCCCCGGTGAGCGCTACCGGCTGCGCTCGACGATGAACTCGACCTCGACGTGGCCGCGGGGCTTCGTCCCGAGCTGGGACTCGGGGCACTACGAGGCACGACGGAGGTTCTCGGCACCGATGGAGCCGTCCTGACGGAGCTCGGAGGGTGCGGCTGGCGTCGGCGGTCTGGCGACCCGAGTCCCCGAGACTCCCGCGGCAGGACTTCGACGAATCGGAGTCGTCGGCACCGCCGATCGGTAGATCTGGCTGGGAGACGAGTTCCCTGGCGACGTCATACGGCCCGGACTCGAGCGCGAGTCGACTCCCGGGTACGGTGAGGTCCTCGAGGGAGCACGCGGCAGCGCGATCGTCGAGCGGGGAGCCTGGGGCGTCGCCGCTGCCCGAGAGGAAGTTCGGGCTCGGGGGTAGGCCTGGAGGGCCGAGGAGCGACCCGACGAATCCCTCTGGCGAACCGTTCCTCGCGGCGATGTCGTGATCGCCGGATCGCCTGTCCGCCGACTCGCAGCGGAACCCGGCGAGGGAGAGGTCGTGACGGAGCGGCCATCGTCGCGAACGACCAGCGAAGATCTCGGCGCCGGCGATCGCACCGACGTGGAACGACTCGAAACTCTCGAAACGACCTGGGGGGGGCTGCCGATCGTCGAACGGTGCTGGACCGTGCGCGATACGGCCTGGCGGTAGTAGGGAGAGTCTCCGGCGGTCAGCAACCGGCCCGAGGATCCTCCATCTCGACCCCAGGGCGAGGCGACGGGACTGCGATGGGGCACCGGGCGATAGAGCGAACGGTGGTCGTGGAACTTCCAATGGTTCCAGTCGCGCCGCCCCGTCTGCCAGTGATGGCGCAGGTGCCGATCGTAGTAGCGGTGGGGAACCCAGCCGACGTAGGAGGGCGTCACGTACCAGCGTACCCAGGCCGTCGAGTACGTCCCTCCCGGGTACCAGACCCAGCCATGGCCGGCGACGAGATCCCAGGAACCGTAGTGATAGGGGTACCAACCCCAGGAATAGGACGACACCCAGGTCAGTCCCGCAGGGGTCGGGCGCCAACGACCGTAGGTGTAGGGCGACCACGATGCGGTCTGACGCGGTGACCAGGCCCACTGACCGCTGACCTGCAACCAGCTCCCGTGGCTCGCGAGATCGGCCGCCTCATAGGCCTCGATGCCGACCTCCGGGATGGCCTCGACAGCCGCGAGTCGACTCGTCTCCTCGAGCAGGCCACGCTCCTCGAAGCCATCCGGCGGGAGCGCCTGGGAGATCCGCCCCAGCGCCATGCGATCTTGCGACCAATGCCCCGATTCACCGGCTACGACGACGGTCGACCCGCGATGGCCGAGGACCTCCAGTTCGCCCTCCCGGACCGTCACCTCGAGCTCTCCCGACGACGCCGAGATCACGAAGCGACCCGGGCTTCGAAAGTAGATCTCCCGAGATCCGACCGTCACCGAGGGCGGTGCATCGATCTGCGGATCGCCGACGACGACGAACTGGATGCGGCCCTCCTCGAGCTCGAGGCGGGCGATCTCGTCGGAGGTCTGCGTCTCCCCGGCCGAGAGTCGAACGCGAGTCGACGAGTCCAGCCGCACGCGATCGCCGTCGGCGAGCACCAGTTCGAGGAATCCCGGACTGCCGGTCACGAGACGATCGCCGGGGAAGACGGAGGCATGCACCGCGAGGTCGAAGCCGTCGGCGGTGACGCTTCCGCTCAGATCACCCTCGAGAACACGGACATAGCCGTAGCGCTCGGCGTGGAGCGCGGGGGTGGCGAGAAGCACGATCGCAAGAAGCACGAAAGTCGACACGACCAGCAGTCGAGACTCGACGCGGTCGGCCGGAATAGCGATCGTCGAGGTCCTCCCCGGTGACCGGCGAGGGGCAATGGAGTTCACTCGGGAATCGATTGGCATGGTTTCCACCTCGTGATCCTCGGCGAATCGGCCTGACCGGCCGGACGTCGAAGCTCTGACACTCACTCCACGGCCTCCATCCACTGCAAACTCGTGAGGAGCCCTGAAGATTCCGGACTCGTCCACCGAGGTGCGTTCGAGTCCGAGAATGGCTCGCGAGAGGTGCCTTCCGAAAGTCCCCACGAACTTCCGATGGAGGGCCGTCGTTCTGTACCCAGAGCCACTCGGGGCTGGTATTCTGGGGCTTCGAGGCCTCATCTCCGCCCTTCCTCGTCGCGCCAGGTCGCCTGCGAACCGATGTCCCTGCTGCCGATCGTTCTCTATCCGGATCCCATCCTTCGGGAGAAGGCTCTCCCTGTCGAGGAGTTCGACGAGGACCTGGAAGTGCTGGTGCGAAACATGGTTCAAACCATGCATTCGGCCCCCGGTGTCGGTCTGGCGGCTCCTCAGGTCGGCGTCAGCCGACGTCTGGCGGTGGTGGACATCTCGGTCGGTGAACATCCCGACGAACTGCTCGTTCTGGTCAATCCGAGCATCGTCCGACAGGAGGGGAGCGACGACGACACCGAAGGCTGTCTCTCGATCCCCGACCTGACGGAGAAGGTGAAGCGTCCCTTCTCGATCGTCGTCGAAGCCGCCGACGCCAGGGGCGAATCCTTCTCCCTCGAGGCCGAGGGCTTTCTGGCGCGCGCCATCTGCCACGAGGTCGATCATCTCGACGGAGTGCTGTTCACCGACCGTCTTCGCGGACTCCGAAGAGAAAAGGCACGTCGATTCCTCAAGCGCCTCGCGCGCGAGGCCGAGGAGTCCTCCAGTTGACCGCGAGAGCCTTTCTCCTCTTGCTCACGATCGGCGCTGTGGGTTGCGGTGGGGGAGGTTCTCCCACCGAGCCGCCGCCCCCTCCGCCGGCGGTGATCAGCTTTCAGTCCTCCGGCGGGCAGGGAAGCCAGTCTCTCTTCCTCGCCCTGGCCGAAGGCGCGACAGCCGACACGGTGGTCTTGAACCTGCAGAGCGCCGGCGTCAGCGGCCTCTACGGCATCGCCTTCGATCTCTTGTTTCCTTCCAACCTGCTGGTCCTGGCAAGCATCGAACAGGGCGATTTCCTCGACGGCGAAGCGACCTCCTTCGAAGCCGACACCAGCGAGATCGGCAAGGCGACCGTCGGTTTGACGCGGCTCGGCGACGTCGCAGGTCAAGATGGCGACGGAGTCCTCCTACGGCTGACCTTCTCGCGTGTCGGCAGTGGCAGCGGGCCGATCACCTTCGACCGCAACGAAGCGTTCGGCGAGCAGGGTGTGGATCGTTTCGAGATCACATGGTCGGGCGGTTCAGTGATCGTCCCCTGAATACCCTGACGAGAGGCCCATGAGCACCATCCGATTCCACAACACCCTCGGTCGACAACGGCAGGACTTCGTCCCCCTCGTCGAGGGCAGGGCACAGATCTACACCAGCGGACCCACGGTCTACAACCAGGCCCACATCGGGAATCTGAGGACCTTCGTCTTCGAAGACGTTCTCTGCCGTGCGCTCGAGCGCCTCGGCTTCGAGGTCACCCAGGTCATGAACCTCACGGACGTCGAAGACAAGATCATCGCCGGTTCCCTGGCGGCGGGAATGACGATCGAAGAGTTCGTCGCTCCCCACATCGAGACCTTCTTCGCCGATCTCAAGCGCCTCCACGTCAAGCCGGCAGCCGTCTACCCGCGCGCCACGGAGCACGTTGCGGAGATGATCTCGATGATCGAGACCTTGATGGAGAAGGGCATCGCGTACGAAGCCGACGGCAGCGTCTTCTTCCGCATCGAGGCCGACGAGGACTACGGACGCCTCACCGGCGTCGATCCCTCCGAGCACCAGCGCGGTCAACGAGTGGCCGCCGACGAATATGGCAAGGAGGACGTACGCGATTTCGTCCTCTGGAAGGGAGTGAAGCCGGGAGAGCCCTCGTGGCCCTCTCCCTGGGGAGACGGACGCCCCGGCTGGCACATCGAGTGTTCGGCGATGAGCATGAAATACCTGGGAGAGACCTTCGACATCCACTGCGGTGGAGTCGACAACGCCTTTCCGCACCACGAGAACGAGATCGCGCAGAGCGAGTCGGCCAGCGGAGAGGTCTTCTCCCGTTACTGGCTGCACTCCGAACACCTCCTGGTCGAGGGGCAGAAGATGTCGAAGTCCCTCGGCAATCAGTACACGCTCGACGATCTCGTCGAGAAGGGCATCGACCTACGGGCCGTTCGCTATCTCTTCGTCTCGGTGCACTACCGCCAGAAACTCAATTTCACCTTCGACTCGGTCAAGACCGCGGAAAGCGCCCTTCGACGGATCGATGAGATGCGTTTCCGCCTCGACTCGGCCGCCGAAGGTAGCGGCGGCGACTCGAGAATCTCGCCCGCCATCGAGGAACTCGACCGGGCCTTCGATGCCGCGCTGGCTGAGGACCTGAACCTGTCCGGCGCCCTCGGCGCGGTTCATCAGTTCGCTCGAGCCGTGAACTCGGCTGTCGATTCGAAGGCACTGATCTCAGGAGACCGCCAGCGGGTGTCGGAAGCTCTCCGCGGAGTCGATGCCGTCCTCGGCGTGCTGCACTCGGAAGACTGGGCCGACGCTTCCAGCGAATCCATCTCGGCGCTCTCGGATGCCGAGGTCGAGAAGCTGTTGGCGGAGCGACGAGCGGCTCGCGAGGCCGGCGACTGGGGGCGAGCGGACGAGATCCGCGACCGGCTCAGCACCGACGGGATCGTCCTCGAAGATCAGCCCGGCGGCACTCGCTGGCGACGCGGCCAGGCGCTGGGTGGGAGTTGAACGCCGCAGTGGCGACGAGAGCCGCAGCGCCCGCGGACGCGACGCGGAGGGCTGGGCCGCAGCCTGGCTCGAGGAGCAGGGTTATCGGCTACGGGAACGAAACTTCCGCACCCACGTCGGGGAAATCGACATCGTTGCCATCGACGAGGACTGCCTGTGCTTCATCGAGGTCAAGGCACGCTGGTCGGCCGACTACGGACCGGCCATCCTGGCCGTCGATTCGAACAAGAAGAGCCGCATCTGCCGATCGGCCGCCCTCTTCCTGATCGACTCTCCCTGGCAGGGTCCGATTCGATTCGACGTCCTCGCCCTGGACCGCCGAAACGAGTCCTGGGAACCGACTTTGATCCGCAACGCCTTCGAGGTTTCCAGCCCGTTTCTGGTTTGACTCGCCCTGCCGAGGCGGGTAGAGTTCGCGGTCGCTGCCGAAGCGGGAATAGCTCAGTGGTAGAGCACAACCTTGCCAAGGTTGGGGTCGCGGGTTCGAATCCCGTTTCCCGCTCCAGCGCGGTCCTCCGGGCCTCGCGAGGCGACGTGGCCAAGTGGTAAGGCAAGGGTTTGCAAAACCCTCATTCCCCGGTTCGAATCCGGGCGTCGCCTCCAGAATCCCGGCTCTCGAGATCGAGCAGACCGGGGGTCGTCGTGGTTTCGGTTGATCCTCCGACAGACCAGCGACTAGACTGACCTGCGATGAAACTCGTCACTCTCGTCGCCCTGTGCGCGCTCCTCGTATCTTCCCAGGCGGGAGCCCAGGACCCAGACCAGGGAATCGAAGAGACCATTCGGGTCTTCGAGTCCCGTCTCCTGCTCGACTTGAGCCAGCCGACCAGTCGTCCGAGCGCGACGCTCAATCCCCAGGAGGTCGTGGTCTACGAGGGCGGCGCTGCGCATACACCGACCAGCATCGTCCCGCTGCCCAACGCCGGCAGCTGGCGAACCGTGGTCTACGTCGACGCACCGATGGCCTACAACCACACGATTCGCCGCGCCCTGCTGGCACTGGGCGACTTCGCCATCGACATGACCGCCCTGGGTACCATGGAGATCGTCATCGCGGATCCACAGCCGCGCACCGCGTTCGCTGCCGAGAGTCGCTCCAACATCGTGGAATCCGCTCTTGCCCGGACTGCAGGGCTCGAGATCCCAGCGGGAGAGTTCAACGCGTTGCGTGCCGCTTTCCGCGCGAAGCTGAAGGACGGTCCGGTGTCGGCCGCCGAGCGCGGCCAGGCCATGCTGGCCGAAACCCAGCTCGTCCGCCGCCAGGCCGACGCGCTGCAACGCTTCGCCTCGAGCGGCGGGCTGGGACAACCCACCATCCTCTTCCTGATCACCGACGGCTACTACCTCGAACCCGAGATCCTGTACTTCCGGGACGCCGAACAGCCGGAAACCCTCCCGGGGAGAGCGTGGCAGAGATCGCCGCCGAGGTCGCCCAGACGCTCGCCACCTACGAATGGGTCGTCGTCACGCTCCCGATTCGCACCGGCGAGGCGGAGGACGAGGTGACAGTGCGTCGCGGCTCCGACTACGACGAGTTCGTCGACACGACGGGTGGCATCGTGCTGGCGCCGAAGGCCAAGGACCGCAAGATCAACCTGAACCTCGACTCCCTCGAAGCCAGTGTGACGCCGATCCTGCAACCGCTCAATCTCTATGTCGAGCAGAGCGCCGGCGCCAACGTGCGGGTCGATTCCCAGTTGAAGCGCGAGGTCGACGGCCTGCAGCAGCGCTGGTGGATCTACTACCGCACCACCCGGAGTCTCGACGGCGAACCGAGAACGGCGTCCGCCAGCCTGGCGTCGACGGCGCGCGGGCTCAGAACCGCGACCTGGTTGCGTTCCGGCACTCCCGAGCCTGTCATCGACGCGAAGCTGCGGTGGCTGCTGAGTGGACAGCAGATCGACTTCGGCCGCACGCCGTCGATCACGCCCGGAATCGAGAAGAGGGACGGGGGAGTCGACGTCACCGTCGACTGGAAACAGGACCCCCTGTTCCTCGAGACCGGCTGGATCCGCTTCTCGGTCGCCTGGCGGGAAGGCGAGCGGGTACTCACCGAGCACGTCGTGGTGGAGGGCGGCCTCCCCAACGCCGACGGCCTCTGGCAGTACTCGGTCGACCTCCCTTCGGCAGCCGGCCCCGGCGCCCTGTTGGCGCTCGAAGCGCTGCAGTTCGGCGACTGGGGCGTCCACCAACTCTGATCGAAGCGCTTCCCACCGAGGCTGGTGCCGGAGCCGGGTTTCGAACCCGGACGCCTTGCGGCGGGGGATTTTAAGTCCCCTGCGTCTACCGTTCCGCCACTCCGGCCCGGGAGATCCTAGCAGCGGGTCGATCGGACGGTGGATGCCGGCCAAGGGCATGCGAGCGCTGTCGGCCGCATTCCAGATAGGCTAGTCGCACATGGGAACCATTCACGCCCCCCGCGTCTCGCGGAAGACCCCAGCCAGCATCGCGACCCTCTTGATCCTGGTCGCAGTGCTCACGGCGGGCGGCGTTTCGCCCGTCCGCGGCCAGGAGCCGGCACAGCCGGTTTCCTCCAACGAGAAACTGGATCCGATGTTCGGTCCAGGTCCCGAGATGGCGCCGGTCGAGGTCGATGGAGTCGTTCTCTTCTCGCTGCGAGGCGTGTCGTCGTATCCGGCCCAGCAACGGGCCACTGACGTAGCCGGTCGAATTCGCCGGGTCGCCAGGAATCGAGCTTTCGATCCCGACAAGATCCAGGTCGTCGAAGACAACGGAATCTCCGGGATCCAGGCCGGGGATGAAGCCATCCTGTCCATCGTCGACGCCGACGCTTTCCTTGAGGGCATCCGCCGGACCGAACTCTCGCAAGTCGTGGCGGAGCGGGTCAAGACCGCCATTCGCAACTACCGCAGCGACAGATCTGCGGAAGTCCTCACGCGCAGTGGCCTTCGAACTCTCGGCCTCATTGTCATCCTGGTCTTGTTCCTCTTCTTGTGGCTGCGCTTCTCCAGGTGGGTCGACAAGCGCGTCGCCCGACGGTTGAAGGCGCGCGTCAAGGCGATGGGAGTCGACAGCCTTCGGGAGGGGAGCACCGAGCGAGTCGGGGAACTCCTCGGCCGGGCTGTCCGCGGAGTTCGCGACCTCGTCTTCCTGATTGCGATCGCGGGCTTCCTGCAGCGGGTCCTGGGACTGTTCCCCTGGACCCGCGCGATTCACGCCCGATTGGGAAGCTGGATCATCGGGCCTCTGGAGACCATGGTCGCGGCCCTCCTCGAACAGATCCCCAGTCTCATCTTCCTCGCGATCCTCTTCATCGTAATCCGGTGGACTCTCGGCCTGGTCCGGCTGTTCTTCACCGCGGTGGAGCGCGGCACCATCACTCTCTCGGGCTTCGATCCCGAATGGTCGAACGCGACCTACAAGATCGCCCGGCTCGGAGTGATCGGATTCGGCCTCGTGGTGGCCTACCCCTACATTCCCGGTTCAGACACCGACGCCTTCAAGGGCGTTTCGTTGTTCGCCGGCGTACTCTTCTCCCTGGGATCCTCGTCGGTGATCTCCAACGTCATCGCCGGCTACACGATGACCTACCGCCGGGCCTTCCGAGTCGGCGACTGGGTGCGGATCGGCGAGGTGGTCGGCGAGGTCAGCGAGATCAAGCTCCAGATCACGCGCGTTCGGACCCCCAAGAACGAGGACATCGTCATTCCCAACTCGATGATCCTCGCCGGCGAAGTCACGAACTTCACCACTCTGGCGAAGACCCGCGGACTGGTCCTTCACACCGAAGTCGGGATCGGCTACGACACCCCCTGGCGTCAGGTGGAGGCCATGCTCCGGTTGGCTGCCGACCGGACCGACGGTTTCCTGACAGAGCCTGCGCCCTTCGTCCTCCAGAAGTCGCTGGGGGATTTCTGCATCGTCTACGAACTCAACGTCTATACGGATCGACCGCAGAAGACCCCGGCGCTCTACAGCGCCCTCCATCGCTCGATCCTCGACGTCTTCAACGAATACGGCGTCCAGATCATGAGCCCGGCGTATGTCGGCGACCCGGCCCAGGAGAAGATCGTGGCTCGCGAGAACTGGCACCTCGAGCCGGCCTCCGAGGAAGCCGCCTCCAGCGATCAGGATCGATGAGAGGCGCTGACGCTCAGTTCACGATGTAGGGTTCACTGAGTTCGAAGCAGGCGACTTCCGCGTCGAAGGGCTCGCCCTCGGCGGTCACCATCTGGAACGAACCCTTCATCAGGCCGAAGGAGGTGGTCAGCGGACACCCGGAGGTGTACTGGAACTCCTGGCCCGGCCCCAGCGTCGGTTGGTGACCGACAACCCCCGGCCCCCGCACTTCCTCGACCTGGCCGTCGCCGTCGGTGATCACCCAGTGTCGGTTCAAGAGCTGAACGGTCTCCTCACCGAGGTTCGAAATGGTCACCGTATAGCTGAAGAACCAACGGTTCTGCTCGGGCAGGGAGCGTTCTTCGTCGTACTGGGGAACGACGTGAACACGCACTCCTCGGGTGATGGCTTCGGAGGACGACACAGCGGGATTGTGCGCCAGCCGGACGCACCTTGGCAAGTCCCCGAATCAGTCGGCCCGGACGACCTCGCGGCGGGGCAGACGGATCTCCTCGACCAGGCGCTGCACCTCTTCGGGCGGCGGCGGAGTGAAGTGGCTGACGACCATCGTCACCAGGAAGTTGAGGGCCATTCCGACGGCTCCGATGCCCTCCGGGCTGATTCCGAAGAGCCAGCTCTCCGCCCCGGCCTCGGGGACGAAGAAACGGAACCACACGATGTAGGCGGCGGTGAAGACGATGCCGCTCAACATGCCCGAAATCGCCCCTTCCTTGGTCGTTCGCTTGCTGAAGACTCCGAGCACCAGGATCGGGAAGAAGCTCGAGGCCGCAAGGCCGAAGGCGAACGCGACGACCTGGGCGACGAAGCCCGGTGGATTGATCCCGAAGTAGCCGGCGATCAACACTGCGCCACCGGCCGCTACACGGGCCAGCAGCAGTTCCCTCTCGTCGGTCATTCCCTTGAGAAGGACCGACTTGCCCAGATCGTGCGAGAACGCCGAGGCGATGACCAGCAGCAGGCCGGCCGCCGTCGACAGCGCGGCCGCCAGACCGCCGGCCGCGACCAGGGCCACGACCCAGGCCGGCAGGCGGGCGATCTCGGGATTGGCAAGCACCATGATGTCGCGGTCGACGATCAGCTCGTTGTCGGCGCCTGCGCCGTAGTGGATGATGCCGTCACCGTTCTTGTCGTCGAAGGCGACCAGCCCGGTGGTCTCCCAGCTCGTGAACCACTCCGGCGCCTTGTCGTAGGCCACGCCGTGCAGGGACTCGATCATGTTGACGCGAGCGAAGGTCGCGATCGCCGGCGCCGTCGTATACAGGATCGCGATGAAGATCAACGCCCAGAGCGCGCTCCAGCGGGCGGACCGCGAGTCGGGAACGGTATAGAAACGCACCAGGACGTGGGGCAGACCCGCCGTTCCGACCATCAGGGCGACCGTGATCGCAAAGACGTCGACCATCGATTTCTTGCCTTCCACGAACGCGGCGGTGTACTCGGGAAGGCCGAGATCACGGTGCAGGGCGTCGAGCGTCTCGAGGAGGAACATCCCGGCGTTCGGCCCTTCGACGACCTGTCCGCCGAATCCCAGCTGAGGGATCGGGTTGCCGGTCATCTTCCAGGAGATGGCGATCGCCGGAATCAGGTAGGCGACGATGAGGACACAGTACTGGGCGACCTGGGTGTAGGTGATGCCGCGCATTCCACCGAGCGTCGCGTAGACGAACACCAGGGCCATGCCGATCACCACTCCGGTGTTGACGTTCACCTCGAGGAAGCGGGAGAAGACCACTCCGACACCGCGCATCTGGCCGGCGATGTAGGTGAACGAAACGAAGATCGTGCAGCCGGCGGCGACCACCCTGGCGGTGTTGGAATAGTAGCGATCGCCGACGAACTCGGAGGTCGTGAACTTGCCGTACTTGCGAAGATAGGGCGCCAGCAGCAGCGCGAGCAGGACGAACCCGCCCGTCCAGCCCATCAGGTAGATGGTGCCGGTGTAGCCCATGAAGCTGATCAGGCCCGCCATCGAGATGAAGGAGGCTGCACTCATCCAGTCGGCGCCCGTGGCCATGCCGTTGGCCAGCGCCGGCACCCCTCTGCCGGCGACGTAGAAGCCGGCCGTCGAGCCGACCCGACTCCAGATCGCGATGCCGATGTAGAGAGCGAACGTCAGGCCGACGATCAGGTAGGTCCAACCCTGGACACCCATCCTCAGTCGACTCCGTGCTGCTTGTCGATTCGATCCATCCTCAGCGCATAGATGAGGATCAGGATGACGAAGAGATAGATCGATCCCTGCTGAGCGAACCAGAATCCGAGCGGGAAACCGCCAAGATGAAAGCGATTGAGCGGCTCGACCAGGAGGATGCCGAGGCCGAAAGAACCCCAGAACCAGACCATCAGCAGCCCGGCCATGAGACGCAAGTTGGCCCGCCAGTAGGCGCGGGCGTCCATCGGACGGTCTGCCATTCCTCTTCCTCCCGGGTGAGTGAGCGGGATTAGATCAGCGGCGGCACAGAGCGTCAACGCGAGCCGGACTCGCGTCGGAGCGAACGATCGCCCCGGGATCCGCGCTCCGGCTTCCACTCCCGTCCCGCTCGCAGTACGATCGACTCTTCGCCACGCAGCGCCTTCTCACCCGATCGCCCGATGCCAGAACTGCTCTCCCAGTCCCGCAGCAACCTGCCTCACAGCGACGAGTCCGAGCGCGCGGTTCTGGCCGCCATCCTTCTCGACGGCCAACGCCATCTGCCCTCCACCGCGGGTCGTCTGAGACCCGAGGACTTCTATGCCGAGCGGCATCAGAAGCTGTACGAGGCGATGCTGTCGTTGCAGGACGACGGCACCGACATCGATCTCCGCACCCTGCAGGCCCGCCTCGAACAGCAGGGAGTGTTCGATCAGGTCGGTGGCCTGGCCTATGTCGCGACACTCGAAGTCGACCTGCCGGATCTCGGCCGCGTCGACCAGTACATCGAGATCGTCAAGGAGCGATCGCTGCGACGGCGCCTGATCGAGGCCTGCACCAACATCTACGTCGACAGCCAGGATGGCGGACTCGACGCCCGGGCGGCTCTCGACCGCGCCGAGCAGGCGATTCTCGAGATCGGCGAGGACGCCGACCCACGGGGATTCGTCGGACTCGGCGAAGCCGTCCGCGAAGCGGTCTACGAAATCGAGGAATCGCCGAACCGCGCCTACACCGGGATTCCCTCCGGCTTCGAGGACTGGGATCGCATCACGCAGGGACTGAACCCGGGGAACCTGATCATCATCGCCGGTCGTCCCGGAATGGGAAACACCAGTTTCGCCCTCAACGTCGCCCGCAACGTGGTCATGAAGAGCAAGGCCTCGGTCGCTGTCTTCTCGCTCGAGATGAGCACCCAGGAACTCGCGATGCGCATGCTGGCCTGCGAAGCCCGCATCGGCCTGAAGCGCCTGCGTACCGCCAGCATCTCCGATCGTGAGTGGCAGAAAGTCCACAAGGCGGCGCGCGACATGTCCGAAGCCCGCCTGTTCATCGACGACGGCGCCAACCCCTCCCTGCTGGAGCTGACCTCCAAGGTCCGCCGACTGAAGATGGACCGCGGCCTCGACCTGGTGATCCTCGACTACCTGCAGCTCATGCAGGCCGGCGGCCGCTACGAGAATCGCAACCTCGAGATCGCGGCGATCACGCGAGGGCTGAAGCAGTTGGCAAAGGAGGTCGACATCCCGGTCATCGCGCTCTCCCAGCTCTCCCGTCAGACCGAACGTCGTGGTTCCGATCATCGCCCGCAACTGGCGGACCTGCGGGAATCCGGCGCCATCGAGCAGGACGCCGATCTGGTCGCCTTCATCTACCGCGAAGAGGTCTACAACCCCGAGGAAGAAGAGAATCACGGATTGGCGGAACTGATCGTCGCCAAGAACCGCCACGGGGAAACCCGCAACGTCGAACTCGCCTTCCTCGGCGAGTTCACGCTCTTCCAGAACCTCGCTCGCGGCGATGTCAGTTGACGCCGACCCGACCGCCTGGGTCGAAGTCGACCTCGGCGCCCTGAGGTCCAACGTTTCGAGACTCCGGCAACAGGTCGGGGATTCCTCGATCCTGGCCGTTGTCAAGGCCGAGGCCTACGGTCACGGCGCGGAGGGTGTCGTTCCCACCCTGGTTGCCGAGGGCGTGGAGTGGGTGGGCGTCGCGAGACTCGACGAAGGCCTTCGCCTTCGAAGAACGGCTCGCGACGTGCGCGTCCTGGTCCTCGGCGTCATTCCGCCCGAACGGATCGGCGAGTGCATCGACGCCCGGCTCACTCCCGTGGTCTCGTCCCCCTCGCAGCTCGAGGCCTGGTCCGACGCGGGAACCCGCAGGGGCGAAACGTTGGAGATCCACCTGAAGATCGATACCGGCATGCACCGCCTCGGACTGCTCGAGGAGGAGTGGGGGAGGGCGATCCAGGTCCTCGGCCGCGGAACGCTCCGCCTGGCGGGAATCCTCGGTCACCTGTCGGACGCCGAGTCGCCGGAGTCGGAGCGCAACCGGGAGCAGGAAGAAGCGTTCGACCGCGCCCTCGATCGGTTCGGCGAACTGGGCGCAGACCGCGGCATCATCCGGCACGTGGCCTCGAGCGCTGCGGCCCTCCATCGGCCGGCCAGCCGTCGGGACCTCGTCAGAGCCGGACTGGCACTCTATGGGATCGACCCGGCGGGACTCGAGCCGGGACTGTCTCCGGCGCTCTCCCTTCGGGCGCGAGTCGTCCAGGTCAAGACCATCGCCGAGGGCGAAAGGGTGGGTTACGGCGGCATCTGGCAGGCGCCGAGACGCAGTCGGATCGGAATCGTGCCGGTGGGCTACGCCGACGGCTATCCCTGGCGTGCCGGGCGCCGTGCCTGGGCCCTCGTAGAGAATCGACGCGTCAAGCTCATCGGAGCGGTCAGCATGGACATGCTCTGTATCGACATGACGGACCTCGACGAAGCCTCGACCGGCGAGGGCACTGCGGTGACCCTGATCGGCACGCAGGGGGCCGAAACGATCGGCGCGGTCGAGGTCGCCGGCTGGGCCGAGACGTCGACCTATGAACTGCTGTGTCGACTCGCCCTGCGCCTGCCGCGACGCTATGTCGACTCGACTGCCGCGGGCTCCCCGCCTGACGAGAGCGAGGACGAGTAGAGCCGATCGATGGCTTCGAGAAGCGGATGGTCCGAGGCTGGCGCTCGACTGCCTTCCGAGAACCGGTCGGCATCGATCAGTTCGTACACCGTCAAGGGTTGTAGCCCCTTCAAGGTGGCGGTACCCAGACGGCGGATCCCGACCTCGACCTCACCGCGATCATCGGCCAGCGACAGCACCAGATAGCGGCGCGGCCCGACCCTCAACACCTGCCGCCGGGCCCGAAGCCGCGCCTCCTCGAGCTCCTTCAGGAAGGAAGCCGTAGTCACGATCCCCTCGTTGACCAGCTGACCGGCGCGACTGATCGACGCCCCGAAGTTGACCTCGTCGCTCGGGCTGCCGTCGGTCTCCCGGACCTCCCGAAGCAGCGGTCCGAACAGTTCCTGAATGCGGTGCTCGTCGTAGCCGCGGGCGATCAGTTCCAGCTGCAGTTCCTCCAGGTCCTGATTGGCCTTTCCCGAAACCAACCTGGAGAGCTCGACGATCCCCTGACCGAAGACCTCGTAGTGTTCGGCCAGGCCGTTGGCGCCTCTCAGGGGCAAAAGTCGATACTCGCCGTGATTGATCGCGAGACGAATTCCACGATCGATCGGGAAGCCCCTGCCGATGGCGGCCCGATAGGCGCGCTGGATCCGAAGAGCGGTCAGACAGACGGCCACCGGATCCCGACCGGTGTAGAAGGCGCCGTCGCCGAGATACTTCTCCCGGTAGAGGCGGGACGCGACCGCAAGGCGATCGATGGCACGTTGGAAGAGCACGAGAGAGCGAAAGACGACGTCCTCGGCGACCGCGTCACCACTGGTCCGGGCCAGCATGCTCGAGAAATCGGTGAGATCGTAGAGCATCGCGGACCGCAGAACCGACGGATCGACGACCCAGGGGCTGGCGAAATCGAGCGGACGCATCGCCGGGGACAACTCGAACTCCACCGGCTCGAAGCCCAGCCGCTCTGCCTCTGGGGCGGGGCAGTAGAGCCTGCCGTCGCGCCAGACGACGCGCAGGACGAGTCGGCGCAGATGGTCCAGGAGTTCGAAGACCTGGAGCGCCGGAAGCGCCCGCTCCCAGGCTTCGATCTGACCGGGGGCGAGAGTCTCGGAATCGGCGACGAGACCGAGCGACACCAGCCGCCTCGCCAGTCCCGCCGTGGTCAGCAGCGACCAGGCAGAGGGAGGGGCTCCCGAATCGCTCTCCAGCAGTTCGGCCAGGGATCGAATCCCGGATTCGCCCTGTCGCTTCTCGAGCATCGAGTGGAGCCCTCTCCAGCGACGCAGGAACTCACTCGCCGGAACGTCCAGGCGACCGTCCAGATAGTCCGCGAGTTCGGCCAGGTCGGGACCGAAGAAGTCCTCCGAGAGAATCAGCTCGTTCTGCGCCAGGAGTTCGAAGACCGACTTCACCGGCGCATCGTCCTCAGCGCCATCGCTACGGAACTGGGGATCGAGCGAGCCGAGCAAGCCGCGGATCCGTTCGATGAAGCGATCCAGGACGACGTACTTCAGACGCCGGGCGTGGACCCTGCCGATCTCGGAGTTCTCCTTGAGGACAGCTTGCGGAACGCGCCGAATCGCGCCGGCAACGGCACTCGAATGGGCCAACCAGAAGGTCGCCGGGAAGCCCCGACCGTAGGCGGAGCGGGAAACCCGCAGCAGGGTCCTGCCAAGAGGTTCGAGATAGTCCGACCAGGCCTCGCGAAGTGCCTTGGCATCGTACGGACCGCGCTGGACGAGAGCCAGTTGGGCGAGGCTCTCGGCTGCGACCGCCCTCTCGAGAGCCTTCTCCAGGGCCTGTAGGGGCGGCGAGTCGACGATCAGGTAGCCCGTCCGCGCGAGTGATTCCTCCCTGGCTCCGAAGAGCGGGCGCGGTGCTGGGAGGAGATCGAGTCCCTCGCCGAGAAGAGCCTCGAGAGCGGCCTGATTGGCGCGCAGGAAGTGGAATCTGCCATCCAGGGCGAGAAGCAGCGGAGAAGACCTCATCGCCGCCGATCATATCGAAGGAATGCTATATCCAGGATTCGCCCGTCAGGGGTGGAGCATTTGTATGCTCCGCGACCCCATGAGCCAACTGTCAACCGTCAAGATTCCCGCCCCTTCGAGATTCTCCTCCGATCGGGTCATCGTCGGCGCCTTCGAAGATCGGGAGGTCGACGTCGACCTCTCACCAGGGCTTCTCGAGGCCCTCCGCAAGGAGCTCCCGAAGGCCTGGTCCGCGAAGAAGGGTTACCAGCGCACCTGCCTCGTGGGCAAGCGGGTCGTCGAGGTCCACGGCCTCGGACCCGCCGATCGGGTGAGCGCCAGGGACCTCGACTCGTGGCTGGCTTCGACCCTCAAGCGCTGCCGTGGCGAAGGCTGCGACAGCGTGGCTGTCTGTCTGCCTCGACACGCCGCCCTCAGCGATGAAGCGGGCGCAGAGAGGATGCTGCGAATCGCAGCCCTTTCGAGCTATCGATTCGCTTCGTTCAAGGGGAAGAAGGCAAGAGGCGCCTCGAAGCGCCGAGCCCAGGTCGTCTCGATCCTGCCCGGCGCCGAGCTGCGCTCCCTGTACCGGCGTCGACTCGACGACGCCCTGTGCGTGGCCCGCGGAGTCGTTCTCTCACGAGACCTGGCCAACACCCCTCCCAATCAGGCTACGCCTGCCTGGATGGCCTCGCAGGCTCGCAGCCTGGCACGGCGCTACGGCATGAAGTCTCGGGTTCTGACTCCCCGGGAACTCGCTCGCGAGGGCTTCGGAGGCATCCTCGCCGTCGGTGCCGGTTCGGCCCACCCCCCTCGGCTGGTCCGACTCGAATGGGGAACCCGTGGCCCGGTGGTCGCGCTGGTGGGGAAGGGAATCGTCTTCGACACGGGCGGCATCTCGCTCAAGCCACCGGCCTCGATGGACGAGATGAAGTACGACAAGTCGGGAGCCTGTTGCGTTCTGGGCATCGCCGAAGCCGTGGCAAAGGCCGAGTTGCCGATCCGGCTACGGGTCTACGTGGCACTCGCCGAGAACATGCCGGATGGTGCGGCCTATCGGCCCGGTGACATCGTGACGTGTTGGGACGGCACCACGGTCGAGATCCTCAACACCGACGCCGAAGGCCGCATGGTCCTGGCCGATGCCCTCGCCTGGGCGGCGAAGTCGAAGCCCGACTGGATGATCGACTACGCCACCCTGACGGGAGCCGCCGTGGTCGCCCTCGGGGAACAGGCCGCGGCCCTCTACGCCTCCGACGACACCCTGGCCGAGGGACTGCTGGCGGCCTCCGAGGCGAGTGGAGAGAGACTCTGGCGGATGCCGCTCTGGCCGGAGTACGAGGAACAGATGAAGGGTCACCACGGCGACCTCAAGAACAGCGGCGGTCGCTGGGGAGGATCCTGCACGGCGGCCGCCTTCCTCTCCCACTTCGCGGGCAGTGGCGCCTGGGCCCATCTCGACATCGCGGGGCCCGCGATCGGTCAGTCGCCACGAACCGCCACCGGCTACGGTGTCGCCTCGACCTTCGCCTTTCTTCGCACGCTCGGTGGCTCCCGGTGAGCCCGCCTCGCGAGTCGTGGGTCCCGGGACCGGCCGTCGCGCCCCATCCGAGAACTTCGACGTCGGCCCACGGGCAGGGGAAAACAGGTAGCCTGCGACCGGCAAGCTGAACTACCCTTGCCGATGGCGGGGCAACTTCGTGAAGAACAATCCGTAGATAGCGTAGATAGACTGCGTGGCCTGCGTTCGGGTGACCCGAAACACCCAACCCCCGGTGGACGTCTGGTGTTCAGGAGGATTTAGAGGAATGGTTTCCATTTGCCGCCCCTTGCGGAGCTTCGTGATTTCCAGCCTTGCCGGCGCAGGCCTCCTGGCTGCTGCTCACCTCACCTCCAACCCCGTCCGGGCCGAGGAGGTCGTCAGGACGTCGCCCTACGCGAAACCGCTGCCCGTCGAACTTCGAGACCAGGACGGCCGGTTGCTCCTCGAACTCGAGGAGGCCATCGTCATCGCTCTGCGCAACAACATCGGCCTGCAGGTGGAGCGCTACGCCCGCGCCCAGGCCTACGAGAACATCCGCCGCGGACAGGGGGTCTTCGACCTGGGCCTGAACGCCGCGGTGGGCCTGTTCTCCGAGGAATCTCCCGCCGCCTCGACCCTGGAAGGCGCCGTGGTTCGAAAAGCGGAAGGCGCCAATTTCGACTTCGGAGTCGATCAGTTGGTCTCGACGGGCGGTACCGCAAGTCTGGATCTCACCAACGATCGCGCGGAAAGCAACTCGATCTTCGCGGGGGTCAACCCTTCGTACACGACCAATCTCGATTTCAGCTATGCCCAGCCCCTCCTGCGAAGCGCGGGCAAGCTGGCGACCCAACGCAACATCATCGTGGCGCGCACCAACAGTGAGATCTCGTACGAGAACCTGATCCTCGGGATCATCAACACCCTCGAGCGCGTCGAGAGCACCTACTGGTCACTGGTCGAAACCCGCCAGCAGATCGAGGTCGCCCTCGAAAGTCTCGAACTCGCCAAGGAACTCGACCAGATGAACCGGATCCAGGTCGAGGTCGGAACGCTCGCTCCGCTCGAGTTGACCCAGAGCGCCGTCGGCGTCGCGACTCGGGAAGAAGCCCTCCTGCGGGCTCGCGCCCTGGCGGACGATACCGCCGACACCCTGCGCCAGCTGTTGAACCTGGAAGACGATCGTTACTGGGACATGCCCCTCGTGCCCTCGACCGATCCGGTCGTCGAAAGGGTCGAAATCGACACCCAGGAGGCCATCGCGGAGGCTCTCGACAAGCGCAGCGAACTGCGCCAACAGCGACTGAGAATCGAGAATCTCAGGGTCGACGAGCAGTTCCAGAAGAATCTGTCCAGGGCCCGCCTGGACTTCCAGGCCCGCTACGGCTTCAACGGCCTCGGCGGTACCGTCGTGAATCGGAACCCGTTCGATCCGGACAGCCCCGTGGAGATCATCCCCGGGGGCTACGAAGATGCCCTGCAACAGGTGCTCGACACCAGTTTCACCGGCTGGTCGGCCGGCCTGGTGTTCGCCAAGCCGCTTCAGAACCGACAGGGCAAGGCCTCGGTGGCGATCGCGGAACTGGCTCTCGACCAGGGCGAAACCTCGCTCTCGGAGTTGGAACTGGCGATCCGCACCGAGGTGCGGCGCACCGTTCGCGCGGTGGAGACCGCAGCCGAGGCGATCGACCTGGCGACAGTGTCGCGAGAATTGGCCGAGAAGCAGCTCGACGCCGAGCAGAAGCGCTACGAGAACGGTCTTTCGACCAGCTTCGAGGTGCTCCTCATCCAAGAGGACCTCTCCGAGGCGAGGAGTCGTGAAGTCTCTTCGATCACCGCCTATCGCCGCACCCTCGTGCTCTACCACAAGGCCATCGGACGGCTGCTCGAGCACAACGGCATCCTGATCGAAGACGATCTCGCGGACGACGAGAACTGAGGCCGGCGCCCCCAACGGCAGCGCCCGAGAAGCCCGAAGAATCGGTTGACAGCCGGAGCCCCCGGGCCTACCATCCATCGCACCCCGTGCCGGGGTGGCGGAATGGCAGACGCAGAGGATTCAAAATCCTCCGAGGTAACACTCGTGCGGGTTCGACTCCCGCCCTCGGCACCAGTTCGAACCGGGTCTCGCGGGGGGCTCCTGGATGGGTTCCAGGGAACGCCGCGAAGCGCGGTGGCATTCATCGATTGGGTCTTGACTAGGCCCCCCCTCCTGGTGTATACTGATTGATGTAAGTGTCCTATTTTCAGCGGCTTGCGCTCCAGGCCCGCTGCAATCCCAATCCAGAAAGGTCGGCCAGGTGGCATTCAAAATCGGTCAGAAAGTCGTGTATCCAAATCATGGCGTCGCAGTGGTGGAGAAGATCGAGAAGAGCTCCATCAACGACGACGAACACACCTTCGTTCACTTGCGTCTGCTGGCCAACGACTCGAAGGTCATGGTGCCCCAGCAGAACCTCGATCTGGTCGGGCTTCGGTCGCTGTGCCAGAAGACCGAGATCAAGGACCTCTTCAAGCTCCTCGAGAACGGTGACATCGACACCTACAAGGACTGGAAGGGCCGCTACAAGCAGAATCTCGACAAGATGAAGACCGGTCAGTTGCCGGACGTCGCCGAGGTTCTCAAGAACCTTCGCCTGGTGAGTCAGAAGAAGAGCCTCTCGTTCCGTGAGAAGAAGATGTACGAGCGCGCCAAGCACTTCATCGTCAGCGAGGTTTCCCACGTCCAGGAGCTCGAGACGGAGGATGCTGAGAAGAAGGTCGAAAAGGCTCTCTCCTCGAGCATCAAGAAGCGAGAAAAGAGCCTCGAAGCCGCTGGCTAGACCGGCCGAAGGCCGAATGGCGTGACCAAGATCGCCGCAGTCCTGCTCCTGGTGATCCTGGTATGGATTCTCCTCGAGCGTGCCCTGAAGGCCCTCGCATCGACGCCCCAGGTCCGCCAGGCGCGCGCGATCTGGCAGGCGATGAACGGCGGCGCGAAGCCCAGGGCGGCGGGCGGCGGGGCTTCCCGCAGCACCACACAAGCACCCTCCAGGCTCGTGCGATGCTCTGCCTGTGGCACTCACGTCGTCGAAGCACGCGCCCAACACGCCGCGGACGGACGTCCCTGCTGCAGCCGGCAGTGCGTCGAAGACCTGTCCGCGGCGCGGCGTGGCTGAGGATCCCCGGCTCCCCGAAGCCGCCCCGGCAGCACTCCAGGGCCTCGGCCCCTGGGTCGAAGTGGCCGTCCCCCTCCCTCTTCCCAACGCTCTCACCTACAGCGTTCCGGAGAGCCTCCGTACTCTCGGCGGGATCGGCAGCCGCGTACGCGTTCATGTCGGCAGGCGACGGCTGGTCGGAATGGTCGTGGGACTGCCCTGCGAAGCGCCGCCGGGAGTCGAGCTGCGGGCGATCGACGACGTCCTGGACCTCGAGCCGATCCTCCCCGCGGAGCTCCTGCGTCTGGCACGGTTCATCACTGACTACTACCAGGCGCCGATCGGCGAAACGCTGCGGGCCATGGTGCCCCGCGATCTTCCATCCTGGGGCATTCAGACCGTTCGATTGACGAGGAGCGGAGCTTTCGCCACCCAGCTGGAAGCTCCTGATCGGGCCCTGGTCGAGCTGCTGATGGAGCGGGGCCGGATGAAATGGTCTGAGCTCGCTGCTGCGACGGGGGGAGCCGAGGCCCTCGAGCGTGTCGCCTCGCTCAGGGAGCGCGGACTGATCGCCACCGACAGTCGGTCGACCAACCGCAAGCCACGAGGCGCTCGCTACCGAAACGCCGTCGAACTGATTCCCGGAGTCCTGGAGGAGCAGTTGGAGAAGTGCGGTCGGTCAGCCCCAGCGCGGTCGGTCGTTCGCTTCCTCGACGAGGCCGGGCGGCCGGCCTCCAGCCAGGAGATCTGCCAGGCCGTGGGATGCGGCCCAGGTGTCGTGTCGAGGCTCCAGAAGCTCGGCCTCCTGCGTTCGTTCACGCAGGTGGAGCGCCTCGACCTCGATCATCACCGGATCTCCAGACAGGAGCGGCCCGAGATCCAGCTCAACCGGGGCCAGGCAGAAGCCGTTCGAGTGCTCGAAGAAGCGGTCTCCGCAAACTCCTATGCAGCCTTCCTCCTTCAGGGGATGACCGCCTCGGGCAAGACCGAGGTCTACCTTCGGGCCGTCGACAAGGTCCTCAGCGAAGGTCGGACGGCGATCCTGTTGGTACCCGAGATCGGTCTCGTGCCCTCCCTCGCCGCGGCAGCTCGGGAACGCTTCGGTGAACGACTCGCCATGCTCCACTCGGGGCTTTCGAACTCTGAGCGCGCCCAGGAGTGGGAGCGGGCCCGATCGGGGGAGGCGCGCGTCGTCCTCGGGCCGCGGTCCGCCATCCTGGCGCCCATCCGGGAGCTGGGCCTGGTGGTCGTGGACGAGGAGCAGGATTCTTCCTACAAGCAGGAATCGACGCCGCGCTACAACGGTCGCGACGTGGCGATGGTGCGGGCCCAGCTCGCCGGCGCCGTCGTCGTCCTGGCTTCGGCGACTCCGAGCCTCGAGGCCCGGCTCAACGTCGAGAGGGAGAAGCTCGGCTTTCTGGTGCTGGACGAGCGGGTCGGGTTTGGCGAATTGCCGCAAGGAGAACTGGTCGACCTGCGCCAGGAAGCGCCCGCGTCGCGTCGGCCAGGCGAGATCCATTTCTCGGCCCGCCTCCTCGAGGCCATGGAGGAAACCCTGCGCCAAGATCAGCAGATCATCCTGTTGCGCAATCGTCGCGGCTACGCGCCGGTGCTGCTCTGCCGGGCCTGCGGAGAAGACCTGCGATGCGAGCAGTGCGGTCTCCCGAGGACCTTCCACAAGCGGGATCGAAACCTGGTCTGCCACTACTGCGGCTCCAGCATTCCCAAGCCGCGAGTCTGTCCGACCTGCAGCGAGGACGCCCTCGACCCGATCGGCTCGGGAACCGAGCGGGTCGAGGAGCGCCTCAAGGAACTCTTCCCGGAGATCCCGATCGACGTCCTCGACCGGGATGCGGCTCGACGGGCCGGCGGAGCGACCGCGGTCCTCGAACGTTTCGGACTCGGCGAAACCCGCATCCTCGTGGGAACCCAGATGGTCTCCAAGGGCCACCATTTCCCCAATGTGACCCTGACAGGCGTGCTGTCGGCAGACAGCTATCTCGGGTTTCCCGACTTCCGGGCGGTGGAGAAGACCTACTCTCTCTTGACCCAGCTGGCCGGCAGGGCCGGCCGCGGACACGAGCCGGGCCGCGTGATCATCCAGACCCACCACCCCGAGCACTACGCGATCCAGGCCGCGCTCCAGCACGACGACGAACGTTTCCGCTCGCAGGAGATGCACTTCAGGCGCGTGTTCCACTATCCGCCGTACACCCGAATGATCCAGATGATCTTCCGCGGCACCGATCGGCGGCAGACTCGGGAACGCATCCTTCGCTTCAGTGAGAGGGTTCGCCACCATCCCCGAAGCGACGAAGTCAGGATCGCGGGACCCGCTCCGGCCCCGCTCGAACGCCTCCAGGGCCAGTGGCGCTTCCAGATGCTCCTGCGTCATCCCTCCGCCCGATGTCTCAGGGAGATCCTGGCCGTAGCGCTCGAAGGCGAGAAGCAGCTCGCCGGAGTCGTGTTCGACGTCGATCCCCAGGACCTGTTCTGAGGCCCACCGTCCATTGACCTGCCAATCGGGGCCCTGCTAGGTTGGCTGACGGATGAGTGTTTCTCCCCAGGACTTCGATCAGCCGATCGACGATCTCAAGCGCCGGATCTCGGAGTTGTCGGAGTTCCCCGACAGCGCGGACGTCCGCAAGGAACTCGATTCCCTGCACCGGCAGCTCCGCAAGGTGACCGACGACACCTATCGGGAACTGACGGCGTGGCAGAAGACGCTGGTGGCGCGCAACTTCGACCGCCCCTATCCTCTCGACTACATCCAGATCCTCACGAGCGACTGGATCGAACTGCACGGCGATCGCCAGTTCCGAGACGACCCCGCGATCGTCGCCGGACTGGCCACTTTCAGGGGCCGCTCGATCGCCATCGTCGGTCACCAGAAGGGGAGGGGGACCAGCGAACGAATTCGCCGCAACTTCGGCCAGGCCAACCCTGAAGGGCAACGCAAGGCTCTACGGGTCATGAAGCTGGCGGCTCGCTTCGGACGGCCGATCGTCACCCTCATCGATACCCCCGGAGCCTATCCCGGCATGGGAGCCGAAGAGCGCGGCCAGGCCCAGGCCATCGCCGAGAACCTGATCGAGATGGCCTCCCTGCCCGTGCCGATCGTCGTGGTCATCACCGGTGAGGGGTGGAGTGGGGGAGCGCTCGCCCTCGAGGTCGGGGATCGGGTGATGATGCTCGAGTACTCGGTCCACTCGGTGATCACGCCGGAGGGCTGCGCCGCCATCCTCTGGCGCAGCCAGGACGAGAAGGCCCAGGCTGCGGAGGCGATGAAGATCACCGCGGAAGACCTGCTGCGACTGAAGGTCATCGACGAAATCGTCCCGGAACCGCTCGGTGGCGCCCACGCCGATCCCCAGGAGACGGCGGTGCGCGTGGGAGACCGTATCGACGCGGCCCTGCGCAGACTCGAGAAGCTGCCGACCCAGAAGCTGCTCGATGCTCGCTACGAGCGCTTTCGACGTATCGGAATCGTTGGCTCCCGTTGATCGAGCCGACGATCGTCGAGTGGCATCCGGCGCAAGTCCCTGAAGAGAAGGAAGCTCTCCTGCGTGCAGGGATCTCGGATCGACTCGCGCCACTGCTCGCCAGACGAGGCGTGAAGAACCCCGACGAGGCCGAGAGCTTCCTCAATCCGGCAGCCAACCACCTCCATGACCCCTTTCTGCTGAAGGGTATGGATCGAGCGGTGAACCGTCTGTCGCGCTGCATCGAAGGCGCCGAGAAGGTCGCGATCGTCGGCGACTACGACGTCGACGGCGTCAGCGGAACGGCCCTGCTCACGGCCTCGCTGCGTGCCTGCGGTCTGGAGGTGGAACCGATCCTCCCTCAGCGCCTCGTCGAAGGGTACGGCTTTCAGCCCGTGCACGCAGAGCGAGCCGCCGAACTCGGGTGTTCGGTGGTCATCACGGTCGACTGCGGCACCGCCTCCGTCGAAGCGATCGAGACCGCCCGCGCGCGGGGACTCGATGTGATCGTCACGGACCACCACATTCCCTCCGTCGCCCTGCCGCCCGAGACCGTGATGATCAACCCGCTGCAGGAAGGAGAGACCTACCCCTACCCTCGCCTCTCCGGGGCCGGACTCGCCTTCAAACTCGCATCGGCCATGTTCCAGAGCCGGGGGCGCGCGGTGCCCCTGGCCGGGCTCCTCCGGATCGCCTGCCTGGGGACGATCGCCGATCTGGTGCCGCTGGACGGAGAGAACCGGGTCATCGCCGCCCTGGGACTCCAGGCGCTCGGCTCCACCCGATCCGCCGGCCTGCGTCTTCTGATGGAGAAGGCCGCCGTCAAACGGCCGATCAGGGCGTCGGACGTGGGATTTCGGATCGGACCCCGACTCAACGCCTCCGGCCGCCTGGAAAGCCCTGACGAAGCCCTCGAGTTGTTGATGACCCGTGACGAGGGGCGCGCCGAGGCTCTCGCCGGAAGGTTGGACGACCTCAACCGGGCGCGCCAGGCAGAAGAGGCGAAGATCGTCGAACAGGCCCGCGAGCGGATCCACGAGATGCCGCGGCTTCCCGGATTGCTGTGCCTCTGGAGTGCTGACTGGCACCAGGGCGTGGTGGGAATCGCGGCGTCGCGAATCGCCAGGGAGTTCCACCGCCCGACCCTGCTCCTCTCGGTGCGCGGAGAGACGGCCACTGGCTCGGGCCGCAGTATCTCGGGAATCCACCTGCACGATTTCCTGGCGCCCTGGAGGGACCGGCTGGTGAGCTTCGGCGGCCACGCCCAGGCCATCGGCCTGACGGCTGCAACGGACCAACTCGACAGCCTCAACGGGCAATGGCAGGCGGCCGCCACCTGGCCCGCCGAGCTCCTGGTACGGCGGCGTTACTACGAACTCGACCTGCGTCCCGTCGAGATCACCTCGGAACTGCTGGGAGAACTCCAGAAACTGCGTCCTTTCGGAGAGGGCAACCGCCAACCCCTCCTGCGGGTCGGACCGCTCGAGATCTCTCAGCCATTGCGAGCCTTCGGGAAGGGACACCTCAGCGGTACCGCGCAGGGGCAGGACGGTGCCCGGGTTCGAATCCTGGGTTGGAACTGGCAGGAGCGCTCGGCCGTCTTCGATGAGCCATTCGAGATCCTGGCTCGGCTCGAATGGGATGACTGGGTCTCCGCACCCGTGCTCGAGATCCAGGAAGCGCGGCCTCTCGACGCCTCCCGGTCTCGTCCCCTCGAAGTCTCCAAAGGCGCGTAGAATCAGGCCATGGCGTCTTCCTCGCGACCCCGGGCAATGCAGGTCTTTCGCGCCCTGATCGGCCTGGCATTCCTGGCGGCCCTCGGACTCGTCGCGCTCTACCTCTTCGGCATCGCGGGGAAGGAAGAGGCGACTGAAGCCAGGGCCGCCGAGCGCTCGACCGAAGGGGACTTCCAAGTCCTCGGAGAGGGTTTCCACTTCGCTCTCAACGAGGGCAACAAGACAGTCTTCGAGATCGAGGGATCGCAGCAGCGTTCCGATCGCAACGGGCTGACCTACCTGCAAGACGTGACGATCGTGGTCGACCGCGACGAGGGCCGCTACCGCGTCAAGGCAGCCAGCGCCTACTACGATCCCGAATCCCACAACGCCAAACTCGAGGGAGCCGTCGAGCTGGAAGGTCCGGAATCGAGGACCCTCAAGGCCGAGACGCTCGACATCGACGGGGAAGGCGAAGGCATGGTGGCCCGCCAGGGAGCATCCTTCACCTCCGGCAGCAACATGAGCGGTAGAAGTGACTACCTCGAGACGTCGATGTCACCGGAGCGCTACGTGCTCCGCGGCGGAGTCGTCCTGCAGGGCAGCGGTGGATGAGAGGAACCGCGGTTTCGACTCGAATGCGACGAGCTCATCCTGAACAACACCAAGGGCGCCGGTCAGGCGATCGGCAACGTGATCGTCGAAACCGAGAACGCCCGTCTCATCGGGCAACGGCTCTATCTCACCCTTGATCCGGAATCCGGGGAGCCGAATCTCCTCAGGCTCATGCACGGCATCAACGTGGAGCTGAATCGGGGCGACGAGAACGCCAGCGACGCGTTGGAAAGTGGCGCGATCGTCGCCGGAGTCACACGAATGACGGGGACCTCGCTGCAGACTGTGCTCGATCCGAGGACCGGAGACCCGACTTCGTTGGTGCTCAAGGGCCTGCGCCGCACGCCCGCACGATTCAGACAGGAGTTGGTGGGTGGCAACGTCCGAGCCCTGGCTGCGACCGAGATGCACGTCGCGTTCGCCAACGGGACGCCCTCGAACGCCCTCCTCCAGGGGCCGGTCCAGATGCGGGAATCACGTCAGGAGGACGGCGTCGAGTCGAATCGAAACGCCTCCGGGGAGAATGCCGAAATCACTTTCGACTCGAAAGGCGAGATCGACGTCTTCAGACTTCGCGGCGAGGTCCGACTGACGGATGGCCGGGTCCGGGCGACGGGAGATGAAGCCGTCTTCGCCCGCAGTCTCGAGGGTTTCGAGGTGACGGGCTCTCCGGCCAGGGCCTTCGCCGAGAGCGGCGACATCGAAGCCAGCCATCTGCGCTACGCCGCCGACATCGACGTACTGCAGGCCGAGACCGACGTGGTCGCCACCTTCATCGAGAAACAGGGGCGCAAGCCCAAACAGCGTCTCGGCTTCGGCGGAGGCGACCAGCCCATGAGGGTGCAGTCTGAAGCTGCCACGTTTCGATCGGGAGGTGATCTCGTCCACTTCGAGGGCAACGTGAGGGCATGGCAGGGCGAGTCGACGTTGCTCACCGAAACGATGACGGGAGATCAGGCTCGAGGGCGCGTGACGGCGAGCGGTGGCGTACGGACGCTATGGACACCGCCGCCCTCGCCGCCGGAGGATCCGACGCCGGTGGCCGTCGCGGAAGAGGCGACTGCCGCGATCTCGGACGCAGATGGAGAAGACGCCGAAGAGGGCCGCAAGGCAAGACGTCCCCAGGGGCGCATGAGCGTGATCGCCCGCCAGATGGTCTACGAGGAAGGCTCAGGGTACCTGGCCTATTCGGGCAACGTTCGCGTCGACCAGGAAGGGAGTTCGCTGAGTTGCGAACGGATGAACCTGGAGCTGGACGAGAATTCGAAAGCCCAGAAGATGATCTGCCAGGAGCAGGTCGACATCGACGATCCCCTCAACGGAATGCGGCTCAAGGGAGAGCGGGCGATCTACGATCTCGAGAACGGCATGGTGGAGGTGTTCGGCAGCCCGGTGGAGATGACCGACGGCACCGGCACCAAGGTCGCAGGCGCTCATCGCCTCGACTACAGTTTCGACGCCGGTACGGCCTACATGGTCTCTGCGCCCAATCAGGGGGTCCTGCAGGGCGAGGCCGCGGCTCCGGGGCTGCGCGGAGCGGTCTACGTCGGCCCGGGGCAGGACCGTCCAGGCGACATCACGGTTCCCCTCAGTGAGGAGGAGCGCAAGGCGCTGGAAGAAGCGGCCGGAGAATCCCCTCCCGTCAGCGAGAGAGTCCCGGGTCCAACGCGATGAACGAAGCGCAGATTCTTTCCACCCAGGGCCTTCGGAAGGTCTACCGGGGCAAGCCGGCGGTGGTCAGCGTCTCGCTCGAGATCCACCTGGGTGAAGTCGTCGGACTGTTGGGACCCAATGGCGCGGGAAAGACCACGACCTTCTACATGGTTGTCGGGCTGACGCCGCCTGACGCCGGCCGGGTGATGCTGGGTGACCAGGACATCACGAATCTACCGATGTACCTGCGAGCCAGACGGGGCATCAGCTATCTGCCACAGGAGCCCTCGATCTTCCGCAAGATGAGCGTCGAGGACAACCTCATGTGCATCTTCGAGACGTTGGACCTGTCGACCGCCGAGCGCCGGTACAGGAGTGAGCAGCTGATCGACGACTTCGGCCTCACCAAGGTTCGCAAGAACCGTGGGTTCGAGCTCTCCGGGGGACAGAGGCGACGCGTCGAGATCGCAAGAGCCCTCGCCACCAACCCGAGCTACGTGCTTCTCGACGAGCCTTTCGCAGGCATCGACCCGATCGCCGTCGAGGAGATTCAAGGTATCATCGGGCACTTGCGCAGCATGGGAATCGGAGTTCTCATCACGGATCACAATGTTCGTGAGACCCTCAAGATCACCGATCGCGCCTACATCATCAACAACGGTGAACTGCTCGCAGCCGGCGTTCCCGAAGAACTCTCCCAGGACCCCGAGGTCCGGGCGATCTACCTCGGCGGCGCCTTCCAGCTCTAGGAGCTGAAGTCCAGGTCATGGCCCTCGAACAGAAGCTTTCACTCAAGCTTTCCCAGAAGCTTGTGATGACTCCATCGCTGCAGCAGGCGATCAAGCTGCTGCAGATGACGCGATTGGAACTCGAGGGCGCACTGACCCAGGAACTCATCGAGAACCCGGTCCTCGAGGACCGCGAAGACGGCGAGGACGAACCCAAGGAGAGCAGCGCCGACGACGGCCCGGCGGACGAGCCGTCCGTGGACAAGGACAAGGAGGACGAGTCGTCGATGGACGATGTCGACCTCGACGACTACTTCCGGGACTACTGGGAAGGCTCCTCGATGCCGAACAGCTACGAGGAGAGGGAAGGCATCGCGATCGAGAACCGCCTCAGCCGGGAGCCCGACCTGTGGGACCATCTGCTCTGGCAGCTGCATCTGTCCGATGTCGACGGGGTCGAGCGAGAGGTCGCCGAGCTGATCGTCGGGAATCTGGATCCCGACGGCTTCCTCGGAGCGAGCCTGGAAGAGATCTGTGCGATGGGCGCGACCGAGCACGACGGTGAGCCCTATCCCGAGGAACTGGTTCGACGAGCCCTGACACGGGTCCAGGACCTCGACCCGACCGGTGTCGGTTGTCGGGATCTCCAGGAGAGCCTGCTCCTGCAGCTGCGTGCCCTCGGTCATGACGAAGACGACCTCGCCGTCGTCACGGTTCGTGACCACTGGGACATGTTCCTGCAACGACACTTCCAGGCGCTCGCGCGAACGCTGGGGATCCCCCTGCCCGAGCTGGAACCGGTCGTCCAGGTCATCCGCGACCTCGACACCCACCCCGGAAGACGCTTCTCGACCGAGAGAACCCACTACGTCGAGCCCGACGTGGTGATCTTCAAGCTCGGCGACGACTACCTGATTCAGCTCAACGACGACGGGCTACCACGCCTGAGAATCTCGCGGCGCTACCGCCAGATGCTCCAGGAGTGGAAGGAAAGCCAGAGCCAGGACGAGGCGCAACAGTTCGTGCGCGACAAGATGCGCTCCGCGGTGTGGTTCATCAAGTGCCTCGACCAGCGCCAGAAGACGATCTTCAAAGTCGCCGACTCGATCGTGCGGCAGCAGCGCGACTTCCTCGACCACGGCATCGACAAGCTGCGTCCCATGGTCCTGCGCGATGTGGCCGACGACATCGGAATGCACGAGTCCACCGTCAGTCGCGTCGTCTCGAACAAATACATCCATACCCCGCGCGGCCTGTTCCCGATGAAGTTCTTCTTCCACAGCGGGATCGACCGGGATTACGGAGAGGACATCTCGTCCTTGAGCGTGAAACGCAAGTTGGAGCAGTTCATCCAGAACGAAGACCCGAAACGACCTCTCTCCGACAGTGAACTGATGCGCATCTTGAAGCGCGAAGGCATCCAGATCGCTCGCCGAACCGTCGCGAAGTATCGCGACGAACTCGGCATCCCCTCTTCGACAGACAGAAAACAGATCTTCTAGATCCCAGCCCGAGACACCATCCATGAATCTGAGCTCTCTCCTTTCGCCTGAACGAATCTTTCCGACGCTCGACGGCGTCGATCGCAGCAGCGTCCTCCTGGCCCTCGCGGAGAGCGCGGCCGCAACCGGCGGAATCGGCTCCGCGCAGGACCTCTTTCGTGGACTGCTGGAGCGCGAAGAGGTCGGTTCGACGGCCGTCGGCCAGGGTGTGGCCATTCCACATTGCAAGCTACCGGGCTTGAGCGAAGTGGTCCTTGCCGTCGGAAGGACTTCCGAAGGCATCGACTTCGATGCCCCCGACGAACAACCGGTCTCCCTGTTCTTCATGATCGTCTCGTCTCCCCAGGCTCCGGCCGAACATCTCAAGTGCCTGGCTGCTGTTTCCCGCTGGATCAAGGTGCCGGGGCACGTGGACAGGCTGCGCGAACTGGAATCCTCGCAGGAGATCCTCGACTGGCTGCGAGCCGAGGCCATCGAGACATGAGTCCATCGGACGGCGCCTCGGTCGACGTCGCCGAGTTGCTCGGCGACGAACTGGTCGATCTCCGCCTCGAGGTTCTGGGCGGCGAGAACCATCTTCGCAACCGCATTCACCACCCGAGAGTCCAGAAGCCGGGGCTCGCCTTCGCCGGCCACTACCCCTACATCAAACCCGGTCGCGTACAGATCCTCGGCGAGAGCGAGGCCAACTACCTCTCGACCCTGCAGGTCGAGGAGCGACGGCAACGGTTCGCAGAGATCGCTCGCCTCCCGATTCCGGTCTTCATCGTCACCAAGGGCCTCGATCCGGACCCCGATCTCATGGCGGCCCTGCAGGAGCACGAAATCCCGGTCCTGCGCTCACCGCGCCTCTCCTCGGTCGTCATCAAACGAGTCAGCTACTTTCTCGAGGAACACCTGGTTCCCTCGACGACCATGCACGGCGTGCTGCTCGATGTCTACGGTCTCGGGGTTCTTCTGATCGGCCGCAGCGGAGTGGGGAAGAGCGAGTCCGCTCTCGACCTCGTCACCCGGGGACACAGTCTGGTAGGAGACGATCGGATCACGATCCGGCGCTATCCCAATGAAGAACTCATCGGATACAGCGAGGAGCCCCTACGGCACCACATGGAACTACGTGGCATCGGGATCATCAACGTCAAGGATCTCTTCGGCCTCGCGGCCGTGCGGCAGCGCAAGTCGATCGAACTGGTGATCGAACTGGAACCCTGGCAGGATGGCAAGGAGTACGACCGGCTCGGCCTCGACGAGACTCTCTATCGCATCCTCGACGTCCCGTGTCCCTACATCCAGATGCCGGTCGCCACGGGGCGCAACGTCGCCATTCTGGTCGAGATCGCCGCCCGCAACCACGTCCTGAAGCTCCAGGGCCACTTCTCGGCCCAGGAGTTCGCCCATTCCCTGGAAGAAGAACTTGAGCGAAAAAGAAAAGCGACCTCCGACTGAGATCGCCTTCATCACCGGCCTTTCCGGCTCGGGGAAGAGTTCCGTGGCCAAGTGCTTCGAGGATCTCGGCTACCACTGCGTCGACAACCTGCCGCCGTCTCTGCTGCGATCGCTGCTGGAGAACCCTCGCCGGCATCTCGGTGAGATCGAACGCGTCGCGATCGTGACCGACATCCGGTCCCCGCAAGCCTCGGCGCAGCTGCCGGACCTGCTCGCCAAGATCGACCCTGCCGACGCCCGCCTGACGGTCCTCTTCCTCGAGGCTTCCGACGAAACGCTCATGCGTCGATTCTCCGAGACCCGACGTTCGCATCCCCTCGCGGCCCACCAGGCCCTGATCGACGCGGTGCAGGAGGAACGGTCGCTGCTGACCGAACTGCGCGGGCTCGCCGACGTCATCTTCGACACCAGCGGATGGTCGATTCACGAGATTCGCCGGCACGTTCAGGACCGCTTCGGAGAGGCCTCGGCCGCGCGACCGCCGCTCATGGTCTGGTTGACCAGCTTCGGGTTCAAGCACGGGATTCCCTGGGGAACCGATCTCCTCTTCGACGTTCGCTTTCTCAACAACCCTCACTTCGAGAAGGAACTCCGCCCCCTGACCGGCCGCGACGGGCCTGTGATCGAGTTCCTGGAGAACGAGGACGACTTCGGCGAGATGGTGCGTCGGTTGCAGGATCTGCTGCTCTTCCTCCTACCGCGGTATCGAGAGGAGCCGCGTTCCTACCTGTCGGTTGGAATCGGCTGCACGGGCGGCCGCCACCGCTCGGTCGCGGTCACGGAGCGACTGTCGCGAGAACTCGACGGGGCCGGCTGGGCGACCCGAGTCCACCACCGGGACATCGACAAGTAGACCTGGAGAATACAGTCTTGATTCACAAGCTGATCGTCAGTCACGGCCAGTTGGCCGCCCATATCGTGCACGCAGCACGACGGATCAACGCCGAGACGCTGCCGGAGTTCTCCGTCGTCTGTCTCGAGTGGGACGTCACTCTCGACGACGCCATCGTGCAGGTCGGAGAGCACCTGAGCGAGTTCGCAGACGATTCTTCGGTGCTGATCCTCGCCGACCTCTTCGGAGCCACTCCTTCGAATGCCTGCCGTCCCTACCTGGTGCCTGGAAAGGTGGAGATGGTCACCGGGGTGAGTCTGCCGATGATCATGCTTCTCGGGCATCTCCAGGAGGAACCGGAGAGCGTCACGGAGCTGGCCGCCTGGCTGCGGGAGAAGAGCGCTCGCGGGATCGTGCACCTCGACGGCAGGACGACGGGCGCCGGATCATGCTGAGGGCGGCACGGTGATCGAGCGCCAGATCGAGATCATCAATCGCCTCGGGCTGCACGCCCGGGCGGCGGCGAAACTGGTTCACGCAGCCAGCGCTCACCAGTGCTCGGTGAAACTCGTCAGCAACGGTGAGGAAGTCGATGCCAAGAGCATTCTCGGCGTCCTGCTGCTCGCTGCGGCGCAGGGAACGACCTTGACCCTGCGCTGCGACGGGCCGGACGAGAAGGAAGCCGTCGATGCCATCGTCGCGATCGTGGCAGATCGCTTCGGAGAGGGTGAATGAAGTCCACCGAAGAGCGACTGCATGGCAACGGCGTGAGCGGCGGGATCGCGATCGGGCGAGCGGTCTGCCTCGGCTCAGCCGACAGTCAGATCCTCAAGATCCAGCTCGAGGAGCAGGACCTGCCCGCCGAGTTGGAACGGCTCGAAGAAGCACGGGAAGCGGCGCTGCGCGAGCTCGCCAAGGCGCAGGAAAGAATGCAGAGAGTTCTCGGCGACGATCTTGCCGGAATCCTCGAGGCCCAGGCGATGCTGCTGTCCGACGAGGCCTTTGCAGCCCGAATTCGCGACTGCATCAAGACGAACGCCGTCAACGCCGAATGGGCGGTCACCTCGACGCTCAAGGCGCTCGAGTCGGAGTTCGAACGAATCGAGAGCGCCTACCTGCGCGAGCGTGGCGAAGATCTACGAAACGTCTCTCGTTACCTGCTGCGCGGTCTCCAGGGTGACGATCACCGGGATCTCTCCGAACTCGGCGAGGATCTGATCATCATCGCCGACGAGTTGACGCCGTCGGACGCGCTCCGACTCGCCAGGCAACGAGTCCTCGGGTTCGTCCTCGAGGGTGGGGGAGTGACCTCGCACACGGCCATCGTCGCGCGAGGTTTGGGTCTGCCGACCGTGGTAGGGGTCGAAGGGATCACCGAAATGGTGACGGACCGGGATCCGGTGATCGTCGACGGCGATCTCGGCGACGTCGTTCTCCACCCGACCGATGAGACTCTCCGTCGCCACCGAGAGCAGCGCCGACTCGAAGAAGAGGGCAACGAGAAGGCGGTGGCCCGCTCACGGAGGCTGCCGGCGGAGACCCTGGACGGGGTCGAGATCGAGTTGCTCGCCAACCTCGAGATTCTCGACGAGCTCGGCGATGTCGAACGTTTCGGGGCCGCCGGTATCGGTCTCTATCGCAGTGAGTTCTTCTACCTGGAGAAGAACCCGGATCTTCCCACCGAGGAGGAGCACTACGAGCTCTTCTGCAGCCTCGCCCGTGCGATATCTCCGGCACCCGTGACCGTACGGACTCTCGACCTGGGAGGCAGCGCCCTCGGCAGCATCGTCGCTGCGACCCATGAGGAGAATCCGGTTCTCGGACTGCGGGGGATCCGACTCGTTCACACTCGCCCGGAGATCCTTCGGTCCCAGCTGCGGGCTCTCTATCGGGCCTCGGTCCACGGCAACCTGAGGGCCATGATCCCGCTGGTCTCGAGCCTCGAGGAAGTCCTGCTGTTTCTCGATCTCTGTCGGGACATCCGCCGGGAGCTGCGCTCGGAGAACGTTCCGATCCAGCGACTTCCACTCGGCGCGATGATCGAGGTTCCCGCCGCAGCCCTGATCTGTCGAAGCCTCGGCGAGCAACTCGACTTCCTGTCGATCGGTACGAACGACCTGATCCAGTACACCCTGGCTGTCGATCGTGACAACGAACAGGTCAGCCACCTCTATCAGCCGCGACATCCGGCCGTTCTGCGCCTCCTGAAGGAGATCTGCGACGGTGCCAGAGAGGCTGATTGTGAACTCAACATCTGTGGGGAAGTCGCCTCCGACCTGTTGATGACTCCTTTCCTGCTGGCCGTCGGCCTGCGTCGTTTCTCGATGAGTACTCGCGCCCTCCCCGGCTTCAAGGCCCGCCTCGCGACCCTCTCCACACGAGACGCTGCAGAATCCCTCGAGGAGGTGCTCTCTCTGCGGACGACCGCTGAAGTCGAAGACCTCCTGCGCGAACGATTCCCTGATGTCGTGGCCATCTAGATGTGGCATAAATAAGGCGTAAGTCCACTCTCTCGAATTCCCTCCGGCGATGCCGCCGGGGATCGTCCGGCGATGCCGCCGGGGATCGGTCCGGCGATGCCGCCGGGGATCGGTCCGGCGGTGCCGCCGGAAATCGCCGGGCCTGGTTCTATTCGCAGTCGGCTATGATGGTGGACGCGCCGCCGTGCGCCTCGAGCACTCCATGCGTCCCATCTCCTCATCGTTGCGCCTCCTCCTCATCGGCGCCGTGCCACTCCTGGTCGCATGCTCCGGTGGACCCAAGGCAGTGAGCCTGCCTCCCCAGACGCTGACCGACGAACGACTCCCGCAGGAGGAGCCATTGCCTGCTCCGACCAGCGAAGAAGAGAAGCGACTGCTGGCTGAGAGCGAACCGGACTTCGTCGATTCCGAGGAGTTGAATCGCGATCCAGCCCGAAACTCCTCGCCGAACGAGATCTCGCCCTCCGACGAGCCGCCCCCTGAACTCACGGATCGCGATTCGGACGCCGACACGGAGCGGAGCCGGGCTCGGACGATCGTGATCGTCGAGAACACCGACGACTCGGAAATCTCTTCCCAGAAACTGGTGCAGGCGAGCCGTGCCGAGCAGGCGCGGCGCGAGACAGCGCCACCGCCGGTCGCAGTGATCACCAACGACAACCTGAGCCAGAGCGCCGAGGGAGGACAGCTGGTCGTCGCGGAAGTCGTACCGGAACGGCCGCAAACTCCGATTCCGCTGTCGGCCGACGAGCACTACTGGCGCGACGGGGCTCGCGAACGACGACTGGCGTGGCGGGATGCGGTGGAGGAGGTCGGACGCCTCGAGGCCGAAGTCGCGGGACTGCGTCGGTCGTTCTACGCCGAGGACGATCCCTTCTACCGCGACAGTGAACTGAAGCCGGCCTGGGATCGATCGCTCGAGAACCTGGCGATGGCTCGTGAAGACGTCCTGACCCGCGAGGCCGAGTTGGCTGCCTTCCTCGAAACCGGTCGTCTCGCGGGAGCTCTTCCCGGATGGCTGCGAGAAGGTCTCGACCTGGAACCCGAGCAGGCGACCCTGGCCTCGGAACGCCGACGCGCCGGCGACGAGCGCGAGCCTCGAGTCGTCGACGAAGACGCCTGGGAGGACGAACCATGAGCCTCGGCGATCGCTTCTTCGTCGAGACCTGGGGCTGCCAGATGAACGAACTGGACAGCCAGCGGATGACCGGGCAGTTGATGGAGCAGGGGCTGCTCCCCACACGCACCGTCGAGGAGGCCGACATCATCCTGTTGAACTCCTGCAGCGTTCGGGAAAAGGCCGAACAGAAGGCCTACTCCCGACTGGGGGAGTACCGCCTGCTGAAGGCCGAGAAGGAAACGCTGGTCATCGGCTTCTGTGGCTGCGTAGCCGAGCAGGAGGGGCGCAGGGCCCTGTCGCGAGTTCCCGACCTCGACTTCGTGATCGGCACCGGAAGGGTTGGCGACCTGGCCCGAGCCGTCGACGACGCCCGCCGTGGAAAGCGACTCGTGCTCACCGGGTTCCCGGAAGTCCCACAGTACGAGCCCGACCGGATCTGCCGCGAAGGCGAGTTCAAGGGCATGATCACGGTTGTCGAGGGATGCGACAAGAAGTGCACCTTCTGCATCGTTCCGACCACTCGCGGCCCCGAACGCTGTCGACCGATCGAGGCGATCGTCGAAGAGGCCCGTCATCTGGTGGACTACGGCTTCTTCGAGATCGAGTTGCTCGGCCAGACGGTCAACCATTGGCGTCAGGAGCACCCGACTCGCGGCACCCTCGACTTCGCCGACCTGCTGGACGCCGTCGCCGGGATCCCCGGACTTCGACGCCTGCGGTTCGTCACGTCCTACCCGCGGGACTTCACCGCTCGCATGGTCCAGGCCTTCGGACGCCACGGCAACATTTCACCCTACCTCCACTTGCCCGTCCAGTCCGGTTCCGACACCGTCCTGCAGCGCATGGGTCGGGGCTACGCCGTGCAGCAGTACCTCGACCTCGTCGCGGCGTTGCGTCGGTCGCGACCCGAGATCGCTCTTTCCACGGACATCATCGTCGGCTTCCCGGGGGAAAGCGAAGAGGATTTCCAGTCGACCCTCGACCTGCTCACGCAAGTGCGCTTCGCCAGCGTCTATGCCTTCAAGTACTCCGAGAGACCGGGAACCGCAGCCCTGCGACTCGGGCCCGGAGTGGAGCGGCCTGTCGCCGACACACGACTCCAGTCACTCTTCAGCCTTCAAGCCGGAATCCAGGAAGAACTCAACCAGGATCTCGTGAACACCCGGCAGCAGGTTCTCGTGACATCGCCAGGCAAGTCTCCCAACAGCCTCGTAGGGCGAACGGGCTGCCACCGTGTGATCCATTTCGAGGGTGATGGCCGCCACATTCCACTCGGCAGCCTCGTCAACGTCGAGGTCACGCGCGGCCTCCCGCACAGTCTGGTCGGCCGACTGCTCGGCATCGACGCGGTCGGCCGGGCCGCGCTAGGCCGGGCCGCGCCAGGCCGGGCCGCGCCAGGCCGGGCCGCGGCTGTGGACCCCGAACTCGACTCTGCCCACCCAGGGGCGATCCCCAACCCTCGCCCTGCCGGACCAGAACTGACCGTGCTCCAGGGCTCTGACTCATGACCCAGGATCCCATCCTGATGGAGGTTCGAGGATTGATGCTCGATCCCTCCTCCCACAACCCGATCGTCGTCCTCCGCGATCCGGACAGCGAGACCTTCCTTCCGATCTGGATTGGCCTGTTCGAAGCCAGCGCCATCCAGAGTGCCATGCAGGGAGTGGAATCACCCCGCCCGAGAACCCACGACCTGCTGGTCGATTTCGTGGCGTGTCTCGGTGCCAGGGTGGAGAAGATCGTCATCGAGGATCTGCGCGAGCAGACCTTCTTCGCGGTGATCCACATCCAGTCCCAGGCCGGCCCCGTCGAAGTCGACGCCCGGCCGAGTGATGCGATCGCCCTCTCCCTGCGTACGAAAACTCCTATCCTGGTCCAACCCACCGTGCTGGAAAAGGCACGCGTGGATGAAAGTGTGACCGAAGCGGAGCGCGCACGTCGAATTCTCGAGGACATGGATCCCGATGAGCTCGGCGAGTACGAGATGTAGGGCCTGCCGCACTCTCTCCATACAAGTCCTTCATTATCAGCACTTTGAACGGAATGTCGGCGCGCCGACATTCGCTGGCCCTGGACGGCGGCAAGTCACGCCCTGCCGCCGCTCGACTCGTGCCCCCTGGGCTGTGAACTCGATCCCATGTCGCCGTCAGAGGCAATGAGCCCGGCATTGACGCGAATTCGGTCGCTGAATACACTGCAGCAACTTTCAGATCCGCCGCAGCCGACCCAGGAAGGCTCGACCAACCCCTTGACGGTCATGATTGAATTCACTGCAGTGTCGGCCGAATACCACTCAAGACCCTCCGGCGAGCGTCACACGACCAGGGTCGTCCCAGGCCGCCAGCCGAATTGGCCCGCAGGCCAGGAGATCCCTCGATGATTCTGACGATCACCAATCAAAAGGGCGGCGTGGGCAAGACGACGACGGCCATCAACCTCGCTGCGGCGTTTGCCTCGAAAGGGTTGCGTACGCTGCTCGTAGATCTCGACCCTCAGTGCAACAGCTCCATGTCCTTCGTCGACACGCGCAGCTTGAGCACGACGGTCTACGACGCCCTCATCGACAAGAGCATCTCGATCGCTGACGTGATCGTGCCTGCAGAGAAGGTCGAAGGGCTCGACATCGCCCCCGCGAGCATTTCACTCGCCAGGCTCGATTCAGCCCTGGTGGGGGAGATCGACAGCCACTACCGGCTGAAGGACGTCCTGCAGAGCGTACGGCGACGGTACGACTACATCATTCTCGACACGCCTCCAACGCTCGGGATCATCACAGTCAACGCGCTCGTTGCCGCGACCCATGTCCTCATCCCCATCCAGTCGAGCTATTTCGCCCTCGAGGGCAGCGACGATCTGCTCGAAACGATCGACAAGATCAAGCGTCGCGCGAACCCGAGACTCCAGATCCTGGGAGTCCTCATCACGCTGCACGACAAGCGAACCCTCCTGGGAAAGGACATCTCCAGAGAGGTCAAGAAGGTGTTCGGCGACAAAGTGTTCGACACGGTCATCTCCAAGAGCGTTCGCCTGGAGGAGGCACCCGCCTACCGGGAGTCGATCTTCTCGTTCTCGCCACGCTCGAGCGGCGCCTACGAGTACTACAAACTGTCCGAGGAGATTGCCAGCCGTGTCTAGACGAGGACTGCCAGGAGAAGTCGCCATGCGGCACGATCTCCATTTCGTGGAAGACCTGACCACCCGGGACGAATCGGCGATCGGGCGGATGATCTCCCTTTCGAACATCCGCCCTGACCCCAATCAGCCACGACACGGCGTCGGGGACCTGAGCGAGCTGGTCCAGTCGATTCAGCACAAGGGTGTTCTCGAGCCCATCCTCGTGCGCCCGCTCGGAGAAATCAATGAAGAGAGCTTCGTGATCATCTCCGGCGAGCGGCGCTATCGTGCCGCACTGGAGGCGGGCCTCAGCGAGATCCCTGCCATCGAAATGCTGGTCGACGACCAGGAAGCCCTCGAGATCGCACTCGTCGAGAACCTCCAGCGCCAGGACCTCAGTGTCTTCGAAGAAGCCGAAGGCTATCTGGCGCTGCAATCGAGACACGACTACACGCACGAGAAGATCGCCAACGCCGTCGGCAAGTCACGGAGCACCATCACGGAATCTCTCAGCCTGCTACAGATTCCCGATGACATCCGACGCTCCGTCCAGGCGCTGGGGATCCAGTCGAAATCGGTCCTCCTCGAAGTCCTCAAGCTCGACGATCCGGAGAAGATGCAGCGGATGCTCGAGAAGATCGCCGCCCAGGGGCTGGGCCGCGACGCCGTTCGCCAGGAAATCAAGAAGCAGTCCAGAAAGCCCGGCCGGCGTGCAAAACCCTACCGATTCCAGTTCAAGGCGCCGGACCAATCCTACCGGCTGTCCCTGAGCTTCCGACAGTCGGAGGTGGATCCCCACGACATGATCAAGGCGCTGGAGGCGGCCCTGGAGCAGGTCCGATCGCAACTGAAGGAGCGATCGCTCTTCGACGAGTAAGTAGTCGCCAGAGGCAACGGCAGAAGCCATCACGGCTCATTGGATTGACATAATCTATCTTATCGGACTCTAGGTACGAGACCAGCCACGCAGTCCGCGCGCCTCTTCGCCAGGCGTCTCGTACAACCTCGACCGTAAGTCCCGCGCCAGCGGATCTTGCGATGGGCCTCTGAGATTCGACTCGTGCGGACCGACCGACGGCTTCTCGTCAGCGAGACCGCTCTTCGACGATCTGCCAGCGACCCTCCGCACGCTCGATGAGCAGGTTCCGCGTCGAGGTCTCGGCAAGAAGGTCGGAACGATAGTTCTGCCGGAAACCCGCGATGGCCCGTTCGCCGATCAGGGTGACTCTCAGTCCTTCCAGTGACAGATCGATGAACTGCGAGGCCTCGACCTGCCGCGCGACCTGTTGCCGCCAGGCCTCACTGCTGAGTCCGCTCGAAGGCCGAAAATCATCCGCGTAGAAGGCCAGGATCTCCTTGGGGTCGAGACTCGACCACGATCGAGCCCACGCCAGGACGAACATCTCCGCCGTACCGAGAAGGTCCGAACCGTCGGAAGGCCGATTGTCGGCAGCCTCCGATTCGCCTGCCTGCCGGTCGGCCTCCCCGCCAACGACCTCGGCAGGCCGACCCGCCGCCGGAAGATCGGAATCTGCCGGCCGGTTGGAGTTCGAAATCGGCAACGATGCTTCCCCGTCGGCCGTGGCCGGCACTCTCGCCCCGTCCCACGATCTCGAAATCCGTAGATCCGACGCGCCCCCGGCCGATCCTCCCAGCGCCTCCTCGTAGCGCCGCGAGGATCGGTCGCCGTAAAGAAGGCGTAAATTGTCGAAGACAACCCGGAACTCAGGATTTGCAGCGACGGCCCTCTCGAGGATCCCGATGGCCTCGTCCGGCCGGGAAGGAGCCATCACCGAGGCCAGGTTGTTCGCCGCCGCCAGCGATTCGGGGAACTCGAGCACCAGTCTCGCGAAGACCCTCTCTGCTTCCGCGAGCCGATCCAGGCCGACCAGTGCGAGTCCCTTCAGGAAGCGAGCCTCGGGATCGCCGGGAGCGGACTCGAGCCGGCTCTCGAGTTTCGCGAGTTCATTCTCGAGCTCCTGCCGCTCGACCAGGTCCTGCTCGACAGGGGCCGAATCCTGAGCGACCCCGGACGACTCGGGTGGCTGCGCCAGCCCGGCCGTGACCGAGCCCGGCAGCAGGGCCATCATCGAGATCACCACCGCCCTGACGCCGCTTCCTCCTCGCGACAGGATCCGGCTCGATGGCCGGGCGACCGTCTCGACGGCGCAGCTTCTCCTTGCGAATCGCATGGTCCGTGCACACTATCGCGCCGTTCGATCCATCCGGTCACCGAAGCACCCCCGCGAGTAGAATCGCGAGGTGATCAAGCGCATCGATCGTTACGTCTTCTCAGAATGCCTCGGCCCGGTCGCCATCGGCTTCCTGGTTTCGACCATTCTCCTTCTGGTGCGGTCGTTCTTCGACCTCGCCGAGGCCATGATCCGCAGAGACGTTCCGTTCGAGATCGCTCTCAAGCTGCTTGCCCTGAATCTTCCCCACATCGTCGTCATCACCATCCCCATGGCCCTTCTCTTCGGGATCCTGGCTGCCGTCGGTCGACTCTCGGCCGACAGTGAACTGACCGCGATGCGAGCGGCGGGAACGAGCCTGATCAGTCTCTACCGGCCGATCCTGACGCTCTCGATCCTCCTCACCATCACCAACACCTATCTCAGCGTGTACGCCCTTCCGTGGGGCAACCGCACCCTCCAGGCGATGGTTCGGGAACACCTCATGCAGGGAGATCAGTCGCTGGCAGTCGAACCTCGGATCTTCAACGACATCGTCGATGGCAGGACGATGTACGTCTTCGAATCGGACCCGGTGGACGGTCATTGGAACGGCGTCTTCTTCGCCGACGCCATTCCGCTCGAAGAGTTCAACTACACCGTCGCCAGGTCGGGCGACATCGAGGTCGACCGTGAGAAAGAGCGGGTTCTGGTCCATCTCGAGAACGCCCTCGACCAGAAACTCGACCTGACGGCGCCCGACGAGGCTCAGCTCTCGCTCAACAAGGAGCTGACCCTGGCCATGGAGTCCGGCGATCGGGACCCGGGCCAGGTGGCCTCGAAGTCTCTTCGGGAACTCGGACTCGCCGAACTGAGGGCCTACAGCCGCAACGAGGAGAACCCGCAGAGCATGCGGATCACGTCGATGATCGAGATCCACAAGAAGTTCTCGATCCCGTTCGCCTGTCTCGTCTTCGGGTTGATCGCCCTGCCGATGGGCTTCGCGAATCGGGGACGAGGTGGAGCCTCCGCCTTCAGCCGGGCGCTTCCCATCATCCTCACCTACTACATCCTCCAGAGCCTCGGCGACCACGCGGCAACGGAAGAGTGGATCTCTCCCGCCGTGGCGATGTGGGGACCGAACGTTCTCTTCCTCTTCGCCGGCGTCTTTCTCCTCGTCCGTCGCAACGGCGACAAGGGCACGCTGATCGGCGGTCTCATCGAACTGGTTCCATGGCACGCCGCGAAGCGACGGCTCGCACGCCTCGGTAGCCGCCTGCGCCCGGCTTCCGAGCGCCTGGAAGCGACGACCGCGCCAGGGCCGCAACGAGGCTCCAGCGACACCGTCGTCCACGAAGGCGGAGGGCGTCGACCCGGCGACTCCCCCGCCTCGGCTTCGGCAGCCCCCCGCCCTGCTGCCACGCAGTACCGATTCAGACTTCAACTCCCCGAGTTCTCGATCCGCTTCCCGGGCCGGATGGATCGCTACGTCCTGAGGACGTTCTGCGAGATGGCCGCTGTCGTGATCGCGAGTTGCGTGACCATCTACATCATTGTCGATCTGTCACAGACTCTCGACGAGATCTTCGCGAACGACATCGGAGCAGCCGTCGTTCTCGAGTACTACATCTATTCGTCGCTCAACATCTTCTACACGATCGCCCCCTTCGCAGTGCTCCTCACCACCCTGATCTGCTACGGACTGCTTTCGCGCACGAGCGAAGTCATCGCCGCCAAGGCGGCGGGAATCAGTCTCTACCGCCTCGCCATTCCGGCGATCTTCGCGGGCGCCGCGATTTCGCTGGCGGCGGCAGTGCTCGACCTCTCCCTCCTCCCCGCCGCCAATTCCCGTCACGCCCAGATCCGCGCCCAGATCTTCGGACAGGGTGCCAACGCCCGCCGACGAGTCAGCCGGCAGTGGTTCTTCAGCCAACACGAGGATGGCTCCGGTACGATCTTCAACTACCTGACGTTCAATCCCCAGCGCCGTACCCTGCAACGCTTCCAGGCCTTCCGCTTCGACCCCGACCACAACCTCGTCGGGCATCTCTACGGCCAACATGTCGCCTATATCGACGACTCCTGGTGGCTCGAGAACGGCTGGGCGCGCAGCTTCGAGAACAATCGGGTCAGCGGCTACAACGAGCTCACCGGGCCGGTTCAGATCGACATGCAGGAGGATCTCGAGTTCTTCTCCACCGAAATCAAGAAATCGGTCGAGATGAGCTACTTCGAATTGCGCGACTACGTCACGAGAGTGATCCGCAGCGGGCAGAAGGCGCCGGACCTCGAGTTCCAGCTCTACAACAAGCTCGCGATGCCGGCGGTCTCGCTCGTCATGGTGTTCGTCGCCCTGCCTTTCGCCTTCCGACTCGGCAAGCAGGGCGCGCTCTATGGAGTGGGCTTGTCGCTGCTCATCGGCATGGTGCTCTTCGCGGTCCTGGCCGTGTTCGCCACCCTCGGTGAGACCGCGGCCATCCCTCCTGCGATGGCCGCCTGGAGCCCCAGCGTCCTGTTCTCCCTGCTGTCGGCGTATCTGTTTCTCGGCGTCCGCTCCTAGCTGCGACGACGGACCCCGAAAACACCCCCTGGGGTCGGTTCGCCGGGCGCCCGTCTGGGGTACGATCGCGCCCCATGAGCGTCTTCCTGCTCTTCGCCCTCGCGACCTGCGTCGGCGTTCTCAGCACCCTGTTCTGGATCCCCGAGGACGACCTCGGTCGCGGCTACTTCCAGATGAATGCCCTGGTCCTTCTCGGGTTGATGGCGCTCGCCGTCACCGTCGTCGCCCTGCATCCCTTCGATGCCTTCGGCCAGAACGCAGCCACCGGCCGAATCGCGCTCGGCATCTGCTTCGCGTCCTGCTTCCTCTACTACGCCGCGATCTGGAGGGAGCGCTGGGAACTCTGCCGTGCTCCTGCGGCCGTGGCCCTGATCGCCGGTTCGGCCGCCCTGCTCCTGGTGGGCCTGAAGGCCTTCGACCTCGAAACTCCTCTGCCCCACGCCGAGTTGTTGAGGGGAATCGCGCTGCTGACCTCGGCACTGCTCCTGGGCTGGTCGCTGATCGCCATGCTGCTGGGACACTGGTACCTCGTAGCGCCGAAGCTCCCCTTCCATCACCTCGTTCTCTTCTGTCAGGTGCTCGTGGTGGCATCCCTCCTCCGACTCGCCGCCGTCGGCGCGACCCTGGCCTTCGCCGCCACCGTTCCCGACATGGTCGAACCTCACCCCATTCGCGTCCTCACGACCCTCAACGGCCAGGGGATGTTCTTCTGGTTCAGGGTGCTCTGGGGACTGGCCGTACCCACCGTACTGGCCGGTCTTTCCCTGCACTGCGCGAAGCAGCGTTCCAACCAGTCCGCCACCGGAATTCTCTACGTGGTCGTCGTCGGCACCTTCATCGGCGAGATCACCGCCTACTACCTCGCGGTCACGACCGGCGTCCCTGCGTGAGTCGATGCGCATCCGCACCCAGTGTCGCTCGTGCGGTTATCCCTTCCGGGCGCAGATCGCACCTGGAGATTCGTTGGCCTGTCCGCAGTGCGACGAGGTCAGGGAAGTCGCCACCACTTCCTGGGACCCAGAGCCGCCCGCCAGCGTCTCGGAGTGCCCGCTCTGTGGATGTCGGCATCTCTACCGGCAGCGTGACGTCAACCGCGGACTCGGCTGCCTGCTGATCGTCATCGGAGCGATCTTCGTTCCCTGGACCTACGGCCTGTCGCTCGTCGGCCTGTCGCTCGTCGATCTCTGGCTCCACCGCCGCCTGAAGGACGCCGTCGTCTGCTACAAGTGCGACACGGTCTACCGAGACGCCGTCCCCGGGCGGAAACAGGGGGACTTCGACCTCCTCAAGCACGACGTGCTGAAGTACGGCAAGACCTGGTCCGAGGAGGCGAACGAGAGCATCCAGCCCTAGCCGCCGGAGCTCGCGCCGAGCGGCCCGGCGTCAGCCGGCCGCCGAGCGCAGTTTCACCGCCGGCGCGGTGTCTTCCCAGGGGAACTCGTTGCGTCCGAAGTGGCCGTAGGCCGCAGTCTGGCGGAAGATCGGCTGGCGCAGCCCGAGATGCTCGATGATCGCCTGCGGCTTGAGGTCGAAGACCTCCTTGAGCAACGATTCCATCCTGCGGTCCGAGATGTTGCCGGTTCCGAAGGAATCGACATGCACCGACACCGGTTCGGCGACGCCGATCGCGTAGGCGAGTTGTACTTCGGCTCTTTCGGCGAGGTCGGCAGCGACCAGGTTCTTCGCCAGATGGCGCGCCATGTAGGTGGCCGAGCGGTCGACCTTGGTCGAGTCCTTGCCGGAGAACGCGCCGCCACCGTGACGCCCCATGCCGCCATAGGTATCGACGATGATCTTGCGCCCCGTGAGACCGCAGTCGCCCTGCGGCCCACCGACGACGAACCGCCCGGTGGGATTCACATGGATGATGGTGTCGGAATCCATCCGATCGCCCACCACCGGACCGATGACCTGTTCGATCAGGGTGTCACGGATCTCTCCCTGCTCGACACTCGCCGCATGCTGAGTCGAAACCACGATCGTGTGGACCCGAACCGGCGTCGACCCCTCGTACTCGATCGTCACCTGGCTCTTGCCGTCGGGGCGCAGCCAGTCGATCCCGTCCTTGCGAACCTTCGCCAGGCGACGCGTCAGGTCGTGAGCGAGCGTGATGGGCAGCGGCATCAGGACCTCGGTCTCACGGCAAGCGTAGCCGAACATCATGCCCTGGTCGCCGGCACCGCCGGTGTCGACGCCCTGGGCGATGTCGGGTGACTGGCGATCCAACGCCACCAGGACCGCGGACGTATCGCAGTCGAAGCCCATCGCGCCATCGGTGTAGCCGATCTCCCTGACGGTCTGGCGGACCAGCGGCACGAAATCGACCACGGCGGTGGTGGTGATCTCGCCGGCGAGGACGGTCATGCCGGTGGAGATCATGGTCTCGCACGCAACCCGTCCGGTGGGGTCCTGGCGCAGGACTTCGTCCAGGATCGCGTCCGAGATCTGATCGGCCATCTTGTCGGGATGGCCTTCGGTGACCGATTCTGAAGTGAACAAACGAGTGCGGTTCTCGGACATCGGCTGAGTCTCCATCAAAGTCTTGGAAGGTCTACGATTCGGCTTCCTGCAGAGCCGCAGTCAGCGCCGGAACCACGTCGAAGAGGTCGCCGACGATACCGTAGTCGGCAACGGTGAAGATCGGCGCGCCAGGGTCCTTGTTGATCGCCACGGTACAGGCCGACCCCTTCATCCCCACCAGGTGCTGGATGGCCCCCGAGATCCCCACTGCGAGGTACAGCTTCGGCGCAACGGTCTGGCCGCTCGATCCGATCTGCCGATCGCGCGGCAACCAGCCGTTGTCGATGACGGGGCGACTCGCGCCGACCTCCGCCCCCAACGCCCGGGCGAGATCCTGGATCAGCGCCATCTTGTCCTCGCCACCGATCCCCCGCCCGACGGCGACGATGCGATCGGCGGCGCTGAGATCGACGGTATCGCCGCCCACGGTCTCGACTCCGAGAAGTTCTCGCGCCTGGTCGGGAGCCGACACCAGGGCCGCCTGGACGATCTCCGCGGGCGCCTGGTCAGCGACCGCGGCTTCGAAGGCGGCGGACTGGACCGAAACCACCAACGGAGCCGATCCCCGCTGGCGCACCCTGGCCTGCATCTTGCCCCCGAGAACGGGGCGGCGAAAGAGCAGGGTCTCTCCCTCCTGGGCGAAGGCCGTCGCCTCGGGAAGGATGGCAGCTGCCAGTGCGTGAGCCACCCGCGCCATGCAGTCGACCGACTGATAGGTATGGGGGAACACCACGTAGCGAGCCGCGCCGAGCAGGGGAACCAGAGCAGAGACCCAGCCTTCAGGCGTGTAGCTCTCGAGCTCGGGGTCGTCGATGGCGTGGACTCTCGCGACTCCCGTCGCTGCCAGAGCGGCGCTGCATCGCCGACTCCCGAACCGGGAACCAGCACCTCCACCGGCAGACCGGTCAACCGACCGAGCTCCAGTCCCGCAGATACCGCCTCGAGGGCGACCGACTGCACCCGTCCTTCACGAGTCTGAGCGACCACATAGATCGTCATGCCAGCACCCGCGCTTCCTTCTT
>CALOFD010000026.1:0-2516 GCA_942492505.1 Thermoanaerobaculia bacterium
CCCGAACTCTACAGGGGCTGCGATCGCGGGTTCACGCATATAGACTCCCGAGCGGCATGAGCTTCGAGGTCACCTACCCCACCCGCCACACCGACGCGTTCGCGTCCACGGGATTCGTTCATGCCGGCGTTCTGCTCGGTCTGACCGAGATGGCCTACGCCGACTTCGAGGCTCACTGCGGGGTCGAGAAGCCGGACTCGACGTATGCCGTCCAGCGGGCGACCGAGGCGACCTACTCCTCGCCCCTGAAGTGGGACGAAGGGGTCCGGATCGTCGTTCGCACGACGCTCTGCGGACCCAGGAACTTCGACCAGGAGTTCGAGATCCTCTCAGCGCGCGACGGGCGACGGGTCGCGATCTTCGTCCACCACTGGGTCTGGTACGACACCGCGTCGGATCGGCCTGTCGAGATCGACGAAGCGACCCGCAATCGACTCCTCGACCGCTGACCGGCGCGGCTCGCCACGATTCCGGGTCGCCGCGGCCGGGAATCCGGGAATCCTCCTTCGGCACTGGGATAACCTCCCCTCGATGAAGACGAGAAGCCTTCTCTACCTGGTCGCCTTCGGCGCACTGGGAATCGTGTTCCCTCCGCCGACCCTCGCCCAGGACATCGAGTACGTCGATTGGCGGCAGCCGAAGAAGGGTCCCCCTCACGGGTCACCTCGACGGCGAGATCGAGGTGTCCTGGCAGGTCGCCGAACCGGCGACGATGGTCTCCAGCTCGCGTGCCGTGAGCGGCGCCTCGACGACCTTCAGCGGCGAGAACTACGACGGCAGTCCCTTCTCTCCGGCCGTCGACGAGACCGACTACGTGAGCGCCCGTTTTCGTCCCGACGGCACCGCGACGATCGTCTTCTCCCAACCGGTGGCGAACCCGATCCTGCACTTCGACAACCTGCAGGGCGTGTACGAGTTCAGCGAGGACTTCCGCCTGCTGTCGGGAGGTTCCTGGAGCGCCTCCACGCCGTTCACCCGCCTCGGCGAGATCGTCGTCGAGGATCGCCGGATCGCTCTTTCGACGACTGGAGAACTCGACCAGCTGTCCGGCACGGTCGTCTTCCCGGGGCGCCACTCGCAGATCGTGATCCGCTATGTCGAGGGACGCGAGCAGGACAGTGCCCAGTTCCAGTGGGGTCTCTTCAGGCCGACCCAGCACGTCGACTGGCGCACTCATTCCGGCGCCTCTGTGACGGGGGTGCTGCCGATCGAAGTCGACGCCACCTGGTCGACCGTCGGGCTCGAGGCGCCCGGGCCGTTGACCCGCACCGACGGTTTGACGCCGACCTTCGACGGCACGGAGTACGACCCGGTACCGTTCTCTCCGCCCCAACTGGAGAGCGATCGTGTCGCGGCGACGTTCCGGCCCGGGCCGGAAGCCTCCATCGAATTCTCTCGGCCGGTCCTCGATCCGATCCTCCACATCACGAATCTGCAGGGAACCCTGCGGTTCAGCGCGCCGTTCGAAGTGCTTTCGGGGGCCGTCTACTCGAGCCGGCCGAAGTTCGTGGTCGTCGGCGAGATCCTGGTGGGCGGCGAAGGAACGCTGCTGGGGCGTCCCGAAGGCGACGCGGAGAGACTCGACCAGATCGCCGCGACCCTGATCTTCCCCGGTCGCCACGCGTCGATCCGAATGACGCTCGTCGAGGGGATCGACGAGGACACGGTCCTGATGCAGTGGGGGGCGCGCGAGGACCTCTTCGAGGTGGAGCCGTGAACATGGACCGACTCGTCACGGGCTTCGATCTGATCGAGGGCCCGCTCTGGCAGGCCGGCCGCGGCCTGCTGTTCTCGGACGTGCTGCGCGGTGGCGTCTACCGGCTCTCGCCGGACGGCAGCGTCGAGACCGTCTTCGCACACCGCCGGGGCGTCGGCGGCATGGCCTTCCACGAAGCCGGCGGGCTGATCGTCAGCGGCGGCAACATTTCCTTCAAACCCTTCGACGGCTCCGCGACCCGCAAGATCCTCGATCGCGATCCCGAGAACGACAACGTCGGCTACAACGACCTCGTCACGGATTCAGATGGCAGGGTGTGGGTCGGATCGTTGGGATCCAGCCCGGTCTTCGACGACGGCCGGGCTCCGATTCCGGGTTCGCTGCACGTGATCGACCTCGACGGGACCTCCAGAATCCAGTCGACCGGCATCGAACTGACCAACGACCTCGGCTTCTCAGCGGACGGTTCGACGGCTCTACCACTCAGATTCCCGCGCCGGCTGTCGTCGCCGAGGAAGTAGCCGATCGATCGGCTGAACGGGAAGCCGGTCGCCGGTACCCGGTCGGTCTTCGCACGATCCAGCGAGGGGGCTCCCGACGGACTCGCCGTCGCCGAAGACGGCAGCGTGTGGGTCGCCCTGGCCCACGGTTCGGCGGTCTGGGTGCTCGAAGCCGACGGCACTGAACGGCACCGGCTGCCCGTTCCCCTGCCCATGGTGACGAGTCTCTGTTTCGGCGGTGACGACCTGCGCGACCTCTACGTCGTGACCGGCTCCAAGGCGCTCCTGAGGAACTCGCC